>CALRKZ020000004.1:0-223589 GCA_943368365.1 Mesorhizobium carmichaelinearum
CCGAAGCGCAGCCCAGCGGGCGGCACGGCAAGCTCCGCGGCCAGCAGCAGCCGCAGCACCGCCCGGCCCAGCAGGAAGCGGTCGCGGTCGTCGGGCCGGAGCAGCCGCTCGAGGCGAGCCCGCTCCTGGGGTTCCAGGAGGGCCAGCAGGGCGGGGCGAGGCGGCGGCGGCAGGCGGCGGCGGTCGACCAGCCAGAGCGTCCCCTGGCCGCTGGCGGCGGGCGAGCCCAGCCACAGCCGGGGTTGCAGCCTCACGCCGGTCGGTGCGATCAGCCGCCCCACTGCTTCCTCTGCCGCACGGCCGGCGCTTCCCGCCCCACGGCGTCCAGCTTGGCTCGGCGTGAGGCGCCAGGGCCCAGCGCCCGCTGCGGGAGAATCGGCCGATTGCGACCGATGGCGATGCTCCTGGATCTGCGCGGCAAGAAGGCCCTGGTGACGGGCATCGCCAACAACCGCTCGATCGCCTGGGGCATCGCCCAGCAGCTGGCGGCCGCCGGCTGCGAGCTGGGGATCACCTATCTGCCCGATGAGAAGGGCCGCTTTGAGGCGAAGGTGCGCGAGCTCACCGCACCGCTGAACCCCACCCTGTTCGAGCCGCTCAACGTGCAGGACCCGGCCCAGATTGCGGCGGTGTTCACCCGGATCGGCGAGCAGTGGGGCTCGATCGACGTGCTGGTGCACTGCCTGGCCTTCGCCGGCAAGGAGGAACTGGTGGGGGATTTTTCCGCCATCAGTCCCGAGGGCTTTGCCCGCGCCCTGGAGGTGAGCGCCTACTCGCTGGCACCGCTCTGCCGCCACGCCAAGCCGCTGTTCAACGACGGGGCGAGCGTGATCACGCTGAGCTATCTGGGGGCCGAGCGGGCCATCCCCAACTACAACGTGATGGGCGTGGCCAAGGCCGCTCTCGAGGCGAGCGTGCGCTACCTGGCGGCTGAACTGGGACCCCAGAAGCAGGTGAGGGTGAACGCCATCAGCGCCGGGCCGATCCGCACCCTGGCCAGCTCGGCCATCGGCGGCATCCTTGAGATGATCCACAACGTGGAGGAGAAGGCCCCCCTGCGCCGCACCGTGACCCAGGAGGAAGTGGGCAGCACGGCCGCCTTCCTGGCGAGCCCTCTGGCCTCGGGCATCACCGGCCAGGTGATCTACGTGGATGCCGGCTACTGCATCACCGGGATGTGACCCTCACGCCAGGCTGAACCGCATCGGCATCACCGTGCCCATCCAGTCGATCGTGGTGGTGTGGAGGTTGTAGTAGGCGGCCTCCACCTGGAGCCGGCCTTCCCGCAGGTGGTCGGTGAGGAGCACGCTGGAATCCACCAGGTTGCGGGCGGCGTTGAGGGTGTGATGGCGGCAGGCCAGCTCCAGATTCTCCTGGGCCCCGAGCTCGAACAGCTCCATCCGCAGCTGACCGACCACCTGGGCGAGGCTGGGCGTGAGCCGGAGCCGCGGGTTGAACACCGCCTCCACCGCGCCGCAGCGCTCATGGCCGAGCACCACGATCACCGGCACCCCCAGGTGCCCCACGGCGTACTCCAGCGAGGCGATCGCGGCGGTGGTGGCCATCGTGCCGGCATTGCGCACCACGAACAGATCGCCGAAGCCGGTGTCGAAGAGCAGCTCCACCGGCACGCGGGAATCGGCGCAGCCCAGCACGGCCGCCGTGGGGTGCTGGCCGTCTTCCACCTCGAGCATCCGCTCCCGGCTGGTGTGGGGATGGATGGAGCGGCCGTCGAGGAAGCGCCGATGGCCCTGGCGGAGTTCGTCGAGCACCTGCTGCGGTGAATCGGTCATGGGGGCGAGGGCAGCGGGCCTGGACGGCGCAGCTGCGGATTGTCCCCCGATCGACTCCGTTCGTTTGGGCATGATTGGGACAGTCCGCGGCCGTCGCTCGTGACCTCCAGTTCCGACCGCACCGGCGCCATCCACCGCGTCACCGGTGAAACCGATGTGCGCGTCAAGCTGAACCTCGACGGCAGCGGCCACTGCCGGGTGAGCACGGGGGTTCCCTTCCTCGACCACATGCTCCACCAGCTGGCCAGCCATGGCCTGCTCGATCTGGAGATCGACGCGTCGGGCGACCTGCACATCGACGACCACCACACCAACGAGGACGTGGGCATCGCGCTGGGGCAGGCGCTGGCGCAGGCGCTGGGGGAGCGGCGCGGCATCCACCGCTTCGGGCACTTCCTTGCCCCGCTCGACGAGGCGCTGGTGCAGGTAGCGCTCGACTGCTCCGGCCGGCCCCACCTCAGCTACGGACTGACGATCCCCGGCCAGCGCATCGGCACCTACGACACCGAGCTGGTGCGTGAGTTCTTCGTGGCGGTGGTGAACAACAGCGGGCTCACCCTGCACATCCGCCAGCTCGACGGGCTGAATTCTCATCACATCGTGGAGGCCTGCTTCAAGGCCTTCGCACGGGCCCTGCGCCAGGCGGTGGAACCCGACCCGCGCCGCGGTGGCTCGGTGCCGAGCAGCAAGGGCGTGCTGGAGCAGGCGGGCGGGCGGGACTAGCCCCCTCACTTCACACTCCGTTACGTGATGATGGGGTTCTCAGGCGGCGTATGCCGGCCGCTCATCCCAACCGCAACGATCCGATGACCCTCGCCCCGAGCCGTCAGAGCGCCTCCGCGGCGGCCGGCGAACCTGCCGCCTACGACCGGGCCGACTGGGCCAGTGCCTTCCGCAACGTCGGCACCGAACTCACCGCCGTGCCCCTGGAGGCCGCCAGCGGCAGCATTCCCCCCGAACTCAGCGGCACCCTCTACCGCAATGGACCCGGCCGGCTGGAACGCGGCGGCCGCTGGGTGCATCACCCCTTCGATGGCGACGGCATGATCACCGCCCTGCGCTTCGAGCGCGGTGGCGCCACGCTCACCAACCGCTTCGTGCGCACTGCGGGCTGGCTGGCCGAGGAAGCGGCGGGCACGGTGCTCTACCGGGGCGTGTTCGGCACTCAGAAGCCGGGCGGGCCGCTGGCCAATGCCTTCGATCTGCGCCTCAAGAACATCGCCAACACCCACGTGGTGCGGCTCGGCGACAGGCTGCTGGCCCTGTGGGAAGCCAGCTCCCCCCACGCCCTCGATCCCGTCACGCTCGACACCGCCGGCATCGACCTGCTCGACGGCACCCTGAAGCCCGGTGAGGCCTTCAGTGCCCATCCCCGCTTCGATCCCGGCCATCACGGCTCAGCCCGGATGGTGACCTTCGGCGTGAAGGCCGGGCCCACCAGCACGATCCGGCTGATGGAGTTCGAGGCCAGCAGTGGCAGCGAAGTCAGTGGCAGCCAAGCCAGCGGCCGGCTGCTGGCCGAGCGGCGTGACAGCTTCCAGGGTTTCGCCTTCCTGCACGACTTCGCGATCACGCCCCGCTGGGCCGTGTTCCTGCAGAACGCCATGGCGTTCAACCCGCTGGGCTTCGTGTTCGGCCTCAAGGGGGCGGCCCAGTGCCTATCTTCCAGGCCGGGCCAGCCGGGCCAGTTCTGGCTGATCCCCCGCCCCTCCGCCGATGGCGGCGCCACGGCCAAGCCGCTCCAGGTGCCGGCGCCGGAGGGCTTCGTGTTTCACCACCTCAACGCCTTCGAGGATCCCGCCGCCGGCCAGGCGGGCCAGGTGGTGGTCGATTCGATCGTCTACGCCGACTTCCCCTCGATCGGCCCCGACGTGGATTTCCGCGCCGTCGACTTCGAGAGCCTTCCGGTCGGCCAGCTCAAGCGCTGCCGCATCGATCTGGCCAGCGGCACGGCGTCCAGCGAGGTGCTGGAGGAGCGCTGCTGCGAGTTCGCCATGGTGAACCCGGCCCGGGTGGGTCTGAAGGCCCGCCACGCCTGGATGGCCGTCACCGAGCGGGAACGGGGCAACGATCCGCTGCAGGCGATCGAGAAGCTGGATCTGGTCACGGGCGAGCGGCGGATCTGGAGCGCGGCGCCGCGCGGCTTCGTGAGCGAGCCGGTGATGGTGCCCCGCCGGCCCGCCCACGGCCAGCCCGCTGCCGCCGAGGACGACGGCTGGGTGCTGGTGGTGGTCTGGAACGGGGCGCGCAGCGCCAGCGACCTGGTCATCCTCGATGCCCGCGATCTCAGCGAGACCGCGGTGGTGCCGCTGCCCCTGGCCCTGCCCCATGGCCTGCACGGCAGCTGGGCGGCCGCCTGACGGGTTCAGCCCCGCTGGAAGCGGCTGAGGGTGGCGGGGGAGAAGACATGGCCGCGCTCCAGGGCGATCGCCGCCACGGCGCTGGCGTCGGGGGCCGCCTCCACCCGCAGCCGCAGGGCGGCATCGGCCTCCACCTCCGCCAGGAAGGCGGTGAGCTGTGCTTTCGACATGGGGGCCTCGCAGGAGGTACCCCTCCGTCCTAGTCGGGCGCGGTGCCCGGGTCCGGCTCCGCCGCCAGGCAGGGCCACAGCCGGGGCAGCAGCGCCTCCAGGGCGCGGCCCCGGTGGCTCAGGCGCCGCTTCAGGGCCGGCTCCATCTCGGCGAAGGTGAGGCCGGCCTCCGGCACCAGGAACACCGGGTCGTAGCCGAAGCCCCCCTCGCCGCGGGTGGCTTCGAGGATCTCCCCCTCGCACACCCCCTCCACCTCCAGCCGGGTGCGGCCGGCAGGGTCGGCCAGGGCCAGGGCCGCCACGAAGCGGGCGCGGCGCCCCGAGGGCGCTGCGGTGCCGGCGGCGCCCTCCAGTTCCCGCAGCAGCCGGGCGATCCGCTCCGCATCTGTGGCGGCGTAGCGGGCGGAGTGCACACCGGGCGCACCGCCCAGCGCCTCCACCTCGAGACCGGAGTCGTCGGCCAGGGCCCAGTGGCCGGTGGCGAGCGCCACCGCCTCGGCCTTGAGGCGGGCGTTGGCGGCGAAGCTGGTGCCGCTCTCCTCCACCTCCAGCCCCTCCGGCTGGGGACGCACCGCCAGCGGCAGCCCAGCTCCGGGCTCGGCCAGGGCGGCGCTGAACTCGCGCAGCTTGCCGGCGTTGCCGCTGGCGATCACGAGCACGGTGGGGCTGGGCATCGGGTTCAGGCGGCTTCGGCCAGGGCGCGGGCCCAGCCGAGCACCTCCGCCACCCGCTCGCTGCTGGGTGCCTCGCAGTAGAGCCGCAGCAGCGGTTCGGTGCCGGAGAAGCGCAGCATCAGCCAGTGGCTGGGGCCCAGCCGCAGCTTGACACCGTCGGTGGTGATCACCTCCTCCACGGCGGCACCGGCCACCACGGCGGGCGGGGCCTCGGCCAGCTGCCGCTCCAGCCGCTCGCGGCTGGCCATGTCCTTCAGGCGCAGATCGAGGCGGTCGTAGGCGCCGCCGCCGCCGTGGGCGGCCTGGAGCCGGTCGAGCCGCTCGCCCAGCGGCAGCCCCCCCTCCACCAGCGCCTCCACCACCAGCAGGGCGGCGAAGAGGGCGTCGCGTTCGGGCAGGTGCATGCCGAACCCCACCCCGCCGGACTCCTCGCCGCCGATCAGCACCTCGCCGCTGAGCATCTCGCCGGCGATGTACTTGAAGCCCACCGGCTTCTCGATCACCACCCGGCCGAGGCCCTCGGCCACCAGCCGCATCAGGTCGGAGCCGCTCACGGTCTTGATCACGGCACCCGGCAGGCGGCGCGCCCGGGCCAGGTGATCGATCAGCAGCGGCATCAGCAGCTGGGTGCTGCAGTAGCGACCCCGCTCGTCGATGGCGGCGATGCGGTCGCCGTCGCCGTCGAACACGATCCCCACCGCGGGCCGGCCGGCCGCCGTGGAGGCCCGCACCGCTTCGATCAGCTCGCCCAGGTAGGGCGCCAGCGGCTCGGGAGGGTGCCCCCCGAAGAGGGGATCGCGCTCGGAGCGGATCTCCCGCACTCCCGCCCCCAGCAGGGAGGGCAGGCCACCGGCGGCGGAGCCGTGCATCGGATCGACGATCACCGCCAGCCCCAGCCGCTCCAGGCCCTCCCCCAGGGCGGCGGTGTCGACGCGCTGGCGCAGCCCGTCGAGGTAGCCGCCCCAGCCGTCGAAGCGGGGCGTGTCGCCCGGCACGGGCACGGTGATGCCGCCCGCCTCGAGCCGCCGCTCCACCCGGGCGGTGAAGTCGCCCTCCACCGATCCGCCGAAGTGGCCCTTGATCTTGAGCCCCAGCCACTCGGGCGGGTTGTGGCTGGCGGTGATCACCAGGGCGCCCAGGGCGCCGCGCTCCACCACCGCCCAGCTGCAGGCGGGGGTGGGCACCGGGGTGTCGGTGAGCACGGGCTCCAGATCGGCCCCCCGCACGGCGCTGGCGATCGCCTCGGCCAGCTCGGGCGCCAGGAAGCGGCGGTCGTAGCCGATCACCACCTCGCGGCTGGCCAGACCCTCGGGGGCGGAATGCTCCAGTTCCCGCGCTGCCGCGGCCGCCACGGGCAGAAGCCGCTCCACCGTGATGTCCACGCCGAGGATGCCCCGCCAGCCATCGGTGCCGAACTGGATCGGGCTGGGCTCCAGGGGCAGGGGGGCGGAACTCATGGGGTTGGTGGCGTTGGGTAGCTCGTAGCAGCGGTGCGCCACGGCTGGGGCGCGGCGGGTGCCGGCCTGGTGGCAGGCCACCGCCCGCCGTAGCCTGCGGCGATGCCCTCCGTCGCCGCCGACCGGCTGCTCACCGACCGGCTGCTGCGCAGCTGGCTGCGCTGCCGGCGCCGGGCCTGGCTCGATCGCCACGGCGATCCGGCCGAGCGGCTCTGGACGGCCCATCGCACCCTCCAGCTCGACGACCAGCAGCGCTGCTTCGTGAACCTGCTGGGGCGGCGTCCCGAACGGGGCGAGGCGGCCTGCGCTGCCGGCGCCGAGGCGGTGGTGGGCCTGCGCCTGTCGGGCCGCGGGCCTCAGGGGCTGACGCTCGAGGCCCACCCGCCGCTGTTGCAGCGCAGCGAAGGCTCCAGCCGCTGGGGTGCCCACGCCTACCGGCCCGTGCTGGCCCGCCAGGGACGGAATCTCACCCGCGAACACCGGCTGCTGCTGGCTTACTGGGGACTGCTGCTGGAGCCGGTGCAGGCGGGGCCTGTGCCCCATGGCCTCGTGGTGGCCCGGCGGGGCGGCCGCCTGGAGCGGGAGCGGCTGGCCCTCACCCCCGGCCTGCGGCGTCAGCTGGAGGACACCCTGCCCCGCCTCGCCGACGATCTGGCCCGCTCCCAGCCACCGCCGCTGGTGAACGATCGCAAGAAGTGCGTGCTCTGCTCCTGGCGGGGGCTGTGCGACAGGGAGGCCGCCGAACAGGGGCACCTCAGCGAGGTGAGCGGGATCGGGGGCAAGCGGCGGGAGCTGCTGCTCGAGCTGGGCCTGCGCGGCATGGCGGATCTCGCCGCCGCCGATCCCGCCGAACTGGCCGACGCGCTGGAGGTGCACGGAGAGCAGCACCGCGAGGTGGCCGCCGCCCTGGTGGCCCAGGCCAGGGTGCAGCAGGCCGGCACTCCGGTGCGCCGTGACCCGTCGCCGGCCCTGCCGGAGCTCAGCCGCGCCCGGGGCGTGCTCGTCTACGACATCGAATCCGATCCCGACGCCCGCGACGACTTCCTGCACGGCTTCCTGCAGATCGAGCGCGGCGACGTCGAACCCTGGCCGGCGGCGGCCGGGCCGGCCGGCCTCGGCTTCGGCTACCGGCCCCTGCTGGCCCTGCAGGAGCACGGCGAGGCCCGTCTGTGGCAGCGGCTGCGGCGGTTGCTGGCGGCGACGCCGGCCGACTGGCCGGTGCTCCACTACGGCGAGACCGAGGCGATCGGCCTGGTGCGCCTCGCCCAGCGCCAGGGGGCCGACGAGGCGGAGCAGGCGGCGCTGCGGCGAAGGCTGGTGGACGTGCACCAGCGGCTGCGGCGTCACTGGCTTCTGCCGGTGAACAGCTACGGGCTCAAGGCCGTCGCCGGCTGGCTGGGCTTCCGCTGGAGCGGCAGGGGGGCCGATGGGGCCCGCTGCCTGCTGTGGTGGCGCCAGTGGCGCGGCGACGGCACCCCCGCCGGCCGCGGCAGCCACCACAATCTGCGCCGCATCTTCCGCTACAACCAGGACGACGGCCTGGCCACCTGGGCGGTGGCCCGCTGGCTGCTGGAGCGTGATGGCGAGGCGGGGCGCCCCTGAGCGATCAGGCGGCCGGGTTTCCGGCCGCCCGGCCCACCCCCACCGGCGGATCCACGAAGGCCGCCGGCCGCGAGATCCGCAGGCTGCGGGAGGGGCCGCCGGGAGCAGCGGCCTCCAGGGTGGTGGCGTCGAGGGCCGCGCGGCGCACCAGGGCCAGGCCGATCCAGCAGGGCGGCAGTCCCTCGCCGGCGGGCAGGGCCAGGGCGGTGGTGATGCGACCGCCCCGCTCGCCGTCGGCCGTGGAGAGCGGGTCTCCCGCAGCGGGCCCGGTGGCCGCCTCGTGGTCGCCGTCGGGGGGGGTCCAGCACCAGCGGCGCAGCTGCTGCTTCACGCCGTCGTAGGTGGCGAGCCTGGCAAGGGTCTCCTGGCCCACGTAGCAGCCCTTGCTGAGGCTCACCCGATCGGCCAGACCCAGCTCGAACGGGTTCAGCTCGTCGTTGATCTCCGCGGGTGCCTCCGGCAGGCCCTGCTGGATCCGCCAGCGTTCAGCCGCCAGGGCGCCCAGGGGCGGCAGGGCCGCCAGGGGGCCGGGCAGGTCGACCCCGGCCGGCAGCAGCAGGCGCCAGGGGCCGCCCAGCTCCCAGCCCCCCTCCCCATCCAGCCCGACCGGCCGCCACTGGCCCGGCGGCGGCCCCTCCGCGGCGCCATCGAAGGGGGTCAGCAGCCGGGCGGGCTGCACCGGTCCGAGCGTGACCCGATCGGCTGGAAACAGCACCCGATCGAGGGCCCCATGGATCGCCGCGGCGTCACCGGCGGTGATCGCCAGCCAGGCGCCGCTCCCATCCACCAGCACCTCCGCCAGCCCCCGCACCCGGGCCGTCGGCGTGAGACAGCAGGTGGCCAGGCACTGCCCCGGCCGGGCCCGCTCCAGGTCCTGGCTGCTCTGGCCATGCAGGAAGCGCAGGGTGTCGGCACCCTCCAGGCGGATCAGGCTCACGGCCTGCTGCCAGCGGCTGGGGCGGGGCGGCTGCCAGAGCCAGGGATCGGCGGCGGACGAGGGGGTCATGGGGCGGGGAGGACGAGCGGTGGCCTCACCCTTGCAAATCCGTTGCCGCCGCGGCCACCTCCTCCAGCAGGAAGAGGCTGCGCAGCTCCAGGCCCGCGGCTGTCATCGCCTCCAGGCCGCCCTCCTGGCGATCCACGATCGTCACCACCCGCTCCACCCCGTAGCCGGCCTCGCGCAGCTGGCGCACGGCCTTGAGCGACGAGCCGCCGGTGGTCACCACGTCCTCCAGCACCGTGATCCGGCTGCCGGGCTCCGGCAGGGGCCCCTCCAGCCAGGCGCCGGTGCCGTGGCCCTTGGCCTCCTTGCGCACGATCAGTGCGTCGAGCGGCCGCCCGGCCAGGGCAGCCGCCAGGGCGACACCGCTCACCAGCGGATCGGCGCCGAGGGTGAGGCCTGCCACCGCCACGGCCTCCGTCTCCACCTGCTCCAGCATCAGGCCGGCCAGCAGGGCCAGCCCGCGGCCGCTCAGGCTCACCGGTTTGCAGTTCACGTAGTGATCGCTGGTTCGACCGGAGGCCAGGGTGAACCGGCCGTGGCGGTAGGCACGGCCGGCCAGCAGGGTGAGCAGGGCGGCGCGGCGCTCCTCCGCCGTGGCGGGCAGCGATGGGGCGCCGGACGGCGAAGCGGGAGCAGGAGCGGGCATGGCCTGGCGCGGCGGGGTCCGGACGCCTAGTTTGCGGTCCGGACGGATCCCGGAAATCCGTTCACAATGGGGTGCGGCCCGGGCGCCGTCCATCCGCCCCCTGGCCGCCCTGCCTTTCCCCCTCTCTCGCCTCCGGACGATGCGTTCCACCGAATCCCTGCTCGGCGCCTCGCTGACCCTGGCCCTGGCGGCGGCGGGCCTGAGCGCGGTCGGGCCGCGAGCGGCCCAGGCGGGGCCGGTGATCTGCACCACCACCCTGGAAGCCCCCCTGCCGGGCGTGGCCGGATCCACCACCCCCACCGGCCCGGTGGAGGTGACCCGCTGCGGTCCGGTGCAGACCACCGGCGAGCTGGTCGACCGGCGGGCCTTCCGCTGGCGCTCCACGTTCCCCCGCGGCGTCAGCCTCACCCACCAGGTCACCGACCTGCTGGGCATCGCCATGGGCGGCAACAACGGCAGCAAGGTGATGGGCTTCGGCTTTCCGGATCAGGCGATCCTCTGGGACGCCAGCGGCATCCAGAACACCTATCAGGCGCTGCTGGAGGAGCAGAGCGCTCCGATCCCCTGGCGCAGCGCCGATCTGCCCACGCCCTTCCCCTCCAGCCTTCAGCCGGCGTCGGTGGGCGAGGCCACCCCGATCCAGGCGGGCCCGCCGATCGGGGGATCCTTCCGCTACGCAACCGCCGAACCGGTGCGGGGCCTCTGGTAGAACCGGCCCCCAGGGGGTCTAGCAATCTGGTGAATGCAGCGGACTCATAATCCGCCGGAGGCGAGTTCGATCCTCGCGACCCCCATTCCGGCTCGGTTCAGCGGCCATAGATGCCGCAGAGCCGAGCCACAGCCAGAACGTGCCCCTCGATCGCCTGGCCCAGCTGGGGGGCGGAGAGGCCGGCGGGCAGGTCGAGGCGCCGATCCAGGGCGAATAGCCGGAACCGGTAGCGGTGGGGCCGACCCGGAGGCGGTGAGGGGCCGCCGTAACCGACTCGCTCGAAATGATCCACGCCCCAGCTGGCTCCCTGGCGGCTGCCGTCGGCCAGCTGAGCTTCTCCAGGCAGGCCCTCGGGGAGTTGACGGGTCTCGGCCGGCACGTCGTAGAGCACCCAGTGCACCCACACACCAGCGGGGGCCTCCGGGTCGTCGAGGATCAGGGCGAAGCTGGCCGTGCCCGGGGGCGGATCACGCCAGGCCAGGGACGGGGAGAGATCAACGCCATCGGCGGTATGCCGCCCCGGAATGGGGCCGCCATCCACGAATGCCGGACTGGAGAGGGTGAAGGCCATGGAACGGGCCCGGGGTTCACCCGAGCCTGGC
Organism: Mesorhizobium carmichaelinearum; assembly: GCA_943368365.1. Lineage (GTDB taxonomy): Bacteria > Cyanobacteriota > Cyanobacteriia > PCC-6307 > Cyanobiaceae > CALRKZ02. The sequence goes on from CALRKZ020000004.1 coordinate 11,017, forward strand.
CACGGATCGCCCGATCACCAGCTGAAGCCATGCAGCTTGGGCAGGGGGGCCGTCTTGGCGGTGGTGGCGAACAGCCGGGGGATGCGTGAGCTGTTGTAAACGCGGAACTCGTGCACCAGGGAGGCGCCCTCCTCGCGCACCGCCTGGTTGAGCACGAGCGAGCCCTCGGGGTCGGACACCGAACGGTGGAAGGTGCCCGGGGGGATGCGCAGGATGTCGCCACCGGTGTCGAGTCGCACGATGTGGAAGGGATAGTTCCAGCCCAGGTTCACCAGGTAGAAGGTGCGCCCCCCCTGCAGGGCCAGAAGGTTGTCTTCCTGATGCGGGTGGAGATAGAACTGCCAGGCGCCGCTCTCGGGATCGTCGGGGGGGCTCACGGCCGGGCCGGTGTGCACCACCAGGTCGCGGGCGTTGGAGGTGGACACCGTGATGTCGAAGAACCGGACGGACGGGGTGTCGCGGAACTTCTCGTAGGGGATCAGCTCGAACATGGGCGCCGGTCGGGGCGATCGGCGTTCGCTCTGTTGCAGGAGTGCGCTGGCCATGGCGGCCGCCGGCCCGGACGGCTGGCGTAGGAAAGATGGCCTACTGAACCGAACCGCCCCCACAGCCCACGGTGCCCTTCGCTACGGAACGGCAGATGGGGGACGGATTGCGATCCGGCGGCACCATCGTCGCGGCGGCAGGAACGTCTCGCCCATCGCGATTTCCCGCAAGCCCGGCGGGGGCAGGGCCCCATGGTCGAGGACCTGGCGGCCGTCCTGGCCAACGAACCCCAGGCCAGCGTTGGTCTGGAGGTGGTGGAGCGCAGCAACCTCCAGGTGGTGCTCTCAGCGCAGGAGCTGGAGGAACCGGGGATCGTGCGGCGCGACGGGTCGGCCGTTGCAGGGGGCCAGAACCAGCAGCGCCGCCAGCGCACCCGCGGCGTGCTGCAGCTGGAGTGAGCCGGCCGCCGCCCACCCCGGCGGCTCAGAACGGCACCGGCATCTCCACGTCGGCCGGCAGCGGCGCGCAGGCCGCCACGCGCTCGCTCACCACCTGACCGATCACCACGATCGAGGGGGAGCCGAAAGCCTCGGCCTCCACCCGGTCGGCCAGTTCGCCCAGGCCGCTCACCAGCTCCCGCTGGCCGCTGACCGTGCCCTGCTGGATCACCGCCGCCGGGGTGTCGGCCGCCAGGCCGCCGGCCATCAGCTCCTCGACGATGCGGCGCAGGTTGTGCAGCCCCATGTAGATCACCAGACCGTCGCTGCTGCGGGCCAGGCCCCGCCAGTCGACGCCGGGGCGGCGCTTGTCGATCTCCTCGTGCCCCGTCACGAACGTGACGCTGGAGCCGGCGCGGCGGTGGGTGACCGGAATGCCCACGTAGGCGGGTGCCGCGATCCCGGCGGTGACGCCCGGCACCACTTCCACCGGTATCCCGTGGCGGGCCAGGTGGGCCGCCTCCTCGCCGCCGCGGCCGAAGAGGAAGGGATCACCGCCCTTGAGCCGCACGATCGTGCGGCAGCGTGCGGCCAGCTCCACCAGCACTGCGTTGGTGCTGGGCTGCGGCACCGAATGGTGGCCGCGGCGCTTGCCCACGAAATGGCGTTCGCAGTGGGCCGGCACCAGATCCAGCAGCGCGCTGGGCACCAGCGCGTCGTAGACGAGGGCATCACAGCCCAGCAGCAGGCGCTGGGCCTTGAGGGTGATCAGCTCGGGATCGCCCGGGCCGGCGCCCACCAGGTAGACGGTGCCTGGGGCCTCCGGAGGAGGGGAAGCGGATTCCGGCGCGCTCATGCCAGGGCCTCCAGGGCCTCGAGCAGCAGGCGGCGGCAGTGGGGACGCTGGAGCAGGGGAGGTCCCAGCCGCTCGGGGAGGCTGTCGGTGAGCCGGTTGGCGGCCAGGGCCAGGGGCATCGCAGGGCCTTGGATCGCCAGCTTCAGCTCCTCCAGATCGGTGGCACTGTATGAAGCGGCGCGGCAGTCGGCTCCGGTCACCGCCGCCAGGTGGTGCAGGTAGCGCCGGGCCAGGCCACCCTCCAGGGGGTGATGCAGCAGCAGGGGGATGCCGCCGCCGGGTGGGAGGGCCGCCAGCTCCGCCGCCAGGGCCCGCTGCCAGGACGGCCAGGCGCCGAGGAACGGCAGCCGCCGCACCGGCCCGCTGCGGCGCCAGTGGGCCGCGACCGCCGGCACGTCGCTGCGCACGTGCCCGCCCGGCAGCAGGAACAGCGGCACCAGGCTCAGCGGCAGGGCTGAACCGATCGCCTGGGGCTGCCGCAGCTCCGCCGGATCCGGTGGGCGCTCCGCCGTGAGGGCCTGCAGACGCACCGGCGCCCGGCGACGCCGCTCCAGTTCGGCAGCCAGCTCGCCCAGCTCAGCAGGAATCTCGCCGCCGGCGCGGCCGTGCACCAGCAGGAGCAGTGGAGAGGCGGGCAGGCCCCGCAGGCGGCGGTCGAGCCGGGCTGCCACGGCGGGATCCAGAGGGCCGCGGCCCAGCGCCAGCAGGTGGGGGCGGGCGACGGGCAGGCGGGAGAGCAGGTCCAGGGCCTCGGTGGCGAGCCGGGGATCCAGATCGCTGGCCAGGCGCCGCAGGGCGCGGCGCAGCGGCGCCAGCGGCCAGGCGCTCAGGCCCCGCGCCAGCCCCTCGAGGGCGGCCCGCCGGCAGACGAGCGGCGCGGGCTCCAGCGCCAGGCGGGCGAGGAGCGGGAAATCGGCCGGGTCCCGCTGATGCCCGAGCAGGGGGAGCAGCAGCGCCGCCGTGTCGGGTGGTCCGTCGGAAGGACCCTGGAGCTGCTCGGCCAGCCGCTCGCGCAGCAGGGCGGCGGCGCGGGGATCGCGGCGCTGGGCCACCAGATCGCTCAGCTGCCGGTGGCGCAGGGGATCGGCCAGCCACCAGCGCAGCAGCCGCAGGGTGCCGGGCCCATCGAGCCGCTCCACCAGCACGGAAAGCAGATCGCGCTCGGGCTGCAGGCTGCCGGCCTCCAGGGCGTCCAGCCAGGGCCCCACATCCACCGTCGGCTGGCGCCGCAGCCGCTGCAGCCAGGGCCAGCGCTCGGCACTGCTGGCGGAGGGCAGCTGGTGGGGTTGAAGGAGGGGGGACGGCGGCAGGTCCAGGGGAGCGGGCGGGCCGAAGGGGAGGACGCCGCCGGCTCGGGCGGCGGCTCTCACGATGGCATCGGCCCGGGAGCAGGCGGGGGCGCGGGGCCCGGGCCAGCCGCCTGACGGAGTCAAACTGTCGCCGTCGCTACGTTTTGTGCGAGGGGGCCCGGACTGGCTGCCGGCAGCCCTAGCAAGGAAAGGCCAGCGCGAGCGGGGGACGGCATGGGGACAGGCACGGCGGAACGGAAGGAGCGGCAGCTGGTGTTCCTGCTGGCGCGGCAGCTGGCCGATGCCCAGTTCATGTGCGCCGACGCCCAGCGCACGGAGCGCCTCTGGCGGGAGGTGGCCGCCCTGGAGATCGACCCCGAGCGTGTCACGGCGCTGCTCTACGGCGGCCACGACCTCGGCGATCCGGACGCCCTCGCCTGCCTGGACCGCGCCTTCCGCCCCGCCGGGGAACGGCGCGACGGGACCAACGCCCGGCCGGCACGCTCCTGGGGCTGGAGCGGCGGCGGCCTCAGGCCTTGGCGGAGCGGCGGCGCGCGCCGAAATGCTCCACCAGCAGGGTCTCCAGCACGTCCGGCAGCTCGCTGAGCGGCACGCCCTTCTCGTGCAGCTGGGCCAATGTCGGCTCGGCAGCCATGGAGCCGCCGAGAAAGATCTTGGCCGCTTCCACCATCTCCCCCCCCTGGCGGGCCTTGGCCCCCATCAGGCCGATCTGGCCCATGTAGGGCTGGCCGCAGGCGTTGGGGCAGCCCGTCCAGTGGGTGCGCACCGGGTGGGGGAGCTCCAGCCGCCGCTCCAGTTCCTCCACCACCGCCTGGGCCGTGCTCTTGGTGGGGATCAGGGCGAAGCTGCAGTAGCGGTTGCCGGTGCAGCTCACCGCCTCGGCCTGGAGGGGGCCGGGATCGGGGCGGAAGCGCTGCAGGAGCGGTTCGGCCCGGAGCGCCTCGAGCCGATCGGCGCCGACATGGGGAATCAGCACGTTCTGGCTCTCGCTGAAGCGCAGCTCCCCGGTGCCATGGCGGTGGGCCAGGTGGGCCAGTTGGTCCATCGCCTCGGCGTCGAGCCGCCCCATCGGCACGTGCAGGCCCACCCAGTGGAAACCGTGCTGTTTCTGCGGATGGATGCCGCAGATGTCGCGCGGGGCCCGCTGCACCAGGTGGGAGCCGTCATGGGCGACGATCGCCGCGGCGGCCTGGGGCCCCGCCAGCTCGGCGTAGGTGGCCAGCACCTGCTGCCGGTAGGTGTCGAGGCCCAGGGCCTCGATGAGATACATCACCCGGCTGCGGTTGCGGGCCTCGCGGCTGCCTTCGCGCTCGAAGTGAAGCAGCACCGCCAGGCTGAAGTCGGCCAGCTGATCTCCCCGCAGCCACAGGCCCAGGGGGATCGCCAGTTCGTTGCGCTGGGCCGAGAAGAAGCCGCCCACCATCACGGTGAAGCCCAGCGCGTCGCCGCGCCGGGCCGGCAGAAAGGCCAGGTCGTTGTGGAGCAGGAAGCTGTCGGGAGCGCCACCCACCGCCACGTTGAACTTGCGCGGCAGGTTGCGCGGCCCGCCAGGCCCGAGCAGGCGTGTCTGGATCGCCTCCACCAGCGGACGGGTGTCGATGAACTCCTCCGGATCGATTCCGGCCAGCGGGTTGCCGGTGACGTTGCGGGGGTTGTCATGGCCCGACTGGCGGCTGGTGAGACCCACCAGCTCCATCGCCGCCAGCAGCGGCGCGATGTCCTCCAGCAGCAGACCTCGCAGCTGCAGGTTCTGGCGGGTGGTGATGTCGGCGCTGCCGTGGTCGCCGCAGCGATCCACCGCATCGGCCAGCACCTCCAGCTGCTCGGCGCGGATCACGCCGTTGGGCAGCCGCAGCCGCAGCATGAAACGCCCCGGCGTGACAGGTCGGAAGAAGATCCCCAGCCACTTGAGGTGGATGGTGAGAGTGGCCTCATCGAGGGACTCCCAGCCCTGGCGGCCGAGCGCCTCGAGCCGGGGTTCCAGATCCAGGCCGCAGAACGCGGCCTTGGCCTGCTCGATCTTGCCCAGCCTGGCGGGGGTGGAGGCGGACACGGGAGACGGAGTCATGAGGAAGGGAGCGCCACGGGAGCGCATGCAGGACGGGCCTGACAACCTCGACATGCCCGCACCGCGATCGGCGCGGCGGGTGCGGGCCCCACGACGCCGATGAGGGATGCGTCGTCAGGAGCGACTTCGAAACGGTGGGGTGGCGCCCATGACAGCAGCGGCCAGCCCCAGTCAACGAGGAGAATCGATTGTCTGCTCCGGCGCCCCGCCCCCGTGTTGCAACCGCTACCGAAGCCTGCGTCAGCGCCCGGGCCCGCCCCCTCCGACTGGGCCGAGCACCGCCGTGAGCAGCGGCTGCAGGCCCTCGGAGCGGAGCGGGCCCGCTTCCGCGAACTGATCGGCAAGGTGGGAAGCGGCGAGCACACCAGCACCGGTCTCGACCGGGGCGAGGCCCGGGAGGCCATGGATCTGATGCTGGGTGGCGCTGTGAGCGGCTCCCAGCTCGGCGCCTTCCTGATCGCCCACCGCATCCGCCGCCCCCTGCCGATCGAGCTCACCGGCATGCTCGACAGCTACCGCTGCCACGGGCCGGTGCTGCGCAGCGCCGGGCCCCGGCCGCTCTGCTTCGGGGTGCCCTACGACGGCCGCAGCCGCACCGCTCCCCTGCTGCCCCTGGTGGCCCTGGTGCTGGCCTCGGCCGGGATTCCGGTGGTCCTCCACGGCGGCGACCCGATGCCGGTGAAGTACGGAGTGACCCTGGCGGAACTGTTCGCCGCCCTCGGCCTCGACTGGCGTGGCCTGCCCCTGGATGCCGTGCAGGGCCGGCTGGATCGCTTCGGCCTGGCTCTCACCCACCAGCCCGATCACTTCCCCCTGGCCGAACGGCTGCTGCCGGTGCGCGACGCCATCGGCAAGCGGCCGCCCGTGGCCAGCCTGGAGCTGCTCTGGACGCCCCATGCGGGCGAGCACCTGCTGGTGAGCGGCTTCGTGCATCCCCCCACCGAGAGCCGGGCCTGGGAGGCGCTCCGGGCCGCCGGCGAAGCGGACGTGCTGACCGTGAAGGGGCTGGAGGGCTCCACCGATCTGCCCACCAGTCGGGCCGGCATCACCGCCCGCCTGCGCCAGGGCAGCGTGGAGCGCATCCTGCTCCACCCGCGCGATCACGGCATCACCGCGCCGGAGGTGGGCTGGCACGGGCTGGAGCGCTGGCGTGAGCAGGCCCTGGCGGCGCTCACGGGCCAGGGCGCCCTGGCGGAGGCCCTGCTCTGGAACGTGGGCGCCTACCTCTGGTTCGACGGCCGCTTCGTGGTCCTGGGCGACGCCCTGGATCAGGCCCGGGCCCTGCTGGCGGCCCGCAGCGGCGAGCGGCTCCGCCAGGAGATGGCGGCATGAGCGAGGCCCGGCGGTGCTTCGGATTCGAGGCCGACTTCGTGGGCGATCTGCGCTGCATCCCGATGGCCGTGCGGCGCAAGCTCGACCTGGCGGGGGTGAAGCTCAGGCTCAGCCACTGGGGTGCCCTGGAGGAGGCGGACCGGCAGCGGCTGCTCGACTGGGAGGACGGCCCGGAGGCGATCGACCGATTGCGCACCTGGCTTCTGGAGCGCACCGCCGCCCTGCCCGAAGGGCCGGCTCGCACCATGGAGCCCGCTGCCGGCTGTAGCTGGCAGCAGGCGCGGGAGCTGCCGGGCGAACTGCTCGCCTCCTGCGCCCAGCTCGCCCTGACGCCGCGGGCGGAGGGCTGGGCCGAGCTCGATGAGCTGCAGCGCTTCGCCCTGGTGAAGCTCAGCCATCCGGGCCACGAGCACCGCAACCTGCCGCGGGCCCTGGCGGAGTTCTCGATGCTCGCGGATCCCGATCAACCGGACGTTCGGTAGCAACGGCCACCTTCAATCCGGACGTTCGCATGGTGTTGTGGGGACGTTGGTCAGCATCGGCGCCAACCGCAATCTTCACCGGCACGGAGCGCTTCGTTGTGGAGCCCGTCCGGAGGTCGTCTGACCTCGGCGTCAGACACAGGGCACACCCCACTCCGGTCCCGCTCCTCACGCCTTCATGTCGAATCTTTCGCGTCGCAGGTTTCTGATCACCGCCGCCGGCACCACCGCCGGCGCCATCTGGCTGAGTGCCTGCGGGGGCAGCAAAACCGGCACAGGCTCCACGCCATCCACCGGCACCGCCACCGGGGCGGGGGCACCCGAGCGCCAGGGCGCCACGCTCGGCTTCATCGCCCTCACCGATGCCACTCCGCTGATCATCGCCAAGGAGAAGGGCTTCTTCGCCAAGCACGGCATGCCCGAGGTGAAGGTGGTCAAGCAGACCTCCTGGGCCGTCACCCGCGACAACCTCGAACTCGGTTCGGAGCGCGGCGGCATCGACGGCGCCCACATCCTCACCCCGATGCCGCTGCTGCTCACCGCCGGCACGATCACCAAGAGCAAGCAGCCGCTGCCGATGGTCACCCTGGCACGGCTGAACGTGCAGGGGCAGGGCATCTCCGCCTCCCAGGAGCTGCTGGCCGACAAGCTCACCATCGACAACAAGGCCGGGCTGGCCAAGGCCGTGGCCGCCAAGAACGCCGGACCGCGCAAGTTCAAGGCCGCGGTGACCTTCCCCGGCGGCACCCACGATCTGTGGATGCGCTACTGGCTCGCCGCCAACGGCATCGACCCCAACAAGGAGGCCGACCTGGTGGTGATCCCGCCGCCGCAGATGGTGGCCAACATGCAGACCGGCACGATGGACGTCTTCTGCGTCGGTGAACCCTGGAACCAGCGGCTGGTCAACAAGAAGCTCGGCTATACCGTGGCCCAGACCGGCGAACTCTGGAAGGCCCATCCCGAGAAGTCGTTCTCGATGCGCGCCGACTGGGTGGCGGCGAATCCGAAGGCCACCCAGGCGCTGCTGCAGGCCGTGCTGGAAGCCCAGATCTGGTGCGACGATCCCGCCAACCTCGATGAGATGTGCTCCATCGTGGCCAAGGACAAGTACATCAAGGCCAAGGTGGAAGACATCAGGCCCCGTCTGGCCGGTGATGTCGACTACGGCGACGGCCGCGTGGTGAAGAACAGCCCCTACAAGATGCTGTTCTGGAACGAGGCCGCCTCCTTCCCCTTCACCAGCCACGACGCCTGGTTCGTGACCGAGGACATCCGCTGGGGCTATCTGCCCGCCAGCACCGACATCGACGCCTTGGTGAAACAGGTGAACCGCGCCGATCTCTGGAAGGAGGCCGCCAGGGCCATCGGCCAGGAGAAGGCGATTCCGTCCTCCGATTCGCGCGGCAAGGAAACCTTCTTCGACGGCGTCGTCTTCGATCCGGCGAACCCCAAGGCGTATCTCGACGGCCTCACGATCAAGGCCCTGGCCTGATCCCCGCCACCCTCCCGCCATGACTCTCACCGCCTCCGCCGGCCGGTCTTCGCGCCGGTCCCGATCGCGCCTGGGCCCTGCCCTGCGCGGCACCCTGCCCTATCTGATCTGCATCGGCGGCTTCCTGCTGGTGTGGCAGCTGCTCTCCCTGGTGCTGGGGGTGGGCCGGCTGCCGGGCCCGATCAACGTGGTGGCCGACACCTGGGATCCCTACATCAGCCAGCCGTTCTTCGACGACGGCGGCACCAGCAAGGGGCTGGGGCTACAGATCCTGATCTCGCTGCAGCGGGTGGCGGCCGGCTACGGCTTGGCTGCCGTGGTGGGGATCGCCATCGGCGGCCTGCTGGGTCTGAGCCGCTTCATCGGCAAGGGGCTCGATCCGGTGATCCAGGTGCTGCGCACCGTGCCGCCCCTGGCCTGGTTCCCGATCTCACTGATGGTGTTCCAGGACGCCAACACCTCGGCGATCTTCGTGATCTTCATCACCGCCATCTGGCCGATCATCATCAACACGGCCGTGGGCATCCGCGAGATCCCCGCCGACTACACCAACGTGGCCCGGGTGCTGCGGCTCCGCAAGAGCGACTACATCCGCGAGGTGGTGATTCCGGCCACCGTTCCCTACGTGTTCACCGGCCTGCGCATCTCCGTCGGTCTGGCCTGGCTGGCGATCGTGGCCGCCGAGATGCTCAAGGCCGACGGCGGGATCGGCTACTTCATCTGGGACGCCTACAACGCCGGCGGCGACACCAGCTCCAGCCAGATCATGCTGGCGATCCTCTACGTGGGTGTGGTGGGTCTGGCGCTCGACCGGCTGGTGGCCTGGGCGGGCCGCCGCGTTGCCCGGGGAGGCCGCTGAGATGAGCGTCGCCCTGCTGAGCGTCGACTCCGTGACGCAGGTGTTCCCGCTCGACGACGGCGGCACCTATGTGGCCCTCAAGGACATCGACCTGGAGATCGCCGAGGGGGAGTTCGTCACGCTGATCGGCCATTCCGGCTGCGGCAAGTCGACCCTGCTCAACCTGATGGCGGGTCTCACCCAGGCCAGCGAGGGGGGGATCCTGATGCACGGCCGCCAGGTCACCGAACCGGGGCCGGAGCGGATGGTGGTGTTCCAGAACTATTCGCTGCTGCCCTGGAAAACGGTGCGGCAGAACATCGCCCTGGCGGTGAACGCGGTGATGTCCCGCTCGAGCCGCGCCGAACGCCGCGAGATCGTCGAGCGCACCATCGCCCTGGTGGGCCTCACCGCCGCCGCCGGCCGCTACCCGGCCGAGCTTTCCGGGGGGATGCGGCAACGGGTGGCGATTGGCCGGGCCCTGGCGATCCGCCCGAAGCTGCTGCTGCTGGATGAGCCCTTCGGCGCCCTCGACGCGCTGACCCGCGGCAACTTGCAGCAGCAGCTGATGCAGATCTGCCAGGAATCGGGTCTCACGGCGGTGATGGTCACCCACGACGTGGACGAGGCCCTGCTGCTCTCCGACCGGGTGGTGATGATGAGCAACGGGCCGGCCGCCGGCATCGGCCAGATCCTGCGGGTGCCGCTGCCCCGGCCGCGCCAGCGGCTCGAGGTGATGGAGCACCCCGATTACTACCGCCTGCGCAGCGAACTGATCGGCTTTCTGCAGCAGCAGCGGCGGCTGAAGCAGCGCCGCTCCCGCCTGGTGGCCCCGGCGGTGGCGCCGGCCAACGCCGCCGTCGTGCGCCTCGGCCACATCCCCGGCCTGGATGTGGCACCGCTGGCGCTGGCCCTGGAGCAGGGGGGCTGGGCCGAGCAGGGCCTGCGGCTGCAGCCGGTGGGTTTCAGCCGTTGGCAGGATCTGGAGGATCAGCTGGTGGCGGGCGAACTCGACCTGGCGATCACCTCCGCCACCGCGCCCCTGGCGCTCACCCTCGGTCTGCACGGCCGTGATCCCTGGCCGGCGATCACCCCGATGACGGTGACGCGCAACGGCAACGCCCTCTGCCTGGCCCGCAGGTTCCTCGATCTGGAGGTGCGCGACCTGCCGACGCTGGCCGCCCGCCTGCACGGCCGCGAGTGGCCGCTGCGGCTGGCGGTGGCCCAGAGCGGCAGCATGCAGGAGCTGCTCCTGCGCCATTGGCTGGCGAGCGGCGGCATCGATCCGGAGCGGGAGGTGGAGCTCACCGCCCTCTCGCCGATGGCGATGAAGGCGGCCCTGCGGGCCGGCGAGATCGACGGCTTCATTGCCGGTCGCTACCGGGTGGCGCAGGCGGTGGAGGAGGGCCTCACCTACGTGCTCGCCACCGATCGCGACATCTGGCCGGGGCACCCTGAGAAGGTGCTCACCTGCCACGAGGCCTGGGGGGAAAGCCACCGTGACACCCTCCTGAGCCTCTGCGCCGGACTGATGCGGGCCGGGCAGGTCTGCGACGACGGCGGTCAGCGGGAGATGCTGATCGGCCTGCTCAGCCGGCCGGAGTGGCTGGGCACCGGATCGGCCCTGGCCCTGCAGCGCCAGTTCGACTTCGGCACCGGCGAGACCTCCGGTGACCGGCTGCACTTCAACCGCTTTCACAGCGAGCTGGCCCACGTGCCCGATCCGGCCGAGGGCACCTGGATGCTCACCCAGTTCAGCCGCTGGGGATGGTGCCCCTTCCCCAGCAACCGCCAGGAACTGCTGGCCCAGGTCTGCCGCCTCGACCTCTGCGACGCGGCTCTGGAGCGGGCGGGCTATCCGGCCCTGCGTCCCGATCGTCAGCCGTTCGCCCTGGCGGATGGCCACAGCTTCGATCAGGACGACCCGCTCGCCTACCTCGCCGCTCTTCCCTTCACGGCCGCGCCCCGGCTCGAACCCGTCGCCCTGCCGCCGGCACGGCCCACCGCCAGCACCACCGCCGCCCTCTGAGATGCCCGTGATGCTCGATTCCACCACCACCCCCAGCGGGGGGCAGGCCGCCACCGGAGCCGCCACGGCCACAGGATTCCTGGAGTTCCGGGGCGTGGGCCAGGTGTTCCAGACCCGTCACGGGCTGTTCGAAGCGCTGCGCGACATCGACCTGAGCGTGCGGCAGGGGGAGTTCCTCTGCGTGATCGGCCACTCCGGCTGCGGCAAGTCCACGCTGCTCAACATGGTCTCGGGATTCCTGCAGCCCAGCCACGGCAGCGTCAGCCTGGAGGGCCGTCCGATCGAGCGCCCCGGGCCCGATCGGATGGTGGTGTTCCAGAACTACTCGCTGCTGCCCTGGCACACGGTGTGGCGCAACGTGGAGCTGGCCGTGAAGGCGGCCCGGCCGGAACTGCCGGCGGAGGCACGCCGCGCGGTGGTGGAGCACCACCTGGAGATGGTGCATCTGCTGGAGGCCCGCGACAAGCGACCCTCCCAGCTCTCCGGGGGCATGCGCCAGCGGGTGGCCATCGCCCGCGCCCTGGCCGTGAGCCCGCGGGTGCTGGTGCTAGATGAGCCCTTCGGCGCCCTCGATGCGATCACCAAGGAGGAACTCCAGGAGGAACTGCTGGAGATCTGGCGCGAGCAGAAACCCACCGTGCTGATGATCACGCACGACATCGACGAGGCGCTGTTTCTCGCCGACCGGATCGTGATGATGACCAACGGGCCCTCGGCCACGATCGGGGAAATCGTCGAGGTGCCGTTCGAGCGTCCTCGCAGCTACGAGACGATCCAGGCGGACCCCCGTTATGGCCGGCTGCGCAACCACGCCCTCGACTTCCTCTTTCGCCGCCATGCCCACGACGACGCCTGATGGCGGCTGGGCCTCGACAGCCAGTGCCTTGCGCCTGCGGATCGCGGCGGGGCGGACGGTGCTGCTCGATGCCTCGCTGTTGCAGAGCAGCGCCTGTCTGCAGGTGGCCGAGGGTTTGCTTCGGGTTGCTTTCTCGAGCAGCGAGATCGGGACGACCGATGACGAGCCGATCACCCTGGCCTTCCTCCAGAGCGGGGATCAGCTGCCGCTCGATCTGCTGAGGGGCGCCTGGCTGCATCTGGAGGCGATCACGCCGGTTCAACTCGAGGACGGAGACCCCCTGCTTCCTTCCGAGGGCTGCAGCAGCCTCACCGACTGGACGGTGGCCCTGCTGTTGATCCGACACCTCGGTGATGCCGAGAAGAAGTTGCTGGCGCTGATGCGGTTACTCAGCGTCCGGCTCGGCCGCCGCTGCGGCCCTTGGGTGGAGCTGCCGATCCATCTGACCCACGACCGGATCGCCGAACTGATCGGGCATACCCGCGTCACCGTGACCCGGCAGCTTTCGAAATGGCGGCAGCAGGGTCTGATCGAGACCGTACCGGAGCGCCGGGGGTTGTTGCGTCTGGCTCCGGAGCTCGCACGCGACGTCCATCGACCGACCGATCCAGGCACCGCGAGGGCGACGATCGTCCGTCAGGACGGGAGAGATCGGACAAGTGCGGACGCGGCGGCCTCCAGCGGCTCGAGCGTCACCGCTGCGGCCTTGAGTTCCGGCTGACCCGACACCGGGCAGGCCAGCTCATGCATCAGCCGGTTCGCCTCGCACGGATTCGGCTGGGCCGCGCCCCAGTGCATGGGCAGGAAGACGGTGCCGGGGCGGATCGCCTCGGTGATGCGCAGCCGAGCCTCCACCGCGCCACGTCGGGAGCGCACCCGGACGGGGCGGTCGGCGGCGAGGCCATAGCGGGCGGCGTCGTCGGGATGGACCTCCAGCAGCGCCTCGGGATGCTGCTGCCTCAGGCGGGCCACGAGGGCGGTGCGCGTCATCGTGTGCCAGTGGCCGAGATAGCGCCCGACCGTGAGAACCAGCGGGTAGGCGTCGTCGGGGGGCTCCGCGAGGCCGAGCGGCTGCTCCGCCAGCAGTTGGGCCCGTCCGTTCGGGGTGGGGAAGGGGCCGGGTAACCCGTCCTCGGCGGCCGGCACGTAGAGCCGCGGCTGGCCCCCACCGGGCGTGGTGCCAGCGGGGAAGGGCCACTGCTGGGGGCCGTGGTCCGCCAGGAGCCGATGGCTGAGGCCGCTCACGTCGCAGACGCGCCCGGCCGTGAGCGCGGTGAATTCCGCATACACCTCCGCCGCCGAGCCGTAGCTGAACGGTTCCACGAAGCCGAGTCGACGACCGACCTCGGCGAAGACCGCCCAGTCGGGGCGGGCCTGACCCGGGGGCTCGCGGAAGGCTGCGCAATGGGTGACGCGGCGTTCGGAGTTCGTCATCACTCCTTCGCTCTCGCTCCACTGGGCCGCCGGCAGCAGCAGGTGCGCCACCGCCGCCGTCTCGGTGTCGGCGTAGGCCTCGCTCAGCACCACCAATGGACAGCGGCCCACCGCCGCCCGCACCCGCTCGAGCGAGGGCAGGCTGACCAGCGGGTTGGTGGCCGCCACCCACCACAGGCCGAGCTCACCGCGCTCCATCGCCTCGATCTGCTGCCAGGCGGTGAGCCCCGGCTCGGGGGCGATGGATCCGGCGGGGAAACCCCAGTGTCGCTCCACCTCCGAGCGGTGAGCGGGATCCCGCACCGTGCGGTAGCCCGGCAGCAGATGGGAGAGCCCCCCCGCCTCCCGGCCCCCCATGGCGTTGGGCTGGCCGGTGAGGGAGAAGGGGCCCGCTCCGGGGCGGCCGATCTGGCCGCTCACCAGGTGAAGGTTGATGATCCCCGACACGGTGGCGCTGCCCTCCACGCTCTGGTTCACCCCCATCGACCAGAGGCTGAGCACCGCGGTGGCTACGGCCCAGTCGGCGGCCAGGCGGCGCAGGTCGCCCTCCTCGATGCCGCAGAGGGCGCAGACCCGCGCGGGGGTCCAGTGGGCCCAGAGCGCCGCCAGAGCCTCGAAACCCTCGGTGCGGGTCGCCACGAAGGGCCGGTCGATCGCGGCCTGCTCCAGCAGCAGATGCCCCAGGCCGTGCAGCAGCACCAGATCGGTGCCTGGCCGGATCGCCAGGTGCAGATCGGCGGCCTCGCTGGTGGCGGTGGCGCGCGGGTCCACCACGATCAGCCGCAGCGCCTCCTTCACCTTCCGCTTGCGTTTGAGCAGCCGCTGGAACAGCACCGGGTGGCATTCGGCGGTGTTGGTGCCGATCAGCAGCACCGTGTCGGCGAGGTCGAGGTCGTCGTAGCAGCAAGGGGGGCCGTCGGAGCCCAGGCTGCGGGCGTAGCCGGCCACCGCCGAACTCATGCAGAGGCGGGAGTTGGCGTCGAAGTTGTTGCTGCCCAGCGCCCCCTTCCAGAGCTTGTTGGCGACGTAGTAGTCCTCGGTGAGGAACTGGCCGGATCCGTACATCGCCAGCCCGCTGGGGCCGCGCACGCCCAGGGTGTGGCGGATCCCCTCCACCAGGATCGTGAAGGCGCGCTCCCAGTCGATCGGCGTGAAGGGCTGATCGGTGCGCTCCCGCCACAGGGGAGTGGTGAGCCGGTTGCGGTGGAGGGTCTCCCCCACCGTGGCGCCCTTGACGCACACCTGGCCGAGCGAGGAGGGGTGGAGCCGGTCGCCGCGGGCCGTCCAGACGGGCTCCAACGGCTCGACTTCCGGATCGGAAGGCCGGGGCGCCCCCGGCGGCTTGAGCTCGAGGCCGCAGCCCACGCCGCAGTAGGGGCACTGGCCCCTGGCGGCGGCGGCGTGCGGAGAGGGATTCGGGGCGCTCACGGGGCCCATGCTCGCCCATCCCCTGCCAGGGTCAGACCAGGTCAAACCCCCGGCGAGGCCGCAGTCCGCCGTTCGAGCCGCAGACATGGACTGTGGCGACGTTGGAGTGGAACCGGCGGCCACAGGAGGCCAGGCCAGGCCGCCGCCCCTCGCCCCCGGGTGCGGCCATCACTGGCATCGGCAGAGCTGATGAATCAATCATTGACCCATAAGTTTGACTCCCGTAGCTTGCCGTCCTCCCCTGGTCCAACCATGTCCCTCACCTCCGTGCCCGCGGACGCACCGTCAGCCCACGCCCCTCCGGAGGACAGCACCGTGCCCTGGCACCAGCTGTTCCGTCGCGCTCAGATCGTCCAGTCGCTGGAGGCGGTTCAAGACCTGATCGCCATCTCGCTCTGCGTGGGGCTCTTCTGCGTGATGGCCCTGCAGCTCAAGTCGATCTTCGCCTCGCTGCTCACCACCCCCAGCTTCCACGCGATCACGGCGGACATCCTGTTCATCCTGATCCTGGTGGAGCTGTTCCGCCTGCTGATCATCTACCTGCAGGAGCAGCGGGTGTCGATCGGCGTGTCGGTGGAGATTGCGATCGTGTCGGTGCTGCGGGAGGTGATCGTCAACGGCGTACTCGACACCGACTGGCACCAGATCCTGGCCGTCTGTCTGTTCCTGGCCACGATGGCGCTGCTGATGGTGGTGCGCGTCTGGTTGCCGCCCACCTTCGCCGGGGTCAATCCCGAAGCGCAGGTGTCGGCCCGGGTTAAACAGGCACAGGAGCTGGAGTAGGCCATTGGCGGCAGAGACGGGGTTGGCGGCGGAGTGCGTGCCCAGCCTCGGCGTTCTCCTGCTGCACGGTTTCACCGGCGGCCCCGACACCCTGGGGCCGCTCGCAGCGGCCCTGCGCAGCCAGGATCTGCCGGTCGCGGTGCCGGTGCTGCGGGGCCATGGCGGTGCCACGCCGGAGGCCCTGCGCGGCGTGACCTGGCCCGACTGGGTCGCCGATGGCACCAGGGCGCTGCAGCAGCTGAGCCGGACGTGCGGGCGGGTGGTGGTGCTCGGCCACAGCATGGGGAGCCTGGTGGCCCTTCATCTGGCGGCCGACCACCCGGAAGCCGTCGACAGCCTGATCCTTTCGGCACCGGCCCTGCAGCTGGCCTCACCGCTGGCCCCCGGCGGCCCTCTCCAGATCCTCACGCCGCTGGTGCGACGGCTGCTGCGGCGCTGGCCGATCCCCAAGTCGTACGCCGATCCCGCCCAGCTCCCCTGCGACACCAGCTACCCCTGGGCGCCGATGGATGCCCTGATGTCGTTCCTGAGCTTCACCACCCTGACGCGCCGGCGGCTGGCAGAGGTCCGGGTGCCGACGCTGATCCTCCAGAGCCGGGCGGATCCGGTGGTGAGCCCGGGCAACGTGGCCCTGCTCCAGGCCGCCCTGGCGACCCCGCCCAGCCAGCAGCGGGTGGTGTGGTTCGAGCGAAGCCGGCACGAACTCTTCCGCGACTGCGACGGCCCCGCCGCAGTGCGCACCGTGGTGGGGTTCGTGCAGGAGCGGCTGCGGCTGGCCGCGCCCGCCGAGCCCGCCGCCGCGCCTGCGGCCGGGCCGGACCGGTGCCCGCCCTGACGGCCGCCGCGCTGCGTTGTTGCCTGCTGAGCGGTGGCGCCAGCCGGCGGATGGGCCGCGACAAGGCCCTGCTGCCCCATCCGGAGGGGGGCAGCTGGCTGGAGCAGACGCTGCTGCTGCTGCTGGCCACCGGCGCTCCCGTGACCCTGTTCAGCCACCATCCCGTGCATCGCCGCCTGGCACCGCCGGAGGTGGAGTCCCTTGAGGAGCCGCCGCCGCGGCAGGGACCGCTTCTGGCGCTGAGTCGGCTGCTGGCGCTGTATCCCGGCACCACCCTGCTGCTCTGCCCGGTGGACATGCCCTGGCTGGAAGCGGCCACCCTCGAGGCCCTGATCGCGGCCGGGGCCGGCCTGCCGCCGGGCACGATCCTGACCGCCCATGACGGCCGGCGGGATCAGCCGCTGCTCGGGCTCTACCCGGCCACCGAGCCGCACCGGGCCTCGCTGGAGCGCTTCCTCGCCGGCGGCGGCCGCCACCTGCTGGGCTGGCTGGAGGGGGAGGGGCACCAGCGCCTGACGCTGCCGGCGGAGCCCCTGCGCAACTGCAACCGGCCGAAGGACTGGGCAGCCCATGGGAGGTCCGGCTGAATCCGACCGGGTGTCCCTAGGTTTGGCGATCGTCGGAGCCGGCATGGGAGCAGCAGCCACCGGCCTGGGCAACGGCAGCATTCCGGCCGAGCCGCCGCCCCTCGATCGTCTGGGGCGGCCCGCCGGTGTGCTGCGGCTGTCGCTCACGGCCCGCTGCAACCTGGCCTGTCCCTACTGCTGCCCCGACAGCGCCGAGCCGCCGGGCCTGCTCAGCCCGGATGAACGGCTCGCCCTGGTGCGGGCCTCGGCGCGGCTGGGGTTCCGGCGGCTGCGCCTCACCGGCGGCGAGCCGCTGCTGCACCGGGGCCTGGAGGCTCTGGTGGCCTCGCTGCGGCCCCTCCGTGCGGCCGGGCCCGCCGCCGGGGGACTGGAGGAGATCGCCCTCACCACCAACGGGGTGCTGCTCGATGCCGAACGGGCCCGGGCCCTGCACGCCGCCGGGCTCGATCGCCTCACCGTGAGCCTCGATGGCACCGACGGCGACACGGTGGCCCGGATGGCCGGGATCGCCGGCGGCGGCGCGGCCGGCGCGGCGGTGCTGGAGAAGGTGCTCAGCGCCCTGGAGCATGCCCGCGCGGCCGGTTTCGATCCGGCGGCGGGCCGGCTCAAGCTCAACGCCGTGATCGCCCGGGGCCGCAACGACGACCAGCTGCTGCCGCTGGCGGCCCTGGCCCGTGAGCGGGGGATCGAGCTGCGGCTGATCGAGTTCATGGACGTGGGGAACCGCAACGGCTGGCGGCCGGAGCAGGTGCTGCCGGCCGCGGAGATGGTGCGGTGCATCGGCGAGCGCTGGCCTCTGGAGCCGGAGGGCCGCCAGGCCCATGGCACCGCCAGCCGCTGGCGCTACCGCGACGGGGGCGGCCTGCTGGCGGTGGTGGCCTCGATCAGCGCGCCGTTCTGCGGCGACTGCAACCGACTGCGGGTCACCGCCGACGGCGTGGCCTTCACCTGCCTGTTCGCCGCCGAGGGCACCGACCTCAAGCCCTGGCTGCGGCCGGTGGCCGATCCCGCCGGCCTGGAACGGCGGCTGCGGGCCCTGTGGAGCCGACGGGACGACCGCTACAGCGAGGAGCGCAGCGCCAGGGCCGCCGGCGACTCCCGCCCCGCGGCCCCCCCCCATGCCGAGATGGCCTACCTGGGCGGCTAGTCGGGGGCGCCGCCGGCACCGCTTGCCGCGCTGGCGGCCGCTGCCTAGAGGTATGGGCGGACCAGCACTCCGCCGGGCCGTCCATGCACGTTCTCCTCATCTATCCCACCTTTCCGAAGACCTTCTGGAGCTTCGACCGGGCCCTGGAACTGGTGGATCGCCAGGTGCTGCTGCCCCCGCTGGGGCTGATCACGGTGGCGGCCCTGCTGCCCCGCAGCTGGGAGTTCCGCCTGGTGGATCGCAACGTGCGCGACGTGCGCGAGGCGGAGTGGGCCTGGGCCGATCTGGTGATCCTCTCGGGGATGCTCGTGCAGAAGCGCGACCTGGAGGCCCAGATCCAGCGGGCCAAGGCCCATGGGCTGCCGGTGGCGGTGGGCGGGCCGTTCGCCACCTCCACGCCCGACGCTCCGGAGCTGGCCCGGGCCGATTTCCTCGTGCTCGACGAGGGCGAGATCACCCTGCCGGCGTTCGTGGCCGCCCTGGAGCGGGGCGAGCGGAGCGGCCGCTTCAGCGCCGGCGGCGAGAAGCCCGACGTAAGCGGTACGCCGGTCCCCCGCTTCGATCTGCTGGAGCTCGACGCCTACGACTCGATGGCGGTGCAGTTCTCGCGCGGCTGCCCGTTCCAGTGCGAGTTCTGCGACATCATCGTGCTCTACGGCCGCAGGCCACGCACCAAGACCCCGCCGCAGTTCCTGGCCGAACTCGACGCCCTGCAGGCCTGCGGCTGGCGCGGCCAGGTGTTCCTGGTCGACGACAACTTCATCGGCAACAAGCGCAACGTGAATCTGCTGCTGCCGCTCCTGCTCGAGTGGCAGCGGCGGCACGACTTCCCCTTCTCGTTCATCACCGAGGCGTCGGTGGATCTGGCGGCCGATCCCGAGCTGATGGAGCGGATGGCCGCCTGCCGCTTCGGCAGCGTCTTCCTCGGGATCGAGACCCCCGACACCGGCAGCCTGGCCACGGCCCACAAGCTGCAGAACACCCGCTGCTCGCTGCAGGAGGCGGTGGCCACGATCACCGCCCACGGCCTGCAGGTGATGGCGGGTTTCATCCTCGGCTTCGACGGCGAGGCCCCCGGGGCGGGCGAGCGGATCGTGGCCTTCGTGAACGTCACCGCCATCCCGGTGGCGATGCTGGGGGTGCTGCAGGCCCTGCCGGGCACCGCGCTCTGGCACCGGCTGGAGCGGGAGGGGCGGCTGGTGCGGGTCGAGGCCGGATTCGACGAGGGGGTGCAGACGAACCTGCTGAACTTCCGGCCCACCCGGCCGATCGAGACGATCGCGGCGGAGTTCGTGGAGGCCTTCTCCCGGCTCTACGAGCCCCGCGCCTACCTGGAACGGGTGTTCCGCTACTGCCAGGCCCTGGGTCTGCCCCGCTGGCCGCAGGAGCGGCTGCCGGGCCGGCGCTGGCGGCTGGGCGGTCCGCGGCGGGGTGAGCTGAAGGGCCTGCTCACCCTGCTCTGGCGCCAGGGGGTGGTGCGCGAGAGCCGCTGGCTGTTCTGGCGCCTGCTCGCCCGGATGGCGCTGGGGCGGCCCCGGCTGCTCGGCGCCTACCTGCGCCTGCTGCTGCTCAGCGAGCATTTCCTCGACTACCGCGGCGTGGTGCGCGACCAGGTGGCGGCCCAGCTGGAGTGGAGCCGGGGAAGCGGCAGCGATCCGAGCCGGATCCGCCGTGGATCTGCAGCAGCGGTTGGGGTGATTCCGGCAGCAGCGGTGCAAGGAATCGCCTAGGGTTCGAAAAAGGTGCTGTGCAGGGCAGCTGACGCGTGCAAGCACCACACAAGATTTCGTCGCCTGCGGGGCGGCGTGTTCTGCTGGTTTATCCGATCTTCCCGAAGACCTTCTGGTCGTACGAGAAGATCCTTGAGCTGATCGATCGCAAGGTGCTGCTGCCACCGCTGGGCCTCGTCACCGTGGCGGCCCTGCTGCCGCAGAGCTGGCATTTCCGCCTGGTGGACCGCAACATCCGCGCCGTGACGGAGGAGGAATGGGCCTGGGCCGATCTGGTGATCCTTTCGGGAATGATCGTCCAGAAGGACGACATGATCGCCCAGGTGCAGGAAGCCCGGCGGCGCGGCAAACCCACCGCCGTGGGTGGCCCCTATCCCACCTCCGTCCCACAGGACATGGAGCGGGCCGGGGCCGATTTCCTCATCCTCGACGAGGGTGAGGTGACACTGCCGCTGTTCGTGGCGGCGCTGGAGCGGGGCGAGAAGGGCGGCGTGTTCCGCTCCGATGGCGAGAAGCCCGATGTGACCCACACGCCGGTGCCGCGCTTCGATCTGCTGGAGCTCGATCAGTACGACTCGATGTCGGTGCAGTTCTCGCGGGGTTGCCCCTTCCAGTGCGAGTTCTGCGACATCATCGTGCTCTACGGCCGCAAGCCCCGCACCAAGACTCCGCAGCAGTTGCTGCGCGAACTCGACTGCCTTCATGCGCTCGGCTGGCGCCGCAGCGTGTTCATGGTGGATGACAACTTCATCGGCAACAAGCGCAACGTGAAGCTGCTGCTGCCGGCGCTGCGGGAGTGGCAGAAGGAGCGCGGCTATCCGTTCAGCTTCGTCACCGAGGCCTCGGTGGATCTGGCCCAGGACGAGGAGATGATGACGATGATGGCCGAGTGCCGCTTCGAGGCCGTCTTCGTGGGCATCGAGACGCCCGACGAGGAGAGCCTCACGCTCACCCGCAAGTTCCAGAACACCCGCGATTCGCTCAGCGAAGCGGTGGATCGCATCACCGCCGCGGGGCTGCGGGTGATGGCCGGATTCATCATCGGCTTCGACAACGAGGAGGCCGGCGCCGGCCAGCGGATCGTGAGCTTCGTGGAGCGCACCGGCATCCCGGCCACCACCTTCGCCATGCTCCAGGCCCTGCCCAACACGGCGCTCTGGCACCGGCTGGAGCAGGAGGGCCGGCTGCTGGGGCCGGAGGCCGGCATCAACCAGACGACCCTGATGAACTTCCGGCCCACCCGGCCGATCGAGCAGATCGCCCAGGAATATGTCGACGCCTTCGGCATCCTCTACCGGCCGGACGTCTATCTCGACCGCGTGTACCGCTACTTCCTCAAGGTCGGCAGGCCCCGCTACGTGCTGCCGTTCCAGTGGCCCAGCCTGGTCGACCTGCGGGCCCTGCTGATCGTGATCTGGCGCCAGGGCCTGAAGCGCAGCACCCGCTGGGCGTTCTGGCGCAACCTCTGGAGCATCCTGCGCCGCAGCCCCGAGCTGGCCACCCAGTACCTCACCGTCTGCGCCCAGAACGAGCACTTCATGGAATATCGCGAGATCGTGCGCAGGGAGATCGGCGAGCAGCTGGCCGCCCTGGCGGCCGCCCCCGTTCAGCCCGCCCCGGTGGCGGTGGCG
The DNA here is from genome assembly GCA_943368365.1 of Mesorhizobium carmichaelinearum. Lineage (GTDB taxonomy): Bacteria > Cyanobacteriota > Cyanobacteriia > PCC-6307 > Cyanobiaceae > CALRKZ02. The sequence continues at coordinate 32,781 of CALRKZ020000004.1, forward strand.
GCCAGCTCGGCAGTGAGCTCGGCCACCGTGAGCTGACGGGCGTAGCCACGGAAGCAGTCGAGAGCGGCGGCATGGCGCTCGGGCGTCTCGGACTGGCAGGCGTCGGTGAGGCAGGTCACCAGATAGCCCCGGTCGGCGGCGTCCTTCACGGTGTGGTCGATGCACTGGTCAGTGAGCACGCCGGCCACGATCAGCTCGCCCACGCCGAGGTTGCGCAGCAGATAGTCGAGGGTGGTGGAGGTGAAGGGGGAGGAGGAACTCTTCGGCAGCACCAGCTCATCGGGCCCCGGCGCCAGTTCGTCGATCACCTGCGCCTCGGCGGAACCCGGGGGGAAGCCCAGGCCGCAGCGCCGGTAGTCGAGGCTGCGGTCGCGGCCGTCGGCGGTGAGGTTGGCGATCACGGTGTGGATCACCTCGATCCCGGCGCCGCGGCAGAGGGCCAGGGCCCGCTGGGCCGCCGGCAGGGTGCGCTCGCGGAAGTGCCGGTGGAATGCGGGCCGCAGGCGGGCCTGCTCCGGCCCGCAGGTGCCGTTCTGCAGATCCACCAGCAGCAGAGCGGTTGAAGGCAGATGGTGCTTCGCCAGGGCGCCCACGATGGACGCGGCCGGGGGATCGGGCAATGATTCGGAGTGAGTCGCCCTTGCCCCGTGTCGGACACGCCCGAGGCCCTGGTGGCGGATCTGCTGTCGCAGGGGGTGCGTCGCCTGGCGGTGACCTTCGTGAACCATGCCGGATCGGTGCTGGTGAAGGGGGTGCCGCTGGAGCGCCTGCCGCTGGTGGCCACCCAGGGGGTGGGGTTCTCGCCGGTGGCCGACGCCTTCGGGACGACGGGCCTGATCGACCCGCTGCAGTCGCTGGCACGTCCGGACGGTGATCTGCGGCTGCGGCCGGATCTGAGCGGCCTGCGGCCCCTGGATCCGGCCGACGGCTGGGCCTGGGCACCGGGGATCCGCCACGAGCGGGATGGCCGCGTCTACGCCGCCGATCAGCGCGGCTTCTGCCGGCGCCGCCAGGAGCTGCTGACCGCCGCCGGGCTCGCGCTGCGGGCCGGCTTCGAGATCGAATGGATGGTGGGCCGGCTCGATGGGGCTGGGGCCTGGCAGCCGGCCGTGGCCGGGGGGCCCTACGGCGCTGACCGGCTGATGGAGGGGCTCGATTACCTCAGCGCGGTGGCCGAAGGCCTCGACGGTGCCGGCCTGGGCTGGCTGCAGCTCCATCCGGAGTACGGCGCGGGGCAGTTCGAGCTGTCGCTGGCCCCCGCCACCCCGCTGGAGGCGGCCGACCGGTTGGTGGCGGCGCGGCTGGTGGTCCAGCGGGTGAGCCGCCGGTTCGGCTGGCGTTGCAGCTTCGCCCCGCTGGTGACGCCCGAGCTGGTCGGCAACGGCGGGCACCTCCATCTGAGCGTGGCGGATCGGGCGGGGCCGCTGCTGAGCGGCGGAACGGGACCGGCGGGACTGCGGCCCGAGGGGGAGGCCCTGCTGGCCGGCCTGCTGGAGGAACTGCCGGCCCTGCTGCCGCTGGCCTGCGCCATGGCCGTGTCCTACCGGCGGCTGGCGCCGGGCCGCTGGGCGGCGCCCTTCCAGGTGTGGGGGGTGGAGAACCGCGAAGCGGCGCTGCGGCTGGTGCCCGCCGCCGGTGGCGAACCGGCGCAGCTCGAGCTGAAGGTGGCCGACCTGAGCGCCAATCCCTATCTGCTGGTGGGCGGGGTGCTGGCAGTGCTGGCTGACGCCCTGCGGCGGCCGCGGCCCCTGCCGCCGCCGGTGGCGGGCGATCCGGCCGTGACCGCGGCGGACACCGCCCGGCGGCTGCCCACCGCGCTGGAGGCGGCGGTGGCCGCCTTCAGCGCGAGCACGGTGCTGCGGGAGGCGATGGGCGAGCCGCTGCATCGCACCGTGGTGGAGACACGCCTGGCGGAGGCACGGCGCAGCGCCTCCCTGAGCGAAGAGGAGCTGATCGCCTCCACCCGCTGCTGGCCCCTCACCGACCTGTGAGCCGTCGGCCGATGCCCCACGCCGCCGCCGATCCCCTCCTGGCCAGCAAGGCGGTCGTCGACTGGCAGGCGCCGGCCGTGCGGACGCTGGCGGCGGAGCTGGGCGGGTGGGGCACGCCGGAGGACGTGGCGGCCCGCTGCTTCCACTGGGTGCGCGATCGGATCCGGCGTGGCTTCGACGCTGATGGGCGGCACGCCGCCGAGGACTGGCCGGTGAGCTGCGCGGCGTCGGAGGTGCTGGCGAGCGGCACGGGGATCTGCTTCGCCAAGGGCCATCTGCTGGCACCCCGGCTGCGGGCGAACGGGATCCCGGCCGGGTTCGGCTACCAGCGCCTGTCGCTCCAGGGCGACGGCCCGCCCTTCATGCTCCACGGCTTCGTGCGGCTGCGGCTGCCCGGCGAGCACACCGATCCGCCCCCCCACCCCGAACCGCTGCCGGTGGTGGTGGCCCTGCGCCAGGCCCTGCCGGATGGGGAGCCGGCGGCGACCCTCGAGCCCCCGCGGTGAGACTGCGCCCCGCCCGCCCGGAGGACTCCGCCGCGATCACCGGTCTGCTCGATCAGCTCGGCTATCCGGGCACCGCGCCTTTCATGGCCCGGCGGATCGATGAGCTGGCGGCCGATCCCGACGAGGAGCTGGTGGTGGCCGAACTGGAGGGCGCGGTGGTGGCGGTGCTGTCGCTGCATCTGGTGCCGCAGCTGGCGCTGCCGGGCCCGTTCGCGCGGATCAGCTATCTCTGCGTCGACGCCGGCCAGCGCGGCAAGGGCGTGGGCACGGCGCTGCTGGCCCATGCCGAAGCCGTGGCCCGGGCCCGCCGCTGCGACCGGCTGGAGGTGCACTGCGCCCAGCAGCGGGAGGAGGCCCAGCGCTTCTACGGCCGCCATGGCTACGTGGAATCGCCGCGCTGCCGGGTGCGCCACCTGAGCGACGCGACACCGCCGTAGGGTCGTTGGGATGCCGCACACCGCGATGGACAGGGGCGCGATTCAGCTGGTGGCCGCCGATCCCGACGCGCTCGACGCGGTGCTGCCACTGGTGGAGGCCTTCTACGCCCACTTCGGCTATGCGTTCGAGGCGCGCCGCAAACGGGAGCTGCTGGGCGGGCTGCTGGGCGATCCGGCGGCCGGCCGCCTCTGGCTGATCCACGAGGGCGAGCAGCCGATCGGCTATCTGCTGCTGGCCTTCTCCTTCAGCCTGGAGATGGACGGCCGCATCGCCTTCGTCGACGAGCTGTATGTCGCCCCCGAGGGCCGCTCGCGCGGAGCCGGCGCCCGGGCGCTCGCCCTGGCGGAGCAGGCCTGCCACGATCTGGGGATCCGCGTGGTGCGGCTGGAGGCCGAGGCCGAGAACACCCGGGCCGCCGCGCTCTACGTCCGACAGGGGTACATCGATCTGGGCCGTCGGCTGCTGAGCAAACCCCTGGGACCGGGCGACATCCCTGCAGCGCCCATTGATGCCTGAACACCGCCTGGAGAGGCGCCGCGGTTCGAGCGAGCACGGGGTTGCTTCGCCACTCCGTACCAAGTTGTTGGTGAGTCTGGCCGGATTGCCCATCGGCGGTGCTCCTTCTGGCCCGTCGTTGGTCGAGATGTTTCCCTCGGGTTGGCTCCGGTGTCTGGTGTCGATGGGTGACATCAATGAGGGGATGAACCAAGGCATTCCTTAATGGCACTTCCCTTCACTGCTGTGCCATCCCGCAGGTGATTCATGAGTCTGAACCAGCCATGATCTGGTTGCAGCCACTTGTTCTCCCAGAGCGAAATGCGTTCTGGCAATGGTTGTGACAATCAAGGGCCACGCCGCTGCCGTTCTGGGCTGAGCACGGTTTGGTGTTGTCTGAGCGATCGCTGAGACAGTTTGTCCTTCGGGGGTGAGGCTCGGCCCCTGCAAAAGGTCATATTAAGATTCAAGGCCACCGCCTCTGAACGGCGCGATGCCCGCTCGGGCCTGCCGTCTCCCGAGTTTGGCTTCCGCCTGGCCTCAGATGCACTCCTCCGCCTCCCGCATGACCAGCTCCTATCCGACTGTCCGAGCGAGCAGCGGCCTGATGGCGCCGCATGGCGGAACGCTGGTGGACCTGATGGTGACGGTCGAGGAGCGGGAGGCGACGCGTGCCGGCGTTGATCGACGTGTGGAGTGCAGCGACCGAAACGCCTGTGACGTGGAGTTGCTCGTCGTGGGAGGGTTTTCCCCGCTGCGCGGGTTCATGCACCAGGAGGACTACGAGTCGGTGGTGTCGACCCATCGGACGACGAGCGGACTGCTGTTCGGCCTGCCGATCGTGTTCGACACGGATGAGGAGGGGATCGGGATCGGGGAACGCCTGCTGCTGACCTACCAGGGCCAGGAACTGGCGGTGCTGACGGTGGAGAGCCGGTGGGAGCCGGACAAGGTGGTTGAGGCGAAGGGCTGCTACGGAACAACGTCGCTTGAGCACCCGGCGGTTCGGATGATTGCGACCGAACGTGGGCGGTACTACCTGGGGGGGAAGCTGGAGGGACTGGAACTGCCGCGGCGTGTGTTTCCGTGTCGAACGCCGCGTCAGGTGAGGGAGACGCTGCCGTCTGGAGAGGACGTGGTGGCGTTCCAGTGCCGAAACCCGATCCACCGGGCGCACTATGAGCTGTTCACACGGGCGCTGCATGCGCCGAACGTGAGTGAGGGTGGAGTGGTGCTGGTGCATCCGACCTGTGGGCCGACCCAGGAGGATGACATTGCGGGGGAGGTGAGGTTTCAGACGTATGAGCGTCTGGCGGCGGAGGTGTCGAACCCGCGGATCCGGTGGGCCTACCTGCCGTATGCGATGCACATGGCAGGACCACGGGAGGCTCTGCAGCACATGATCATCCGGAAGAACTACGGCTGCACGCACTTCATCATTGGCCGGGACATGGCCGGATGCAAAAGCTCGCTGAGCGGGGAGGATTTCTACGGACCGTACGAGGCTCAGGATTTTGCTCGAGAGCAGGCGCCGGAGTTGGGTATGGAGACAGTGCCATCCTTGAACTTGGTCTACACGGAGGAGGAGGGGTATGTGACGGCGGAGCACGCGGAGGCACGGGGACTGCATGTGAGAAAACTGAGTGGCACGCAGTTCCGACAGATGCTGCGAGGCGGAGAGGAGATCCCTGAATGGTTTGCCTTCCGTAGCGTGGTGGAGGTGCTGCGTCATAGCGGCTGAGAGCCATTCTCCATTCATGGCGCATCACGAGTCGCGCCCAAGCAGCATGTTTTCGCTTCAGACTGGTAGTCCCCATCCTGAGTCCTGACACAGCCATGCAGATTGTCAACAGCTTTAGTCAGTACGTTATCTTTGGTGAAGACTCGATCCTCACGGCTCTTAATAAGATCTCCCAGAACAAGCGGAGACTGATTTTTGTCGTGTCGGAGTCTGGCATCTTGCTGGGAATTCTCACTGATGGCGACTTTCGGCGATGGATTGCTACAGCTTTGGTGCCGGATCTGGGGCTGCCGGTGACAGTGGCGATGAATCCCAGCTGTCAGTCAGCAAGCTCATCGTGTTCCCACGAGAAGTTGGCCACACTGTTCGAGGCTGGATTGGATGCGATCCCACTGTTGGATTCCAACCAGCGAATTACCGCTATCGCGTTTCCAGGTAAGCGAGATTTGGCCATTGCTGGAAGACCCATATCCGAGCAGGACCCTGTTTTCATTATTGCTGAAATCGGCAATAACCACAATGGCTCCATAGAGCTTGCTTTTCAGCTCATTGATATGGCCGCGTCGGCAGGTGCTGACTGCGCTAAGTTCCAGATGAGGGATATGGCTGGTTTGTATGTCAATCAAGGCAGAAGCGACGATTTGGCCTCTGACCTTGGAACTCAGTACACCTTGGATCTGTTAGAGCGATTCCAGCTTTCTGACGATGATCTCTATCGCTGTTTTGATCGGGTTGCAAGCAAGGGGATGATTCCTTTGTGTACACCATGGGATAGTTCAAGCCTGGATAAATTACACGCTTATGGTCTTCCTGGATTTAAGGTCGCCTCTGCCGACTTTACCAACCACGCCCTTCTCAAGGAGATTGCCTCCACCGGAAAGCCCTTGATCGCCTCCACCGGGATGGCTACTGAGTTGGAAATCAAGTCCGGAGCCGCCTTGTTGGATGGATGTTCAACTCCGTTTGCGTTGCTTCATTGCAACTCCACTTATCCGACCCCATTCAAAGACGTCAATCTGCGATATCTCCAGCGACTCCGGGAAATCTGTGATGCACCGGTGGGTTACTCAGGTCATGAGCGTGGTTACCACGTGCCAGTTGCGGCTGTGGGCCTAGGTGCTTGTGTTGTTGAAAAGCATCTCACTCTGGATCGAAGCATGGAGGGGAATGACCACAAAGTCAGTCTGCTCCCAGATGAGTTTCGCGCCATGGTGGAGTCAATCAGGCAAGTGGAGGAATCTCTCGGCAGCGCAAAGGAGCGTACGATGAGCCAGGGAGAGATGATGAACAGAGAAGTCCTCGGAAAAAGTCTGGTTGCCACCGTACCCATTCCAGCCGGTACAACGTTGACTCGGGACATGGTCGGAATTCGTAGTCCAGGCCAGGGTCTTCCCCCTTATCGCATCGATGATCTGCTGGGAGTCAAGCTTGAGGTGAGCAAGAACCCAGGAGACTTCTTCTTCGAGTCGGACCTGTCCAGTGAAGCAGTGAAGCCGCGAAGTTACTCGTTTCAAAATCCTTTCGGAGTTCCCGTCCGTTATCATGATATTGACTTCTTCCTTGGGGCGTCAAATCTTGACCTCGTCGAAATACATCTTAGCTACAAGGATCTAGATGCTGACTTTACTCGGTTAGTTGCGCCTACCAATGCATGCGGACTCGTCGTGCATGCGCCAGAGCTTTTTGCTGGCGATCATACTCTTGATCTTTGTATTGATGATCAAAGCTATCGCGAGCATTCTATTCGTGAGCTCCAGCGCGTCGTCGACATCTCAAGGGCCCTTCGCGAACGCTTTGTTTGCCCTAATGATGTGCTGCTTGTGACGAATGTCGGTGGCTTTTCAGAGAGTGCCCATCTTGCCGAAAGTCGTCGAGCAGCCATGAAAGACTTGCTGGTGGAAAGCCTTGGCTGTCTGAACCTGTCTGGCGTGGAGCTCATCCCCCAGACGATGCCTCCTTTCCCTTGGCATTTCGGCGGCCAGAGATTTCACAATCTCTTCGTCGATGCTCAGTTCATTGATGAATTCTGTCGGCAAACTGGTTTTCGTGTCTGCCTTGATGTGTCTCACTCCAAGCTAGCGTGCAATCATCTCAAGTTTCCCTTTTCTCGGTTTTTGGAGATTGTGCTTCCTCACACTGCACATCTCCATCTGGCAGATGCTGCAGGAGTGGATGGGGAGGGCCTTCAGATTGGTGATGGGGATGTTGACTGGCATCAGTTCTTTGAGCAATTGGCGATTCATGCTCCCAATGCCTCTTTCATCCCAGAGATTTGGCAGGGGCATAAAAACCAAGGCGAAGGTGCCTGGCTCTCCCTTCAGCGACTCGAAACCTTTCATCTTCAGGCACGAGAACAACCCGCTTTCGCTGGAAAGATTTAGGCACTTCACCCAATGAGCAACCGACACTTCATCCTTTTTGCCAATCTTCCGCTGATTTATGGCCGTGTTCCAAAGGTAGCTAACTCCTCAATCAAGGCGGCGCTTACCCGCTTTCTCCACCGCACTCCGGAAGAAGGTGGACGCACAACGTCAGATAGCTTCTGGGTCAAGAGTACCCATGGTGAAACATCCATGATCACGCCGTTGAAGGCACGTAGTCTCAGGCAAACCCATTTCTCTTTCAGCTTTGTACGTAATCCCTTCGACCGAATCGTTTCAGCGTACAACAACAAGCTGATTGAGAATAAGGAGATCTCCTCTGCCATGAAGCAGATGGGCCTGTCCACGGGTATGGACTTTGACCGGTTTATTGATGCTCTCTGTGGTTGCGAAGACCATGAGATGGATGTCCACTTTATGCCGCAAGCCGCTATTCTTTGCCATAAAGACAAGATTGTTCCCAAGTTCGTCGGGCACCTTGAATCAATGCCAAGAGACTGGCGAAAGTTACGTATAAGAATGAAGGCGGAGGGGCTGCCCACTCTGAAAAGTCTTCCCGAGAAGAATGTCAGACGCAGCGACAAGACTGATCTGCGCGAATACTTTAACCAAGCGTCCAGGATTGACAAAGTCTACGATCGGTATCGCCATGACTTTGAGTTTTTCTATTCAGGCTTTTCTGTAGATCAGTTGCTTTCTGACGAAGATCTTGCGATCTCGCCTCTGCAGCGTGGTCGCAAGTCGCCGGTTTCGGACTCAGAAATGGTGCCCAGCGCCTAAGCCGTCCTGCAGTACTCCGATCTGATCTCATGTTGACCATGAATCCAGTCCATCGTGCCATTGCCAAGGGGCTCAAGGGTGAGCACCTGGAGGATGCTGAGCGTTACCGCGACCAATTGCCCAACTTTATTATCATTGGGGCTGCCAAATCTGCGACCACCACTCTGACCACAATCCTGCCCCGATCGCCGGATATCTTCATCAGCCGCCCTAAGGAGCCGAAGTTTTTTGGAAGAAGATACGATAAGGGTTGGGACTGGTACGCGAAAGTCTTTCAAAAGGGAAAAACGTATCGACTCAGAGGAGAAGCCAGTACGATGTACTCCAGTGCCTCTGCCTCATTTCAGCACACCCCTGAACTGATGCATATGCACATTCCAGATCTTAAGCTTGTTTATATTGTTCGCCATCCCCTTGATAGGCTTGTGTCCCAATGGAGGCATTATAAGGGCCGCCATCCAGAGGCAAAAGAATTTGCCGATATTCTGAAAAGCCGCCATATTAGTGGCCTGCTGATTGGCTGTTCGGCCTATTTCGAACGAGTCAGTGCCTATCGAAAGTTCTTTCCGGATAGTCAAATTCACTGTCTGATCTTTGAGGATCTGTTGGCTAATCCGAGTATGGTCATGGAAGGTTTGTTGCGTTTTCTCGGTGCAGACCCTGACCCGTTGCCCCTGTTAGACGATGGGTTGCTCCCCCGTGTCAACGAAGCCGGTGACAAGGGTCGAGCGATGGTCGACAAGCCTGTATGGCCGGAGGAGCTCCGTGCTGAACTGACCAGGCAACTCAAGCCTGATGCTGATCAATTCTTGGAGTATGTCGGTAAGCCACTGGACTATTGGAAGTGGTAGCGCTGACGATGTATCACTCGAGTTGGCGTGGAGCGTTGCCATGCCGGCGTTGGTAGAGAAAATTGCACCATTCCAGATCGGCTGGTTCGTCAATTTCTGGTGAATGTGCATCGATAACCACGGGTTGAATCGGCTGGCAAAATCGATTTTTCTCTTGCCTGAATTTGCTGGTACGGAGAGCATAGATTGCTCCGGTTTCGAGGTACTGTGGTTCCAGATCCTGCCTTCGCTGTCGCGGTCTTGATGAATCGTGATTCACTCCCTCGCCTCCGGTGCGCCAAAGGAAGCCATGCCAGGGAGTCACCGCGAGAGCGGATTGGACAGTTGGATCGTCAAGAGCACTGAGTACGGCATCAATCTGCACCCCGGTTGTGAATGGTGATGTGCATTGGAGAAACACGAATCGCTCCGGCAGTGGGCTCTCGAGTTCCAGAACATCAAGACAATGCAGAAGTGCCGCCTCGGAAGAGGCCACATCGTCCGCCAGCTTGGCTGGTCGCTGCACCACGTGAGCGCCGAAGCTTTTCGCCACGTCAGCGATTTCGACATCGTCGGTGGTGACCACAACGCGATCGACCAGTTGACTCGTCTGGGCAGCTAGAATACTTCGCCCAATCAACGGCACTCCACCAATCGGCTGAAGATTTTTGCGCGGAATACCCTTGGATCCCCCCCGCGCTGGAATCAGCGCCATGGCAAGGGCTTGTTCGCACACGTCCTTGCGCTCCTGTCGATCAGGGATCATGGTCTCGGCTCCGTGTCTTCATGACTTGTTCATCAGAGGCTACCGCCTGTGCTGCCTGCAGACCCGTCTGTGACACTTGGCCTGCCTGATCGCGGGATGCTCCGCCATTCCACGCTTTCGGCTCTGCTCCAGGGGCATGCGTTGGTGATCGGGTCTGGAAACTGTCGTCGTCTCCCGATCCATGCGCTCCTGGCCTGGGGGCACAAGCCCAGCGGCCGTGTGGCGGAGCGCATTGCGGCTGAGCGGTCGCTGCCGGTCTGGCGGTGTGAAGATGCTTTTCTTCGATCCATGGGTCTTGGAGCGACTGAGCCGCCGCTGGGCCTGTTGCTCGATGACGAGGGGATGTATTACGACGCCAGTTCCAAAAGCCGCCTGGAATCCCTGATTGGAGCCTGCCGCGGTCCCGCTGAGTACAACAGGGCCGAGGCGATTCGGAGTCTCTGGTGCCAATCGAGGGTTAGCAAATATAATGCCGCGCGCGAGTCTGAGCCGCCAGATCAGCCTTATGTTCTAGTCGTTGATCAGAGTTATGGTGATCTTTCTATTCGCTACGGACAGGCCGATAGGGCAAGCTTTCAGCGCATGCTTCATGAAGCCCTGGCGAACCACCCTGATCATCTCGTCGTACTCAAGATCCATCCGGATGTTGTCGCCAGGCGCCGGCGTGGCCATTACTCGGCAGCAGAACTCAGTCATCCGCGCTTGAGGATTTGCATGGATGGTGGCCATCCAGTTGCGCTGCTGGAGCGGGCTGAGGCTGTGTATGTGGTGACCTCTCAACTTGGATTTGAGGCTTTGCTATGGGGCCGTCCCGTCCACTGCTATGGCATGCCCTTCTACGCCGGGTGGGGCCTCACCCATGACCACCTGCAGGCCCCTTTGCGTCGGGCGGCCATCCCCACGCGACGTCTTGCTGATCTGGTTCATGCCGCCTTCGTCGATTACGCGACATATGTGGATCCCCATGCCCATCAGTGTTGCAGCGTGGAGGAACTGATCAGCTGTATCGCGCTCCAGAGAAGGCTGCGCCAGCGTTTCCCCAGTCCGATCGATGCCTATGGGTTTGCGCCCTGGAAGCGACCAGTGCTTCGCAGATTTCTCGCAGGTACGCGTGTTCGATTTCGCCTTCCTTTTCGCAGTCCCAGCCGGCATGCGGCTGCTGTGGCGGTCTGGGGTTGTCGTCCGAGCCTTGCAGTGCAGCGGTGGGAGCAGAGGGAGGAGCTTCGCACCGCTGCAAGGCCGCTCCTGCGTGTGGAGGATGGCTTCCTTCGCTCAGTTGGTCTGGGCGCTGACCTGATCAATCCTCTTTCCTGGGTGATTGATCAAACCGGCATCTACTACGACGCCACGGGACCAAGCGACCTGGAACTACTCCTCTCCGGTGGATCCTGGAGCGAGGAGGAGTGTCGCAGGGCCGAGCGGCTGAGGCTGCGCTTGGTGAAGCATGCTGTCACCAAGTATAATTTGAAAGCCACGCCATGGTGTAGGCCAGCTTCGGCCGGGCGTGTCATCCTTGTGCCGGGCCAGGTCGAAAGTGATGCATCGATTCGCTTGGGGGCGCCTGGCCTGAGTCGCAATATGGCTCTGTTGCAGGCAGTCAGACATGCAGAACCACAGGCTTATCTGATCTACAAGCCCCACCCGGATGTTGTGGCAGGGCTCTGTCGTAGCGGTGTCGGAGAGCGGGATGCCGCGCTCTGGTGCGATGAAGTTGTGGTGGATTCATCGATCGATCAACTCTTTCATGAGGTGGATGCGCTGCATGTCCTGACATCCAACGCCGGCTTTGAGGCGCTCCTTCGCCAGTTGCCTGTTCATACGTGGGGTTTGCCTTTCTATGCAGGTTGGGGGCTTACCCATGATCATCTTCATTCTTGCCGCCGTGGCAGGCCATTGCGTCTTGAGGAGTTGGTCCATGCTGTCCTGATCGAGTACCCCACCTACATCAGCCGGCGAAGCGGTCTTTTCCTTGAACCGGAGCAGGCACTGGATGAACTTCTGGAGTGGCGAGCTGCCCCGCGCCAGGCTCTCGGACTGCGTCAGCGGATTTTTCGCCATTGGGGTCGCTTGCGGCGCCGCTGATCGTCTTGACGACTCCAGCTGGTGACAGACTTGGGTGAGCACGCAAGGGTTCCTTTGTCAGTGACCACGACTTCAGGCCAAGTCCAGGTCAGGATCCAGGGTCCGGTCTTGCTGCTCATGGGCCCTATCGGGATTTTCTTTGCGCGCTTTTGCCGTTATCTTTTGGGCCGCGGCGTCCCTGTCACAAAGGTGATCTTCCCGCTGCATGAGTTTGGATTCCCAGCAGAGGTCAGAGTCCCATTCCGTGGCGACATGGAAGCATGGCGGCCGTTTCTGGAGGATCTCATTCGGGAGCGATCAATTCGGCATATCTTCATGTATGGCGACTTTATTATTCCCCATCGCATCGCCATTGAGGTAGCCAAGCGGGCCGGGATTGATGCGTTTGTATTTGAGCTCGGCTACTTGCGGCCAAACTACGTTTCCTTGGAGCGCGATAGAGTCAATTCGCGTTCTCATCTCAATCGTCCAGTTGAATTCTACCGTTCGCTGCCCTGCGTCGATCGGCTTCCTTCGTCGGTCCTCAACTCTGGCTGGCGTTGGCGCAAGATCTGGAAGGCAGTGACCTTCGTTCAGCATTCCTTCGTCAACTATAAAGTCATTGAGTCGGAGCATAAGCTTCAACCCAGGGTGGGATATCTGTGGTGTCAGCTGAGAGGCGAGTGGCGCTTCTGGATATACCAGCTGCAGGAGCGATCTCTCAAGCAGCGCCTGCTGAAGGGTCTTCCTTTCTTTCTCGTGATTCTCCAGGTTTCCAGCGACACCCAGATCTCAATGGGATCGGACTATCGTGGCATGCATGACTTTATTGAAGACGTCGTCTCCTCCTTTTCGAGGTATGCACATGCCTCCGATCATCTTGCCTTCAAGCATCATCCAAGAGATCGGGGTTACAATCACTATGGCGCTTTGATCGACCTGCTAGCTGAACGCTTTGGAGTTGCTGGCCGGATCCACTACTTTCATGATGGAGCATTATCGATCTTCCTGCGAGCCAGCCGTGGAGTTGTTACAGTTAACAGCACGGTAGGAATTCAGGCTCTTTATCATGCTGTGCCAACCAAAGTGATGGGTAGGACATTTTACAATCTGCCTGGATTGTCCGATCAGCAGCCATTGGATGCCTTCTGGGCGTGTCCGCAGCCTAGTGATCGTTCATTGTTCTATAAATTCTACACTTACATGCTGTCCACTACTCAGGTCAATGGTAACTTTGATGGAGACTTTCCCTTCCAGGCGACGTTTCCTGTCGGTCATCGGATCCCTCCAGTGGGCTTGCCGCTAGCTCCGCGCGCCAGTGCCGAACGGGACCGACAGCCTTGGTGGCGCTTTCTGGTACGCGCTTTGCCACGGCTTGTGTGGGCAGTGGGCGGATTCACTCTCTACGGCTTTCAGCTTCTCCTGCTGAAGATGGGGCGTCGCCAGCAGTCAGCCAGCGTCCTCTCCAGTGCGGCTTCGCTTGCATTGCGGAGTCTGGGAATCGTGGTCATCGTCGACGACAGCAAGGCCGTTGAACCCGAAGGCGTGCCGCTGATTCATATATACAACCATGAAAGTCCTTTTGATGTTCTCGTGATTCAGGGTGCTTTGAGAATGCCCAGTCTGACCACGGCCACGCTGCATCTTGGTCGAGTCTTGTTGGGATTTGAACAGTCGGCCGTCAACGCCGGGCATGGCTTGATGGATCACCGCAATGCCGATTCCCGCCTTGCTGGCCTAGTGGCGGCTTCGCGGACCCTTGAACAACATGGAGAGCTGATTCTGGCCCCGAATGGTTCATTGATGACACCAATCCAATGCCGTGTCTCAACAAGTGCCTTATTGTTGTCGCGACGTCATCATGCTTTAATCGTGCCGTGGCTGTTCAGCTACCGCGGATTCAATGATGCACCTCAGCTGAGGTATAGGCCTCTCAGGCTTCTTTTGAGTCGTTTGACATCTCCGATTGCCGTGATTCATTGTCGGCGCGGACGTTCCTCCGATCTGAGCTTGCCTGTGGACCCAGGTGACAAGCAAGGATTCATTCATGCCGTCAAAGCCTTTTACCAAAGTCGCTGTGCCGTCGTCAAGTCTTGAAGTGTCTTCTTGCAGGTGTTAAATGCCGATAATCAAGCTGATGTTATGCCCGCCAAATCCGAAAGCATTCTTGAGCGCATAGCGTTCAGAATGTTTGGTGGTTTCCAGCTCTAGGGGTTTCTCTTGAACCACTTCCAGCGAAACCAGTGGATCCAGTGGAGATGCATTGAGCGTTGGCGGCACCAGCCCTTCTCGCAGGGCTTGCAGAGCCAGGATCGTTTCGACAGCCCCAGCTCCTCCCAGCAGGTGACCCAACTGGCCTTTCGGTGCTGTCACCGGCAGATCTGCGAAATCCTGGCCCAGCAGCTTGGTCAGAGCCGTGGCTTCCGCCAGGTCGCCTACCGGTGTTCCTGTGGCATGAGCCTGGATGAAACTCAGGTCGCCAACCCCTAAGCCTGCCCGATGCAGGGCATCATGCATGGCTTCCAATCCATGGGTCCCGCCTGGATCCGGAGAGACCATGCTTTTGCCTCCAGAGCTGCTGCCAGCGGCCATCAGCCAGCCCAGAGGCTTTCCCTGACGCGCCCTGACATCGTTCTCCCGCTCGAGGACCAGCATTCCAGCCCCCTCAGAGAGAACAAAGCCATCCCGGTCTTGGCCAAAGGGTTTTGATGCACGGTTTGGATGATGGTTTGAACAGGACAGTGCTCGCATTGCCCCAAAGGCAGCCAATGCCATGCGATTGACCGGGGCTTCGGTCCCACCGGCCACCACCACATCGGCGCGGTCACTGTCCAGAAGAAGCTGAGCCCACAGCAGAGCTTCCGCCCCTGACGCGCAGGCTGAGACGGGTGTGTGAACTCCTGAGGTGGCCCCAATCTCGATGGCGACCTGTGCGGCAGGAGCGTTTGGGATCAGCATCGGTACTGTCAGAGGGCTGAGTCGCTCAGGCCCTCCCTGCAGCAGCTTTGTGTGCTGGTGTTCCAGCGTGTGGAGACCGCCGATCCCACACCCAACCACCACGGCAATGCGTGCGCCTGATCCCTGTGCAGACTGGCTCCAAGCTTCGCGCGCTGCTAGCAGGGCCAACTGAGAGCAACGATCAAGACGACGTTGCAACAGGGGTTCTAATGCTTCGGTGATTCCAGGTGGGACGATGCCGCCGATTCTGCAGGAAAGATCCTGGCTCCACGGTTGCTCTAGTAGTTGGATGCCCGAGCGTCCAATCAGGTGATTTTCCCAATTCTTTTCTGCGCCCAGCCCGAGCGGACTGATCACCCCGAGTCCAGTGATCGCAATGCGTTGCCGGTTAAGCACTTTCGTGAGTAGAATTGTGTTGGCGGGCGGATAATGGTGACTTCTGAGCTGATTTAAGGTACTGAGCGATGTCTCCTACTGTTCGAAAGGTCAGTAAATCTTCTTCGGGAATTCGAATTCCCAGGGATTCGTCCGCTTCAATGAGAATCTCGTAAAAGCCTAGCGAATCAAGCCCAATATCTTCAATCAGTCGAGCCTCGTCCTTGACCAGGCTGGGATCAACTCCGGCGATGCGTGATAAGATGTCGGCTATAGAAGCTGACAGATCCTGATCGCTGGATTCACTGTCCATCAAGCCTAGGGACTGGCCTCACTTCTCCCCAGCCTACATGCCAGCATGCGACTAAGGCCTTGGTGCGCTTGTGAACGGATTTAACGGATTAGACGCGGGGCTCCGTTGAGCCCCCGTGAAATGTGACAATCTCCCTTCTGGCATGCTCTTTATGTCGGCGCACATGTAAATTTCTGTTATTTGATTGAAGTCTTTGGCTAGGGAGACACTGCGTACGCGGGCCTTGACTAGATTGATGTATTGACGAAGTAGTATCGGCAGTCGGAACTGATCGTCTAGTTCTCGCCTGATTCTGGCTTCCAGGCCTTGAATGCTCTCATCCCTGCTGGTCAAGTCTGTTGTGAGCGGCCACGTACTTGGATGACGAGGCTTTGGCAAGTCCGGAATCCACTCAGCAAACGGGCGTCTCATCAGTCCTTCGATGAAGTGAAGATTGACTGATTCGGAATAGCTGAAATGATTGTAGGAAACAAGGCCATGCAATGAGCATTCTCTCATCATGACCGCCAGTTGGATTGCTCCTCGAAAGAGGGTCATCAGGGAGGTTGGCTGCCTTTGAAAGTTCGGGGCAATGGCCACCCTGCCAATTTCGATATGGTGTCCATGCATGCTGAGGAATCGCTTGATTCCAGGGTAGACGTGCTCCAGGTACGACTGGAATCCTCTGGGGAGGTCAGGCGAGCTATCCTCTTCGGTCCGCTGAACGAGTTGGAGCCTGGCCGTGCCAGCCAGATGAAGGGTCTGATCTTCGATCAGAAGGAAATGGTCATAGAACGGATCGCGTCCATCCAGATCGATCCATGAGCCTGCCCCCAGTTGCTTTTGGCTGTATGTCAGGGCTCGTAGGATACCCACGTGCTGGGATACTGGAGCAAAATCTTTTCCCGGCAGAACATAAAGGCTCAATCCATTGCACTGCAAAAACAGATGCTGGCGGATCATGCCAGACATCAGGTCGTTGCTGATCGTCGGGATGAGGGCTTGCAGGGATTGGTGAATTGGCAGTCACCCCAGAAACTGGTATTGTGGACTTTACCACGGCGCTCTGGATCAAGCTACTGTTGCCTATCTGCTGTAGCGCACGCCGACACTCCCTGTGGCTGTGCTGGCTGTGCCCCCTGCCCGAGCAGCTCCGATGGTTCATTTCAACACAGTCAGCCCTGTTTCGAGGAAAGGCTTGATGATGATGAAACGAGCGACTTCATCATTGGTCGGTTTCAGTTTGACTTTGCTGATCTCCTCTCCTGCAGGCCTCCTGTGCAGGCCCTCCATCGCAGCTGAGGCCCTTGACTCCACAGCATCAATCGTTCCAGTCAGATCGGCTGGATACAGTTATCTTCTCGGTCCTGGCGACCGGCTTCGTATGTCAGTGTTTAAGGTTGAAGGATATGCGGCGGACGTAGAGGTGATTGGTGATGGAACTATCAACTTGCCGAGAATTGGCTCTGTTCAGGTATGGGGCCTTACGATTGAGGAGGCGCGTCGTAGAATCACCACCCGCTACGACAAGATTCTTCGAAGACCTCTTGTCTACCTCGATCTGATCACTCCCAGGCCTCTCAGTGTGACTGTGACAGGTGAAGTGCAGCGCCCTGGCATCTATTCCATTGCTCGCGGCGGCGTCAACACGATCGACAATCCTGGCACGGAGACAGGTAGCCGCCCGGTGCCCATTAATGGTTGGCCCACCCTTGTCGATGCCATTCAACAGGCCGGCGGAATCACAGCCTTAGGGGATCTCTCCAACATCGAAGTGATCAGGCCTTCTGCAAGGCCAGGTGTTCCTGCACAGCGTCTAACCTTTAACTTTCTTACCGTCCTCCTCAATGGCGGGGCCGTTGAGAACCCACTCATCTACGACGGCGACAGTATATCCATCCGTCGCGCTGAGTCTCCCACTAATGCCAATCTGATTGCCGTTTCCTCGTCAACATTTGCGCCTGATACCATTGCGGTCAACGTGATTGGCGAAGTCTTCCGTCCCGGCCTGCAGCAGATCCGTGCCAACAGTCCGCTTGGCCAATCCATTACTGCTGCTGGGGGATTGACGCTTCGGGGGACTAAGCACAACGTAGCTCTATTGAGGTTGGAGCCTGATGGGAAGACAAGTGTCCAGAAGCTTGTCTTTGATCCCGGTGCAACTCTGGCTTCTCAGAATAATCCACCGTTGCGAAATGGGGATGTGGTCGTTGTTGATCGCTCTGGTTGGACGAAGTTTAATGACTTTCTCGCGCAGTCCGTTGCCCCTCTTGCTCCTTTGCTGAGCGCTGCTTCGATCTTTCGTTTGCTTGGTGGATTTACCGCTGCGCCATAGGCTTCGGTCCTACTCGTCCTGACCCTATTCAGATCTCAGCTGAGATCCTTTTCTCTTGTCCTGACGTGATCGCCAGTATGGCTTGGGCTTCCATCGTCTCTTGCTGATTTCTTCTTGTCGATTGGCCCAGCCAGCACAGTTCTCCTCTTTCTGCATCCCCAGTAGCACCCCGGCGACTGGTTCTGCCAGTCTGCGCAGACTGACCTGAACTGGGCACTTGTCGATGAGCTGATGCCTCGGCGTCGTGAGGCTGACTGTCATCGTGGGCACAGCCTTTGGTGGGTATGGCATCACTCCGCTGAGTGCAGCGCTCTTCTGCATCAGTCCATTCACTTCCGTGTCCCGTCTGTGGACGACATCGGCAAGGGATCTTGGGGCCTTCCTTGGCAGGATTGAGGTGAGCACTTCTTGATCTCTGGCCAGATCCGCCGACCCTTCGGTTGATCCCTGGCAAGTTGGTTGGGCGGCAGATCGACGCCTGGCCTCGTCGCGCACACCTTCTGCCATGACTTTCCGACTATCCCGTGTGTTCGGTGCTCCACGGACATTCGCTTCCTGGCCATCTCCCTCTGGGTCGCAGCAGCGCTTTCAAACTCACCAGCCCCTCTCGATCGGTTTTCTGCCTGTCGTCGTTGAACGATGGCTGAAGCGGTGAATTGACCGCTCTGATCGGAGTGGACGACCCGGGGCCGGTGACCACTGTCCGGGCCCATCTCAAGCCCCTCCGGGCAGAACCCCGTCTCGAGGCTCTCTGTGCGATTCCAGCCGCCCTTGGCATGATCGAGGGTTGAGATGGCTTTGGGCCTAATCATGGGGGTAGGCGTTCCGTTGCATGGCCTGGCCCGGTGGTGCGGGGTTTCTGTCTTTCAGCGGTCGGTGTTGGGATGCTCCTGGTAGAAGGTGTTGCATCCTGACCATCATCTCAGGGTGTCTTCACTGATCTGAGATGACCGGCATTCGAGTCTCGAGCGTGGCAACCCGCGCCGCCCGCAGTGGGAACCTGTTCGTGGCCTCTTGGTGGGCAACATCGACAGGCCTGGGAAGTTCAGGGGCCCCCGAGTGCCTGATCCCCCTTTCTGCCACTTCGGCTCCATCTGGAGTTTGCCGATCTCATGGAGTCGTGACGCCTGCTCGGTCTGGCTTTCGTCCATGGCTTGGGTCCTATTGCTTGGTCAGAGTTTGTCGTTGCCACCCTCCAATGGCGGTTCGCCCCACTGACTCCTTGATCGTCTGCAGCATGTGGTCTGCGGTGATCGGCTGGAGCATCGTGCTGTCTTCACTCGCCTCTGTTGTGAGAACGGCGTTGAGCTCGCTGTTGTGGGTCCAGTGCTGGCTCATCAGTGGGAGATCCATTCCGGCGGGTGGGGCATCGCCTCACGCCATTACAGATTTGGCCTGTCCACAGAACCAGCTGCTCCAGTTCATTCCCCTGTTCATGTACGGAGCATGGGCTCCGTGCCCACCGGATGTGCTCTGAATCTGCTCATCCATGTCAGAATCTGGTCCGTCGAGCAATCTGTAGTCAGATGCTTTTGCCCTGATTCGGCTCCCCTGTCAGAGCATGATCGTCGCGGCAGTCTTCCTTCATTCTGATTGACACATTGTTCCATGATCGTAGTGATCGCCTTGGCCCCACTCTCAGGCAGCTCTAGTCGTTCGTATGGTGCTTCCGTGGCATCCTTGCTATCATTGAGAATGTGCTGAGTCGGCGGGGGCCTTTCGTTGTTTCTTGTTGGCATTACAGATGACCATCCTCCTCATGGCGGACAGCCCGCCCGCAGTGCTGAAGGTCATAACGCTTGCAGCGCAGCTTGAGAAGGCTGGATACTCGACCGTCATCAATGTTCCCGCCTATTTAAAAGAGTGGGGCTTCGCTCTTCTGGCAGAGGCTTTTCGCCCGCGAAGTGATGTTGCGCTGGACATGCCATGGAAATCACTTCTTGGTTCGGTGCTGATTAGCCATGTCACAGCAGTTGGCTGCTTCATGGAGGCTCCCATCGTGAGGGAGGTCAAGTCAACACTTTATGCCATTGCAGCGATCACGCAGTCGCGTGTCATACCCCTTTTTTCAGGCCTCTCTTCTCCGGTTGGTGCTGATCTCTTCCCTGACCTTGTCTGGCCATTGCTGGATGTCGTTGACTTGTTTTGTCTCCATGGTCCGCGAGAGGAGCAGCAGTTCAATGCCTTGATCAGTGGTACGAGGTTCAGTACCCATGCCAGGGCTCAGATTGCGGTACCTCCTTTTTGTTTTCCAATCCCGCCAGTACCCAACTCTACCAATAAGAGTCCAGCGAGCTTCCTGCTCTTGCTGCGGCGTGATCTGAAGCCTACGGCTTGGCACGAGTCGGTGATTGAGCAACTATCTGAGCTGGCTTCCATCTCGCCTGACTGGCATGTGTCCATTGCCCACCCAACACCCTATCGGAGAACTCAGGATGTTGATTCCCATCCTATCAATCAGCTGTTGTCGAAGTTAAGAGACTGTCCTCCGAATCTTCAGTTCAGTTCTCAGCCCCTTGGCGAGTTGCTTGAGCAGAACCTCTTCTGTGCAGGTTTTTCGACACCCATTTGGTTTTATAGTCTCGTGAGAGGATGTCGATCTTTCTGCCTTGCTGACTTCGGTGTGCGGTCGAGTGAAGGCAATGATCTTTTCTTTGGTTCCGGGCTGATGCGTCGATTGGCTTCCATGGAGGTTCTTTCTGATCTTGAGTCACTTCCACTCCCCAGTCCTGGTTGGTGGCAGTGGCTTTTCGCCGACGCCTCCATTGGCATTGATTCGTTGGCCTGGTGGCTTGACAGGCAGGCATCTAGAGCATGAACCAACGGATTCTCTTCATTGGTGATACCGACAGTCAACTCCTCTACTGTCAGGCACTGGCTCGCTTCAGTGCCTACCCAGATGTTGACTGCTGCTTTAATGTTGTACCAAGGGAGGGTACACCTCAGCAGGTCATTGAGCGGCTTCGTGCGACTGGTTCTGTCCAGTCAATGCCAATCAATCAGCTCATTGAGGACCGTCATCTTGACGGGTACACTGGTATTGGCGTCTTTCTCACCGGAAGTGGCATAGCCGAGTTCCGTAACCGCTATAGTCTGCACTGTCAGGCCAGAGGTGTTAATCGAGTCCCTCTCTTCTGCGGCTTCAATGGTGTCGTTCTTGAGAAGTTTGAAGAAGGCCTCAGCTGGCGTCTGGGTTATGACGTGATTTGCCTCAATGGCCCCAGCGATTATCGACGTGCTGCCAATCTCCTGTTGCACACGCCATGGTCGAGCCAGGTGTTCGCCATTACTGGTGTCAGCCGTTCAGGCTATTCAGCCTTTTCTTCGGCCGATCTTGAGTCTCGGCCGAAGCAGGTCGTCTTTGCTGAGCAGGTTCTCATTCCGCGTTCAGAGTCTGAGCGGGAGCGGTTGGTTTTCCTGCTCGCTGGTTTGGCTCGCAGGTCACCCGAATGGCAAGTCTTGATTCGTCCACGTGTCAGTGTCGGAGACAGGACATTTCACAGGTCAAAGGAGCACATTTCTTTCACCGTCGGGAGACTTCTTGGTTCAACCATTCCCGCCAACCTCCATATTGTTTATGATCCCTTGCCCCAGCTTCTGCAGTCTAGCCGTGTTCTTTTGACGGTCTCGTCCACAGCATTCTTTGACGCACTTGATCACGGTTGTCGTCCATTCGTGGTGACTGATTTTGGGCTGAGCCAGCGGCAGGGAACTCTTTTCTTTGCCGGATCCGGTGCCCTTCTGGAGCTGGCTCAGACTCCCGACCTTGACCGTTTGGACCTGCAAGCTGGGTTGCACGAGGACTGGCTCGAGCAGGTTGGCTATCATCATCAGTTTTCCCCTGACGCCTTGATTCGTTCACTCGCCCTGAGTGATCCACGGCAGCCGATTGTGGGTTTCGAAGAGTTTGTCACAGCGACACGTTCCCCTCACGGTGTCGTGCGAGTTGTTCCCGAGCCGTCGTCCATCCGACTGCGGACGAGAGAAGTGGCACGGTCATCTTCCGCTGACAAGAGTCGGGATCTTACGGCTGTGCAACTGCGCCGGGCTGCTGAGAACTGCATCAAGCGAAAGGATTGGCATGGAGCTGAGCGACTTCTACAGCTGGCGATGCTTCAGAAGCCCAGTAATCGTAATATCGCTAGACGGCTCCAGGCTGTGAGCACCTCTAATCGATTGCTCCGAAGATTGCTGTTGATGTTTTCTCATCGCTTTCGCTGACAACTCTGATCGACATTGTCTCTTCATCCGTGAGGGGGCATGATGCTAATCAGTTGCGCGATCAGATCGTCGATGATCAGCTGGTCTGAGCTTCAGCCCGAGTTGGCGTCGTTCGGCCCAGTGGTCATGGCTGTTCATGGCTTGCCGTGATCTCCGGCCATACTCCGTAAACTCAAGGCGGAGATCTGTGAGTCTCTTCTACTCCGTATCCAGCGTGCAGAGAACCCATCGGCCGTTATGGCTTCGGGCTTGATGGGGCTGACTGGATCAACCCATGAGCGTGTTGCTTGAAGCGATGTTCTCGATACTCCGATTGTCCTTGTCTGATTTCTCTTGTCTGGTCTGACATCTTCACCCGTTTGGGGTCGACAACCACTCTGCGCGACTGTGTGCTTTCTGGTTCCAGCGATGGACATCCTTTTGCATTCTGATTCTGACCCGCTGACCAAGGCGATTCAGAGTGCTATCCAAGGCGATGAACGATGCTTGTCTGATGAGTATCGCAGGTATCAGTTCTGCGCGTCCTTTCACGTCGATTTGCAGTCCAGCTGTCGCATGTGCCATCAGCTGGCCTTGGGATGGAGTTAGGGTGGCGCGGCATTGAAAGGTAACATGATCCTGCCATTCCCCCAGTCCATCCAGTCGGCAGTGTTCAAAAATAATGGTGAGTGCGTGCTGATTCCAGGATGCCTTCAGTTGAACGCTGGGGGTGAGTGTGAAGCTAAGGACTCTCAATGGGCTTGCGTTATAGATGAAATGGCCGTCTCCCATGTCGTGTAGGTTTCGCTTGTTAAGGATTGACCGGAGCGGTCGTTGAACCTTTTGGAGATATTGACTCAGCTCGTGTTGAGATAATTCACAGCGAAACCCCGTGAGATGGCTCCGCTCGAAGTGTTGCAGGCTCATCGCAACTCTGTCATCTGAGTATCAGCGCCAGATTTAGGCTTCACTATGGTATTTCACTATGCTAGTTCGAAGCAGTGTTTTGGATTGCCTGCCGCCAGTGAACGATTCCGTGTCAAGGCTAGCGACGTAGCACTCTGAGGACGATCAGCTGACGCAGCGCCCTGAGCATTGACTTGATCCGATTTCGCATCTTGTTTCTGGAGTGGCTTCCGGCGCTGGCCAACATCCGTTCCCCTCCCTGTTTCAGCTGATGGCGTTGCCAGGCCTGAGAGCCCCATCCAGATGGGTGGCGTCCGTGTTGACTGCGTTGTTCACCCAGGAGAAGCCTTTCCAGGCGTTCAATGAACAGGTTGTCACCGCCTCGAACCTGACCATGGGTGTCAAGCCACTGGCTGGAGTGACGAGAGCTGATTGCCCCGTTCCTGGCTTCTTCGGTCAGTTGGTCCAGGTTCGTCAGGCAGCCGGACTGGAGGAAGAAGTGATTTCCAAGGGTCTCGTTGACGCCAAAATCGATCAAAATCCTGGTGCTGATCCCATGGGCCATGGCTTCCAGCGCCACGGTTGACGACACGGTGACCGCACAGTGACACTCTTGCAGTAGCAGGTCCGTAGGTCGGGTCGTGATGCCGATGTTGGGGATCTTGTCGGCGTGCCGTCTGATCACACGCTCCATATCCCCATGCCTTCGATGAAGTGTGGCTTCATTTGCCGATGTTCTTGGTTTGAACAGAACTTTTCGGTTCGGGGCTTCCTTTGCCAGATGCACGAGTCGAGTGGCGATGTATCGACGTTCCAGTGGGCTGGACGGTACGGACGGCTGTTCAAAGAAGATGATTGAACCTGATTCGTTCGAGGCCTTGCTTTCGTCCTCGCGCAGATTCCATAGGATTGGCAGTCCAGTGACCAACCCATTCTCTCCATCCACTCCGACTGCGTTGCAGCCTTGCCGATAGATCTCTGCGTCATTCTCGGAGTTCAGGCACAGAACATCGACAAATGAGCGGTCCATCATGCCCTCAAGGTGGTGGCGAAAAATCAGCCCAGGGTAGGCGCTTGCCAGGATGGGGGTCGGAGCGCTTCGATTGGATGCATCCTGCAGTGAAAGGTAAAATCTACGGCTTCTTCTTCCGTCCAAGCACATCAGGATTGCATCGCTCTCCATCAGCTCCGGTTTCAGCGCATTGAGTTTTGGCCAGTGATGTCTATGGACGCGGACTTCCGGCGCGATGTTTCTGACTTCTTTGAGCTGCCGCCGTGAGAGTGGCCGGCCTGGAAGCTGCAGCAGGATCAGGCTGGTCTTTGCCCCATTCTGCTGGCATGCTGAGAGCATGTGCATGGCACACTTCGCGTAGGAGTCAAAGCATGCAATTCCGACGATGTTGGCTGGTTCCCCGAATTGATTGATCAGGCTCATGTCGCCTATCCCCTGTTATGGTCTGAATTCGTTGTGTGGATGTGCGTCAATCCATTCGGTGTGCTTGTCGGGGATTGGGCGTACGCGTCATGGCCTTCATCGCTTCGGTGGCCCTGTGTGGTTGGACGCCGTTCGGCCGATCCGTCTGTCCCTTCACCGGGCGATACGCTGTTGTCGCCTGTCGGGGTCGGCAGGGATCTTGGGTGGATGACACGCTGTGCAGGGGCCCTTCTAGCGCCATCGTGCCATGGTCTCTGCCAGTCGCCTCCGGTTTGCTTGTACTCCACGCTGGCCACGGCTCCTGGCTGCCATCGTGCCTGCCATCGTTCCTGTGCTCCCCGCGGTCCAGCGACCCTCGGTTCGCTTCGCGGCAGGCCGCTCCATTCCGAGCCGCTCGCTGGTTGCGTGTCAGCCTCAGTCATGGCCCACCTACCAGGTTGACCCAGTTGGCAACAGGGCTGCGCTTTGCTGATCATGTGATTTGCCTCTGCGGTTCCTTCCTCGAATGCCAAGCTCCCCCAATCCACACTGGGATCCTTTGGACCCTGCTTCGGCCGCTGTGTGGTCACGGTCTCCGGGCTCGAGGGCCTGGCTGAATGCATCACCCTCAACCACGACTCCGTGAGCGGATAGATCACACGGCTGACACGTTCCCATCCTGGTTGTGACACCGTTGCGTTGGGCCCCGTCTACCACTCCAATCCCGAGGAGGTGTTCAACCTGCTGGGGAGCCTGCATGACTCGAGCTGCGACCGACGGCTCCCTCGTGGTGATGACGCCTCCAGCCCGCCTGGACAGCCCCATGGTCCTTTCCGTGCGGATCGTGTCTGCGTGGTCTTGGAGGTATCAATCTCGGGTCGTCTCTGAATGATTCCAGTTCCAGCCTGTTTCCACGGCTTGAAGCCTTCGGCTGCCTAGAGTGGGGTGCGGCTGAACGGGAGCATGACAAGCGGCACCGCCAATCTGGCCGTCTTGATTGACGCCGACAATGCGCAGGCTCCCGTGGTCGCGGAACTGCTGGCTGAAGTGGCTCAGTACGGAACGGCCACGGTCAAGCGCGCCTATGGGGACTGGACCACCCCTCAGCTGGCCAGCTGGAAGGCGGTGCTGCACGTCCATGCCATCCAGCCGGTGCAGCAGTTCAGTTATACCAGTGGCAAGAACGCCACTGATTCCGCATTGATCATCGACGCGATGGATCTGCTTCATGGAGGCCGAGTCGATGGCTTTGCTCTGGTGTCATCCGACAGTGATTTCACACGCCTGGCAACACGTATTCGGGAGTCAGGGTTTGCTGTGTATGGCTTTGGCGAGAAGAAGACGCCCAAACCCTTCGTGGCTGCCTGTGACAAATTCATCTACACCGAGATCCTCCACAGGCCCGCTGGTGGCAGCCGGATCGAGCCGGCCACTCAAGAGCCTCTCCGCAAGCTGGTCGCGGCAGCCATCGCCGCCGGCACCCAGGAGGACGGCTGGGCACCGCTGGGCATCGTGGGCAGCCTGCTGCTCAAGACCGATCCCTCCTTCGACGCCCGCAACTTCGGCTTCCGCAAGCTCAGCGAACTGGTCAAGGCCCAGCCGTGGCTGCAGGTGAAGGAGATCCCCATCGCCGAGGGGGCCCACCTGTTCGTGCGGCTGCGCGATCCGTGAGCCGGGGGCCTCGATGAACCCGCGCCGTCTGCGCCTGCTGCTCCGCGCCTTCGCCTGGGTGCTGCTGATCGCCGGCGTCAAGACCCTGGTGCACCAGCGCGGCTGGGAGCTGCTGCGGATCACCCCGCTGTTCTCCGGCCTGGTGTCCTCCAACGTGTTCCTGATGGGCTTCCTGTTCAGCGGAGTGCTCGCTGACTACAAGGAGAGCGAGAAGCTGCCGGCCGATCTGGCCTCCTGCCTGCAGACCCTGGCGGCCGAGCTCACGGCTCTGCCGCTGACGCGGCCCGAGGCCGAGGTGCGCCCGGCCCTCGGGCAACTGGCCGCGCTGAGCGCCGATCTGCTGGGCTGGTTCCGGGGCAGCCGTGGCACGCCGGAGCTGCTGGATGGCCTCGATCGGCTCATCCCCGCCCTCACCCGGGCTGCGCAGCAGCACAATTCGCCGTTCAGCGTGCGGCTGTACCTGCTGGCCGCCCATCTGCGCGAGGTGGTGCTGCGGATGGAGACCATCCGCTCCACCGGTTTCGTGCCCACCGTCTATGGCCTGGCGGCGCTGAGCTCGCTGCTGCTCTGCAGCGGCCTGGTGCTCACCCGCCTGCCGAGCTGGCCGGAGGCCTTCTTCTACCTGGGGGTGATCACCTTCCTGCTGGTGGTGCTGCTGCTGCTGATCGGTGATCTGGACAACCCCTTCGGCCACGGCGAGCTGGCCTCCTGCGAGAACGTCTGCCTGGATCCGCTGCAGAGCACGGCCGAGCGCCTCGAGGCCCTGCTCACGGCGACGCCGCCTCCGGCGCTCACTCCTCCAGCGCCACCAGTTCCCTGAGCTGGCTCACGTCCAGCCCGCCGAGCCACTCCTCGCCGCTGCCGACGATGTCCTCCGCCAGACGTGCCTTCTCCCGGATCATCCGGTCGATCTTCTCCTCCACCGAGCCGCTGGTGATGAACTTGTGCACGAGCACCCGGTTCTGCTGGCCGATCCGGTAGGCGCGGTCGGTGGCCTGGTTCTCCACCGCCGGGTTCCACCAGCGGTCGATGTGGAACACGTGGCTGGCCCGGGTGAGGTTCAGCCCCACCCCACCGGCCTTGAGCGACAGCAGGAACAGCTGGGGGCCGCGCGGATCCTCCTGGAAGCGGTCGACCATCGCCTGGCGATCGCCCTTGCTGCTGCCGCCGTGCAGGAACGGCACCTCCTGCGCGAAGCGGCGCTCCAGGTGAACCTTCAGCAGGTGGCCCCATTCGGCGAACTGGGTGAACAGCAGGGCCCGGTCGCCCGCCGCGATCACCTCCTCGACGATCTCCTCGAGCCGCTGCAGCTTGGCCGAGCGGGCCGCGAAGCCCTCACCCACCGCCGCTTCCTTGAGGGCCAGGGCCGGATGGTTGCAGATCTGCTTGAGGCGGGTCAGCAGTCCCAGCACCTGGCCGTGCCGCTGGCCCAGCGGGGCCCGGGCGATGGCATCGAGCGTGTCCTCCACCGTGGTTCGGTAGAGCTTCACCTGCTCGCCCGAGAGGCCCACCCACTCGAAGAGTTCCACCTTCTCGGGCAGGTCGGTGATGATCGAGCGGTCGGTCTTGAGCCGCCGCAGGATGAACGGCCCCACCCGCGCCTTCAGGTCGCGCAGCGAGGCGGTGTCGCCGTAGCGCTCGATCGGCAGGCGATAGCGCTGGCGGAAGAAGTCCTCCTCCCCCAGCACCCTGGGGTTGAGGAAGTCCATCAGGGCCCACAGTTCGCTCACCCGGTTCTCCACGGGCGTGCCGGTGAGGGCGATGCGGAAGCGGCCCTGCTTGCCGGGCCGTCCCAGCTCCCGCGCCGCCTTCGACTGCTTCGCCGCCGGGTTCTTGATCGCCTGCGCCTCGTCGATCACCACCCCCTGCCAGTCGACGGTCGCCAGCAGGTCGCCGTCGCGTTGCAGCAGTCCGTAGCTCGTGAGCACCAGATCGACACCGTCGAGGGCCTTCTTGAGGGCCGCGGCGGTGGAGGGGCGCCGCGGCCCATAGTGCTCGCGCACCTCAAGCTCTGGCGTGAAGCCGGCCGCCTCCCGTTTCCAGTTGGTGAGCACCGAGGTGGGGGCCACCAGCAGCACCGGCCGCTTCAGCTCCTCCTCGGTCTTCAGGTGCTGCAGGAAGGCCAGCAGCTGGATCGTCTTGCCCAGGCCCATGTCGTCCGCCAGGCAGGCCCCCTGATCGAAGCGGTGCAGGAAGGCCAGCCAGCCCAGGCCCCGCTCCTGGTAGGGCCGCAACTGGCCGGCGAAGCCCTCCGGCGCCGGCAGCGGATCGGGGGCCTTCTGCTGGTGGTACTGCTCCAGCACCGCCTGCAGCCGTGGCCCCGCCGTGAAGCGGTGGACCGGCAGCCGCATCAGCGTCTCCCCTTCGTTGCCGGTGAGCCGCAGGGCGTCGTCGAGGCTCAGCCCCGGATCGGCGGCGCAGAACTTCTCGGCGTTCTTGAGATCGCCGGGCCGCAGCTCGATCCAGGCGCCCTTGTGCTGCACCAGCGGGCTGCGCTTGGCCGAGAGGCGCTCGAGATCGCGGAGGGTGAGCGTGACGCCGCCGATCATCAGTTCCCAGCGCCATTCGAGGCTCTCGCCGAGGGTGAAGCCGCGTGAGCGGGCCGGCAGGTCGGCCTCGATCGACAGGCCCAGGCGGCTCGCCAGCCCGCCCGAAAGGCTGGGCGGCAGCACCACCCCCACCCCCACGTCGCGGAGCTTCGCCGCCGCGGTGCGCACCAGCACGAACGCCTCGGCGGGGGTGAGCCGCATCGCCTCGGGGGTGGCCGCGTCGAGCCCCCGCTCGATCGGCTCGAACACCTGCAGGGCCCTCCCCAGACCCTCCAGCAGCAGTTCGCCCGGCTGACGCAGCTCCACCTCGCCCAGCTGCAGGCTGCCTTCGCCGGCGGCCCACACGGTGGCGGCCGGAAGCTTGAGGCCCGGGTCCGCCTCGGCCTGGAGGCTGAAGCGCAGGGGCCACAGCTCCTCCTCGGCGGGGGGAGTGTCGAGCTCGAGGCAGGCCCGCGCCGGCGCCACGCGGCCCGCCACCGCCTCGCGCCAGTGGTGGGTCGCCGTCGCCAGGCGCTCGGTGTCGTCGGCATCAAGCCCCAGGCTGCCGTCGCCGGAGCCCAGGGCCCGCTCCCACGCAGCCAGCAGCGGATCGAGGCCCTCGCCGCCGGCTCGGAAGCCGGCCCGCAACCGGGCATCGAGCAGATCGCCCAGGATGGCGGCCACCCGCTGCCGGCCCGAGCCCGGCCGCCAGCAGGCCAGCGGACGGGGGACGTCGTCCCAGGCGATCACCGCGGCCGCGCCGCTGGCCGCGGTGCCGCTGCGCTCCAGGGCCGCCAGGGCCACGGGCGGCAGGCGCGAGGCCAGATCCTCCAGCCGCCGCCGATCGTCCTCCCGGTTGAGCAGCGGCAGCCAGCGGGCCCGGCCCTCGTCCACCTGGGGCAGCCAGCGGCCGCGGGCGATCAGGCTCAGCGACCAGCGCTGTAGGTGGCTCCACCAGCGCAGTTCATCGGCCAGATCCGGATGCTCCCCCGCCAGGGGGAGGCCTTCGAGCCAGCTGGCGGCCGCGGCCGGCTTGAGCAGCCAGCCCTCCACCGTCCAGGGCCACCATTCCACCTGCTTGGGCAGGGGTTCGCCGGCCTGGAGCGGCAGGCCGCTCCAGGCGGCTCCGTCGGCGGTGCGGCGTCCCCGGGCACTCTGGCGGCGGCTGGGCAGGCTGAGGCAGGCGGTGGCGGGCCGGGCATCCTCCGACCAGAGGTCGTGCTCCTCCAGCCAGGCGCCCAGATCGTCCTGGTTCAGGGCCAGCGGGTGGGGCGGCGGGCTGTGGCCGGGGGTGACGGGGGCCGCCACGCGCCAGGTGTCGGCCCAGAGCAGCAGACCGGGCCGGCCGATGCCGTTCGGCAGCAAGGGTGTGGCGACGACCGCGGGACCATCGGCGGCGGGCAGCCAGGTGGCATGCAGCAGGCTCATGGCCGACGGTTCATGGCCGCAGGGCGGGCAGGAGGCGTTGGGCTCCGTGCAGCAGCAGGGCGGCACCCACCAGCGGCAGCCAGAGGGGAAGCCAGGCGCGAAGCAGCGCCATCATCAGTGACGGCAGGCCGGCGTCCAGCGACAGGGCCAGGGGAGCCCCCAGGCTGTGGATACCGCAGACCGCTCCCACCAGGCCGGCCTGCAGGTGGCTGTCGTCAGGATCGACCCGCTGGAGGTGAAAGGCCAGGAGGCCGTAGAAGAAGCCGCATCCCCCGGCCCGCAGCGCCGGCTCCAGGCCCATCACCAGTCCGAGGGCGGCGGCCGTGATTCCCCCCAGCAGCGCCCAGGCGATTGAGCGCAGGCGGAGCCCGGCGCGGGAGCCGGTGGCGAGGGGCGACGCAGCCAACGCGGAACGACCACTGGTTGCCGATCATGCCTGCCGCGGGGATGAACCGACCAGTGCGCCCCGGGAGCGTCAGGGCGCGGCGGTCCGATGGGGCCCCGTCCGGCCAAACAGCCGACCCTCGAGGCTCACCAGCCGCCAGGGCAGGCGCCGGTGCCGCGGCAGGTGGCGGTCGAAGACCGCGTCGTACTCGCGCACCGGCTCGGCGCCGCGCAGACATTTGAACCCACCAGCCCCGCCGCTCAGATTCACCAGCAGGCCGCGGCGCTCGGCCAGCAGCACCTTGTGCATCATCGCCATCCGATACAGGCCGAGTCGTCGCGGCAGCGTCAGGTCGTAGCCGATCTGGCAGCCCGTCAGGTACGCGCCGGTCTCCATGTACAAACTGAACGCGTCGAGTCGGCCGCTCTCCGGATCGCGGAACAGGGCGGCTCGGATCATCGGAGTGGCCAGCAGTCGAGCGAAGAACGCCGCATTGAACTGGGCGTTGTGACGACAGTGTTTGCCGATGTAGAGCTGCCTGTAGAGATCCTCGAGGCGGTGCAGATCGGCCGCGCTGATCGAGGTCTTGTCTTCACAGAGCTGGTGGCGGGTGGTCTGCAGCAGTTGCCGATCCTTCCGCACGTCGCTGTGTCGATGGAAGGAGGGGCATCGGGTGTCGATCACGTAGACCACACGGGTGGCGATCAGCCGACAGCCGGCATCCAGCAGGCTGGCTGTCATCCCTGGCTCCAGCAGGGGATTCACCGTGCGATAGACGATGGCGTGCTCGGGGAACTCCCGGGCCAGCCAGCGCGTGAGAGCCATGATCTGTGAACCGGTGAGTCGCAGGGGCGGATTCGTGGACAGCAGCCAGTTGTTCACGTAGACGACCCGCCCGAGACCCAGGCACTCCAGTCCCGCGGCCATCCCGCCCGCCGCTGCGGCGAGCAGCCGCCACTGCCATGCGCTTGTCCGGCGTCGGGCTTCCTCCAGCGGGTAGTCCACGTAGCG
This sequence comes from Mesorhizobium carmichaelinearum, assembly GCA_943368365.1. Taxonomy (GTDB): domain Bacteria; phylum Cyanobacteriota; class Cyanobacteriia; order PCC-6307; family Cyanobiaceae; genus CALRKZ02. Next base: position 64,273 of record CALRKZ020000004.1, read on the forward strand.
GGCGATCGGGGAGCACACGTCGCTGAGTTCTCTTCCCGCTTCCACCACCAGCAGCGGGATGGTCGTGCCGAAGGCGCTGATCAGCCGCAGGATCCCCCCGAGATTGCCGCCGAAATGGGTTGGCCCGTCGCGGCACAGGGCGGAGAGCAGTGGCTCCCGGTCGGGTTCGATCCGGTCGTCTCCCAGAGCGAGCCAGCGGATCGCGCCAGGATCAGCCTCCGGGCCGCTGCCTGGGGCAGGGCCCGGATCCCCGGCGGACCCGTGGGACGATGGCACGGTGTGGATGGTCACGAGCTGATGGTCGCCCACCCGGAGGCTCCCGGGGAGCAATCCGGCGGGTACTGGGACGATCTGGCCCAAGCCGGCTCCGCTCATTTCGCCTTCCCACTCTGGCGCCGCTACTGCGACCGTCTCCATGGACGCTGGCTTCGCTCCTGGCTGGCGGGGCGGTCCTTTCGCCAGGTGCTCAAGACCGATCTGTTCGACGAGGCCCAGGGTGACGGCCTGGCCCCGCTGCTGGAGAGCCTGACGCTTCCAGGCGGCGAGTGCCATGGGCTGGATGTCTCGCCCGTGCTCGTGGCCCGGGCCACGCAGCGGCACCCCGGCCTGAGCACCCACTGCTGCGATGTGCGGCGCCTCCCGTTCGAGGCCGACCGGTTCGACCTGATCGTGTCCGATTCGACCCTCGACCACTTCGAGCATTCCGCCGATCTCCTGGCATCGCTGCGGGAGTTCCACCGCGTGATGGCGCCCGGTGGACTGCTGGCGATCAGCCTCGACAACCCGCGGCATCCACTGGTGGCGCTACGGAACCGGTTCGGTGGGCCCTGGATGGGCAGGGGTGCCGTACTGCCGTACTTCGTCGGGCACACCCTGGGGTTGCGGGAGCTCTCGGAGGCGCTGGGATCCCTCGGGTTCGAGCTGCTCACCAGCGGGTATCTCATGCACGCGCCGCGGCTGGTGGCGCTGCACCTGAGCCGCCTGCTGCCTCGCGAGTGCCCGGCGGCCCAGTGGTTCCTGCGGTCGCTGCTGGCCCTGGAGTTCATGGCCAGGTTGCCTACGGCGCCCTTCACGGGACACTTCGTGGCCGTCCTGGTCCGCAAGCCACCCGCCGCCGTTGAACCGGCCGGCCCGGCGGATCCCCAGGCCGGCCGTCCTCTGGGGCACCCCTGACGGGTCACCACGGAGCGGAGCCCACGGCCTGCTCCCACCCCGATCCCCTCGCTGCTGTGGGGAGAGGCTGCTGGGCGATCATTCCCTAAGAACGCCACGCCCGTCGCCCTGTTCCATGGCCGCCGACCCTTCCTCCGTTTCCGCCGCCGGTGGGCCGGGCGCCCGGCCCCTCAGCGGCCACGAGATCCGTGCGGCCTTCCTCCGCTTCTATGAGCAGCGGGGCCATCGGCCCCTCCCGAGCGCCTCCCTGGTGCCCGAGGACCCCACGGTGCTGCTGACGATCGCCGGCATGCTCCCCTTCAAGCCGGTGTTCCTGGGCCAGGCCGAACGGCCGTCACCGCGCGTCACCACCAGCCAGAAGTGCATCCGCACCAACGACATCGAGAACGTAGGCCGCACCGCGCGCCATCACACGTTCTTCGAGATGCTCGGCAACTTCTCCTTCGGTGACTACTTCAAGGAGCAGGCGATTGGCTGGGCCTGGGAACTCTGCACCGAGATGTTCGGCCTCGATCCGAAGCATCTGGTGGTGAGCGTCTTTCGCGAGGATGACGAGGCCGCGGCGATCTGGCGTGATGCGGTGGGGGTGAGCCCGAAGCGGATCATCCGCATGGACGAGGCCGACAACTTCTGGGTGTCAGGACCGACCGGACCCTGCGGCCCCTGCTCCGAGATCTACTACGACTTCCACCCCGAACGGGGCGACGACACCATCAATCTCGACGATGACGGACGGTTCATCGAGTTCTACAACCTGGTGTTCATGCAGTTCAACCGCGACGCGGAGGGTCACCTCACGCCGCTGGCGAACCGCAACATCGACACCGGCATGGGCCTGGAGCGCATGGCCCAGATCCTGCAGGGGGTGCCCAACAACTACGAGACCGACCTCATCTTTCCCCTGATCGAGACGGCCGCATCCCTGGCCGGCGTCGATTACGGCACGCTCGATGAGAAGGGCCGAACGTCCCTGAAGGTGATCGGCGACCACAGCCGTGCCGTGACCCAGCTGATCGGGGACGGTGTCACCGCCGGCAACCTCGGGCGGGGCTACGTGCTGCGGCGGCTGCTGCGCCGGGTCGTCCGTCACGGAAGGCTGCTGGGGATCGACCGCCCCTTCCTGCCGGCGATGGGGCAGGCGGCGATCGCCCTGATGGCCGCCGCCTACCCGCAGCTGCAGGAGCGGCGTGAGCCGATCCTCGCGGAGCTGGCCCGTGAGGAGACCCGCTTCCTGGAAACCCTCGAGCGGGGGGAGAAGCTGCTGGCGGAGGTGCTCGCCGGTCGTCCCCGCCGGATTTCCGGCGCCCAGGCCTTCGAGCTCTACGACACCTACGGCTTCCCGCTGGAGCTCACCGAGGAGATCGCCGAAGAACACGGCCTCACGGTCGACGTCGCCGGCTTCGAGGCGGCCATGGAGGAACAGCGCCAGCGGGCCAAGGCCGCGGCGGTGAGCGTGGACGTGACGCTGCAGGGAGCGATCGAGCAGATGGCGGCGGAGCTCGACGCCACCGCCTTCCGGGGATACGAGGCGCTGGAGCACCCCAGCTGCGTGCTGGCCCTGGTGGTGAACGGCGAGCAGGCCCGCCAGGCCAGCGCCGGTGATGCGGTGCAGCTGGTGCTGGATGGCACTCCCTTCTACGGCGAGGGAGGGGGCCAGGTGGGCGACCGCGGCGTGCTGAGCGGGGAAGGCTCCGGCGGTGATGGCGTGATCGTCACCATCGACGGCGTGTCGCGCAATCGCAGCGTGTTCGTGCATGCCGGTCGCGTCGAGCGGGGCACGCTCTCCGTGGGCGATGTGGTGCAGGCACGGGTGGACCGGGGCTGCCGCCGCCGCGCCCAGGCCAACCACACGGCCACGCACCTGCTGCAGGCCGCCCTCAAGGAGGTGGTGGATCCTTCGATCGGCCAGGCGGGCTCCCTGGTCGACTTCGACCGCCTCCGTTTCGACTTCCACTGCCCCCGCGCCGTGACGCCCGGCGAGCTCGAACGGATCGAGACCCTGATCAACGGCTGGATCGCCGAGGCCCACACCCTGCAGGTTCGGGAGATGGAGCTGGAGAAGGCCAGGGCCGCCGGCGCCGTGGCGATGTTCGGGGAGAAGTATGCCGAGGTGGTGCGGGTGGTGGATGTGCCGGGGGTGTCGATGGAGCTCTGCGGCGGTACCCACGTGGCGAACACCGCCGAGATCGGGCTGTTCAAGATCGTGAGCGAGAGCGGCGTGGCAGCCGGCATCCGTCGCATCGAAGCCGTGGCTGGCCCGGCGGTGCTCGCCTACCTGAACGAGCGCGACCGGGTGGTGCGCGCCCTGGGCGAGCAGCTCAAGGCCCAGCCCGGCGAGATCGTGGAGCGGGTGGGCGCGCTGCAGGAGGAGCTGCGCACCACGGCGAAGGCCCTGGCCGCCGCCCGTGCCGAGTTGGCGTTGGCCAGAGCTGCCGCGCTCGCCGCTCAGGCCGAGGCCGTCGCAGGCTTTCGCCTGCTGGTGAGCCGCCTCGATGGGGTGGATGGCGGCGGGCTGCAGACGGCCGCCCAGGGCCTGCAGCAGCGCCTCGGCGATGGGGCGGCCGTGGTGCTCGGCGGGCTCCCCGATCCTGCGGATACGGGGAAGGTGGTGCTGGCGGCCGCCTTCGGCCCTGCCGTGGTGGCCGCGGGCCCGAAGGCCGGTGCCTTCATCGGTGGGATCGCCCGGCTCTGCGGCGGCGGCGGTGGCGGCCGCCCCCAGCTGGCCCAGGCCGGCGGCAAGGATGGTGCGGCCCTGGATGGAGCCCTGGCCCAGGCACTGGCCGAGCTGCGGGGGGCACTGGCCCAGGGGTGATCCGGGGGTGCCAGCGATCCCGTCAATGGCTGGAGATCACGGTTGACAGGAGGCGTTCAGGGCCGCGCCTCCGTCGCCTGCGTTCCGCCCTTCTGCTGACGCCGCCAGAGGCTGGCGTAGACGCCCTGGCGGGCCAGAAGCTCCGGGTGACGACCCTGCTCCACGATCGTTCCGTGCTCCACCACTGCGATCAAATCGGCATGCACGATCGAACTCAACCGATGGGCGATGCTGAGCACGGTGCGACCGCTGCGGAACACCTCCAAGGCCCGGTGGATCTGGACCTCGGCGTGGCTGTCCAGGGCGCTGGTGGCTTCATCCAGAATCAGGACCTCAGGGTCGCGCAGGATGGCCCGGGCCAGTGAGAGCCGCTGCCGCTGGCCACCACTGAGGCGGTAGCCCCGCTCACCGATCACCGTGCCATACCCCTGGGGCAGGCGCCTGATGAAGTCCTCGGCGCCGGCGGCCGCAGCGGCAGCCTGCAGAACCGGCTCCGGCGGTTGCTCCGCCAACCCGAAGGCGATGTTCGCCCCGATCGTGTCATTCACCAGCAGCACGTCCTGGCTGACCACCCCCAGTCGTCGTTGCCAGCTGTCGAGGTCGAGTTCGCGCAGGTCGGTGCCATCCACCAGGATCCGACCCTCCGAGGGGTCGAGCAGGCCGACGAGCAGATCCGCCAGCGAGGATTTGCCCGCACCCGAGGCGCCCACCAGCGCCACCGTGCCCCCGCACGGGATCGCCAGGTCGATGCCACACAGGGCGGCCTCCGAACGGGCCGGATAGCGCAGTCCCACCGCTTCGAAGCGAATCCCCTCGCGCAGGCCCTCGAACTGGCGTCCTCCATGGCGGCGGAAGGCCTTGTCTTCGCAACGCAGGAGCTGATCGAGTTGCTCCACCCGCCCACTGTTCTCCGCCATCAGGTTGAAGCTGTTGGCCATCCGCATCAGACGGATGTTCAGCCGCTGCAGCGCCAGCACGAAGGTCACCAGCTTGGGGATCAGCATTTCGGTGCGGCCGCCGAACAGCTGCCAGCTCAGGGCGGCGATCAGCACCGCGGCCAGCACCGGCAGCAGATCGCTCACGGGTTCGAGCACGTTGATCAGGCGCGTGAGCCGGCGCATCCGCTGCTCCAGACCGGCCAAACGGGCGCTGAGTCGCTCGGAGGCCACCGCCAGGGCGGCGCTGCTGTGGAGCAGCCGCAGGATCTGGAAGTCCTCGGTGATGGCGCCGGCGATCTCGCGGCGCTGCGCCTCCAGATCGCGGCTGGATCGGCGGATCATCGGCCGCAGCGCTCCCTGCAGGGCGGCGATCGCTCCGCCCAGGGCCACCGCCACCAGCAGCAGCCCCGGGGAGAGGATCACGAGCGTGCCCACGTAGACCAGGGCCAGCAGGCCATTGGCCGCGATCTGGCTGGCCTGCTCGATCTCGATCTGGATCGCCAGCGGGGAGAGGGTGGCGCAATGGGTGAGATCGCCCACCTTGTAGCGGCTGGCGAACGCATAGCTGAACCCCAGAATGTGCCGGTGGACCTCGGGTGTGATCCGGGACTGGCAGCGGGCCGCGAAGTAACCGGCGGTGACGCCGTTCAGGTAGCGGCTCAGGCTCGCCAGGCACTGCAGCGCCACCGCGGCCGCCAGCAGCACCAGGAAGAGCGATTCGCGCGGGATGTGCCCCAGCCCGAGCAGCGCCGGAGGTGGGGAGCCTGCCAGCACCCGGGCCGCCTGGAAGATCACCGCGAAGCTGGAGGCCTCCGCTGCGGCCAGCAGCAGGGAAGCGAGCAGGTTGACGGCCAGCAGCCGCCACTGCTCACGGGCGGTGCGGCGGATCAGCCCGGCCACGGCCGATCCGGCGAACTTCGGCTTCAGGAGTCCGCGGACGACAGCCGCGGCTTTGGACAGCCCCGACACCGTCATGGAACGGCGGCCGATTGGCTGCGCTACCCGTCTCAAGCCCGGCCCCTGCCTTGGGAGGGCGGAATCAGGCCGATGGCCATCCCCACCACCAGCCAGAGAATCAGCTGGCCGTTGAGGGCGAAGGGCAGGGTTTCGATCACACGCTGGGGCGTCCAAAGCGACAGCCCCATGGCGCTGGCCAGAACGAACCAGCCCAGGGAGAAGGTTTCCCGCTGGCGGAGTGAGGCGAAGGCCCGATCCAGCACCGTCAGCAGAGCCGGGAAGAGCATGATGTTGTCGTAGTTGCGGTGATAGAAGGCGATGGCGCCGATCACGCTGCAGACGGCCGCCACCCGAAGCGGATCGGCCGTGGCCGCCCCTGCGCGCTTCCACCAGCCCAGGATGAGGATGCCGATGAGAATCACCAGCACGATCTGGATGACGATGGCATCGACCCGCAGCCATCCCCCCAGCAATCCGATCAGGTTGGCGTTGCCCTCGTCGACGAAATCGATCGATCCAGGACTCTTCCAGATCCCGATGTAAGCCGGCATGCTCACCCCGGTGACGTGCAGAGCGGACAGGCTCAGGCCGACCAGCAGGCTGATCCCCAGCACCAGCCCAGGCCAGCGCAACCGGCTCAGAAAGGGGAGGGCGAACGGCAGCGCGATCTGTGGCTTGATCATCGCCAGGGCCCAGCAAATCCCCGCCGGCCATGGCCGTGAGGCTTCCAGCAGCAGCAGTTGTGCCGTGATGAGGCCCATGCAGAGGATGGAGAACTGGCCATGGGCCAGCGCATTGCCGTTGCCGGAGATCGCGATGCCGGAAAGGGCGCCGAGGATGGCCGCCTGCGACCCTGCCCAGCGGAGGCTGCGGTGGCCATACCAGCCGATCAGGCCGAGGGAGAGGGCGCTCAGGACCTCAATCATCAGGCGGCCCTGCAGAGCTCCCCCCCAGGCGAAGAACGGGGCGAACATCGGCAGCGCGTAGGGCGGATAGACCGTGGACGGGAAGTTCGCACTGACGGGGCCCCGGGCGAGTTTCGCGTGCGGAAAGATGCCCTCCCGAAAAATGCTGTACTCGCGCAGCCTCAGATGCATGTCTCCCTCCATCCCCGACCAGGCATGCACCACCCCCTTGCCCATGGCCGCGGCGCTCAGGATGATCAGCAGCACGATGATCAGTCCGAGGAGTCGTCGTCGCATCGCTGGGTTCATCCTCCAGTCCGTCGGCTCAGGGGGAAAAGGTTGCTTGGAGTGCGCTCAGCCTCCCATGGACAGCCACGAGCGCGAAGGTGAGACTCGAATAGAGCAGGTATAGAAGGTGAAGCGCGATGCTGCAGAGCAGGAACAGCGCTCCACCCTGTCGCAGGCAAAGGCCGTAGAACGTGCTGTTGAGCAGCAGCAGGGCCACCAGGCAGGTGCCGCTGAACCAGCCAAGCGCCGGCAGCAGTGGCAGCAGCGGCAGCGACAGGGCCAGCCCCAGGGTGAGCAGCCCGCTCAGACGGGAGGCCAGCGAGAGATTGAGCGTCTGCGGCAGTTCGCGGCGGTGCAGCAGCAGACGGCTCCAGGGGATGGCCCTCTGGAGGATGTCCGTCCGGAGCATCGAACCGAGGGTCCAGCGCTTGTGGTGGGTGCAGCGGATGGCAGGGTCCAGCAGGATCCGTCCGCCGGAGGCGGCCAGCCGCATGCCCAGTTCGATGTCCTCGATGCTGGGCAGGCGGTAACGCACGTCGAAGCCGCCCAGGGCCAGGAACCGGGCCCTTCGGATCGCTCCGCATCCCGCCCAGAAGGTGCAGGCCCGGCCGGGGTTGCTCGTGTGGGTGTGATGGTGCAGCAGGTTGCGGAACCGGCTCACCGTGCCCGCCGCGGCCGGCCGGTCGTCGTAGCTGCCGAACAGGGCATCGAGATCGGGCCGTTCGCCGAACCGGGCCCGCACCCGCTCAAGGCTGTCGGCATGCAGTTCCACGTCGGCATCGACGAACAGCAGGATCTCGCCGGCGGCCTCCCGGGCCCCGAGATTGCGCGCCGCCCCGGGCCCCGAGCGTGTTGTCGTGCACAGCACCCGGACGTCGGCCTGCTTCAGCCAGCTGGGAATGGGCGGTGCCACGCCGTCGAACACCACCAGGACCTCATCGGCGGCCCCTGGCCGACGGTCCATGAGTTCCAGGATCATCCCGGCACACCGTGGAAAGGTGCCTGTCCAGGTGATGGTGGGCATCACCACCGAGATGGGTGGCATCGGCTGATCGCAGCCGCGGTGGGTGTTGGGCCTGAACGCAGAGGCCGGGAGATCGGTGGACATTCAACGGTCCCGAGGGTCTGATGCGGGGTCCTCGTCAGCTTCGATGTATTCGGCGTCCTGGTTCACTTTCCAGGGGTCGTAGAGAGCCACACCGCTCAGGATGTTCTGTGTCGTCAACATGGCGGTCATCATGGAATGGTCTTGATTGTTGTATTTGTGCATGCCATTTCGACCCACGACATGCAGGTTTGGGCAGTGCTGCTGCAGTGAGCTGCGGATGCACGCGATCTGTTCTTTGTAGACCTCGTCGTAGACAGGATAGGCCTTAGGCTGCCGCACCACGGCGCCATCCAGCACATCCCCCATCTGAACCAGATTCAACTGCTCCAGTTCTCGCGTGGCCAGGGCGATCAGATCGGCGTCGCTGAGGTTCCAGAGTTCATCCTGGGCGAAACAGAAGTATTCCAGTCCATAGCAGGCCAGCGTTGGGTCTGGCACCATTTCCGGTGACCAGTTGGCGAAGTTCTGGATCCGTCCCACGAGCAGGTTGGGGTCGTGGATGTAGAGCCAGTTGTCGGGAAAGTTCCGACTGGGGCGAAGGATCAGTGCCACGGTGAGGAAGTCGCGATAGCGGAGAGCGGCAGCGGCTTCCAGCGTCTGCCTGGGAAGCCCGGGGCGGATGGCCTGCACCAGCCAGCCCAGCGGCGCCGAACTGATGACATGGTCGTAGGTTCTGGTTTCGATCCGTTCCCCGGCGCCGTCCCGGTGCTCCAGTCGGACCTGCCAGCCGTCCCCGTCGCGGCTGAGTTGGCTCACGGTGACGCCCAGGCTGACCTGGCCACCGTGCTGCCGGATGCGCTCGGCGGTTCGATCCCACATCATCCCCGGCCCCAGCCGCGGATAGCGGAAGGAGTGAATCAACGTCTTGATCACCTTGCGGCGATCCTCCGCAGAACGGGCGGGCCTGCTCGAGAAGAGGGCGGCCAGGGCGGCCTGGGTCAGGGAGAGGCCCTTGATCCGCTGGGCGGCCCAGTCGGCCGCGATCTCCCGGCAGGGGATCCCCCAAACCTTCTCCGTGTACGACTTGAAGAACGCCCGGTAGAGCCGGCCACCGAACTTGTTGGACACCCAGTCCTCCAGGTTGGTGGGGTGGCCGACGGGGAGCAGCTTGGCCTTGAGATAGGAGGCCACGCTGAGCAGCGATTCCCGTTTCCCCAGGTTTTGGATGACCTCGGCGGCCTCCAGGGGATAGTTGTAGAACTTGCCGCGGTAGTAGATCCTGGAGAGGCGATCCCGGGTCAGCAGATCGTCGCCCAGGAGCTCCGTCCAGAAGTCCTCCACCGCCTGCGACTTCGAGAAGAAGCGATGTCCTCCGATGTCGAAGCGGAAACCCTTGTGCACCACGGTGCGGGAGATGCCCCCCACGTAGTGGGGATCCGCCTCCCACACCTCGGTTCGCAGGCCCTGCCGGGCCAGTAGGTAGGCGGCCGTGAGTCCCGCCGGTCCTGCTCCGATGATGCCGACCGAGGGGGGAGTCAAGGGAATCGGGCTGCTTCGGCGAGTGGGAGCACGTTGGCTGCAGCGACTATGCCATCCCCATCCGTGTGGAACGACACCGCAGGCGGATGCCGAAACCCTGTGCCCCGTGCCCCATGGCCGGTAGCCGGTGTTACAGACTGGGGTCTGCTCAGAGCGCTGGTATCGGCCCGTGCTCTGGGACGGTGGCTTGATGGATGGTTCCGGCAGCAGGGCCAACGTGATCCAGGGGCTGCTGGAGGACCTTCATCAGCGCTACGCCACCCTCGATGATGGCTCCCCCGCCGACTACATTCCCGAGCTGGCCAAGGCCGACCCGGACGACTTCGGCATCGTGATCGCCACCGTGGATGGCCGTCTCTACGAGGTGGGCGACAGCCGCAAGCCGTTCACGATCCAGTCGATCTCCAAGCCGTTCGTCTACGGCCTGGCGCTGAAGCTCCTCACCCCCGAGCACATGACCCACAAGGTGGGTGTGGAGCCCTCCGGGGAGGCCTTCAACGCCATCAGCCTCGATCCCGCCACCGGCCGGCCCCGCAACCCGATGATCAACGCGGGGGCGATCGCCACCACCGCCCAGATCTGCAGCCACGATCCGGGCCAGGCCGAAGACCTCCTGCTGGACTACTTCGCGGAGCTCGCCGGTCACCGTCTCTCGGTCGACGAGGCGGTCTTCCTGTCCGAGCGCGCCACTGGCCACCGCAACCGGGCGATCGGCCACCTGCTGCGCAACTTCGACATCATCGAGAGCGATCCGGACGCCTCCCTCGATCTGTACTTCCGGCAGTGCGCCATCTCGGTGACCTGCCGGGACCTGGCCGTGATGGGAGCCACCCTCGCCTGCCAGGGCCGCAACCCGTTCACCGGTGCCCAGCCCCTCACGCCCGAGATCACCACCCGGATCCTGGCCCTGATGGCCACCTGCGGCACCTACGATTTCGCCGGTCAGTGGCTCTACGACGTGGGCATGCCGGCCAAGAGCGGCGTGGCGGGCGGTGTGCTGGCGGTGGTGCCCGGTCGCCTCGGCATCGCCACCTATTCCCCCCGCCTCGATCACTTCGGCAACAGCGTGCGGGGCATCGCCGTCTGCAACGACCTCTCCGATGGGCTCGGTCTCAGCCTGTTCAACCAGTATCCGCAGAACAGCTCCACGATCCGGCGCTCCTATCGCGGCTCCCAGCGCCAGTCGCGGCGCTGGCGCTCCGCGGAGCTGAACCGGCGGCTGCAGCAGCAGCGCGATGCCATCCGGATCATCCACGTTCAGGGCGTGCTCGATTTCGCGGCGATCGAGCGCCTGGTGGCCGAACTCGGCACCCTGATGGTGGATGCCTGGATCCTGCTGGTCGACTTCGCCCACGTCACCGAGCTGCCCGAGGAGTCGCGCGATCTGCTGCAGCAGCAGCTGGCCGCCCTGCGGCGTGAGGGGGTGGTGGTGCTGCTGGCCCGTGCCGGTCACCTGCCGCTGGATTGCACGGCCTTCGCGGCGGAGGACGGTGGCCCGCTGGCCTTCGAGCACCTCGATCGTGCGATCGAGCGGGCTGAGGATCTCCTGCTGGCCTCGCTCGCGCCGGAGCCCGTGGTGCCCCAGTCGCCGGGATCCGCCACCGGCTTCGGTTTCCTGGATCTGCTGCAGCCCGAGCACCGCACCACCCTGGCCTCGCTGATGCAGGTCCGCCAGTTCGGCCGTGGCGACCACGTGATCACCAAGGGGGATCCAGGCAACGAGCTCTTCCTGGTGCGGGAGGGCCGCTTCACCACCACCATCGAGCTGCGCGGCGGCGACGGGCGGCTCTATGAGTCACGCCTGGCCACCTTCGAACCGGGGATGTGCTTCGGCGAGATCGCCTTCCTCTCGGGCCAGACCCGCACCGCCAACGTGACCGCCGATGTGGAGGGCAGCTGCTGGGTGCTCACCCGTGCCGACTTCGACCTGCTGCGCCGCTGGGAGCCCGATGCGGTCACCGAGCTGCTTCTGGCCCTGACCCGGGATCTGGGCCAGAAGCTGGCGCTCACCAGCTACCAGCTGACCCTGATGGAACACCTCTGATGGCCCTGCCCCTTGCCCAGCGAAAACCGATCGCCTGGCTGCGCCGCCGCGGCGTGTTCGTCGGCTGGGCCATGCTCTGCGGCCTGGGCTTCGGTTTCTTCCCCGACGTTTACGACAGCTGGCAGCTGAACCTGGCCAACCGCACCCAGGAGCTGCGTGGCCCGCGCCGCCCGCCGCCGGACGTGGTGATCGTGGCCATCGACGACTACAGCCTGGTGCAGGGGCAGAACGCCGACATCAGCGGCGACCCGGTGCTGCGCCGCCTCACCAACTGGCCCTGGCCGCGCAGCACCTACGACCGCGTGCTCGATCGGCTCTTCTCCGCCGGCGCGAAGGCGGTGGGCTTCGACCTTCTCTTCGATGCCCCCAGCAGCCATGGCGCCACGGATGACGCCCGCTTCGCCGAGGTGCTCGGCCGCCACCGCGGCCGGGTGGTGCTGGGAGCCCAGGTGTTCGAGAGTCGCGGTCGGGTCGGGGGACTCACGCTCAGCTCCGCCATGCCGAGCCTCAGCCAGGCCGCCGGCCCTGACAGCTCCGGCCTGCTCAACGGCATGCAGGACCCCGACGGCTACATCCGGCTGCGGCCCAGCACCTACGCAGCCCAGTTGCGCAGCACCGGCCTGCTCGACGTGCCGGCCGGACTCTCGTCCCGCCTGATCGCCAAGGGCCGCCTGGCGGAGGAGCCCCCACCGGCTCTGCTGGCCAACTGGCGGCCCCTGGTGGATCCCTACGGTCCGCCACGCACGATCACCACCATCCCGATCTGGGAGGTGCTCGAGTCGGGTTCCTACGGCCGGCTGCTCGACCAGGGGGCCTTCCGCGACAAGGTGGTGCTGATCGGCCCCACGGCCAGCGTGCTGCAGGACATCCACCGCACCGCCTTCGCCGGGGCCGAGGGCATGCCGGGGGTGGAGATCCACGCCGCGGAGATCGCCAACCGGATCGAGGGTCGTGCCCTGTTCGTGCCACCCACGTCCTGGTGGTGGGGTCCGATGTTGGGCCTGGCGGTGCTGGCGATCGGCCTGGCCTCCGGTCGCTGGGAGCGGCCCCTCGACCGCATCGGCCTGCTGGCGCTGCTGGCCGGCTCGATGGTGTTCACGGGCCTGCTGCTGATCAGCGCCGAGGGGGCCGGCCTGAGCCTGGTGGGCCTCTCGGGCCTGGTGCTGGCCACGGGGCTGGTGAGCGCGGCCGATGCCACGGTGCGCCTGCAGTGGAACAGGCTGCGGCTGCGGCGCATGCTCGAGCGCTATCTCTCGCCCGCCGTGGCTGCCCAGATCGCCAGCCAGCCGGAGGAAGCCGACGAACTGCTGGGGGGGCGGGTCTCGGAGGTGGTGGTGTTCATCTGCGACGTGCGCGGCTTCACCCAGCGCACCACCCGCCTGAGCCAGGAAGGCAGGGTCGGGGAGCTGGTCAACCAGCTCAACGAATACTTCGCGGTGGTGGTGGAGGCCCTGCAGCGCCATGGGGCCACCATCGACAAGTACATGGGGGATGCGGTCCTGGCGGTGTTCGGGGTGCCGCTCAACCGGGGTATCCAAGCGGAGGTGCAGGCGGCGCTCGAGGCGGTGATCGATGTGAAACTGCAGTTGGCCGAGCTCAACGCCCGCTGGGCCATGGAAGGCAAGGATCCGTGGGAGCAGGTGGTGGTGCTCAGCGGCGGGCCGGTGATCAGCGGCAACATCGGCTGCGCCTCCCGCATGGATTTCACGATCATCGGCGACACGGTGAACAAGGCCAGCCGGCTCGAGGGGGTGGCCAAGCAGGCCGGCTGCGACTTCGTGATGAGCAGCCTGGTGGCGGAGCATGCGGCGCCGTCGTGGGGGGTGAGCCAGATCGGTGCCTTCGAGATCCGGGGGCAGGGCTCCCAGGAGGTTTTCACCATGAACTGTGCCGACCACTACCCCCCTCCTGTCACATAGGGCTTAGCGTTGGTTGTTGTAGTGAAATTCACATGAATTTCTCGGCTTCTCGGATGGCTTCCGGCCTGCTTAGCGCCGTTCTCCTTGCCGGTCTGGCGCCTGCTGCCGTGGCTCCCGCCGGAGCCGCCACCTTCCAGCAGGCCACGATCAAGCGCCTGGTGGATGGCCGGGAGGTCTACATCAACGGCAGCCCGGCCAAGCCCGGCGAAACCGCCCGTTCCGGTCAGCAGCTGCGCACCGGCAAGAGCCGGGCCGAACTCCTGTTCGACGGCACCGCCACGGGTTTTCTCGGCCGCTCCAGCGTGATCACCCTGGGGAACAGCTGCCTGCGTCTCAGCAAGGGCTCCGTGCTCGTGAGCGGCCCGCAGAAGGCCTGTCTGGGCACCAAGGTGCTGGGTGTGAAAGGCAGTACCTACCTGCTCGCCCTCAGCAGTGCTGACACCGTCTCCTTCGTGGTCTTCGAGGGCCAGGGTTACGTCGGTCCCGAAGATGGGCCCGAGGAGCAGAGTGGAGCCGTCGGCGGTGCTGTCGGGGATCCGTCCGGCAACACCGCCTATGTCTGCAAGTGTGAAGTGGCCCGGTTCACTCTCGATGGCACCTTCATCGACCAGCGCAAGCTGACCCGTGAGGAGTACGAGTCGCTGCTCTCCGGCTACACCGAACTTCTAGCCGGACTGCCGAAGGCTCCCGCCATCACCGATGCGATCAACAGCTGCTACGGCTCCTGAGCACCGCCCCGTCGCACCATGGGCGTGTGGGTCGATCACCGTCCTGATCACCAGGTGAGGGTCTCGAACAGCTGCTTCATCCGCCGCAGCAGCTGATTCTCGTGCACCTTTACCTTCTCGCGCGCCATGCCTTCCAGCTGACCCCGGCGCTGGCTCACCAGGTGAGCCAGCCGATCCATCAGGGGCGGATTGCGCTGCAGCAGGGGGGCGATCTGCTGGCGTGACACCTCCAGCAGCATGCATTCCTCGATGGCACGAACCGTGGCCGACCGGTTGCTGTCGGTCAGGAGCGACATCTCACCGAAAATGTCGCCCGGTCGGAGGGAGGCCACCTGGGCTGCCTGTCCGTCCTGCCGTTGCTTCAGCACCTCCAGCGTGCCCTGCACCACCTGATAGAGGGAGTCGCCGCTGTCGCCCTCCAGCACCACCACCTCGCCGGGGGCGAAGCGCACGCAGCGGGAACTCCGGGCCAGACTCACCTGCTCCTCCTCGTTGAGATCGCCGAACAGGGGATTGCGTGTGATCAGATCACGCCGCTCCTCGGGGCTGCGCTGCTGCGGATGGCCGGCATCGAGGGAGATGCGCTTGGGCCGGAGCTCCCGCACCGGATAGGGCACGCTCTGTCCGATCCGCTCGAGGGCATACCAGATCTGCTCGAGCAGTTCGCTGCGCAGGTCGAGCAGTGCCGCCAGGTTGCCGGGTTGCTGGAAGGCCAGCAGGTCGTAGGCGATGGCGCTGTCGTCGAACGATTTGACCCGCACCGCCGGCTCTGGATTGCTCAGCACCCGCGGATGCTGACGCAGCACGCCCAGCAGGATGGTGCGTGCCTGTGCCGGGGGGAGGGCGTAGTCGAGGCCGATGCTGAAACGGTTGCCCATCACCCCGAAGGATCCATAGTTCCGCATCACCGTTTCGGTGACCTTGGTGTTCGGAACAACCACCAGGGCGCCGCCGATGTCCCGCAGGCAGGTGTCACGCCAGTTCACCGACACCACCGTGCCGAGGGTGCCATCACCCAGGTCGATGAAATCCCCCACCTTGAAGATGTCGTCGAACTGGAGCTCGAGGCCAGCGAACAGATCCTTGAGCGGTTCCTGAGCCGCCAGGCCGATCATCGCCGTGAGCACCGCCGAGGTGGTGACCAGACTCACCAGGTTGAAGCGGGTGAGTTCCTGCACCACGATCACGCTGGCCAGGGCACAGCCGGCCAGCATCAGCAGCTGCAGCAGGATCTCCGGTGGCGTCTTGCGCCAGCCCAGGGCAGCCGGCAGTTCCAGCACCGCCCAGATCACCATCCGAATGATGAGGAAGCTGAGCAGCAGGTCATCCAAGATGAGGATCCAGCTGCGGTAGCGCAGGGGGATCTGTTCCAGGGGCAGGCTGGGGATCAGCACCCAGAAGGTGATCGCCGCCAGCATCAGCTGGCGGGGCAGGGGCGGCAGCCGCAGCCGGTGGATCAGTCTCCGCAGCGGGACCAGCAGAGCCACCAGGACGGTGGCCGTGAACCACATCTGCAGCAGAGGCATTCCGACGGGGGACGGCGAGACTGGGCCCATCCCCACTGGGACGGGCCGGGGTGGCTGCACGATAGGCCGATCCGCCAGGGCCGGCCCTGGCCCCGGCCCCTCCGTTCCCTGCCCAGTACCCAGCCCCGTTCCCTTCCGATGACCCTCCTCCGTCTGGCCCATCGGCTTCTGCCCGGCAGCCTGCTGCCCCTGCTGCTGGGGCCCGTTCCCCAGAGCCCGGCCCGGGCCCAGCAGGTGCAGCTGCGCTGCGACGGGACCCTGCTCCAGGCCCGGGGCAGCGCCGAGCGCCGGCGCTCCATCGCCCGGCTGCGCGTCTCACTGGCGCTCTCGGCCGACGCGGCCGATGCCGACCGAGCGCTGGCGGTGCTGCAGGAGCGTCTGGCGGCGGTCCGCTCGGCGTTGCAGCGTCTGGGGGTGCAGGAGCTGGAGGTGGGGTCCCCCTCCACCTGGACCCGCGAGGCCAGCCGCGAGCGCCCTGCGGGCGTGGAGGCCAGCCTGTCGGTGGGTGGTCGGCTGGAGCCAGCGCGCCTGCAGGCGCTGATCCGCGAGGTGGGAACCCTGCCGGGCGTCCGGCTGGCGCCGGTGACGCCGGAGGCGGACCAGGCCGAAGCCCCGGAGGTGCGGCGCGCCTTGCTGCGCGCCGCCTACCAGGACGCCCTGCGTCAGGCCCGTGAGCTGACCGAGGCGATCGGCCGTCAGAGCGTGACCCCGCTCGAGGTGGAGATCATCCAGGCGCCAGCCATGGCGATGGCGGTGCGTGGGATGGATGCCGCCGCGGCCCCCCCGTTCGATCCCGCCGAACTGCCACCGCCCACCGATAGCCTGATGCTGCAGGTGAGGTTCTGTTCACGCTGAGCACAGTGAGCGCCAGCGGTTTGCCGCCGGCCCGAACGGTCGCGGATGGCGCAAGCGGAAGTCCCCGCGTCACGGCAAGCTGGGGGAGTCTTCACAAGCCCCGATGTCGTCTGCCAGCACCCAGGCCCTCTCCGGCTTTGGGGTCTTCGCCTTGCTGGCCATGGGCCACTTCGTTGCTGATTTCGCTCTGCAGAGCGATCGGATGGCGGTGGAGAAATGTCCTGGAAAGGATCACACCCTCCCCTGGCAGTGGTGGCTGATCTCCCATGCCGGCATCCATGCCTTCTTCGTGACGGTGCTCACCGGGGTGTTCTGGCTGGGTCTGGCGGAATGGGTGCTTCACACGTTCATCGATTACGGCAAGTGCAAGCACCGCTACGGGCTCGGTGTGGACCAGCTGCTGCACATGACCTGCAAGTTCCTCTGGGTGCTGCTGATCCTGGCCAGTGGATCCCTGGGCTCGGTCCGTCTGCTCAGCCTGCCTCCGCTCAGCTGAGCGAGAGATCCTGCAGGCGCCGCATCGCCAGGCTGAGGCAGTAGTCGAGCGGCTGGATCCGCTCCGCGATCCGCTCGAGCTGAACCCCATCGCCGCGGTGCGCGGCGGCGATGCCGTCGAGCAGCAGACCGATCACCTCGTTGCCCCGCAGGCAGCGCTGGCTCACCAGCGCCAGCAACTCCATGGCCAGATCCACATCGAAGAGCAGGGTCTTCAGGAACCGGTCGCCGCTCACCTCGATCAGTTCCGCCGGGCCCTCCACCACCCGCACATCGGCGGAGTGCCGGCCGGTGCCGAACAGCCCCATCTCGCCCAACACCTCCTCGGCGCCCACCACCGCCAGGGTGTGGGGCTGCGGTTCGAGCAGCTGCAGCTGGATCGCCACCTTTCCCCGGATGAGCAGCATCAGGCGGTCGGCGGGATCTCCCTGATGCATCAGCAACTCGCCCTCCAGGACCTTCCGGATGGTGGGACGGAGCTCCTCGCGATGGATGTCGAGCAGAAGCTTGACGCGTTCGAGCAGCACCTTCCGCTGCGGTTCATCTCCCCACATGGCGCCGAAGTCCTCAGGGCTGGAGATAGGTGGTTTGGTGGAGGCTTCCCTCCAGGTGGGCCATCAGGCGGCGGGCGTCGCGCAGGGGCAGGTCGCCGCGGCTGATCGCCGCCTCGCTCGCCACCCGCAGCCGTTCGAGCAGCAGGGCCGGATCGTGCTCCATGGCCTCGAGCACCTCGGCATTGGTGTTGCCCCGCACCACATGGTCGACCCGGTAGCTGCCGTTGGCCCCCAGGCGGATGTGCACGGCGTTGGTGCTGCCGAACAGGTTGTGGAGGTTCCCCATCACCTCCTGGTAGGCCCCGCCCAGGAACAGGCCGATCCAGTAGGGCTCCCCCTCCCGCAGCTCGTGCAGCTCCAGGAGCGACTTCACCTGGCCCGCGGCGATGAAACGGGCCAGCTTGCCGTCGGAATCGCAGGTGAGATCGGCGAAGCTGCCCAGGGCACTGGGCCGCTCGTCGAGCCGGTGGATCGGCATCACCGGGAAGAGCTGGTCGATGGCCCAGGTGTCCGGCGCCGAGCGGAACACCGAGAGATTGGCGTAGTAGGTGCTGGCCAGGGCGGCCAGCAGGGTTCTCAGGTCGTCGGGGATCGGGGTGACGGCGCCGCCCTCGCCACCGCCGAGGCGGGCCGCGATGGCCTGGCCGCAGGCCCAGTAGAGCTGCTCGGCCCGGCCGCGCTCGCTCAGGCTCAGGTACCCCAGCCGGAAGGCCGAGAGGGCATCGTCCTTGAACTTGATGGCATCGTTCCAGGCTTCCTGCAGCCGGTCGACGCCCCGCTCCCGCTCGGCGCTGCGCTCGCCGTCGCCAGCGCTCGCCGGATCGTTCGCGGCCAGGATGCCGGCCAGGGTGTCGCGCAGGTTGCGCACGATCAGCGGCTCGTTCTCCTGGGCCGGCGGCACGGCTCCGGGCACGCTGCCGCTGCCCAGCACGTCGAACACCAGCACACTGAAGTGGCTGGCGATGGCCCGGCCGCTCTCGCTCACCAGCGTGGGCAGGGCGATGCCGTGCGGTTCGCAGCACTCCCGCACCGTCGCCACCACGTCGTTGGCGTAGTTCTGCAGGGAGTAGTTGGTGGAGGCCGCCGTGGCGGTGCGGCTGCCGTCGTAGTCGATTCCGAGGCCGCCGCCCACGTCGAGATAGCCCATCGGGGCTCCGAGAGCGGCCAGCTGCACGTAGATCTGGCCTGCCTCCTGCAGGGCGTCCTTGAGCACGGCGATGTCGTTGATCTGGCTGCCCACGTGGAAATGGAGCAGCCGCAGCTCGCCGAGCAGATCCGCCCGGCGCAGGGCCTCCACGCTGGCGAGCAGGTCGGGCACCGAGAGGCCGAACTTGGCCCGCTCCCCCACCGAGCTCCCCCAGCGGCCGGTGCTGCGGGTGGAGAGCTTGGCCCGCACGCCGATCAGGGGAGCCGCGCCGAGGTCGCGGCTGGCGTGGATGATCCGCTCCACCTCGTCGGCCTGCTCGATCACCACCACCGGCTGGCGGCCGAGCCGGCGGGCCAGGATCGCCGTCTCGATGTAGCGGCGGTCCTTGTAGCCGTTGCAGATCAGCAGCGCCTCGGGGTCGTCGAGCAGCGAGAGGGCGATCAGCAGCTCGGCCTTGCTGCCGGCCTCCAGCCCGAAGTGCCAGCGGCGGCCCGTTTCCACCAGCTGCTCCACCACGTGGCGCTGCTGGTTGCACTTCACCGGGAACACCCCCTGGTAGCGGCCCGCGTAGCCGTACTGGGCGATGGCCCGCTCGAAGGCGGCATGGAGACGCTCGAGCCGGTCCTCCAGGATGTCGTCGAAGCGGATCAGCAGCGGCAGGGTGAGGTCGCGGCTGCGCAGGCCCTGCACCAGCTCCACCAGATCGAGGGCGCCGCCGCGCTCGCCGCGGGGCTGCACCATCACGTGGCCGCGGCCGCTGACGGTGAAGTAGGGATCGCCCCAGCCCTCCAGACCGTAGAGACGGCTGCTGTCGCTCACGCTCCAGGCCAGGTCCGACGGCGCGGTGGCGACGGTGTCAGCAGGCATCCGAGCGGGGGTGGCGGGGGCCCTCATTGGCGGACTCTAGTCAGGACCTCCGGGGGCGGACCCCGCCGGTGGGGCGGGGGGCGCGGCGGCGCCGCGCTCCCAGGCGCACCACGCTTCCACGGCGCGCTGGAGCTGCACGATCGGATCGAGCAGCGCATCCAGCCCCAGCAGCCTGGCCTGGTCGCGGCCCAGCTCCGGAACGGCTGCCGGGGGCTCGTGGTGCTCCAGGGCGGAGGCGAGGGCCGCGAGTGTCGCCACGATCCGCTCCCGCAGGGGCCGGAGGCCGACCGGCGCCGGGCAGCTTCCGGGCTGCTGATCGCAGCTCTGGCGCACCACCAGCGCATCGATGAGGCGTTGGCTGTGGAGCAGGAAGGCCATCAGGGGCAGCGCCATCGACCGGTGTGCGGGCGTCTCGCTGAGATAGCGCTGGATGGAGCACTGGGCGTTGCCCATCGCCAGCCGCACTGCCGACGCCGTGGTGGACGGCCCGTTGCCCCCCGGCACGACCGGCCGGGACGGATCCAGCACCTCCTCAACGAAGCGAGCGTTGCAGCGCAGGCTCGCCGCGAGGCGGGCCGGCAGGTCGTGGCGCTCCCAGCGGGGCAGGATCAGATGGATGGCGGCCAGCGCCAGGCCGGCACCGATCAGCGTGTTGGCGATCCGCCACAGGGCGAGTCCCCAGTCACCCGGTTGGTCGATGTCCTTGTAGAGGACGATCCAGGGGGTGAGGAAGAAGACGAAGAGGCCGTAGTTCACCGGCAGCACCGCCATCATCACGACCGTGAGCGGAACCATCAGCAGCACGATCGTGAGCGGATGGGGGAAGAGGGTGGCCAGCACGATGGCCAGGATCCCCCCCAGCACGGTGCCCAGCACCCGCTGATGGGTCCGCGACAGCGTCTCCCCCGCCGAGGGCCGCAGGATCACCGACACGGTGAGGGTGATCCAGTAGCCGATCGGCAGGGCGAAGAGGGTGTACACGCCCACGGCGACGGCCGAGGCGGTGCCGAAGCGCAGGGCGTGCCGGAAGACGCTCGACTCAGGGGTGAGGTTCGCCCGCAGGGTTGCCCAGCCCTGCTCCAGCGCAGTGCCCCAGCGGCCAGGTTTGCGCTGCGCCGTGGTCTCCCTGCGGTCGAGCGCCGCCGAGGGGAAGGCCTCGACGGTCTGCTCCAGCGTGGCGATCCAGTGCGCCTGGCAGGCGTGGGCCCGCCGGAGGGCGGAGCGGGCCGCCGATGGCCCGAGATCCTCGATCACCTCGGCGATCCGCCGAGATTCGTCCCCGAGGCCGCCGAGGGAAGACGGCTCCGCCCGCGCTGTCGGTGACCGATCCAGTTCCAGCAGGGCGGCACCGCAGCGACCGTTGAGAGCCCCGATCCGCCGCCGGATCCCCGTCTCTTCCCCCGCCGGGATCGCCGCCAGCAGGTCCCCCAGGGCCGCGCTGGTCACGAAGAGGGTGTCAGCGGTCTCGATCAGGCGGGTGAAGGCCCCATCGGCCGGACTGTCGCCGAGGCGGCCGCAGCGGGTGTCCGCCAGGGTTGCCCGGGCGCTGCTCAGGGCGTTGCGGACCCGGACCTTTTCCTGGTAGAGCCGCTCCTCCGCGGCCGGCATGCCGCCGTTGGCGGGGCAGGCCAGGCTCAGATAGCCGGCGATCGCCCGATGGGCCTCAGCCACCGCGAGCCGTACGGGCCGGTAGGGCCGCAGGGGCCAGACGGCCACCGCCAGCACGGTGGCCCATACGCCTCCGGCCAGATAGAGGAACGACCAGGCCAGGGCCTTCGCCGGATCGGCGCCGGCCACGTTGATGCCGATCAGGAAGCACCAGGCCGTCACCAGTCCGATCAGGGCCCCGGCGTTGCCGTAGAGCGAGAGCAGGCCGCAGCCCAGCCCCACGGCGAACATGGCCGGAACGCACAGCCAGGGCCAGGCGGCCAGGCCGATCCCCGCGCCGAGCGCCACCGCCCCGAGCACGGTGGCGCCGGCCATCGCCGTCGCCTTGGTGCGGTAGGCCCCGCCGGTGTCGGCCAGGTTCACGTAGAGCCCCCCCAGCGCCATCCAGATCAGGGAGGGCTCGTGCAGCAGCGAGGCGCCCAGCAGCGGCGGCACGCTGGCCAGCGTGGTGCGCAGACCGAGCCGGAGGTTGGGGACGCCGACCGGAGCCTCGAGGAGGAGGCCTGATCGCCCGGACGGTGCTCCGCGCATCGCTCGCCGACGGGTCGGGGCCCTGAATGGTATGGCGGCCCGTTGGTGCGGGGTGGCTTGCCAAGCGGCAGGCCCAGCGCGGACGATGGCCCGATCTCCGATCCCCAGTCCATGGCCGCCGAACGCACCTTCCTCGCCATCAAGCCCGACGGTGTGCAGCGGGGGCTGGTGGGCGAGATCCTGGGCCGTTTCGAGCGCAAGGGTTTCAAGCTGGTGGGTCTCAAGCAGCTGGTCCCCAGCCGCGAGCTGGCCGAGAGCCACTACGGGGTGCACCGGGAGCGGCCGTTCTTCGCCGGCCTGGTGGAGTTCATCACCAGCGGCCCGGTGGTGGCGATGGTGTGGGAGGGCGATGGTGTGATCGCCAGCGCCCGCAAGCTGATCGGAGCCACCAAGCCGCTCGAGGCCGAACCCGGCACGATCCGGGGCGATCTGGCGATCAACATCGGCCGCAACGTGATCCACGGTTCCGACGCTCCCGAAACCGCGGCCTTCGAGATCGGCCTCTGGTTCCAGCCCGGCGAACTCTGCGACTGGACCCCGGCCGATCAGGTCTGGCGCGTCGAACCCTGAGCCCTGCGCCAGGCTGGCCGCCACAGGCCGTGACCGTCCGATGCGCTGGAGCCGTTCCGTCCCCATCCCCCTGCTGAGACGGGTTGCCGCCTGCGCCGTCGGGATCGCTCTGGTCGGATCCATCCCGGCCGCCGTCGTGGCCACCGCCGCCCCCGATGGCCGCCCCCAGGTGGTGGACGTGCCTTCCCGCCCGGCTTACGTGCGTCCTCCCGGTGGGACGGAGGCCGCGGCTCGGGTGGGCCAGACCCTCGTGCCGGCCACCCTGCTGCGCACCCAGAAGCCCGGCCGCCTCCAGGTGCGTCTGCCCGATGGGCGTCGCTTCCGCCTCGGCGGCGACAGCCTGCTCCGGGTGGGCCGGAACGATCTGGATCTCCTCCGGGGCCAGGTGATCGGCTGGATCGCCCCCGGCTCCGCACCGGTGGCCCCCCTGCGCATCCGCACCCGCGTCGGCACCGCCTCGATCCAGGGAACCACCGTGTTCCTGGAGGCCGATGGGGAAGAGGTGCTGATCCTGAGCTGGGAGGGCACGGTGAGCGTGGAGGGCCGTGACGGCTCCCGCTTCCGTCTGGGCAGCGGCGAGGTGATCCGCCACACGGCCCGCGGCTGGGAGGCGCCCCGGCGGCTCGACACCAGCGAGGCCCAGGCCCGGCGGCGCCGCAGTGTGCTGCTCGATGGGTTCCGTGCCCCGATGGAGACTCTGCCCGTGATCGAGCGGGAGCTGGGCATCGGACCTTGAGCCGGCCAGCAGCCCGGCCGCCCAGGCTCTGGCGGGTGGCGCTCGCGGTGCCCCTGCTGGTTTCCCTGCCGGGCCTGGGGAGCGCACCACCGGCGCGTGGCCTCGCGGCCCTGGATGCCGGCCTGCGACAGGGTTTCTTCCGCCTGCGCGGCCCCCTCCCCGCCCCGGGCGATCCGCTGATCCTGGCGATCGATTCCGACTCCCTGCGGCTGGCGGAGCTGCTCGACCCCGCGGAGCGTCAGGCCTCTCCCCTGTGGCGGCGGATGGGGGCCTGGCCCTGGCCCCGGGCGCTGCAGGCCGAGCTGGCCGCCACGGCGCTGCGGGGCGGGGCGGAGCGGGTGCTGTTCAACATCGAGTTCAGCCAGCCGAGCCGCTACGGCCCGGCCGATGACGCGGCCTTCCGCCGCCTGCTCGCCCCGTGGGCCTCGCGCGTGCATCTCGCCGCCAGCTTCACGCTCAGTGAGCGGGATGGGCTCGAGCAGGTGCAGCTGCGCCGGCCGATCCCGGCCCTGGCTTGGCCGGCTGCCGAGGCCCTCACCACCGTGCTGCAGTCAGCCGGCGGGATGAGCGAGGCGGTGCCTGGCCAGGGCTGGCTGAGCGCCAACCTGGCCGGCTTTCCCGGACCCCAGCCCAGGCCGCTGGCCTTCCTGGCCCGCCCGTCGCTCCCCCTGCCGGAAAGGCCACTGGGGATCAACTTCCGTGGACCGGCCGGCCACCAACCCCGCCTGGCGGCCTGGCGGGTGGGTGAGGCGCCCGCCGGACTGTGGCGGGGCCGCACCGTGATCCTGGGCGCCACGGCCCCCGAACTCGGCGATCAGCAGGAAACCCCCTTCGGTCCCCAGAGCGGCACGGAGGTGCAGGCGGCGGCCGTGGCCTCGGTGCTGCAGGGCGATGGCCTCCGTGTCCTGCCACCAGGGCCGGCGTGGCTCCTGCTGCTCGGCTGGACGACGGCAGTGGCGCTGCTGCTCGGCCGCGGGGTCGGTGCCTCGCGCACCGCGCTGCTGGCGGCGGGGCTGGCGGTGGGGGTGCTGCTCGTCAGTTTCGGTGTTTGGCTCTGGGGCCAGCTGCTCCTGCCGGCCTCGGCGCTGCTGTTGGTGCCTCTGCTGGGCGGCGCCGTGCGGGGCGGCGGCCTGGCCCGGGCGGAAGCGCGGGAGCGGGCCTACCTCCATCAGGTGCTTGCCCACCGGATCTCCCCCACTCTCCTGCGCGACATCCTGCGGGAACCGGGGCCGCTCTGGAACCAGGCCGGCGGTCGCCGCGGTCGCTGCGTGCTGCTGTTCAGCGATCTGGTGGGGTTCACCCCGCTCAGCGCCGCGCTCGAGCCCGCCGCGCTCTTCGCGCTGCTCAACCGCTACTTCGACGTGATGGCCGCCGCGGTGCTGGCCGAGCAGGGTCTGCTCGACAAGTTCATCGGCGATGCCGTGATGGCCGAGTTCGGTGTCCCGCGCAGCCGGGGGGAGCGGCAGGAGGCACGCGCGGCGGTGCGGGCCGCGCTGGCGATGCAGCGGGGCCTCGAGCGCCTCAATGCCGAGCTGGTGGCGGCGGGCTGTCCCGCCCTGCGCCATGGCATCGGTCTGCATGTGGGCGAGGTGATCGCCGGCAACCTCGGTTCCTCCCGCCGCCTGGAGTTCACCGTGGTGGGGGCCAGTGTCAACGTGGCCAGTCGGCTGGAGGGGCTGACGCGCCAGTTCCCCGACCATCCGATCCTGATCAGCGGTGATCTGCGCAACCTGCTGGCCGATGAGCTGGAGGTGGTGCCGCTCGGCTCCCACCGGCTGAAGGGCTGGCCGGTGCCGCTGGAGGTTTTCGGCCTGCTCGGGATGCGTCCGTCGGCGGAGCCAGCAGAATGAGTGGCTGACGCCTGGACCGGCTCTTCCTCCCGTTCGATCGGGTCGAGTCCTCCCCCTGTCGCCCCGTCGCGAGTCGCTGCCGATGACCCCGCCGCTTCCGCCACGACGCGTGCTCTCCGCCCTGATGCTCGCGGTTCTTTCGCTCGCCGTCCTGCCGGCCGGCTCCGCCAGGGCCGGTGAGAGCGCCACCGTGCGCGAGATCCTCGACGGCAATGAGCTGTTCATCGACCAACGGCAGGCCCGGGTGAAGGACAAGGCCTCCGCGCCTCAGGAAGTGAGCACACGCAACAGCCGCGGTCAGCTCAGCTTCGACTCCGGCGCCGCCGGCCGGCTCAACCGCTTCTCCCAGCTCCGCCTCGGCAGCGGCTGCTTCCTGCTGAGCAAGGGGCAGGTGCTGGTGTCGGGCAAGCAGAGCGGCTGCACCCGCTCCTCGCGCCTCAGCGTGCGCGGCACCAACTACCTGCTGGAGGTCGACGAGAAAGGTGGTTCCGATCTGCGCGTGCTGGAGGGCACGGTGGTGGTGGAACCGCTGCAGGACGGCCAGCCCACCGGTCAGGCCCCCACCACGGTGAACGCCGGCGAGCGGTTGCGGCTCTCGCCCGTTGGTGTGGTGCTTGAGCTGCTGAAGCTCACCAGCGGCGACTACAACGCCATCCTTCAGGGGCCCTTGTTCGAGGGTTTCAACGTGCCGCTGCCGGCGTTCGGATCGCTGGAGAGCTACATCCGCTCCTCCGTGCCTGGTGTCTCGATCCCGGCGGCGCCGTCGGTCCCGTCGGTGCCCAGCTTCGGCCTGCCCCGTTTCTTCTGATGACCTCCGGCTCGCCCAGGGCGGCGCGGCTGTGGGGCTCTGAGGGTGGGGAGCCGGCCGCCCGGGGGCGCGGCTGATGGGGCGCCTCCCCACGATGGCCCTGCTGCCCGCGGCCGTGGCGCTGCTGGTGGGTGCCCTGAGCGGCTGGCCGCCGGCGCGTTGGCAGGCCTGGGAGCGGGGTCTGGAGAACCAGCTTGTGCTGCTGCGCGGTTCCCGCCGGCCGCCGCCCCGGCTGGTGGTGGTGGCGATCGACGACGCCACCCTGCAGCAGGGTGGCTTCTTCGTGAGCCAGAACCGGGACCGTATCCCGGACTGGGCCCGCGGCATCGGCACCCTGCCCTGGCCCCGGGCCGCCTACGGCCTGCTGGCCACACGGCTGCTGGAGGCCGGGGCCAGGGCGGTGGCGATCAATGTGGTGTTCGAGGGCCCCAGCAGCCATGGCCCCGCCGACGATGCCGCGATGGTGCGCCGCCTCCAGGCCGGCCGCGGCCGCATCGCGCTGGCGGCCGAGATGCTCGAACCCCAGGACGCGCTCGGGGGCGGCGGTCTCACCCTGGTGCGCCCCGAGCCGTTCCTGGCGGCGATCGGCGGGCCGACGCGGCTGGGGCTGAGCAACACCCTGCCGGCCCAGGCCGGTGATCCGGCCCTGCATCCGGAGGCCTATGGCCGTGGCCTGCTGCCCGCCAACGGGGTGGATCCCTTCCCCTCGCTCTCCGCCACGGCGCTGACGCTGATGGGTCGCACCAGCCGCCAGCCGGATCCGGCCCGGGCGCTGAACTTCTACGGACCCGAGGGCAGCTTTCCCCGGATCTCGGCCTGGGAGGTGCTCGATCCGGAGCGCTGGAGCCGCCACACCCGCCGTGCCGCCGTGCGGGATGCGCTCGTGCTGGTGGGGCCGGTGGTGTCCCAGGGGGAGGCGGGCCTTCCCACCCCCTTCGGGCCGCAGAGCGGCCTCGAACTGCTGGCCACCGCCAGCGCCAATTCGCTCCAGGGCGACGGACTGGCCCCCTGGCCCGCCGCGCCGCCCGCGCGGGCCCTGTTCGCCATGGCGCCGCTGCTCCTGGTGGGAGGACTGGCCCTGCTGCGCCGCGGCCTCCCCTGGCGCCTGGGCCTCACCGCCGCTGCGCTGGTCCTGCTGCTGACGGCGGGGTTCCTGACCCTGCGGCAGGCCAACCGCTGGCTGCCCCTGCTCGCGCCGGCCGGCGGGCTGGCGCTGCTGGGCCTGGTCTACGGCGGGGAGGCCTACCGGCTGGAGGAGCGGGAGCGGCGGCGGCTGCGCCGCACCTTCGAGCGCTACGTGGCGCCGAGCGTGGTGGCGGAGATCCTCGCCGATCCCGATGCCGCCGCCGGGATGCTGCGCGGCCGGGTGCTGCCCGTCACCGTGCTGTTCTCCGATCTGATGGGCTTCACCCAGCTCACCCAGCAGCGCAGCCGCGACGGGGAGACCGAATTGCACGTGCGCCAGCTCAACCGCTATCTCGGCGAGATGGTCGAGGTGATCACCGCCCATGGCGGCACCATCGACAAGTTCATCGGCGACGCGGTGATGGCGGTGTTCGGCTCCCCGGTGGGGCGGGGCGAGCGAGCCGAGGCGGAGGCGGCCCTGCGCTGTGCCCTGGCGATGCGCGCCGCGCTGCGGCGGCTCAATGCCGAATGGCGGGCGGAGGGGATCGCCACGCTGCGCAGCGGCATCGGCATGGCGAGCGGTCCGGCGGTGGTGGGCCAGATCGGCAGCCCCCGCCGCCTGGAATTCACCGTGATCGGCGACACCGTGAACCTGGCCAGCCGCCTGGAGGGCCAGACCCGCGTACTCCAGGTGCCGGTGGTGATGGACGCGGCCACGGCCCAGCTGGTGGGGGAGAGCGCCGGGCTGGAGGTGCGGGCCCTGGGCGCGGTGCCGGTGAAGGGAATGGGGGAGATCCCCGTCTACACGCTGGCAGCGGCCGAGGCCATGGAGGCGGCGGTGGTGGCGGGGGCGGCGCTCTGATCGGTGCCGGCGGCTCCGAAGCGGTCCCAGCGGAAGGACTGCAGGAGGGCATCGGCACCACCCGCATCGCCCAGAATGGCGTTGGTGAGCAGCTCGGCGGTGATGGCGGCCAGCAGCACCCCGTTGCGGTGGTGCCCCGTCGCCAGCCAGAGCCCCGGCAGTGGGCCGGCTCCGAGCAGCGGCCCCCCGTCCGGCGTGCCCGGACGGAAGCCCCACCACCGCTCCATCGGCGGCCAGCCGCTCGCCTCCGGCAGCAGGGCGGCGAGGCCCGCCTGCAGCTGCCGCTGCCCAGCGGGGGTGAGCCCCGGCGCGAAGCCGGCCTCCGGCTCGCTGGTGGCCCCCACCACCAGCAGCCCGTCTTCCCTTGGCACCAGGTAGGTGCCCGGCCCGAACAGCACCCGCCGCAGGGCCTGCCGTGGTCCCTGCAGCGACAGCATCTGCCCCTTCACGGGCCGCACCGGTAACTCCGGCAGCAGCTGAGCGCTCCAGGCCCCGCAGGCCAGCACCGCCTGCCGGCAGGGCAGGATCTCCTCGCCCCCCTCGGCCCGGCTGAGGCGCACCCCCGCGAGCGAGCCGTCGGCGGGATCGCGGTGCAGTTCCAGCACCTCGGCCCCCTCCTCGAATCTCACGCCGCGTTGGCTGCAGGCCCGCTCCAGGGCGCGCATCAGCCCACGGCGGTTATCGATCTGGCCGTCCTGGGCAAAGAGCAGGCCGCTGCTCCAGCGCGGCCCGATCCCCGGCACCTCCCGCTCCAACGCGGCCCGATCGAGAGGGAGGCCGTAGAGGGCGGTGGGGTAGGCGTCCCGTTCGGCGGCCGTGGCGAAGGGCACCACGATGCCGCAGGGCCTCAGGCCGCAGCGCAGTCCGCTGTCGGCTTCCACCCGCCCCACCCAGGCGGGGATTCGCTCGAGGCTGCGGCGGCCCAGGTCCAGCAGCGGGCCGCTCAGCCCCTCGGCGTGCGGGGCCAGCATCCCCGCCGCCACGAAGCCCGCTGCTTCGCTGCGGCGACGGCTCAGCACCAGCACCACGGCGCCGCGGCGGGCCAGTTCGTGGGCCAGGGCCAGCGCCATCAGGCCGCCGCCCAGGATCAGCACGGGTTCGGCAGCTGGATCGGCCATGGCCACAAGGTATCGAACCCATGGGGGCCCGTCGGACCGGATCCCGCTGCATAGGATCGGCCCACAGCGCATGCAGGGAGCGAGGAGATGGCCGCGGCCAACGGGCACGGGAGCTGGGAGGCCGTGATCGGCCTGGAGACCCACGTGCAGCTGCTCACCGCCAGCAAGATCTTCACCGGCGCCTCCACCAGCTTCGGCGATGACCCCAACAGCCACATCGATCCGGTGGTGCTGGGCCTGCCCGGCACCCTGCCGGTGCTCAACCAGAAGGTGCTCGAGTATGCGGTGAAGGCCGCCCTGGCCCTCAATCTCCACATCGCCGAGCACAGCAAGTTCGACCGTAAGCAGTATTTCTATCCCGATCTGCCCAAGAACTATCAGATCTCCCAGTACGACGAACCGATCGCCGAGGACGGCTGGATCGAGGTGGAGGTGGCCGAGAAGGGCAAGGACACCTATACCAAGCGGGTCGGCATCGAGCGCCTGCACATGGAGGAGGACGCCGGCAAGCTCGTGCATGCCGGCAGCGATCGCCTGGCCGGCAGCACCCATTCCCTGGTGGACTACAACCGCGCCGGGGTGGCCCTGGCCGAGATCGTGAGCAAGCCCGACCTGCGCACGGGCCGTGAAGCGGCCGAATACGCCGCCGAGATCCGCCGGATCATGCGCTATCTGGGGGTGAGCGACGGCAACATGCAGGAGGGTTCTCTCCGCTGTGACGTCAACATCTCGGTGCGCCCGGGGCCGGAAGCCCCCTTCGGCGTGAAGGTGGAGATCAAGAACATGAACTCCTTCTCCGCCATCCAGAAGGCCTGCGATCACGAGATCCAGCGCCAGATCAAGGCGATCGAGGCCGGTGAGCCGATCATCCAGGAGACCCGCCTCTGGGATGAGGGCAAGCAGCTCACCCGCAGCATGCGCGGCAAGGAGGGCGCCAGCGACTACCGCTATTTCCCCGATCCGGATCTGGGCCCGATCGAGGTGAGTGCGGAACGGCGCGAGGGCTGGCGCGCCGAGCTGCCGGAACTGCCGGCCGCCAAGCGCCACCGCTATGCCGAGCAGCTGGGCCTCTCCCCCTACGACGCCCGCGTGCTCACCGATGAGCGCCCCATGGCCGATTACTTCGAGGCCGTCGTGGCCGCCGGCGCCGATCCCAAGGCTGCCGCCAACTGGATCACCGGCGACATCGCCGCCCACGTGAACGCCAACCGGCTCTCCTACGGCGAGCTGCCCTTGCGACCGGAGCAGCTGGCCGAACTCGTGCAGCTGATCGAGCAGGGCACGATCAGCGGCAAGATCGCCAAAGAAATCCTGCCGGAGCTGCTGGAGCAGGGCGGTTCGCCCCAGGCGATCGTGGAGCGGCGTGGTCTGGGCATGATCAGCGATCCGGCCGCGATCACGGCCATCGTGGAGGAGCTGCTGGCGGCCCATCCCGAGGAGGTGGCGGCCTTCCGCGGCGGCAAGAGCAAGCTGCAGGGCTTCTTCGTGGGGCAGCTGATGAAGCGCACCGGAGGCCGCGCCGATCCCAAGCTCGCCAACCGGCTGCTGATCGAGATGCTGCAGGGCTGACGCCGCTTCAGGCCTGGCGGTTCAGCTCCGGCGGGCTGCTGCCGGCCAGGGCCGCGGCCAGCTGGGCCGGCAGTGCCGCCGGGTCGCCCTGATTGGCCAGCAGGCGATCGGCCCGTTCGCGCTTGCGCGCCAGGGGCCACTGGGCGGCGATGCGGGCACGGGCCTGGGCTTCGTCCAGGCCATCGCGGCCCATCAGCCGCTCGAGCTGCTGCCGCTCGTCGCAGTCCACCAGCCAGATCTCGTCGCACAGGGACTCCAGGCCCGCTTCGAACAGCAGCGGCACCATCAGCACCACCACCGGCTCCGCCGCCAGCCGCTCCAGCTCCGCCTCGAAGCGCCGCCGCACCAGCGGGTGCACCAGACCCTCCAGCCAGGCCCGCTCGGCGGGATCGGCGAAGACGATCCGCCCCAGCGCCGCCCGGTCGACGGCGGAACCTGACTGCCGCACCCGATCCCCGTGGCGTTCGAGCACCGCCCGTGCAGCCGGTGTGCCCGGCGCCAGTGCCGCGCGGGCAAAGGTGTCGGCATCCAGCACCGGCAGGTGGAAGCGGTCCGTCAGCAGCCGGGCCACCGTGCTCTTGCCGGTGGCGATGCCGCCGGTGAGACCGATCCGCCGCTGGCGTTGAGGCCGGCGCATCTCCGATCGGCAGGATGGGCCCCAGCATCCTCCCGCCCCGTGACCCACGCCACCCGTTCCTGGCAGCCCATTCCCGGCGGGATCACCGCCCCCGCCGGCTTCCTGGCGGCCGGCATCACGGCGGGTCTCAAGGCCTCCGGCAACCCCGACCTGGCGCTGCTGCTCGCCCCCGAGGGGGCGGTGTGCGCCGGCACCTTCACCACCAACCGGGTGCGGGCCGCCTGCGTGGATCTCTGCGCCGAGCGGCTGGCGGCCAGCGGCGGCCGCGCCCGGGCAGTGCTCACCAACTCCGGCCAGGCCAACGCCTGCACGGGCGAGCGGGGGCTGGCCGACAGCCTCGCCGCCACCGCCGCCCTGGCCGAACGGCTGGGCCTGGCCGAGGCGGAGGTGCTGCTCTGCTCCACCGGCGTGATCGGCGTGCCGATCTCGATGCCCATCCTGCTGGCGGGGCTCGATCCTCTGGTGGCCGCCCTCTCCGAGCGGGGCGGCGAGGGCGCCGCCACCGCCATCCTCACCACCGACCTGGCCGCCAAGCAGATCGCCCTGGAGGCCACGCTGGGCGGACGGCGTGTCCGGGTCGGCGGGATGGCGAAGGGCTCCGGGATGATCCACCCCGACATGGCCACGATGCTGGGCTTCCTCAGCTGCGATGCCGGCATGCCGGCGGCGGCGTGGCAGGCGATGGTGCGGCGGGCGGTGGAGCGTTCCTTCAACGCCATCACCGTCGACGGCGACGTGAGCACCAACGACTGCTTCCTGGCCTTCGCCGCCGGTGATCCCCTCGATCACGCCGAGTTCGATGCGCTGGAGGAGGGCCTGACGGCCGCCTGCCAGCATCTGGCCCGTGCCATCGCCCGCGACGGCGAAGGGGCCACCTGCCTGATCGAGGTGGCCGTGGAGGGGGCCGCCAGCGACGCCGATGCCCGCCGCATCGCCCGCACCGTGTGCGGCTCCTCGCTGGTGAAGACGGCCATCCATGGCCGCGACCCCAACTGGGGCCGGATCGTGGCCGCGGCGGGCCGGGCCGGTGTGCCGCTCGAGCCCGGGCGCATCGCCCTCTGGCTGGGGCCGCACCAGCTCATGGCGGCCGGCGAGCCCCTGGCCTTCGACCGGGCCGCCGCCTCCCGCTACCTGCGCGAGCGCGCCGGCGGCGCCTACCTGCTCGACGACACCGTGGCGATCCGGCTCAGCGTGGGCGCGGGTGCGGGCAGCGGTCTGGCCTGGGGCTGCGATCTCTCCGACCAGTACGTGCGCATCAACGCCGATTACACGACCTGAGCCGCCGCGGGCGCGAGGATGGACTGCCAGCGCAGCCTGCCCCATGTCCCAGGCCGGAGCCCGGCGCCGCCGCCGCCCCGCCCCCGCCGATCCCAATGCGGCAGCCCCGCCCCGGCCCCTGGCGCCCTGGGTGCTGCCGCTGGTGGCGGGCCTCTGTTTCGGGCTGGGCTATGCCCTCACCCATCGCCTGCTGGGGCTGCGCGTCGACGGCCTGGTGCCGCTGGGTCAGCCGTTCTCGGTGAAGCCCTTCCCCGGCACCAGCCTCGAGAGCCTGCGCCAGCGCTTCGGTGCCGACAAGGAGCCGATCGAGGCCAAGCCTGACCTGCTTGATGCCGAGCAGAGACGTGAGCAGGAGAGCAAGGCGAGACGCGAAGAGGAGGATCGCCGCCAGCAGGAGCGTCAGGAGGCCGAAGCCCGCTCCGCTGCGCCTGCCCCCGCCCCCGAGCCGGCCGCTCCGGCGGCGCCGCCGCTGCCGGAGCCGGCCCCGGCACCCACCGACCCGGCCGAACCATCCGAGCCTGCGGCCCCCGAGCCTGCGCTCTGATCTGCCACAGTTTGGCCAGCCCGCAGGACTGGAGATGAGCGCCCCCCGATCCCTGCTGCAGGCCGCGATCAACCGGCTGGGGGCGCGTCTCGGCAGCGGCCTGGCCGACACCGCCGCCGGGCTGGCAGTGCTGGCCCAGGAGGCGCCCGAGCGCCTGAAGCGTGAGCTCGACCTCTTCTGGGAGGAGGTGGAGCGGGAGGCGGAGCGATTGGAGAGCGATCCCGCCGCTCCCGTGGCCGATCCCGCCGACGCCGCCGGCCCCCAGGACCAGATCGATGACCTGCGCGCCCGGGTGGCGGCTCTCTCCCGCCGCCTCGAGGACCGCTCCTGATGGGAGTTCTGGGGCAGGGGTGGCGGGGGCTGATGCGCTCCCTGCGGATCTGGTGGGCCGTGCTGCGGCTGCTGGGCGGACTGTGGTGGGACGGGCGTGCCTGGAGCTACCCCGGTGGCGCGAGCGCCGAACGGCGGGCAGCCCGGCAGCGGCGCCGGGCCCGCTGGCTCACCGCCGAGCTGCTGGGCCTCGGCTCCGCCTTCATCAAGCTCGGCCAGCTGCTCTCGGCCCGCCCCGACGTGCTGCCGGCCAGCTACGTGGAGGAGCTGGCCCACCTGCAGGACCGTGTGCCGGCCTTCCCCTTCACCACGGTCCAGAGCCTGCTGGAGCAGGAACTGGGGGAACGCTGCGCCGAGATCGTCGACCTGGAGGAAGCCCCGCTGGGATCGGCCAGCCTGGCCCAGGTGCACCGCGCCAGCCTGCGCAGTGGCCGCCAGGTGGTGTTCAAGATCCAGCGGCCGGGTCTCGAGCGGCTGTTCCGGCTCGATCTGGAGGTGATGCAGCAGGTGGCCGCCGTGCTGCAGCGCCATCCCCGCTGGGGCCAGGGCCGCGACTGGGTCTCGATCGCCCAGGAATGCCGCCGTGTGCTGCTGCGCGAACTCGATTTCCGGCTCGAGGCCGAGCACGCCGCCCGCTTCCGTCAGCAGTTTCTCGACGACGACGGCATCCGCATCCCGGCGGTGATCTGGGAGCTGAGCACCCGCCGGGTGCTGTGCCTCGATTTCCTTCCCGGCATCAAGATCACCGACCGGCCCGCGCTGGTGGCGGCGGGGATCGATCCGGCGGCGGTGGCCGAGAAGGGGGCGGCCAGCTACCTGCAGCAGCTGGTGCGCTTCGGCTTCTTCCATGCCGATCCCCATCCGGGCAACCTGGCGGTGGCCGCCGACGGCGCCCTCATCTACTACGACTTCGGGATGATGGGTCAGCTGTCGCAGCGCCTGCGCAGCCGCCTGGGCCGCATGGTGCGGGCGGCGGCGGCGCGCGATGCGGCGGCCCTGGTGAGCGAACTGCAGGGGGCGGGCGTGATCGCGGCCGGCATCGACCCGGGCCCGGTGCGGCGGCTGGTGCGGGTCATGCTCACCGATGCCCTCACGCCGCCGTTCTCCACGAACGTGCTCGAGAAGCTCTCCGGCGATCTCTACGACCTGGTCTATGGCCAGCCGTTCCGTCTGCCGGCGGAGCTGATCTTCGTGATGCGGGCCCTCTCCACCTTCGAGGGGGTGGGCCGCAGCCTCGATCCCGGCTTTAGCCTGATCGCCATCGCCCGTCCCTATCTGCTGCCCCTGATGACCGCCAGCGGAAACGGCCCCAATGATTTCCTCGGCGAACTGGGCCGCCAGGCGGCCGAGGTGGGCAGCCGGGCCCTGGGATTGCCGCGGCGGCTCGAGGACAGCCTCTCCCGGATCGAGCAGGGCGATCTGCAGGTGCAGATTCGCGCCGGCGAAACCGATCGGCTGCTGCGGCGGCTCGCCCTGGCCCAGCAGGCCACCGGTCAGTCCTTCCTGCTGGGGGGCCTCGCCGTGGCCGCCGCGCTGCTGGCCGGCGGGAGCGTGCCCGCCCTCACGGCCATCCCCCTGGTGCTGGCCCTGCCGGTGGGCCTGGGCTGGCTGCGGCTGCAGGGGCGGCTGCGGCGCGATGCCCGTCTGGAGAAGCTGCCCGGCGGAGGCTGAGCGAGGACCGGCCGGTCCGGTCAGCCCCGGCCCCGCGGCCCCTGGCCCTGGGCGCCGGCGTAGACGGCCTGGCTGCCCAGCTCGTCCTCGATGCGCAGCAGCCGGTTGTACTTCGCCACTCGCTCGCTGCGGCTCAGCGAGCCGGTCTTGATCTGGCCGGCGCGGGTGGCCACCGCCAGATCGGCGATGGTGGTGTCCTCGGTCTCGCCG
This sequence comes from Mesorhizobium carmichaelinearum, assembly GCA_943368365.1. Taxonomy (GTDB): domain Bacteria; phylum Cyanobacteriota; class Cyanobacteriia; order PCC-6307; family Cyanobiaceae; genus CALRKZ02. The sequence continues at coordinate 99,575 of CALRKZ020000004.1, forward strand.
CTGCGGTGGCTGATCACGCTGGTGTAGCCGGCGCGGCCCGCCAGGTCGATCGCCTGCAGGGTCTCGGTGAGGGAGCCGATCTGGTTCACCTTGATCAGGATCGAATTGGCCACCCCCAGGTCGATGCCGCGCTGCAGTCGGGCGCTGTTGGTCACGAACAGGTCGTCGCCCACCAGCTGCACGCTGGCGCCGAGCCGCTCGGTGAGCAGCTTCCAGCCTTCCCAGTCGTCCTCCGCCACGCCGTCCTCGATCGAGACGATCGGGTAGCGGCTCACCAGCTGGGCCAGCTGCTCCACCATCTCGGCGCTGGTGTAGCTGCCGCCGCCGAAGGCGTAGAGGCCGCCCTTGAAGAACTCGGTGCTGGCCACGTCCAGCGCCAGGGCGATCTCCTCGCCGGCCCGGTAGCCGGCCTTCTCGATCGCCTGCACCAGCAGTTCACCGGCGGCGTCGTTGCTCTCCAGGTTGGGCGCGAAGCCCCCCTCGTCGCCCACGGCGGTGGAGAGGCCCCGGGCGCTGAGCAGGCCCTTGAGGGTGTGGAACACCTCGGCCCCCATGCGCAGCGCCTCGCGGAACGTGGCCGCGCCGCGGGGCACCAGCATGAACTCCTGGAAATCGAGGTTGTTCGCCGCATGGGCGCCGCCGTTGATCACGTTCATCAGCGGCACCGGCAGAAGGGTGGCCATCGGGCCGCCCAGGTAGCGGTAGAGCGGCAGGCCCACGCCCTCGGCCGCCGCCCGCGCCACCGCCAGGCTCACCGCCAGCACGGCGTTGGCTCCCAGGGCCGACTTGTTGCTGCTGCCGTCGAGTTCGAGCATGGCGGCATCGACGGCGGTCTGGTCGAGCGCGCTCAGCCCGCAGAGGGCCGGGGCGATCCGCTCCTCGATGTTGCCCACCGCCTGCAGCACGCCCTTGCCGAAGTAGCGGGCATCGCCATCGCGCAGCTCGTGGGCCTCATGGGCTCCGGTGCTGGCGCCGCTTGGCACGATCGCGTGCCCCTGGGCCCCGCCCTCCAGCCGCACCTCGGCTTCCACCGTGGGGGTGCCGCGGGAATCGAGCACCTCCCGGGCCACGATGGAATCGATCACGAGGTCGAGGCTGTCGATCACGAAGAAGACCCGATGTCACGGATGGGGGGATCCTATGGGGCGCCCCGGACCCATCTTTTGTGGCCTTCGGCACCATCCCCACGCCGTTGTCGGCGACGCTCCGCCACCGGTGCGGCCTTGGCGGCGTTCAGAATCGGCGGTGCCGCCCCTGCCCCAGCCCCACCGATGCGACTGCTGCACACCATGCTCCGGGTGGGGGATCTGGAGCGATCGCTGGCCTTCTACACCGGTGTGCTGCAGATGCGGCTGCTGCGCCGCACGGATTACCCCGGCGGCCGTTACACCCTCGCCTTCGTGGGCTACGGCGAGGAGCGTGACACCACCGTGATCGAACTCACCCACAACTGGGACACCGACGCCTACGAGCTCGGCACCGCCTACGGGCACATCGCCATCGGTGTCGACGACATCCAGTCCACCTGCGCCGCCATCGCCGAACGGGGCGGCCGGGTGGTGCGTCCGCCAGGCCCCAAGCAGCACGGCACCACCGTGATCGCCTACGTGGAGGATCCCGACGGCTACAAGGTGGAACTGATCCAGCTCGCCCCGAGGGCCGATGCAGCCGCCTGAGCCCGCCGCGCGGGGCAGTCTCACCAGCGACCCCGATCGCTTCAGCGACGCCGCCTGGGATCTGCTGCTCGCCGGCCAGGACCAGGCCCGCGCCTGGCGTCACGGCCAGATGGACGTGGAGCACCTGCTGCAGGTGCTGCTGCAGGACCCCCGCTACGACGCCTGGGTGGCGCCGCTGCCGCTGGATCGCGACCGGGTGCTCGATCGGCTGGAGGCGTTCTGCGCCGAGCAGCCCTCGGCCACCGGCGAGGAGCTGTTCATCGGCGATGCGCTCGAGGATCTGCTCGAGGCGGCCGACCGCCGCCGTGCCGCCTGGGGGTCGCGCCTGCTCGACGTGCCCCACCTGCTGCTGGCCCTGCGGGAGGAACCCCGCATCGGCGCCGCCCTGCTGACCGATGAGGGGCTGAGCGAGGAGCGGCTGCTGCGCCAGCTGCGGCCTGGGGCCACGGCCGCCGCCCCATCGCCGGCCCCTCCCTCCCCGCTGCCGGCCAGCCCGCCGGGCCTTCCCCGCCGCTTCGCGGCCCCCGCCGCCGCCGACGACTGGATCGACAACGACCCGGGGCCGCCCCCGCCGCCGCCATCCGCCGAACCCGCTGCCCCCGCCCAACCCGCTGCCCCGCCGGCCGCGGCAGGGGGCGAGCTGCGGCTCGAGGCCGAGCTGCCGGCTCTGGAGCAGTACGGCCGGGATCTCACCGCCGCCGCCCGCGACGGGCTGCTGGATCCGGTGATCGGTCGCGACGCCGAGATCCGCCGGCTGATCCAGGTGCTCTCCCGCCGTGGCAAGAACAATCCCGTGCTGATCGGCGAACCCGGCGTCGGCAAGACGGCCATCGCCGAGCTGCTGGCCCAGCGGATCGCCGCCGGCGAGGTCCCCGACGCCCTGCGCGGCCTGCGCCTGATCGCCCTCGATCTCGGTGCCCTGATCGCCGGCGCCAAGTTCCGCGGCCAGTTCGAGGAACGGCTGCGGGCCGTGCTGCAGGAGGTGGGAGGTTCCGAAGGCGGCGTGATCCTCTTCCTCGACGAGCTGCACACGGTGGTGAGCACCGACCGCTCCAGTGCCGATGCCGGCAGCATCCTCAAGCCCGCCCTGGCCCGCGGTGAGCTGCGCTGCATCGGTGCCACCACTCCGGAGGACTACCGCCGCACGGTGGAGAAGGATCCGGCGCTGAACCGCCGCTTCCAGCAGGTGGTGATCCGCGAGCCCAGCCGCGAGGTGAGCATCGAGATCCTGCGCGGCCTCAAGGAGCGCTACGAACTGCACCACGGCGTGGCCATCAGCGATGGCGCCCTGGTGGCCGCGGTGCGGCTGGCCGATCGCTACATCGCCGATCGCTGCCTGCCCGACAAGGCGATCGACCTGATCGACGAGGCCGCCGCCCAGCTGCGCATGGAGGTGACCTCCAAGCCCCAGGTGGTGGAGGTGGCCGAAACGGAACTGCGGCGGGTGGAACTGGCCCTGCTCGCCGCCGAGGCGGCACCGCTGCAGGAGCGGGTGGCGCTGCAGGAGCGGCGCCGCCTCGCCCTCGACCGGCTGCAGGAGCTGCAGCATCGCTGGCAGGCGGAGCGGGAGCAGCTGGCGGAGCTGCGCGAGCTGCTCCAGCGCGACGAGGAGCTGCGTCATGCGGTGGCCGAGGCCGAGCGCGACGGCGACTACGAGGAGGAGGCCCGGATCCGCCACGAGCAGCTGCAGGCGGTGCAGCAGCGCCGGGCGGCGCTGGAGGAGGAACTGCTGGAGGATCAGCGTTCCGGCTCCTCGCTGCTGCGCGAGCAGGTGGAGGCTGGCGACATCGCCGATGTGGTGGCTCGCTGGACCGGGATCCCCGTGCAGCGGCTGCTGGCCGGCGAGCGGCAGAAGCTGCTGGAGCTCGAGAGCCGGCTGGCGGAGCGGGTGATCGGCCAGCCGGAGGCCGTCACGGCGGTGGCGGCCGCCATCCGCCGGGCGCGGGCCGGCATGCAGGATCCGCGCCGCCCCGTGGGTTCGTTTCTGTTTCTGGGGCCCACCGGCGTCGGCAAGACCGAACTGGCCAAGGCCCTGGCCGCCTCGCTGTTCGACGAGGAGGAGGCCCTGGTGCGCCTCGACATGAGCGAGTTCATGGAGCGCAATGCCGTGGCCAGGCTGGTGGGTGCGCCCCCTGGCTATGTGGGCTACGAGGAGGGCGGCCAGCTCACCGAGGCGGTGCGGCGCCGGCCCTACGCCGTGCTGCTGCTCGACGAGGTGGAGAAGGCCCACCCCGAGGTGTTCAACCTTCTGCTGCAGGTGCTCGACGACGGCCGGCTCACCGATTCCCAGGGGCGCACCGTCGACTTTCGCCAGACGGTGGTCGTCATGACCAGCAACCTGGCCAGCCGGGCCATCCTGGAGGACGCGCGCCAGCCCTCCGGCACCGCCGCCCAGGATGAGCAGCGCGAGGGGCGCCTGGAGGAGGCGGTGGAGCGGGCCCTGGCCGAGCAGTTCCGGCCGGAGTTCCTCAATCGGATCGACGAGGTGATCCGCTTCCGGCCGCTGGCGCCGGCGGACCTCCAGCGCATCGTGCGGCTCCAGGTGGCGGACCTGGCGGCGCTGTTGCGCGACCAGCACCTGGAGCTGGAGGTCGATGACGCCGTGGTGGCCGCCCTGGCGGAGCAGGGCTACGAGCCGGAGTTCGGGGCGCGTCCCCTGCGGCGGGTGCTGCGCCGCCGCATCGAGAACCCCCTGGCCACCGAACTGCTGGAGGAGCGCTTCCGCGCTGCCCGCGGCGTGCGGGTGTGCCTGGCCGACGGCGCGCTCCAGTTCGTTCCCCTGCCGCTGGAGGGTGAGGGGCTCCGGTAGGGTGGTCGTTTGCCGGTACGCCTGGACGAACCGGTGCGCCCGCGCCCCCCGCGCCCGTCCGTGGAAACCCCCAGCCGCACGCCCATTTCCGAAGACGCCCCGCCACAGGAGGAGGCAGCCGCCCCGCCGCCGGCCGGACCGGCCGGGTTCTTGGCCTCCATCCTCGAGGAGCTGCGCAAGGTGGTGTGGCCCAGCCGCCAGCAGCTGTTCAGCGAGTCGGTGGCGGTGATCCTGATGGTGAGTCTCTCGGCGGCGGCGATCGCCGCCGTGGATCGTTTCTTCAGCTGGGGCTCCACCCAGGTGTTCCGCTGAATTCCCCCGCGCCTCCTTCCGCCGTTTCCCCGAGCCTTCCCGTTCCCGATCCCGTGTCCGAAGTCGATCTCGCCACCGCAGACCTCGCCGCTGAGCCGGAGGACAGGGAGGCGGCGCCCACCCTGATCGAGCCCGACCTGGCGCCTGCCGCCACCCCCGAGGCGGAGGCCGAGGCCCGACCGCAGGTGGCCCGCTGGTATGCCGTCCAGGTGGCCTCGAGCTGCGAGAAGAAGGTGAAGGCCACCCTCGAGCAGAGGGCCGTCACCCTCGGGGTCGACAACCGCATCCTCGAGATCGAGATTCCCCAGACGCCCGGCGTCAAGCTCAAGAAGGACGGCAGCCGCCAGTCGATCGAGGAGAAGGTGTTCCCCGGCTACGTGCTGGTGCGGATGATCCTCGACGAGGACACGATGATGGCCGTGCGCAGCACCCCGAACGTCATCAACTTCGTGGGGCAGGAGGAGCGTCGCGCCACCGGCAAGGCCCGCGGCCACATCAAGCCCCGCCCGCTCAGCCGCCAGGAGGTCGACCGGATCTTCAAGCGCGCCGCCGAGAAGAAACCCGTCGTCAAGGTGGATCTTGCCGAGGGCGACCAGATCCTGGTCACTGCCGGTCCGTTCAAGGATTTCCAGGGCGAGGTGATCGAGGTGTCGGGCGAGCGCAGCAAGCTCAAGGCCCTGCTCTCGATCTTCGGCCGGGAAACCCCGGTGGAACTGGAGTTCTCCCAGATCAGCAAACAGAGCTGACATCCCGCGGCCGCCTCCCTGCGGAGGGCGGCCTCAGGTGGTTCTTCCCCTCACCGGGTCCCACCGCACCGCCGGTCCCTCCGATCGGCGATCCGCAGCTTCCCCCCGGGGGAGTCCCGTACCTCCGCCCCGTCGATGGCCAAGAAAGTCGTAGCTGTCATCAAGCTGGCCCTCCAGGCCGGCAAAGCCAACCCCGCACCGCCGGTGGGCCCCGCCCTCGGTCAGCACGGGGTCAACATCATGGCGTTCTGCAAGGAGTACAACGCCCGCACCCAGGAGAAAGCCGGGTACGTGATTCCGGTGGAGATCTCGGTCTTCGAAGACCGCAGCTTCACCTTCATCACCAAGACCCCGCCCGCCTCGGTGCTGATCTCCAAGGCGGCCGGCATCGAGAAGGGTGCCGCCACCTCCGCCAAGGGAGCCGTGGGCGCCATCAGCCGCGCCCAGCTCGAGGAGATCGCCAAGACCAAACTCCCCGATCTCAACTGCAGCAGCGTCGAGTCGGCCATGCGCATCATCGAGGGCACCGCCCGCAACATGGGCGTCGCCGTCAAGGACTGACGCTCCGCCAATCCACCGTTCACCCCACCCGGGGGAGACCCAGGCCCTCGGTGACGGCGCAGCGCGCCGCAGCCGATCCGGTGCCCGGTCGCCCGTACCCCATACCTGCCATGACGAAAGTTTCCAAGCGCTTCACCGCCCTCGCCGCCAAGGTCGAGGACCGTGCCTATGCCCCCACCGAGGCCCTCGAGCTGGTGAAGGCCAACGCCAACGCCAAATTCGATGAAACGATCGAGGCCCACGTGCGCCTGGGCATCGATCCCAAGTACACCGACCAGCAGCTGCGCACCACCGTGGCCCTGCCCAACGGCACCGGCCAGACCATCCGCATCGCCGTGATCGCCCGGGGCGAGAAGGTGGCCGAGGCCAAGGCGGCCGGTGCCGATCTCGCCGGTGACGACGACCTGGTGGAGGCGATCGCCGGAGGCCAGATGGACTTCGACCTGCTGATCGCCACCCCCGACATGATGCCCAAGGTGGCCAAGCTGGGCCGGGTGCTCGGTCCCCGCGGTCTGATGCCGAATCCCAAGGCCGGCACGGTCGCCACCGACCTGGCCGCCGCCATCAACGAGTTCAAGGCCGGCAAGCTTGAATTCCGCGCCGACCGCACCGGCATCGTGCACGTGCGCTTCGGCAAGGCCAGCTTCAGCGTCGAGGCCCTGCTCGAGAACCTCAAGGCCCTGCAGGAGGTGATCGACCGTCAGAAGCCCAGCGGCGCCAAGGGCCGCTACTGGAGGTCGCTCTACCTCGCCTCCACCATGGGTCCGTCGGTGCAGGTCGACTTCACCGCACTGCAGGACCTCAAGCAGGAAGGTTGAGGTCCTGGCCGGCCCGTCGCCCTGTAGGGTGATGGGCTGGCTTCGGCCAGCGGGCACGCGCCCGACCCCAGACAGCAGGTGAGCCGCCACGGCGACGCCCCCCGGGCGACGCAAGGGCCAGGCCGTAAGTCCTGCCGAGGTGCACGCGACAGGTTTGGCCCGTGGGGGTTCCCCCCAGAACGGTGCGGAGCATGCAGCGGCCTCGATGCGCGTCCGGTTCGCCGGAGCGTTCTCCCCTCCCGGGGAGCGTCAGGGCCGCGTTCCCGGCTTGTTCCCCTCGATCCGTTCCACTTCCTATGGGCCGCACGCTGGAGAGCAAGCAACAGATCGTCGAAGAGCTCAAGGGGCTCCTCGGTGAAGCCGAAATGGCGTTGGTCCTCGACTACAAGGGCCTGTCCATCAAGGAGATGTCTGACCTGCGGACCCGTCTGCAGGCCAGCAACGGTGTCTGCAAGGTGACCAAGAACACCTTGATGCGCCGTGCCATCGATGGAAACGACGCCTGGTCGGAACTTGATTCCCTCCTCACCGGCACCAACGCCTTCGTCCTGGTCAAGGGCGATGTGGGCGGTGCCGTGAAGGCCGTTCAGGCCTTCCAGAAGGACACCAAGAAGTCGGAGGTGAAGGGCGGCCTGTTCGAAGGCAAGCTCCTCTCCCAGACCGACATCAAGGCGATCGGGGATCTGCCCTCCAAGGAGGTGCTCATGGCCCAGATCGCCGGTGCGATCAACGCCGTGGCCACCAAGCTCGCGGTGGGCATCAACGAGGTTCCGTCCGGTCTCGCCCGGGCGCTGCGGCAGCACGCCGAAGGCGAAGGCAGCGCCGACTGAGGCCTGCCCTGCCGCGCTCCACCGATCCGACTGTCCACCCAACAGATCTGTTGCTGAGTTCCAACCATGTCCGCTACCACCGACCAGATTCTCGAATCGCTCAAAACCCTCTCGCTGCTTGAGGCTTCCGAGCTCGTCAAGCAGATCGAGGAGGCCTTCGGCGTCTCCGCCGCCGCTTCCGCCGGCGTCGTGATGGCCGCCGCTCCCGCCGCGGCCGCCGAGGCCGTCGAGGAGAAGACCGAGTTCGATGTGATCCTCGACAGCTTCGACGCCGCCGCCAAGATCAAGGTGCTCAAGGCCGTCCGCGAGGCCACCGGCCTCGGTCTGGGCGAAGCCAAGGCCCTTGTGGAGGCTGCGCCCAAGGCCGTCAAGGAAGGCATCGGCAAGGACGAGGCCGAGGCCCTCAAGAAGGCCATCGAGGAAGTCGGCGGCAAGGTCACCATCAAGTGATCGCCGCGCACCGGCCCATGTCGGTGCCCCTCTCGCCGGCCCTCTGGGCCGGCTTTCGCGTGACTGGCCGCCATGAAAAAGGCCCCGCCGAAGGCGGGGCCCGAGAGGTGGAACGATCCTGGGAGTCTGTCCTCGTTTCGACCCCGGGAGAGCGTTCCGCACTCCTCACACGCTGTAAAGGTAAGGGACGCTACTGGTGGCTGCCAGGACTCGCAGGCCGCTGGTCCGACTGTCACTCCTGAAAGGGCACCACCTGCAGGGCCACCGGACCGCTCGCTTCGCCACCGCCCCTGGCGATCGTTTCCTCCGGGAAGGGTTGCAACGGGCTGGCGGTCGGCGGGATCGCGGGCCGGCCGCCGGCCCGCGCCAGCAGTTGGGCGAGGGGTGTCGCGTTGGCGAAGTAGAGGTGGCTGAGGGCCTGCTGGCCGAACACCCGGCGGCTCAGCTGCCAGTCGGGTTCGAGGGTGAGGGCCACAAAGCCGTTGCGGTCGCGGAGATTCACGCGGCCGCGACCCACCAGGAGGGTGGTGGTTTCCTGCGGACTCATGGCCTGCAGCTGCAGCTCCTGGCCCACCTGGCGCAAGCGCAGCCGGTAGGTGCTGGCCAGGTCCTGGTCCTCGATCCGCAGCGAGAAACCGTTGCTGTCGATGTAGCGGTTGCAGATGCCGGTGAAGTCGAAGCGGTTGAGGGTCGGGTCGACCAGTCCATCGGGCCGGCTTTCCCAGCAGCGGGGCTGGGCGGCCACCTGCTCGAGCACCAGCAGGGTCCAGTCGGCCTCGCCCACCGGTTTGCCGAGCACCACGAAGCGGGAGGCATCCAGGGGCTGGCTGCTGAACACCCCGGCTGCCCGCGCCAGGGGAGCACCCAGGGGCTGCAGGCCGGAGGCCGCCAGACCGAGGCCGACCAAGGCCAGGTAGGTTCGCTGCATGGGAAGTCTCCGCGGCCCGCACTGGGGACCAATGTTTACCGAACTTTCGTGCTGATGCCCAGTGGCCGCTGAGCCGAACCGCGTGATTGCGGCCGCCTGCGACGGCGCCTGCAGCGGCAATCCCGGTCCCGGGGGATGGGGAGCGCTGCTGCGTTTCGAGGATGGCACGGTGCGCGAACTCGGCGGTGCAGCCGCGGCGACCACCAACAACCGCATGGAGCTCACCGCCGCCCTCGCGCTGCTGGAGGAACTGCGCAGCCTGCCCCACCACCCTTCGCTGCGTCTGCGCACCGACAGCCGCTACCTGGTGGATGGTCTGACCAAGTGGCTGGCGGGCTGGAAACGCAAGGGCTGGCGCACGGCCTCCGGTGCGCCGGTTCTCAACCGCGACCTCTGGGAGGCCCTTGATCAGGCCCGCCTGCCCGGGGTGCTCCTGGAGCACGTGCGCGGCCACAGCGGTGATCCCGACAACGAGCGCTGCGACGCGATCGCCGTGGCCTTTTCCCGCGGCGGCATCCCGGCCCTGCGGATCGGCCACGCGGTGTCGACCGCCCCTGGGTCGCGACCCGCCACCTCCGGAGATGGGGATCCGGCCCCCGAGCCCCTGGTGCGGCTGCTGGGCCGCGTGGAGCTGGCCGACCGGCTGGCGAGTGGTGGCTACGGCCTCTCCAGCGTGGAGCTGGCCCAGCTGGTGGAGCAGCCCCTGGCCCGTCTCGAGGAGCGGCAGGGGGCCTGGATCTGGCGCGACTGGCAGGTGAGCCCCGCTGGCCCCGGCCGCTGGCGGCTGGAGCGCAGCGAGGCGGAGCCGTGAGCTCCGCTTCCCCCGGCCAGCCCGGCGCCGGCGGCGGCCGCGAACCCGTGAGCGCGGCGCTCTACCGGCGCTGGGTGGGCCCGCTGCTCTCCCAGGACGAGGGGGCCGATGCCGAGCGGCTCAGTCGCCTCACCCTCGCCGCTCTCGGGATGGCCTCGCTGCGCCGCGACTGGCCCCTGGTGTCCGGCAGCCTGGCAGGGCTGGCGGCCGAACTGCAGCGCCGCGACCTCCGACTCGGGCAGAGCCTGTTCGGCTGTCGCTTCGCCAATCCCGTCGGCCTGGCGGCCGGGTTCGACAAGAACGGGGTGGCGGCCGGTCTCTGGCACCTCTTCGGCTTCGGTTTCGCCGAGCTCGGCACGGTGACCTGGCATCCCCAGCCCGGCAACCCCCGCCCGCGCCTGTTCCGCCTGGCCCCGGAGCGCGCGGCGCTGAACCGCATGGGGTTCAACAACGACGGCGCCCAGGCGATGAAGCGTACCCTCGAGCGCCAGCGGCTGCCCCTGCCGGGCCAGCGGCCGGCCGTGCTGGGGATCAACCTCGGCAAGTCGCGCATCACCGAGCTCGACCAGGCGCCCGACGACTACGCCGCGTCGCTGGAGCTGCTGGCCCCGCTGGCCGACTACGCCGTGATCAACGTCAGCTCCCCCAACACGCCGGGCCTGCGCGACCTGCAGGACGCGGTCCAGCTGCGCCGCCTGGTGGAGCGCCTGCGCCGCCTGCCCGCCTGCCCGCCGCTGCTGGTGAAGATCGCCCCCGATCTCGAGGACGACGCCATCGACGCGATTGCGCGGCTCGCCTACGAGGAAGGGCTGGCCGGTGTGATCGCCGTGAACACCAGCCTCAACCGGCTCGGGCTCGAGCAACGCCGCCTCGCCCCCAGTGGCCGGACCCTGGCGGAGGAGCCCGGCGGCCTCAGCGGCGCCCCGCTGCGCCGCCGGGCCCAGGAGGTGATGCGGCGGCTGAGGGCCACCGCCGGCCCCGCCCTGCCCCTGATCGGGGTGGGCGGGATCGATTCCCCCCAGGCGGCCTGGGAGCGGATCACCGCCGGGGCCTCGCTGGTGCAGCTCTACACCGGCTGGATCTACGAGGGCCCCGGCCTGGTGCCTGCCATCCTGGAGGGTCTGCAGCGCCAGCTCGATCGTCACGGCTGCCGTCAGATCGGTGAAGCGGTGGGCAGCGGACTGCCCTGGAGCGACTAGTCCTGGAGCGGGATGGCAGAGCTCGGGGGCATGCGCGTTTCGGCTGGCGCGTATACCCTTCCTCGGACGCGTGGAGGAGAGTCGTTGGTTCTGGCCGGCCTGCGCGAGCGCCTGCAACCCCTGACCACCCGCCTGTTCCCTCGGCAGGTGCTGCTCTTGCTGGCGGATCGGGCAGTCACGGTGATGACACTGGCCCGCGACGATGCCCCGCTTCGACCCGACCTGCTCTGCAGTGTTCCCCTGCCGGCCGGTGCCTGTGTCGACGGCCAGCCCCTGCAGAAGATGGCGCTGGGCGATCTGATCGGCGACCTCCTCGTGGAGCTGGGGCTGGTGGGGGCGGAGGTGTCGGCCGCCCTGCCCTGCGCGGGGGCGGCGTGGCGGGTGGTGCAGTGGCCCGGTGGGCTCTGGCCGGACGATCCGGCCGAGACGCTCCGGCGCCTTGATCCGGATCTTGGCCTGCCTTACCCCCTCGCCCAGGCCTATCTGCGTCTGCTGCCACTCCCCCTTCCCCAGGACCCGCCCGCTTCCCTGCTGCTGGCCGTGTCCCGTCAGCTCGTGCTCGGCTGGATCGAGGTGTTCGACATCGCCGGAGTGGAGCTGCTGCGGCTGGAGGCCGCTTCGGTGTGCGACCTGCGGGCCCTCACCCCGCTGCTGGCCGGCGGCGATCCCTCCACCCTCACCGTGCTGGCGACGCCGGAGCCCGGCGAGAACCGGTTCACCCTGCTCCGCGCCGGCGTGCCGGAGTACGACCGCCGCCTCGCCGGTCCTCCCTCCGCCCTGCCGGAGGAGCTCGCCCGCTGCGTGGCGTTCTGGCGGTCGAGGGATCCCTCGGTGCGCTCCGTGCGGGTGCTGGTGGCGGGTACGGCCGCCGCCGCCCTGCCCTTCCAGGCCGCTGTTCCACCCGGTGAGAACTGGCGGGTCGAAGCGGTGGATGCGGTGGAGCAGGGTTGGATCGATCCGGCCGGAGCCGCCGAGGCGCCTGAGATTCCCGGTGCCTCCACCCCGTCCTCCGCCTCCCTGCTGCGTCTGCAGGGTCTGGCCCTGGCGGATCTCTGAGCCCATGACCCTCTCCCTTCCCCCTCTCGATCTCCTGCGCGAGCGGCGCCTGGAGCTGGGCCTTCCCGCCGAGTCCGTCCGTCCCCCCGAGGCCCGCCGCCTGCTGCTGATCGGTGCCGCCATCGCCGCGGCCCTGGTGGTGGGGGCCGTGGGTCTGGCGCTGGCGCTGCGGCTGCAGCAGATGCTGCTCACGCAGGAGCTGCAGCGCCTGGCGCCGGTGCGCGATCAGGTGAAGCTGCTGGAGCAGCAGATGGCCCAGGGCAAGGCGCTGATCGCATCGCGGGGCAAGAGCAACGCCAGCCTTGCGGGTGCCCTGGTGGCGGTGCGCTCGGGCTCCGCCCTGATGACCGATCTGGCCGGCCGCACGCCGGACGCGCTCCAGCTCACCGCCGTGCGTGTGGGCAAGGAGGAGCTGCAGCTCAAGGGCCGCACCGGCGACCCGGACGCCTTCGAGCGGATCAACGCCCTCGTGCTCCGTCTGCAGGGCTCACCGCTGATCGATCCCGCCACGGTGCGGCTCGCCCGTGCGGTCAGGGCCGACACCGATCCCAACAGCCGCAGCAAGGGCCCCGAGGGCAGCCTGGTGGAATTCGATCTGACGGCCGGGTTCCGTGAGTCGCCCTCCAGCACCGTGCAGCTGCAGGTGCTGCGTGGGCTCGGAGCCGCCGGGATGGCCCGCCGCCTCGAACTGCTCCGCCAGGAGGGACTGCTGCAATGACGAACCTTCAGCAGGGTGCCCGTCCCCGTTCCCTGGCGCTGCGCACTGGTCTGCTCATCGGTCTGCCGGCGGCGGTGGGGGCCGTGCTCGGCGGACTGGTGCTCGTGGTCGGCGTCTTCCAGCCCTGGAATCAGCTCCGCCGCGACCAGTTCGAGGTGGAGGACCTTCGGGCGATGGAGCAGCGGCTTCCCGTGCTGCGCACCCAGCGGGTTCGCCAGGAAGAGGAGATCGCCGTGGTCGAGCGGCAGCGGGCCCGCTTGCTGCAGCTGATCGCGGGCAGCGGTGAGTTCAGCACGTTCCTGGCCCAGCTCGACCGCGAGGCGGCCGCCACCGGCGTGCAGCTCGATGTGTACGAGCCGGTGGCCCCCGTTCCGGCCACGACCCCTCCCGCCGGTGACAAGGCCAAGGACGACACCAAGGCGGCACCGCCTCCCGACCCGCTCGAGGCCGACGGTCTCAGCCGGACGTCCCTCCAGCTCAGTGCCCGCGGGCGGTATCCCAATCTGCTGGTCTTCCTGAGGCGTCTCGAGAGCCTCGGCCTGCTGGTGGTGCAGAGCGACCTCAACCTCGATCTGGAGGAGGTGCGGCCCCCAGCGGCCGCGGCGCCGGGCAGACCCGCCGCGGCGCCCCCACCGGTGCCGCGGGTGGTGCTGAAGATCAACCTGGGGCTCTACGGGGAGGCCCCCCCCGCTGCCGACACCCGTCCCGCCCGGGCCGGGACCGCCCCACCCGGGGCCGTCGCTCCTCCCGCTCCGCCCCCCGTCCCCGCACCGGCCAGCCGGCAATCCTGAGGTCCAGCCGCATGACCACTCCCATCCTCCGGCCCGAATCGTCCGCCACGGCCTTTCCGCCGCTGCCTCCGGACGGCTCCTCCTCCCAAGGGGCCCGCGGTGGGCGCCTCGCCGGCCTGGCCCTCTCGGCGGTGCTGCCGCTGGGCTGGTTGTTTGGCGCCCTGCCCGTGGTGGCTGCCCCGCGTGAACCTGCTGCGGGCACCGCCGGTGCAGCCGCGACGCCTGTCGCGCAGACGCCTGCCACCCAGAGCCCGGCCACCCGGCTGCAGGGCGCCACCGGTGCCCTGCAGCTGAGGGTGCGGCGGCTGCCCGACAGCGTGGAGGTGGTGATCGAGGGCACCGGACCGGCACCGGTTCTCCAGCAGTTCACCAATGCGACCGGCTGGGAGGGCCAGCTCAGCCTCGCCAGCCCCAGCGGCCTGGCCGTGGGCCCCCAGCGCTTCAGCCTGCCGGAGGCCGGCCTGGCCTCGATCAGCCTGGAGGGAGCCGACAGCCGCTACTGGATCCAGGTGAGCGGCGCTTCCGGCGCGCCGGTGCCCCGGCCGGTGGTGAGTGCCGACGGCCGCAACCTGATCCTCTCCTTCCCGGCCACCGCCCAGCTGTCCTCCCAGACCGGCCGGCTGGATCTCACCACGCCGGGCCGGGTGCCCCAGCCCCTCTATGCCCCGCCGCTGCAGCCGCGGGCCGCCGCCCCGCCGGTGGGTGACATGGCCGTGGGAAGCATGGTGCTGCGCAACCGCAGCTACGTGAACGTCAGCGGCCCGCCGGTGACGATGACCCTGCGCAACGCCCCGGCGCGCGATGCCCTGATGGCCCTCTCCCAGCTGGGAGGCTACGGATTCGTCTACGTCGACGGCAGCGGCAGCGGGGCACCCGCCCAGGCCCCGGTGGTGCCGCCGGTGTCGATCGCCTTCCGCGGCGAGAGCTTCTCGCGGGCGATCAATGCCGTGCTGCTCGCCTCCGGCCTGCAGGGCCGTGTGGAGGGGAACATGATCCTGGCCGGTCCGAACGTGCTGGCCAAGACCTTCGGCACCCAGCTCTCGAAGGTGTACCGGCTCAATCAGGTGTCGGCGAACTCCGCCGCCGACTACCTGGCCAGCCTCGGCGCCACGATCAACAAGACCTTCACCACAACCTCCACCTCCTCGGAGGTGTCCTCCACCGGTACCCCGGCCAACAACACCGCCGCCTCCACCGCCACCACCGCCACCACCACCCAGATCAACTCCTTCGGGGCCAGCCAGGGCCCCCTGGTGGGGCTGATCGGCACCACCGATTCGCGGCTGGGCACGATCACGCTGGTGGGGGAAGCCGCTCTGGTGTCGGTGGCGGAGAGGTATCTGCGCCAGCTCGACCTGCGCCAGCGTCAGGTGGCGCTGGCGGTGCGCATCCTCGATGTGAATCTGGAGAACAGCCAGGACGTGGCCAACAGCTTCGCCTTCCGCTGGGGCAACAACTTCATCGTCAACGACAATGGCCAGCTGCTGGGAGCCTTCGGCCGCTTTCTGCCGCCCGGCGCCCTTGGACCCGTGACGGGTGAAGGAAGCGGGCTGGGGTTCGCTGCCCAGGCTCTTGGAGCACCGCCCCTGCGGAATCCAGGCCTTCAGTACCCGAGTGACAGCTTCTTCGACTTCGTGAAGGCCCAGATCCTCTCGCGCAACACCAAACTCCTGGCCAGCCCCACGCTCATCCTGCAGGAGAATCCATCCCTGCTCCGCGAGACCGCGGCTGGCGGTGGCAGCAGCTCAGGGGACAGCAGCAATCAGGGCCTCGACGCCTACACGATCGATTCGCCGATCGGCCGCCGCCGGGCCAACGAAGGGGCCGTCCGGGTGGGCACCAACGTGATCACCAACGTGGAGGTGACCCAACAGGAGAACGGCGGCACCCAATGCGAACTCGAGCTCTCCACCGCTGGCCTGACCCTCGGGGCACGAATCGAGAAGATTGACGACAATGGGTTCGTGACCTTCTCGCTCTCCCCGAGCGTCTCGGCCGTCACCGACACCGTGCCCGGCCCGCCCACCTGCACCTCCCAGATCAGCATCCTGAGCGTGCGACGCCTCGACACGGGTGCCCTGCGGGTGCGCGACGGCCAGACCCTCATCCTCACCGGCGTGATCTCCGATTTCGACGTGGCCGAGGTCTCGAAGTGGCCGATCCTCGGCGATCTGCCCCTGGTGGGTCAGTTCTTCCGGGCTTCGACCAATCAGCGGGAGAAGCGGGAGCTGGTGATCATGGTGACCCCTCGGATCATCAACGACGACGACGGCGGCACCTTCGGGTATGGCTACCAGCCCTCCACCCAGGACGCCCGCCAGTTCCTCGGAGCCCCCCAGTAGGGCGGGGCTCAGAGGCCCATCGGGATCAGGGCCTTCACGGCCAGCGGGGCCAGGAACTGGAAGGCGGCCATTGCTCCCCCCACCAGCTGGGAGCCGAAACCGTTGCCGCCCTGTCCCTGCCGCGGACCGGCCTGCAGCTTCTTGGACGCTTCCCGCAGCTGAGCGGTGGTCTGCAGTTCGCCGGCCCGTTCATAGAGGCTGGCGGCGTAGCCGAAATCCTGGGCCGCCAGATCGAGCTTGCCCTGTTCGCTGCGGCTGATGCCGCGCGCCACCCAGCTGATCGCGGCCTCCGGCTGCCGCCGGATCGCCTCGCTGAAGAAGCGCTCGGCCTCCGGGAAGCGCCCCAGCCGCGCCGCCTCCACCCCGGCGTTGTGGAGCTCGGCGTAGCTCTGGCCGGCGGGGTCGATGCCGGTGGCTCCCTGCCAGTGGGCGGTGGCCAGGGCCCCGCGCTCGAGCTGGGCACCGCTGAGATCCGCCTGGCGCAGGTCGGTGCCTTCCAATCGCGCACCCCGCAGATCGGCGCCCCGCAGCGAGGCCCCCAGCAGGCTCGTGAAGCGCAGGTCGGCGCCATTGAGCCGGGCCCCATCGAGCTGGGCACGGCTGAGGTTGGCCCGCTGCAGCCCGGCATTTCGCAGGTCGGCGTCGCGCAGGTCGGCGCCGGCCAGGTCGGCGTCGCCCAGGGGGCAGCCCTCGCAGCGCTTCGTTTCCAGTAACCGGATCAGGGGTTGGGAATCGGCGGCCAGCCCCGCTGCCGGCGCCCCCAGCGCGATGGCCAGCCAGCCGGCCAGCAGGGGCAGCGCCCGGGCACTCGGCCGCGAGGGTAGGGCGGAGGAGTGGCGCACGGCGAGGGTGGGTGAGCGCGGTGGGGCCGTTCTACCCATGATCCGCCGGTCTGTCGAAGGGTGGATGCGCCACCGCACACCGTCCGCCGAGCTGTCGCAGCCGCCGGCCGGCGGCCCGCAGCTCCGCCAGCTCGGCCCACCGTTCGGGCCCGGCCGGTGGAGGGCCGAAGCGCAACCGTTCATAGCTGCGGGAGAGGATCTCCAGATCGGCGGCCAGCGGCGGCCAGCGGCGGCCGCAGCGGCGGCAGTAGCTGGGCAGATCCTCACCCGGCCGCCGCTCGCAGCCCAGCCGTTGCAGCCGCCGCAGGGCGCGCTCCAGCTCGCGCCGCAGGCCGTCGCCAGCCCCGCCGCCGCCCCACCGCAGCAGCGGCAGGGCCAGGGCCAGGGCCACGCCCAGGGCCGCCAGCAGCAGCAGTCCAGCCGCCCCCTGCCGCGCCCCCAGCAGCCGCTCCAGCAGCCGCTCCTGGGCGCGGCGGTCGAAGCCCAGCAGCCAGCCGGTCCAGCGCAGATCGAGCCCGCGCCATTGCCGCTCCAGCCAGCCCAGCGCCCCCCGCGGCCCCGTCGCCCGCTGCGCGGCGCCGGCGGGTGGGGTGAGCAGCCGCGCCGGGGCGATCCAGGCGGTCGGATCGACGCGCCGCCATCCCTCCCCGTCCAGCCAGACCTCGCTCCAGGCATGGGCATCGCTCTGGCGCAGGTCGAGGTAGCCGCCACCGCCCAGCTGGGGCACCCAGGTGCCCCCCAGGTAGCCGCTCACCAGCCGGGCGGGCACGCCGGCCGCCCGCATCAGAGCGGTGAAGGCGGCGGCGTAGTGCTCGCAGAATCCCTCCCGCTGCTCGAACAGGAAGGCATCGAGCGGCGCTTGCCGCGGCAGGGTGCCGGGGGTCATGGAGTAGCGGAACGGCCGGGCCTGCAGCCAGCGCTGCGCCGCGCTCAGCCGTTCCGGCGGTGCCAGCCCCGCCGTCAGCCAGCTGCGTCCGAGCGCCTCGAGGCGTGGATTGGCGCCCGCCGGGTAGGCCAGGGCCGCTGCAGGGGCCGCTCGTCGCTGCCACGCCGCCGGGGCGTCCGTGCCCGTGAGGGCGTAGGCGCGGCGCTCGATCGGCGGCCGGTCGTTGCGCAGGCCGCCGTCCGCCTGGAGGGTGAGCGCCGGATCCAGCGGCATGCCCTGGCCACCCCAGGGCAGCACAGGCAGGGCAGAGGGCTCCGCCAGCCACAGCTGATCGCGGCGGGCACCGGCCGGCGGGGCCGTGGCCTTGGGGGTAGCCAGGGGTGGCGAGGCCGGTTCGAGGGCCTGCCAGCGGCGGCCGTCGAAGTGCTCCAGCGTCAGCACCCGCCAGTAGCGCTCCGCGGCCGGCGGCGGTGATCCCGCCGCGAAGCCCACCCGTGCCGCCGGGGCGTCGCTGGCCACCAGGCGGGCGATCGCACCCGGTTCGACGCTGTCGCCCAGACCGGTGCGGGCGGTGCGGCCTTCGGGCAGGTCCCAGAGCGGCCCCAGCCGTGGGGTGAGCAGGAACAGCACCAGCACCAGCGGCAGCGCCGCCGCCAGCAACCGCAGGCTGCGCCGCAGCACTTCGCGGGCCTGGATCCCATCGCCCAGCTCCTGCGCCAGCAGCGCGGCGAGGGCCAGCAGAGAGGCCAGGCCCTGCAGCAGGCTGGGACCCAGGCCCGGCAGCAGGGCGGCCAGCACACCCGTGGCCACCAGCAGCAGCAGGCTGGTGAGCCGCAGGCCGGCCGGAATCCGTGCCTCGCCCAGCTTCAGGCCCGTGACCAGCACCAGCGCGATCGCGGCCCAGCTCAGGGGCAGGCCGAGATCGAGCCCCGGCAGCTGAAGCGCCAGCAGCGCCAGGGCGCTCAGCTGCAGCCGCCGCACCCGCCTCATGGCGCCTCGGCCAGGGCGGCCAGGCAGCGGTCGCGGTGCCGCACGCCGCTGCCGGCTGGGATCATGCGGCCGTCCAGCACCAGAGCGAAGGGTTCGCCGGCCGCGCTCAGGCTCCAGATCCGCGCGCTGAGATGCTCCAGGGCCTGCTCCCAGGGCACATCGCCGGCCGGCGCCAGCATCCGCCCCGCCGGTGTGGGGGAGGCGAACACCTTGGCGTGGGTGCCGCGCCCCCGCGCCACCGTCTTCCAGGCCACGCGGGCCGGGCCCTCCTCGGGCCGATGGGGGCGCAGGTCACGCCACTCCTCGCTGCCGCCACTGCCTTCCACGTCCCTGCCTTCCTCTCCCCTGCCGGATCCGTCCCGCTGCGGGTTCAGCCCCCCTTCGCGCACCGGTCCGGGGCGCCGGGCCGGGTAGATCAGCTGAGTCGCGGCCGGCTCCCAGATTCCCCAGCAGCGGAACAGTCCCAGCGGTGCGGTGGAGCGGACCCGCAGCCGCCCCGGCCGCTGGCGGCCGCGCGCGGCCGGTGTCCAGGTGGGTGCGACCAGTTGACGGCCGGCGTCGATCGTGAGGGGCGTGGCCGTGCCGGGGCCCAGGAATGGACCGCGGTTCCGGCGCCCCGCCGGGAACTCCAGCTCCAGCTGGAAGCGCCGCACTCCGCTCCCCAGCCACACCGGATAGGGCAGCGGCTCGCCGGCGAAGCCCGGCGGCGGTTCGCCGCAGGCCAGCTCCAGCCCCCGCAGGTTGAAGACCGTCAGGTGCATGGCCAGCAGGAAGAGCCCCAGCAGCAGGAATGACATCAGCAGGGCGCCGTTGCTCTGCAGCTGGATCCCCACCACCTGGAGCAGGCCGGCGCCGCCGAGCCAGAGCCAGCCGAAGCCGGTGGGCAGCACGTAGAGGCTCCGCACCCCGAACAGGCGGCGCGGGCCGGCGGTGCGTTCAGCGAACGGCATCGACCCCCGCCAGCAGCCGGCGGCTCACCTCCGCCCCCGCTGCCGTCCCCTCGGTGCGGTGGTCCACCACGGCCGCCAGCACGGCCTGCACGTCGGCGGGGGTGACGTAGGCACGGCCTGCCAGCAGCGACCAGGCCCGGGCTGCCGCCAGCAGGGCCTGGGCGGCGCGGGGCGAAAGCGGGGGCGCGCCGAAGCTCGGCTGGCGGCTCAGCTCCACAAGGTCGAGCACGTAGTCGAGCAGGGCCTCGCCGGCGTGCTGGGCGGCGGCCCGACCCTGCAGCTCCAGCAGGTCGGTGGGCCCCAGCAGAGGGAGGAGGTCGCCGGCCCGCAGGCCCTCGCCGGCCAGCAGGGCGCGCTCCGCGCTGCGTTCGGGAAAGCCCAGGCTGAGCCGCATCAGGAACCGGTCGAGCTGCGATTCCGGCAGGGGCGCGGTGCCGCTCTGCTCGAGGCCGTTCTGGGTGGCGATCACGCAGAAGGGCCGCGGCAGCTCATGGCTGATGCCGTCGACGCTCACACGACCGCTGGCCATCGCCTCCAGCAGGGCGCTCTGGGTGCGCGGGCTGGCGCGGTTGATCTCGTCGGCCAGCAGCACCTGGCTGAACAGGGGCCCCGGCTGGAACACGAACCGCCCCGCCGCCGGATCGAGCACGCCGATGCCGGTCAGGTCGGCCGGCAGCAGATCGCTGGTGAAGTGCACCCGCCGGAAGTCGAGCCCGAAGCAGCGGGCCAGCGCCTCCGCCAGCGTCGTCTTGCCGGTGCCGGGCAGATCCTCGATCAGCAGGTGGCCGCGGGCCAGCAGGCAGCTCACCGCCAGGCGCACCTGCCGCTCCTTGCCGAGCAGCACCCGGCCGATGTGCTCGACCAGCCGCTGGGGCGCGGCGCCCGGGTCCACGCTGTGCGTCATGGCAACGCAGGCTAGGGGTCCCGACGTGGAGAGCAGGGTGGAGCGGCATGGCGGCAACCTCGAGGCCACCGCCCGGCGCCTCGGTTGCCGGCCGGCCGAGCTGCTCGATGCCAGCGCGTCGCTGGTGCCCTTCGGCCCGCCGCTGTCGGTGCGGCGGGTGCTGGCGCAGGTGCTGCGCGTGGCCCCCGGTCGGCCCTCCGCCCTGCGGGACTATCCGGACCGCGACTATCTCCGCCTGCGCACCGCCATCGCCGCCCACCACCGGCTGGATCCCGAGGCGGTGCTGCCGGGCAATGGTGCCGCCGAGCTGTTCACCTGGGCGGCGCGCGACGCGGCGCTGGCCGGCTGCAGCCGGCTGCCGTCGCCCGGCTTCGCCGATTACGGGCGGGCCCTGGCCTGCTGGGGGGGGGAGAGCCGGCCGCTGCCGCTGGCCCTGGCCGGCCGGGGGCCGGAGCGGCCGGCGCCGCCGCTGGAGGCTTTCCAGGCCGTGGACGGCGGCTCGGTGCTGTGGGTCACCAACCCCCACAACCCCACCGGTCAGCTCTGGAGCCGGGCCTCACTGGAGCCGCTGCTGGCCCGCTTCGCGCTGGTGATCGTCGACGAGGCCTTCCTGCCGCTGGTGCCGGACGGCGAGCGGCAGTCGCTGGTGCCGTTGCTCGCCAGCCATCCCCACCTGGTGGTGATCCGCAGCCTCACCAAGCTGATGGCGATCGCCGGTCTGCGGCTGGGCTATGCCCTGGCCGCTCCCGAGCGGCTGACCCGCTGGGCGGCGTGGCGGGATCCCTGGCCGGTGAACGGGCTGGCGGCGGCGGTGGGGGAGGCGGTGGTGGGGGATCGGCGCTGGCAGGCCCGGGTGGAGCGCTGGGTGGCCGCTGAGGGCCCCTGGTTCACCGCCGCCCTGGCGGATCTCCCCGGCCTCCACCCCCTGCCCTCGGCCACCAACTTCCTGCTGGTGCGCGGTGAGGGTTCGCTGCTGGCCCTGCGGGAACGGCTGGAGCGGGAGCAGCGGGTGCTGCTGCGCGACTGCCGTTCCTTCGACGGCCTGGGCGAGTGCTGGCTGCGGATCGCCCTGCAGGACCGCCGCGGCAACCGCCGCATCCTGGGGGCCCTGCGCCGCTGTCTGGCGGCCGGAGCGCCGGGCCCTCAGCCACCGGCCAGCTCGGCGAGCAGCTGAGCCAGACGACGGTCGGCGTCGCGCACCGCCAGGAGGGCCATGCCGTGGCGCAGCGCCGCCAGCGGATCGGCATCGCCCCCGCTGCCCTGCAGCCGGGGGGCCAGCAGGCGCCACACGGTCTGCCGCAGTTCGGGATCCTCCGGTGCGTGCTGGTTCACGATCACGGCGGCGCCCACCGCGGCGGCGGCGGCGGCGTTGGCGTCCTGGTGCCGGTCGGCGGCCTGGGGGAAGGGCACCAGCACCGCCGGGGTGCCGCACACCGCCAGTTCGCTGAGGCTGCCGGCCCCGGCGCGGCTGATCGCCAGATCGGCATGCTGGAGCAGACCCGCCAGCTCGTCGCTGAAGGGCAACTCCACGTAGCCCTCGAGCTGCACCGACCCGTTATCGGGATCGTTGCCGCCGCTGAGGTGCACGACGCGGCAGCCGGCGGCCACCAGGTCCTGCAGCAGGGGCCGCACCATCCGGTTCAGCCCCACCGCCCCCTGGCTGCCGCCCATCACCAGCAGCAGGGGGCCGCTGCCGGCAGGCACCCACCGGGGCAGCGGCGCGGCTGAGAGGAAGGCCTGCCGCACCGGCGTGCCCGTCAGCAGGGGATGGCAGCGGGGCAGACGCCGCGCTGCTTCGTCCAGCCCCACCGCCACCCGCGTGCAGCAGCGACCCAGCAGGCGGGTGACGCGGCCGGGGATGGCGTTCGATTCATGCAGCACCACCGGCACGCCGCACCAGCGGGCCGCCAGGATCGCCGGCGCCGCGATGTAGCCGCCGGTGCTGAACACCACCTCGATCCCCTCGCGGCGGATCAGCCGCCGCACGCTGCGGCTGGCGGCGATCAGCCGCAGCAGCTGCCACAGCTTGCGCGGCCCCCGGCCCTGCAGGCCACCGGCGCGGATCGTGTGGAGCGGATAGCGGCTGGGCACCAGCTCCCGCTCCAGCCGGTCGGGCACCCCCAGCCAGCGCACTGACCAGTGCGCCGGCAGGGCCTCCGCCACGGCCAGGGCCGGAAACAGGTGGCCGCCGGTGCCGCTGGCGGCGATCAGGAGCCGGGTCATGGTCCTTCCAGGCGGAGCACGGCGCGCATCCGGGGCGCGCCTAACTTAAAAGCACCGTTCCGGCTGGCCCCCATGCCGCAGTTCCGCCCGCTGCTGCCCTCCCTGCTGGCGGCCGCGGTTCTCTCCTGCACCCCGGCCGTCCGCGCCGCCCCCCCCACGCCCGCCCTGCTGCAGAGCCTGGAGACGGCCCTCAACAGCGGCAACGCCGGCAGCCTGGCCGCCCTGGTGGAGGCCGGCCCCGGGCTGGATCCGGCCCAGCTGGAGGCGCGTTACCGCACCCTGCGCTCCCGCTTTCCCGATGCCCGCTGGCAGGTGAGCCCCGGGTCCCCCCTGCGCGACGGGCGTCCCACCGTGCGGATCAGCGTCAGCGGCACCCGCGCCGAGGGACCCTATCGCTACCGCCTCGAGGCCGAGCAGCTGCTGGCGCTCAGCAGCGGCGGCAGCGGACGCCTCAACGGCCAGGAACTGATCCGGGAGGCCACCACCCTGCGCAGCGGCGAGGCCGATCTGCCGATCAGCGTGCTGATCCCCGACGCCGTCCTCACCGGCCAGCGCTACGACGTGGACGTGGTGTTCGATGAACCGCTCGACGGTGCGGTGGCGGCCGGCGGCATCGTGGCGCTCACCCCCACCCAGATCAGCGCGCTCGAAACCCCCGATCTCGAACTGGCCGCCCTGGGCGGCGGTGGCCTGTTCAAGTCGGTCCAGGCCCCACTCCAGCCCGGCAGCCAGACCTGGGCGGTGCTGCTCGTGCATCCCAAGGGGATCGTGAGCACCACCAAGCGGGTGCGGGTGGTCTCCGACCGGGCCGCCCTCACCCCCTGAAGGCGGCCCGCCGCCGCCAGGCACATCCGGTCATCGACCTGGGCCGGCCGGTCAG
This sequence comes from Mesorhizobium carmichaelinearum, assembly GCA_943368365.1. GTDB lineage: Bacteria > Cyanobacteriota > Cyanobacteriia > PCC-6307 > Cyanobiaceae > CALRKZ02. The sequence goes on from CALRKZ020000004.1 coordinate 123,297, forward strand.
GGATCAGTCGAACGTCTGGGTGAACATGAAGGACCCCCGAAGAACCGCCAGGTGATCACGTTCCCCTCCGGCCTGCAGCGCTTCCTGCTGCCACCGGCCGCGGCCGCGCTCGCGCTGCTGCTGCAGGTGGGCTCCAGTCAGGCCCAGGCAGGCTCCGGCAGCGGGCCTGGCCTGGGATCCCTGTCCCCCAGCCAGCGCAGCGAACTCTTCAAGGCCTACCGCAGCCAGGCACTGCGCGCCTACCCCGATCGCCTGGCGATCCTGCGCAAGGGGGAGGCCTGCGTCAAAGGCGCCGCCGATCTGCAGGCCCTGCGCACCTGTCGCCAGGAAGAGGGCAAGGCCTTGCGGGCGCTGATGAGCCGGCAGCGCGAGGAGATGCGCCCCGTTTACCAACGACTTGGTCTGCCGCTGCCGGGGCCCAAGCAGGGGGGCGGCGGGCGCCGGGAGCCGATGGGCGGCGGCCAGCCCGAAGCGCTCTGAGCCGGGTTTAGGCGTCGTCGAGGGCGGCGACGCCCGGCAGCACCTTGCCCTCGAGCAGCTCGAGGCTGGCGCCGCCGCCGGTGGAGATGTGACTCATCTTCTCGGCCACGCCCACCTTCTCCACCGCCGCCACCGAGTCACCGCCGCCGATGATCGTGGTGGTGCCGGTGGCGGTGAGACCCGCCAGGGTGTGGGCGATGGCATCGGTGCCGGCGGCGAAGCGGTCGAACTCGAACACGCCCATCGGACCGTTCCAGATCACGGTCTTGCAGTCGGCCAGGGCGGCTTCGAAGGCCTTGATCGAATCCGGACCGATATCCAGGCCCATCCAGCCGTCGGGGATGGCGTCGATCGGGGTGATCTGGCTGTTGGCGTCGGGGGAGAAGGCATCGGCCAGCACCACGTCGGTGGGCAGCAGCAGCTGCACACCCTTGGCGGCCGCCTTGGCCTCCAGTTCCTTCGCCAGCTCCAGCTTGTCTTCCTCCACCAGGCTCTTGCCGACGGCCAGGCCGCGCGCCTTGTAGAAGGTGAAGATCATGCCGCCGCCGATCAGCACCTTGTCGCACTTGTCGAGCAGGGCCTCGAGCACGCCGATCTTGCTGCTCACCTTGGAGCCGCCCACGATCGCGGCCAGGGGACGCTTGGGCTCATCGATGGCACCCTGCAGATATTGCAGCTCCTTCTCCATCAGGTAGCCGGCCACGTTGGGCCTGAGGTACTCGGTCACGCCTTCGGTGGAGGCGTGGGCACGGTGGGCGGCGCCGAAGGCGTCGTTCACGTAGACCTCGGCCAGGGAGGCCAGGGCCCGGGCGAATTCGGTGTCGTTCTTCTCCTCCTCGGCGAAGAAGCGCACGTTCTCGAGCAGCACCACGTCACCGTCGGCCATGGCGGCCACCTTGGCCTCGGCGTCGGGGCCGATGCAGCTGTCGGTCTTCACCACCGGCTTGCCGAGCAGTTCGCTCAGGCGTGCCGCCACCGGGGTGAGCCGCATCGCCTCGTTCACCTGGCCCTTGGGCCGCCCGAAGTGGGCGGCCAGGATCACGCGGGCCCCCTTGTCGCAGAGGTCGGTGATCGTGGGCAGGGCCGCGCGGATGCGGGTGTCGTCGGTGATGGCGCCTGCCTCGTTCAGCGGCACGTTGAAGTCGACCCGCACCAGAACGCGCTTGCCGCTCAGGTCGGCGGCGGAGAGGCTGGTCAGGGAGCGCTTCGCCATGGCGTCGAACGGAGGAAAACGATGGGCGAGATTAGCCCGGAGCCACCACCAGGCTGCGCGGTTCCGGGGCGGCGGTGGCGGCGGGCGCTAGGACAAGACCGGAAGCCGCCCCCTGCGCTCCCCCGCGCCGCTGCCCCCGACTGGAACCCGACCCATGTTCAGCACCGTTCTGTTTCCGATCGATCAGAGCCGCCAGACGATGGACACGGCGGCTGTGGCCCTGCAGCTGGCCCAGCAGCACGGCAGCCGCCTGGTGGTGCTCTCGGTGGTGGAGCCCGAGGAGGGCGCCATGCACGATGCGGCCGCCGTGGCCAGGTTGCTGGAGCAGGCCCGTAGCCACTTCGAGGAGGCCGGCATCGCCTGCGAGGTGATTGAGCGGGAGGGCAAGCCCGCCTTCGTGATCGGCGACGTGGCCGACGAGATCGATGCCGATGTGATCGTGATGGGCACCCGCGGTCTTTCACTGGAGGCCGATCAGCCCAGCACCGCCTCCCGGGTGATCCAGCTGGCCCCCTGTCCGGTGCTGGTGGTGCCCTGATGGAGGGTCTGGCGACCGACGACCGCGGCGGACTCAGTGCGGCCGCGCCTTCCATCCAGTGGTACCCGGGGCACATCGCCCGGGCCGAGCGCCAGCTGCACGGCCAGCTCGAGAAGGTCGACCTGGTGATCGAGGTGCGCGATGCCCGCATCCCCCGTGCCACGGGCCATCCGCGCCTGCAGCGCTGGATGCGGGGCAAGCAGCGCCTGCTGGTGATCAACCGGCGCGACATGATCGGTGAGGCCGCGCGCCAGGGCTGGGACCGCTGGCTGCGCCAGCAGGGCGAGACCCCCTGGTGGTGCGACGCCAAGGCGGGCACCGGCGTGAAGCAGCTCCAGGACGCGGCGATCCGCGCCGGCGAGCGGCTCAATGCCCGCCGCACCGGCCGCGGCATGCGGCCCCGGCCGGTGCGGGCCCTGATGCTGGGCTTCCCGAACGTGGGCAAGTCGGCCCTGATCAACCGGCTGGTGCGCCAGAAGGTGGTGGACAGTGCCCGCCGGGCCGGGGTGACCCGCAGCCTGCGCTGGGTGCGGCTGGGGCAGGAGCTCGATCTGCTCGATGCCCCCGGCGTGCTGCCGCCGCGCCTCGACGACCAGCGCTCCGCTCTGCTGCTGGCCCTCTGCGACGACATCGGCCAGGCGGCCTACGACGGCGAGGCGGTGGCCGGCGCCTTCCTGCGGCTGCTCGAAACACTGCGGCCGCGGCCGGCCGCCGGGATCGGCACCGATCTGCTGGAACGCCGCTACGGCGTGGCGGCCCGGGATCCGGCGGCCTGGATGGAGGCCGCCGCCGCCCGTCACACCAGCGGCGACACCGCCCGCATGGCCCAGCGGCTGCTCGACGATTTCCGCCGCTCCCAGCTCGGTGCGATCGCCCTGGAGCTGCCGCCGGAGCCGTGATGGCGGCCTTTGGGGAGGGGGAGGGGGAGCTGCTGCGGCTCCGGTATCCGAAGCCGCTGCCGATGCGGCTCGATCGCTGGCTGGTGGCCCAGCGCCCCGAACAGAGCCGTGCGCGCATCCAGAAGTTCATCGACGCGGGTTACGTGCGCGTCAACGGCGTCACGGGGCGGGCGAAGACACCGCTGCGCCAGGACGACACGGTGGAGTTGTGGATGCCGCCGCCGGAGCCGCTCCCGTATCTGGTGCCCCAGCCGATCCCCCTCGACGTGCTGTTCGAGGACGCTCACCTGATCGTGATCAACAAGCCCGCCGGCCTCACGGTGCATCCGGCTCCAGGCAACAAGGACGGCACGCTGGTGAACGGCCTGCTGCACCACTGTCCCAACCTGCCGGGCATCGGCGGCGAGCGGCGCCCCGGCATCGTGCACCGGCTCGACAAGGACACCACCGGCTGCATCGTGATCGCCAAGAGCCAGGAGGCGCTGGTGCGGCTTCAGGAGCAGATCCAGAAGCGCATCGCCTCGCGCGAGTACCTGGCGGTGGTGCATGGCGCTCCCCGCACCGACAGCGGCACGATCGTGGGGGCGATCGGCCGCCACCCGGCCGATCGCAAGAAGTATGCGGTGGTGGAGCCCGAGAAGGGGCGCCATGCCTGCACCCACTGGCAGCTGATCGAGCGGCTCGGCGATCATTCGCTGCTGCGCTTCCGGCTCGACACCGGCCGCACCCACCAGATCCGGGTGCACTGCGCCCACATTGGCCACCCGATCGTGGGCGATCCCACCTACGGCCGCTGCCGGCGGCTGCCGATGGCGCTTCCCGGCCAGGCCCTGCACGCCGTGCAACTGGGCCTGAACCACCCGATCAGCGGCGAGCGGCTGGTGTTCGAGGCGCCGCTGCCAGCGGCGTTCGAGACGCTGCTGGCCCTGCTGCGTCGGCGTGGCTGAGGGGCCGCCGTCTCCAGGCCTGGCGGAACTGACGGTACTGGCCAAGTGCATGGCGCAGATGGCGGGGCAGAGCGTTCAGCCGCTGGCTCGGGGCCTGACGCTTCGCGCTCTGCCGGGCTTCGGCCGCTTCCGACCCCAGCAGCCAGGCCAGATAGCGCAGCCGCCGTGGCAGTCCGTCGTGCAGAAGGAGAACGAGTGCGGTGCCGATCAGGGGATTCATGCTGAACGCCGGTTCGGGGGGGCCAAACAGCAGCCTTCCGACGATCAGCTCCAGCTGGCGCTGGCGGCGATCTTCAGGCGCTTCGGTCAGCAGAGCTTCCGGGATGGGAAGCGCCAGCGTTCCACGGAGGACGCGGGCCGGCACCCAGAAGGCCCGTGGCACCCGGCAGGCCCTCACCCAGCGGCTCAGCAGCTCCCAGTCGATGGGCTCGGCGGGGTCCCGCAGGAGATGGGCGATGTCCCAGCCGGTCTTGGAGCCGTAGCCGAACTGATGGGTGGCGGTGTGGACGAGGGCATGCAGAAGCATCCCGGCCGGGTCGAGGCTGTGGAGGGCGGTGCCATCGGGCCCTGGCAGCCTCCGGCAGCGGGCCAGCATCTCCGCTTCGGGCAATCCCCAGCAGGCCGGCATGATCCGGGTGTGGATCTCCACCGGGATCCCGAGCCAGGACACGGGTGCCAGGTGATGGGCAGCCGTTCTGGGGGCTGACGCCTCTCCCTTGAATCCCGCCGCCAGCAGGTGCCGGCGCAGGGTCTCCGCGTGGGGTCCCTCCACCAGCAGGTCGATGTCACCACCGGCCCGCAGGGGTTCGTCGCCCGTGGCGCGCGCCAGGATCGCCGCCCCCTTCAGCAGCACACCCCGGCAGCCGATTGCGCGGAGGGCGGCATCGAGGCGTTGCAGGATCTCCCGGTGCATCAGGGCGATCAGCCCGTCGCGGATGGCGGCTTCCCGGATGCGTTCGAGGAAGAAGACCGGTGCCCAGCGACGCAGCTCGGCCGTTTCGAGCACGGGCAGCAACGGCCTGGCCAGGCCGTTGGCGATGAGGATCTCGCTCTGCTGGTGCCAGTCCAGGTCGGCCCTGCCCAGGATCCGCGACCAGCCGACGGTGCTGGCCGTGGCGGGGTCGGTCATGGCGAGGTGGAAGAGGCGCGCGATCTCGCCGCTGTTGACGTTGCGACGGTTGAGGCTGCCGTGCTGCCGCTGCGCTTCGATCAGACGGGCCATGGTGAGCCGCTCCGCCTCTTTGGCGGGGCTGCTCAGATGTTCCCGCAGGGCCGCCATGGCCTCGGTGTTTCCGGTGAGCTGGAGGCAGAGGTCGCACATGCTGCGTGCTGGACGGGCCAGGGAGAAGGCCTCGAAGCCAGGAATCCCTCTCAGCTCCTCCTGCAGGCGGCGGGGGCCGAAGGTTCGGATGGTCTCCAGCACCGGATCGCTGTGATGGGCGGCGACCAGTTCGCCCAGGGACTGCTCCTTCAGCTCCCCCACATGCAGGGGGTTGCCGGCGGGCACGAAGTAGGAGGGACCATTGCACGCCATCACCCGACCGTCATCGGTGATCGTGGCCGTGGCGCAGGCATTGCAGAATCCGCCGGTCTCCCCGCGCCACTGGTCATCGCCGATCGTGCGGGCCGCCGCTCCGAGCGGCTGCACGTCGTAGAAGCGCAGCTGGGCCCCCCGCAGCCCCCTGAAGGGCCGCACGATCGCTTCGAGTTCCGATTCGTCGGCCAGCCGTGTCACGTTCACATTCACCGGCATGGGCAGCTCCGCCGCCGCTCGCACGATGTTCACCAACGGCTCCGCCCCCTGGAAGGCGGCGTGGAAGCGGTCGTAGCTCAAGGTGAGCGTTCCCAGGCCGGCCCTGCGCAGTGCCCTGAGCTGGCTTGCCGCCATGCTGGGGGTGCGCCCCCAGAAGCCGTTGGTGGAGAGCGTGGACGCCATGCCCAGCCGGCTGGCTTCCCGCAGCAGCCGCAGCACCAGCCGCGGACGGATCATCGGCTCCCCGCCGGTGAGCTGGACAGCCACGACACCCGCGGCGGCGGCTTCGCGGAGAAGGGTGAGCAGCTCCTCCTCGCTGCGGGATGGATCGCTCACCTGCGGACCGGATTCCACACTGCAGTGGCTGCACGCCATCGTGCAGCGGCGCGTGATCATCAGCGCGAGCCTGCCGGCCCGCACGGCCGGCTGCCTGTGGCCCTCGGCGCGTCCGTCGCAGCGCTCTGGGCTCGTCATGGGTTCTGACCCGGGCAGATCCGTTCGATGGCCGCCACCATCCCGGGCAGCGACGTGCGACCCAGATCGAAGCAGGGTGTCGCGCCCACCAGACCCTCGAGCCTCCGGAGGGACTCGCCCATGCTCTCGAACCGTGCGACGTTGGAATAAGGGGCCAGGGCCAGCAGCGCCTCGGCCGGCTGGATCCTCCGGGCCTCTCCAGGGGGCGTGTGGACCCCGCGCCGGGCCAGGAACAGGACCGCCTTGAGCCTGCAACTGGCCGGAGGCTTGACCGCGCTGACCTCGTCGGGATGGAAGAGCCAACCGCCGTCCGAGGTGCACTGGAACGAGGGTGTGGCGCTGATGCGGTGCCAGAGCTTGTCTGGGAGCAGTCGGCGGCTGCCGCTCCTCAGAGACACTCTGCGGCGCACCGGCTTCAGGGAAAGGCCGTCCGGGCAGAGGAGGCAGACGTCGTCACCCAGCAACGACCAGCCCTTCTGCCAGAGGGCCGTTGCCAGGGTGCTCTTGCCGGCATGACTGGGGCCGACGATCAGCATCCCCTGCTCGCCGTTGCACAGCAGGGCCGCATGCAGGGTGAGGATCCCGCGCTCGAGAGCCACCAGATCACGGATGGCCTGAAACTCAAGCTCGTGAACAACACTGGCGTCGCTGGCGGCCTGGGTCTGCTGCCCGCTTGCCTGGTGGATGATCGTCCAGTGTCCAGGCTGATCCTGGGGTTCGATCGCCCAGGCTGAATCGGGTGCCCGCCCATCCACTTCACACGGCGGCCGGGCGTCGAGCACGGTCATGAGACGCTGGACGATCGGGGGACTGCAGCCAGTCACCTCGCAGACCCGACGTTCCAGTCGCCAGCGCAACCGCCCCGGGAAAGAATCGTGGCTGGCCGCCTCAATCGGCGGAATCGACAAGCGCGTGGTCAATCAGTTGACGGAGATAGGTGTCCACGTCTTCACGGACGACCATGGGATCGGGTGTCGTCAGACCTTCGCAGAGCATGTCAGTCATCTCCTCGGATGTCCGAGGTTCGGCAAGAAAATCCCAGAGACGACTGCCGCTGGGATTCAGAATCAGGGAAGTCTGGCTCTCGCTGTGATGGAGAACCAGGCGATCACCAACGCGGGAACTCTGCACGGCCTCGGATCGCTTGAAGTGACCCATGCTTTTCTTGCGACCGGTTTCGCGGGGAGGTGGAAGGGTTATTGGGGAACTGGGGAAACTGGATTCGAGTTTGCCCCGGCATAATGCACTTCCCGCTCGAGCTCATCGGCGGTGAGCACCATTTCAACGGCAGGGGGCTCGTAGCTTGGGGCCGGTGAGCTTTCGGGGCCGTCCTGGGAATGGAGGGGAAGCATGGATGTTCTCCTGCGAAGGCGACTTGGCTATGTGCTTGAGAGATCAGGTCCGACGTCGTTCGACTGCTTTCGGCTGTCAATCCAAGCTTGTGTATTTTAAAGGGAATTCGAGGTTGTGTCGTTCGCTGCAAACATTTGTGAATGTGGCTCCAGTCCTCCGGTGGGGCCGTGGCTGGCGTGCTCCGGCCGTTCGCCGCCCAGCTGCTTGAAGGCCAGCAGCGCTGCGGTCACCAGGGCCATGCCGGCGCCGGCATAGAGATATTCGCTGCCGTTGGAGCTGGAGGCGCGAATGGCCGTCGGCATGTGGGTGAGATTCTCCAGAAACGAAATGGCCATCGCCAGGATCAGGAAATTGGCGAACATGCCCTTGACAGCGTGGAAGCTCTGGATCCGCATCTGCTCGGGCAGCGACAGGGGGCGTACGAACAGGGAGAACATCCCGATCGCCAGGATCAGGCAACCCGTGCCCACCAGAAAGAGATCGATGCCCTGGAAGATGTTCACCTCGAATTCGACCAGCTCCTTGGTTTGTCCCCAGAGCGCCTCGTCCAGGCGCTGCATGATGAGCTGCAGTCCCATCATGTACAGCGCCAGGCAGGCGGCCAGCAGGCCCAGCACGGCGATGAGGATCAGGTAGCGGGCACGAAGCAGGAGTCGGTGAATCATCGGCTCGGCGGCGGCGGGGGTGCGGCGGATTCCCGGCGGATCACCTCGAAGATGGTGTCACGCTCGAGCAAGTCGGCCACGGCGATCGCCGCGAGGACGGCGAAGCCGATCGGCAGCAGCAGCGCCACATCCTTGCTCAGCTCGAAGGTGAGCAGGATCGCCGTGAGCGGGGTGCGGGTGAGGGCACCGAGGAAGGCCCCGCCGCCGGCGAACAGCAGGGTGGCCGGCGCGTGGTGGAAGAGCAGCAGCCAGAGCTGTTGCAGCAGGGTGCCGAGCGAGGCCCCCACCACCAGGGCCGGCGCCAGGAATCCGCCCGGGGCTTCGGCCGCCACCGCCAGGGCCGTGCCGGCCGCCTGCACCACCAGGGCCAGCAGCGCCATCGGTGGAGTCGTCAGGCCCATCAGGGCGGCGAAATCGAGCCGTTCGGGATCATCGAAGGAGGGCGGCAGCAGCGCCATCGCCAGACCGACCGTCAGACCCACAAGCGGCAGCAGCTGCCAGGCGGGCCAGCGCCAGCCTCCGAATCTGCGCCGCAGGGCCAGGATCGCCCGCTGGTAGGGCACCGCCAGCAGAGCGGCCAGCACGCCCAGCACCAGCAGCAGTGGCATGTCCACCAGGCGGAAGTCGCTCAGATGGCTGGGGTAGGGCACGATCGGCACCAGGTTCCGCCACCAGGCGGGTCCCCCGCCGGGGGGCGCCAGCAGCAGCCGGGTCCAGGCGGTGGTGGCGAAGGTGGCGGCGCAGGCGATGGCGTTGAGGCGGACGTCCGCCCGCCGCAGCAGTTCCTCCAGGGTGTAGGCCATCCCCCCCAGGGGGGCATGGAACACGGCGGCCAGCCCGGCGCCGGCGCCGACGGCCACCGCCAGGCGCCGCTCGCCGCCAGGGCTGCCGAGGGCGTCGGCCGATTCCTTCGCCAGGGAGGCCCCGATCTGGATGGAGGGACCCTCCGGTCCCACCGGAATGCCTGCGCCGATCGTGATCCCGCTGGCCAGCAGCTTCACCAGCGCCACCCGCCAGCCCATCGCCACCGGCAGGCCCCGCAGCCACTGCATCACCTGCACGATCCCGGATCCCTTCGCGCCCGGTTCCACCACACCCACCAGCAGGCCCGCCAGGCCGCCGCCCAGCATTCCGAGCAGCGGCAGCACGATCGCGCGGGGCAGCCGGGCGGCCAGCTGCAGGCGCACGGCGTTCACCAGGGCGATCTCCTGGCCGTACACCCAGATCGCCACCGCCACGCCGAGCCCCACGCCGTTCACCAGCAACACCAGCCGGAGCAGCCGTGCCGCTTTCGAGGGGCGGGGTCCCACGGATGGCCGTCCCATTCAGGCGATCGCCGGCAGCCGTGCGCAGGCGGCCACCAGCTGACGGGTGATCGGTGCAGCGGGGTGCTCGAGCAGCTGGTCGCCGGGCCCTTCCTCCACGATCCGGCCGCCGTCGAGCACGATCACGCGCTGGCAGAAGCCGCTCGCCACTGACAGGTCGTGGGTGATGAACAGCAGGGCCAGGCCGAGGCGGCTCTGGAGCGTGCGCAGCAGCGCCAGCACCTCCGCCTGCACCTCGGCGTCGAGCATGCTCACGCTCTCGTCGCAGAGCAGCACCTTCGGCTCGAGCACCAGCGCCCGGGCGATCGCCACCCGCTGCTGCTGTCCGCCGGAGAGCTGGCGGGGCAGCCGGTTCTCGAAGGCCTCAGCCGGCTGCAGGCCTACGGAGGCCAGCGCCTCCCGCGCCTTCGCCCGCGCGGCGCCCCGTTTCGCCACGCCATGGATCAGCAGCGGATCGGCCACCGCCTCCCCCACCGTCATCGTGGGGTTGAGGCAGGCGAGGGGGTCCTGGAAGACCATCTGCACCCGCTGCCTGGCCCGCCGCCTCTCCCGGCCCCGCAGGGCGAGCAGGTTGCGGCCCTGCAGCCGCACGGTCCCGCCGCGTACCGGCGCCAGCCCCATCAGGGCGCGGCAGAGCGTGCTCTTGCCGCAACCCGATGCCCCCACCACCCCCACGGTTTCCCCCTCGTGCAGCTGCAGGCTCACGCCGTCGACCGCCTTCAGCCAGCGGCGCCGCCAGGGGGGTGAGGGCAGCGCATGCCAGCTGCGCAGTGCCTCCACGTCCAGCAGCAGCGGCATGTCGCGTACCGCGGGCGTGCGGCTTCCCTCCCGGGCGCGGGCGGCGGCCACCAGCCGACGGCTCAGCGGCGCCTCCGGCCGGCTCAGCAGCTGCAGGGCCGGCCCCTCCTCCACCAGCCGGCCGCGATCGAGTACGGCGATGCGCTCGCACCACCGGCCGGCCATCGCCAGGTCGTGGCTGATCAGCAGCAGGGCGCTGCCGCTCTGGCGGCAGAGGCCGGTGAGCTCGGCCATCACCTGGGCCGCCACCGCCACGTCGAGGCTGGTGGTGGGTTCGTCGGCGATCACCAGCGGCGGCTCCAGGGCCATCGCCAGGGCGATCGCCAGGCGCTGCCGCATGCCGCCGCTGAATTCGTGGGGGTAGCTGCCGTAGCGCTCCGGTGCGATGCCGACCCGCTGCAGCAGCTCCTCGGCCCGCTGCCGCGCCTGCCGTCGCGCCCAGGCGGGCCGGTGGGCGGCCAGGGTGTCGCTGAGGTGCTCGCCGATCCGCAGCAGGGGATTGAGGCGCGTCATCGGGTCCTGGAACACCAGACCCACGGCCTCGCCGCGCAGGTGCCGCAGGGCCGGGCGGTTCAGCCGCCGGGGATCGGCACCGGCCAGCTGCAGCTCGCCGTCGCAGCGGCTGCCGGCGGGCAGGAGCTGGAGCACCGCCCGGGCCACCGTGCTCTTGCCGCAGCCGGAGGGCCCCACCAGGGCCACCGTGTCGCCGGCCGCCAGCTCCAGGGACAGTCCATCGAGGGTGGGCGGCCCGTCAGCGCCGGGGTAGCGCACCACCAGATCCCGGATCTGCAGCACCGGGCCGGCGGAGCGTGAGACGGCCATGGGGCGCGGCGGCGGCGTGCTCGACCCGGGCAGCATCGCGCCGGTGGGGGGTGCCGGCGGAATTGTTGCGGGATCTGCATACGATGGAAGCACTGGTGGGCGGTGATGCTTGAAACGGCTGCTGCACTGCGCGACCCCTCCGCCCTGCGGCCCGAGGTCGTGATCCCCGAGGCGCTGGCGGAGCCCCGGCCGCGTCAACGCCCGATCCGCACCCCCGACGACTACGGCGTCGCCCTGCCGGAGTGGCTGCGGGTGTGCATCACCCACGTGCCCCCCGGCAGCGGCGAGAGCTGCCCCACCGATGGCGAGGCGCTCCTGGCCGCCGCCTTCGACTTCGCCTACCAGCTCCACGACGGCCAGGTGCGGGCCACCGGAGAGCCCTACATCATCCATCCGATCGCCGTTGCCGATCTGCTGCGCGACATCGGCGCCAGCGCCGGGGTGATCGCCGCCGGTTTCCTCCACGACGTGGTGGAGGACACGGAGGTGAGCGCCGAGGACCTGGAGGCCCACTTCGGCGCGGAGGTGAGGGCCCTGGTGGAGGGGGTCACCAAGCTGGGCGGCATCCATTTCACCAACCACACCGAAGCCCAGGCAGAGAACCTGCGCCGCATGTTCCTGGCCATGGCCAGCGACATCCGCGTGGTGCTGGTGAAGCTGGCCGACCGGTTGCACAACATGCGCACGCTCGGGGCCCTCAAGCCCGAGAAGCAGCAGAGGATCGCCCGCGAGACCCGCGAGATCTACGCACCGCTGGCCAACCGGCTCGGCATCGGCCGCTTCAAGTGGGAACTGGAGGATCTGGCCTTCAAGATCCTTGAACCCGACGCCTACCGCGAGATCCGCCAGGAGGTGGCCACCAAGCGCAGCGAGCGGGAGGAGCGGCTGGCCGTCACGGTGGCGCTGCTGAAGGAACGTCTGGCGGCGGCGGGTCTGGGGGCCTGCGAGGTGAGCGGGCGGCCGAAGCATCTCTACGGCATCTGGAACAAGATGCAGATGCAGCAGAAGGCCTTCCACGAGATCTACGACGTGGCGGCCCTGCGCATCCTCACGCCCAACGTCGAGAGCTGTTATCGCGCCCTGGCGGTGGTGCACGACACCTTCCGGCCCATCCCCGGCCGCTTCAAGGACTACATCGGCCTCCCCAAGCCCAACGGCTACCAGTCACTGCACACGGCGGTGATCGGCCGGCACCGGCCAATCGAGGTGCAGATCCGCACCACCGAGATGCACCAGGTGGCGGAATACGGCATCGCCGCTCACTGGAAGTACAAGGAGGGTGGATCCCCCGCCGCTGGCGGTGCGTCCGAGCGCTTCAACTGGCTGCGGCAGCTGGTCGACTGGCAGCAGGACGGCGGTGGGGAGGACAGCAGTGATTACCTGGCCTCGATCAAGGAGGACCTCTTCGACGAGGAGGTGTTCGTGTTCACGCCCCACGGCGATGTGGTGGGGCTGCGCAAGGGTTCCACCGCGGTGGACTTCGCCTACCGGATCCACTCCGAGGTGGGCAACCATTGCCAGGGCGTGCGCATCAACGACCGCCTCTGTCCGCTGGCCACGCCGCTTCGCAACGGCGACTTCGTGCAGATCATCACGGCCAAGGCGGCCCACCCGAGCCTCGACTGGCTCAACTTCGTCGCCACCCCCACGGCGCGTAACCGCATCCGCCAGTGGTACAAGCGCAGCCACCGCCAGGAGAACATCCAGCGCGGCACCGCCATGCTGGAGCGGGAGCTCGGCCGCGACGGCTTCGACGCCCTGCTCAACAGCGAGGCGATGGCGAAGGTGGCCCGCCGCTGCAATCTGGTGGGCACCGAGGATCTGCTGGCGGCGATCGGCTTCGGCGGGGTCACCCTGCAGCAGGCGCTCAACCGGCTGCGCGAGGAGATCCGGCTGGCCAGCGCTGCCGCCGTTCCGGTGCTGAGCAACGAGGAACTGGCCCGAAGCGTGTCGGATCAAGCCCCCACGGCCCTGCCGGTGGAGCACGACGGCAGCAGTCCGATCCTGGGGCTGGAGGGTCTGGAGTACCGCCTGGGGGGCTGCTGCTGCCCGTTGCCTGGCGAGGCGATCGTGGGCAGCGTGGCCCTCGGCAACCACGGCATCACCATCCACCGCCAGGACTGCGCCAACGTGGCGGCGGTTCCGGTGGAACGGCGGCTGCCCGTGCGCTGGAACCCCGCCGCCGACCAGCAGCGCCGTCGCTTTCCGGTGCAGCTGCGCATCGAGGTGCTCGATCGCGTCGGCGTGCTCAAGGACATCCTCACCCGCCTCTCCGACAGTCGCATCAACGTGAGCGATGCCCGGGTGCGCACCGCCTACGGCAAGCCCGCCCGCATCGACCTCAAGGTGGAGCTGGGCAGCGCCAGCCAGTTGCGCACCACCATGGATCAGATCCGCTCGATGGCCGACGTGCTCGATCTCTGCCGCACCGGGATCGGCTAGGAGCCGTCCGCGGCGCGGCTGCGGCGGCGGAACACCGCCATCTCGCCGGAGTGCAGGCCGATCTCCTGGCTGATCTCCTCCCAGGCGCCGGGCTGCCGGTTCAGACAGGAGAGCAGGAACTCCCTGGTGTTGCGGCCCTCGGGGTCGGTGCGGCGCCAGACCAGATGGCGATTCGTGGCGGCGGTGAGCTGGGCGCAGGCCTCGGTCTCACGGATCGCCAGCCCCAGGCGGCGCGTCGCTGGGCTGGGGCTGAGGTTCTGCTGATTGAGGCTCCACTCCGGGCCGATTCCCACGGTGCTGGCGGGCAGCCCCATCTGCCACTGCAGGCCCACGTCCTGGGGCGCGGTGAAGCCGCGCTCGCCGGGTGGCAGCCGCCGCAGATAGTCACGCACGGCGGTGCGGTCCCGCTCGAGGCCGGTGATCGGCGCGGTGGTTGCCGTCGTTCCGGTCGGGCGCTGGATCCGCGTCAGTTCGCTCACCACGATGTTGTTCACAAGGATCAGGGTCAGCACCGCAGCGGTGCACCTCGCCAGCCAGCGAGACCAGCGTTGCGTCGATCGTTCCAACGCTGCGATCCCGGCAGCCGTGAGCAGTGCCAGCGGCACCGCCAGCAGCACGGTGTCCTGGTCGTGGAACGCGCTCCGTTGGAACGTCATGGCCAGATCAGCGAGGCACACCAGGACCAGGCCTGGCACCAGCAGCAACCGGTCGCCCTTCGGCCCGGGGGAGCTCCACCGGCACCGGGCGATCTGCCCCACTCCCACCAGAGGCACCAGGCTCAGGATCCAGAGCGGCAGACCGGCCAGGCGGGTTCGCAGCAGGTCGCCGACCAGCTCGAGCAGATCCCTGTTCGGCGGCAACCGCAGGCTGCTCCACTCAAGAGGCAGCGCCACTGCCCCGGCCCAGGCCCGCCCCGCTCCGTCGGGCATGGCCAGATAGGGAACGAACAGCAGAAGCAGGGCCAGCAGCATCCCGCCGACCAGGCGAGCGAGCGTGCGCCGCGGCGGGCGCTGCAGGGCCACCAGCAGGGCCGCCGTCAGGGCGAGGGGGTGGATCAGGGCCGGCATGCAGGCCATCGCCGCCAGCAGGGCCATCCCGGCCAGCAGGGGCCGCCCACGCGTCAGAGTGAACAGGGCCAGCACCAGGAAGGTGTTGGCGAACTGGTGGGGATGGCCGGAGAGGCCGCCGGGCAGCTTCTGGCTCATGACCACCAGCAGCACCCCGCTGGCCGCCGGCACCAGTGAACCCGGTCGCAGCGGCAGAGTTCCTTGCCGGGAGAGTCCCTGGATCGTGCGGGCCAGCAGCAGTCCGCTCAGCAGGTTCGCCAGAAGCACCACGATCCGGTGCACCCGGATCGAGCCCAGCGCTCCGCCGACGGCGTAGAGCGGTTGCACGATCGGCCAGACGCCGAGCTGGTGCTCCATGTACAGCCACCCCCCGCGCAGCCAGCGCTGACCCAGATACAGGAGGTCGTCGATGACGGCGTCGTAGCTGCCGACGATGGTCGGGGCCCCCCAGACGCGCACCGCCAGTCCAACCAGGATCAGCAGCCAGAGTCCCGTCAGCCAGCGCCGCCCGCTCCCCACCCTGCTCCCGCCGGTGATCCGGGACACATCCTCCCGTGTTTTCGGTGTCAGCCCCGCCGGCGGAACATCCGCAGTTCGCCCGTGCGCAGGCCGATCTCCTCGGTGATCTCCTGCCATCCCTCCGGATCCCCGGCCAGACAGGCGAGCAGGAACGCCTCACCGTGGCGGCCGCCCCGTTCCGTGCGTCTCCAGATCACATGCCGATGCCGGCGGTCGGTGAGCTGGGCGCAGGCCTGCTCGTCGGTGATCGCCAGACCGAGCCTGTCGGTGGCCCAGGAGCGCTGCATGCCGTAGGGATCCAGGCTCCAGCTCGGATGCACCCCCACCGTGGAGGAGGGCATCGCCAGCTGCCAGTGGAACGAGAAGTCCTGGGGGGAGGTGAAGCTTCGCTGCCGGGGGGGCAGCGCCCGCAGATGGGCCAGCAGGCGGGCCCGGTCCTGCTCCAGCCGGATCGCCTCGGGGGCGGGCGCCCGCGGCGGGGCCGCCAGCTGGCCCAGCTCCACCAGCAGGGTGTTGTTGCAGAGGATCAGGCTCAGGACCAGGGCGGTGGCGGCCGCGAGCCGCCGCGGGCCCGGCCGTGGATCCGCCTCGAGCGGCGCCAGACCGGCGGCCACCAGCAGGGCCAGCGGCGGTGCCAGCAGCAGCTCGTAGTGCCCCCAGAAATGGGTGCGCAGGAACGACCACACCAGCCCGGCCAGATAGAGCAGGCAGAGCGCCGGCACCAGCAGCGGCCGGCGGCCCGGGGCGCTCCCGCCGAGGCTGCGGCAGCCGAGCCGCAGCACCCCCAGCAGCGGCACCAGCGCCACCGTCCACACCTCCAGTCCGGCGATCGAGCTGCCGGCCAGGTCGCGGATCA
Organism: Mesorhizobium carmichaelinearum; assembly: GCA_943368365.1. Lineage (GTDB taxonomy): Bacteria > Cyanobacteriota > Cyanobacteriia > PCC-6307 > Cyanobiaceae > CALRKZ02. The sequence goes on from CALRKZ020000004.1 coordinate 139,448, forward strand.
GCGCACCGGCGCCGGTCGATTCGGAGGGGCGCTGGGCGGCCCATTCCAGCGGCAGCAGCACCGCCCCGGCCCAGGCCCTGGCCGGGCCATCGGGGAAGGCCAGATAGGGAAGGAACAGAACCAGCGGCACCGCCACCACACCGGCGGCCGTGGCGCCCACCATCGCCCAGCGGCCGCGCCGGCCCTGCCGACGCCACGGCTGCACCATCCCCAGCAACGCCGCGGCCAGCAGGGCGGCGGGATAGAGAAGGTTGGGCCGCACCGCCACCGCCAGGGCGGCGCTCGCCCCGGCCGCCGCCAGCGACGCCAGGCCCAGCCCCCCGCCGGCCTGACGGGCCGCCGCATGGCGTGCCAGCAGGGCCACCGCCAGCAGCAGGAAACCGTTGGCGAACTGGTGGAGATGGCCGGATAGGCCGCCCACCATCTTCTGGCTCATCACCAGGTAGAGCACGGCGCAGCCCAGGGGAATCAGCGAGCCCCGCCGCAGGGGCAGCAGCTCCGCCCGCGCCAGGGCGCGGATTGCCACGGCCACCAGCCAGGCCCCCAGCCCGTTCACCAGCAGCACCACGATCCGGTGGGCGCGGATCGATCCCAGCCAGGCGGAGGGGGCGTAGAGGATCGAGACGATCGGCCATTTGGCGTTGAAGCCGTCGACGTACATCGGGTGGCCGCCGAGCAGGCGCTGCCCCAGATAGAGGTAGGTGTCGATGTCGATGTCGTAGCCGCCGACCCGGGTGGAGGCCGTGAGGTTGCGCAGCAGCAGCCCCACCACGGTGAGGCCCCAGAGGACGATCAGCAGCCGCACGACCCAGCCGCGCCGGCCGGATGGGATCAGCCCCGGCAGGCTCTGCCTGTCCTTCACCGTGCCGCCCCGGAGGCCACGATGCTGCCACGGGTACCGCCGCGGGAAGCGGTTTCTAGGGTGGCGCCACCGCCGCACGAGCCAGGTGCCCGAGCCGCTGCCCAATCCGCTCCTGGGGCTGCCGTTCGAGCCCTCGATCGAGGGCCTCGGCCCCGACTACTGGGATGTGGTCGAGGCGGACGCCTTCCCCCGCACCACCCTGCGCTTCCGCAACGACGACCTGCTGCGCCAGCTGGGGATCGATCCCGCCGCCGTGGGCGACGCCGATCTGGAGGCCGCCTACGGGCGCTTCGAGGCCCGCACCCCCCTGCTGGCCCTGCGCTACCACGGCTATCAGTTCGGCACCTACAACCCCTTCCTCGGCGACGGCCGCGGCTTCCTCTACGGCCAGCTGCGCGACGTTCGCGGGGATCTGCAGGATCTGGGCACCAAGGGTTCCGGCACCACCCCCTGGAGCCGCGGCGGCGACGGGCGCCTGACCCTCAAGGGCGGCGTGCGCGAGATCATCGCCAGCGAAGCGCTGCACCGCCTCGGCGTCACCACGAGCCGCACCCTCACCCTGGTGGAAACGGGAGAGCAGCTCTACCGGGCGGACGAACCCTCCCCCACGCGCAGTTCGGTGATGGTGCGCCTGGCCCGCACCCACCTGCGCTTCGGCAGCTGCGAACGGCTGCTCCACCTCCGCCAGCCGCAGGCGCTGGACCGGTTGCTGCGGCACGTGGTGGCGGTGTACTACCCCGCGATCGCGGTAGCCCATCCGGCCGCCGGCCCCGCCGGCCCGGAGCCCCAGCTGCTGGCCTTCTACGCCGAGCTGGTGGAGCGGGTGGCGCGGCTCGCGGCCGAGTGGATGGCGGCGGGCTTCACCCACGGCGTGCTCAACACCGACAACATGTCGCTGGCGGGCGAGAGCTTCGACTACGGCCCCTTCGCCTTCCTCGAAACCTGGGATCCGGGCTTCACCGCCGCCTACTTCGACCACAGCGGCCTCTACGCCTACGGCCGCCAGCCGCTGATCTGCCACCACAACCTGCGGCTGCTGCAGGAACCCCTGGCGCTGCTGCTGCCCCGCGCCGAGCTGGAGGCGCGGCTGGAGCGCTTCGCCCCCGCCTACGACGCCCACTACCGCTCCCGGCTGCTGCGGCGCCTGGGCTTCGACGGGCCGGCCGGCATGCTGCTGGAGGGTTGCGAGCTGGTGGATCCCGTGCCGCTCACCCTGCAGCTCCTGGCGGGCTGGCCCGTGGCTTACGGCCGCTTCTTCGCCGCGCTGGCCGAGCGGATCGCCACCGTCGGGCTGCCGGAGGAGCCGGATGCCCTCGCGCCCTTCGTGGAAGGCGCTCCGGATCCCCCGCGGCAGCTCTGGCACGCGTGGCGCGACGCCTGGTGGGCGATGGGACGCGCCCTGCCGCCGGAAGCCCAGGGGCGGATCGGGGCGGTGCTGCGGCGCTGGAACCTGGCGGTCACGCCGGTGAGGGCCGAGATCGAGCGGATCTGGGAGAGCATCGACCAGCACGACGATTGGGCACCGCTGCACCGCTGGCTGGCCACGTGCGGAACCAGCCATGGCGCCGGATCCGGGTGTTCGGTGCTACAGCCTCCACCGCTGGCGTCTGTCTGAATTCGGTTACCGAACTCCAGTCTGAATGCACCGCCATGACCTCCGAACAGGCCGCCCAGCTCATCGACGACACCCTGGATCTGGTCCATCAGCGCCTCCAGACCCTCGATGCCCACCAGAAGCGGCGTGAGCACAAGGCCCTGGCCGACGAGTTCCGCGAGTGGCGCCAGCCCAGCGGCGGCCACATCGACCTGATGCTCTGCCCCGGTTTCAGCCGGGGCTGACACTGGTGGGGAGCATCGCTCCCCGGCCTCTTGCTGCCTGACGACACCATCGCCGCCATCGCCACCGCCGTGGCACCCGCCCAGGGCAGTGTCGCCATCGTGCGGGTATCGGGCCCGGCAGCCGAGGCGATCGGCCGCGCCCTGTTCGTTCCGGCCGGCCAGCAGGCGTGGGAGAGCCACCGGGTGCTCTACGGGCATGTCGTCGACCCCACCGATGGCGAACGGGTCGACGAGGTGCTGCTGCTGCCGATGCGGGCCCCCCGCAGCTTCACCCGCGAGGACGTGGTGGAGTTCCACTGCCATGGCGGGCTGATCGCCGTGCAGCGGGTGCTGGAACTGGTGCTGGCCGCCGGGGCCCGCCGGGCCGGGCCGGGCGAGTTCAGCCAGCGGGCCGTCCTCAACGGCCGCCTCGATCTCACCCGCGCCGAGGCCGTGGGCGAGCTGATCGCCGCCCGCAGCCGCCGCGCCGCCCGGCTGGCGATGGCCGGCCTCGACGGCGGGCTGCAGCGGCGGATCGGCGGCCTGCGCGAGGGGCTTCTGGATCAGCTGGCGGAACTCGAGGCCCGCGTTGACTTCGAGGACGACCTGCCGCCCCTCGATGGCGCTGCCGTGGTGGCGGCACTGGAGCAGGTGCGGGATGAACTGGAGCGGCTGGTGCTGGAGGCCGATCAGGGTCGGCTGCTGCGGGAGGGGCTCCAGGTAGCGATCGTGGGCCGCCCGAACGTGGGCAAGTCGAGCCTGCTCAATGCCCTCAGCCGCAGCGAGCGGGCGATCGTGACCGACCTGCCCGGCACCACCCGCGATCTGGTGGAGAGCGATCTGGTGCTCCAGGGGGTGCCGCTCACCCTGCTCGACACCGCCGGCATCCGCGCCACCGACGATCCGGTGGAGCGGCTGGGGATCGAGCGCAGCCGCCAGGCCCTCGCCGCCGCCGATGCCGTGCTGCTGCTGGTGGACCTGGCGGCCGGCCTCACGACGCAGGACGGGGAGCTGCGGGCCCTGGTGCCCGAGGGCGTACCGCTGCTGGTGGTGGGCAACAAGGCGGATCTGGCGGATCTGCCGCCCGGGCCGGTGGCGACGGCCGGCGGCACCCCGCCGGTGGACGTGCGCATCAGCGCCCGCACCGGCGCCGGCCTGGAGGATCTGGCCCGCCTGCTGCTGGCCCGCTGCGGCGCCACGCTCGAGCCCGGCCTGGAGCTGGCGCTCAACCGCCGCCAGCGTGAGCTGGCGGCGGCGGCGGCGGCGGGCCTGCGGGGCAGCCTGGAGGCGGCGCGCCAGGGCCTCCCCTGGGATTTCTGGACGATCGACCTGCGCCAGGCGGTGCGCAGCCTCGGGGAGATCACCGGCGAGGAGGTGAGCGAGGCGGTGCTCGATCGGGTCTTCGCCCGCTTCTGCATCGGCAAGTGAGCCAGGCAGAGGGGTGAGAACGGTGGCGACCTGCGGTAGAGAGGGGCCCTCGCCGGGGAAGGGGTCGATGGTTTGCGCTGCCGCCGCCGATCCGCCCGGCTCCCACCCGAGCGGTCCCCTGCCGCCGGGCCCTCCCCTGCTCTCCCTGCTGCCCGAGCTGGAGCCGCAGCTCCGGGCCTGGCTGGCCGAGGACATCGGCCGCGGCGATCTCACCGCACCGGCGCTGCTGGGGCGCAGCGGGCGGGCCCACTGGATCGCCAAGGCGGCGGGGGTGTTCTGCGGGGGGCCGCTGGTGGCCCGCCTCTTCGGCCTGCTCGATCCCGCCGTGAGCGGCCGCCTGCTGGTGGCCGACGGGGAGCCGGTGGCGGCGGGTCAGCGTCTGCTCGAGCTGGAGGGGCCGGCCGCGGCCCTGGTGGCCGGCGAGCGCACCGCCCTCAACCTGGCCATGCGGCTGTCGGGGATCGCCACCGCCACGGCCGCGCTGGTGCGTCAACTGGAGGGCAGCGGCGTGCGGCTGGCCGACACGCGCAAGACCACGCCGGGGCTGCGGGTGCTGGAGAAGTACGCCGTGCGCTGCGGCGGCGGCCTCAACCACCGCCTGGGCCTCGATGATGCCGCCATGCTCAAGGAGAACCACCTGGCCTGGGCGGGTGGTGTGGGCCCGGCGGTGGCGGCGGTGCGGGCCGCGGCCCCCTGGCCGGCGCGGGTGATCGTGGAGGCCGAAACGCCGGCGGAGGCCGAGGCGGCCGTGCGAGCCGGCGCCGATGGCGTGCTGCTCGACGAGTTCACCCCCGCCCAGCTGCTGGAGCTGGTGCCCCGGCTGCGGGCCCTGGCCGCCGCGGGACCCAGCGGGCGGGTGGTGCTGGAGGCTTCGGGCATCCCCCCCGGGCGGCTGGGCGACTACGCCGCCACCGGCATCGATCTGATCTCCACCAGTGCGCCGGTGACCCGTGCCCCCTGGCTCGATCTGAGCATGCGCTTCGAGGCCACCACCACCGTTTGAGCGCCGAGGCGTGGCCAGGAACCCTCGCTGCGGCCAGAGTGGCCGAGGGAGTCCGTTGTCATCTGCGATGTCGCCTCGCCGCTTTCCGGCCCGAAGCCGCTGGCTGGCGCCGGCCGTGCTGGCCCTGCTCGCTGCGCTCCTGCCGGCGCCGCCGGCCCGGGCCGAGAACGTCCTGCAACAGGTGGCCACCAGCGGCACCCTCGTGGTGGGCGGCGATCTGGATCTGCCGCCGCTGAGCTTCCGCGACGGCAGCGGCCAGCCCGCCGGTTATGGCCTGGAGGTGGCCAGGCGCATCCAGGCCGACCTGGCCACGGCCCTGGGCCGCCCGGTGGCGTTGCGTTTCGAGTCCGTGGCCGACCCTGCCGAGCTGGTGGGGCGGGTGGCCAAGGGCGAACTGGCCCTTGCCTGCGGCGTTCCCTTCTCCTGGGCTCGCGACATGGATGTCGACTACACCCTGCCGATCGGGCTTTCGGGCATCCGGTTGCTGGCTCCCACCGGCCGTCTCGACGGATCACCGGATTCCCTCCGTGGCCGCCGGATCGGTGTGGTGAGCAACTCGCTGGGGGCGTTGGTGCTTCAAGGCCTGCAGCCCCAGGCCAAGTCCGTGCCCTTCGCCAATCTGGGCGAAGCCGTGGCGGCCCTCCAGGCCGGCCGGCTGGATGGGGTGATGGGCGACACCAACCTGCTCACTGGGCAGGCCCACCGGCGCGGGGCCAAGGGCCTGGTGGTGACCCCTGAGCTCCCCTTCGAGCGCTACGCCGTGGGCTGCATCGTGCCCCAGAACGACTCCGCCTTCCGCGATCTGGCCAATCTGGCCATCGCCCGGCTGTTGCAGAACTATCTGGACGGGCAGCCCGAAGCCGTGGCCAGCATCGAGCGCTGGGTGGGACCCAAGGGCGTGCTGGGGGTGCCCAGCGAGCGCATCCGGATCTTCTTCGAGTCGATCCTGCTGAACCACGAGGCCATCCGGCCTCTGGAACCGGCAGCCGCCTCCCCGCAGCCGGCTCCCTGATCCCGCTGAGCCGTTTCTGCCGCATCGCCGTTCTGTCCCCGTCCGCCGTTCTTCAGGTCCTTCCCCCGATGGCTTTCCTCCTCCGTTCCCGGCTGCTGGGTTTCCTGCTGATCCTGGCGGCCTCCCCCGTGGCACCGGCTGCGGCGGCCCTCGCTGGCGCCGCCGCGACCCCGGACGGCGCTGAGGGGCTCGATGGTGATCCCCTCAGCGTGGAAGCCCGCCTGCACCGCATCGCCGATGCCGTGCGCGAGCGAGAGGGTCCCGCCGCACAGCAGCCCTCCGACGACGTCCTGGCCTCCGTTTTCGTGAACGGCCCGAGAGTGGGTTGGCGTAACGGTGGCTGGCGCAACGGCGGCTTCTGGAACGGTGGCTTCCGCAATGGCGGCGGCTGGCCCAATGGGCGCAACAGCGGCTTCTGGAACGGCGGGTTCCGCAACGGCGGCGGCTGGAGCAACTTCTGGTGAGACCCTGACCTCCGTGCCCCATCCCCCCGCCTCCGGCCCGGTTGCAAGGGAGTTCGGCCCGCTGCGGCTGCTGGTGGTGCAGCCCACCCCCTACTGCAACCTCGACTGCGACTACTGCTACCTGCCCAGCCGCGACGACCGCAGCCGGCTGCCGCTGGAGCTGCTGGAGCTGATCCTGGCGCGGGTGCTGGAGAGCCCCTACGTGGATGGCGACTTCACCCTGCTCTGGCATGCCGGCGAGCCGCTCACCATGCCGATCGCCTTCTACGACGAGGCCACCGCCCTGATCCGCCGCGCCCTGGAGCGGCACGCCGGTCCACCGCTGGCGATCCACCAGTCGCTGCAGACCAACGCCATGGTGATCGATGCCGCCTGGTGCGACTGCTTCGAGCGCAACGGCATCCACGTGGGGGTGAGCCTGGACGGGCCAGCCGCGCTGCATGACGCCCACCGCCGCACCCGCACCGGCCTGCCCAGCCATGCGGCCGGCCTGCGGGGGATGGAGTGGCTGCGGCGCCGCGGCATCCCCTTCCAGGTGATCGCGGTGCTCACCGCCGATGCCCTCGATCGGGACGATGAGCTGTTCGATTTCTTCGTCGAGCACGGGGTCGACAACCTGGCCTTCAACATGGAGGAGACCGAGGGCGAGAACCGCCGCTCCTCCCTCTCCCGCCCCGATGCCGAGGAGCGTTACCGCGCCTTCCTGGAGCGGTTCTGGGAGCGGCTGCGCCAGCGGCCGGGGGTGCTGCGGCTGCGGGAGTTCGACGAGATCGCCAGCCTGGCCTGCGGCGATCGGCGCCTCTCGCGCACCGACATGAACCACCCGTTCGCGATCGTGAACGTGGATGCCCGCGGCAACTTCTCCACCTTCGATCCGGAACTGCTGGCGGTGGCGACCCCCGACTACGGCGACTTCGTGTTCGGCAACGTGCGCAGCGACAGCCTGGAGTCGGTGGTGGGCACGGCCAAGTTCCAGCGGGTGCTGGCGCACATCCGTTCCGGCGTGGAGCGCTGCCGCCGAGAGTGCGGCTACTTCGGCCTCTGCGGCGGCGGTGCCGGCAGCAACAAGTACTGGGAGCACGGCAGCTTCGATGCCAGCGAGACCCAGGCCTGTCGCTACCGCATCAAGATCGGCGCCGAGGTGGTGCTGGCCGGGCTGGAGCGTGAGCTGGAGCTGGCGGGCTGAGCGGCCGCACCGCCAGGCCCCAGCGCCCAGGCGCGGCTGGAGAGGGATGATCGGAGTCCATGACCGCGCCGCTGCGACCGCCCGCACTGCCCATGCTCCGCATCTTCGAAGCGCTCAACACCTGCGTCACCGGCGCGATGGAGCGGGCCTTCCCCGAAGCGGCCGCCGAGGCCCGGCAGGCGGGCACCCCGCTCGACCCGCAGCTGGCGCCGGCCAGCAAGCCGGAATTCGGTGATTTCCAGGCCAATGGCGCCCTGCCGCTGGCCAGGCCCCTCAAGCAGGCACCCCGCGCCATCGCGGCGGCGATCGTGGAGCAGCTGGCGGCCGATCCGGCCTTCGCCGCCCTCTGCGAGCCGCCGCAGATCGCCGGCCCCGGCTTCATCAACCTCACCCTGCGGCCCGAGCGGCTGGCGGCCGAGCTGCGGGAGCGGCTGGGGGATCCGCGGCTGGGGGTGCCCGAAGCCGGCGATCACGACCCGGTGATCGTCGATTTTTCCAGCCCCAACATCGCCAAGGAGATGCACGTGGGGCATCTGCGCTCCACGATCATCGGCGACGCCCTGGCGCGGGTGCTGGAGTTCCGCGGCCATCCGGTGCTGCGCCTCAACCACGTGGGCGACTGGGGCACCCAGTTCGGCATGCTGATCACCCACCTCAAGCAGGTGGCGCCCGAGGCCCTCACCACCGCCGATGCGGTGGACCTGGGCGATCTGGTGGCCTTCTACCGCCAGGCCAAGGCCCGCTTCGACAGCGACGAGGCCTTCCAGAGCACCTCCCGTGAGGAGGTGGTGAAGCTGCAGGGCGGCGATCCGGTGAGCCGCCGGGCCTGGCAGCTGCTGTGCGACCAGAGCCGCCGCGAATTCCAGAAGATCTACGACCGGCTCGACATTCGCCTCACGGAGCGCGGCGAGTCGTTCTACAACCCCTTCCTGGAGGGAGTCGTGGCGGACCTGGAGGCCTCTGGTCTGCTGGTGATCGACGATGGCGCCCGCTGCGTGTTCCTTGAGGGGGTGAGCGGCAAGGACGGACAGCCCCTGCCGGTGATCGTGCAGAAGAGCGACGGCGGCTTCAACTACGCCACCACCGACCTGGCGGCGATCCGCTACCGCTTCGGCTCCGCCCCCGATCGCGATGGCGCCCGCCGGGTGATCTACGTGACCGACGCCGGCCAGGCCAGCCACTTTGCCGGCGTGTTCCAGGTGGCACGCCGCGCCGGCTGGATCCCGGCGGGGGCGCGGCTGGAGCACGTGCCCTTCGGCCTGGTGCAGGGGGAGGACGGCAAGAAGCTCAAGACCCGCTCCGGCGACACGGTGCGGCTCAAGGATCTGCTCGATGAGGCGGTGGAGCGGGCCGAGGCCGATCTGCGCCGCCGGCTGGCGGAGGAGGGACGCAGCGAAGCGGAGGCGTTCATCCGCGCGGTGGCCACCACGGTGGGTCTGGCGGCGGTGAAATACGCCGACCTCAGCCAGAACCGCAACACCAACTACCAGTTCAGCTTCGACCGGATGCTGGCGCTGCAGGGCAACACGGCGCCTTACCTGCTTTACGCCGTGGTGCGCATCGCCGGCATCGCCCGCCGTGGCGGTGATCTGGGCGAGGCCAGCCGCGCCGACGCGGCGTCGTCGGCCTTTCCCGATCCGCTCGTGTTCAGCGAACCCCAGGAATGGGCCCTGGCCCGCCAGCTGCTCCAGCTCGATGCCGTGATCGCCGAGGTGGAGGAGGAGCTGTTGCCCAACCGCCTCTGCACCTACCTGTTCGAACTCAGCCAGACCTTCAACCGCTTCTACGACCAGGTGCCGGTGCTCCGGGCCGAGGAGCCCGCCCGCAGCTCCCGCCTGGCCCTCTGCCGGCTCACCGCCGACACGCTGCGGCTCGGGCTCGATCTGCTGGGCATCCCCACCCTGGAGCGGATGTGATGGAGCAGCCGAACCCCGCTGCGGCCGGTGGCGTGCCCCCCGCCCGCCCCGAGGTGGAGACGCTCACCGCCTACAGCGCCCCGCTGGAGGGGCGCCGCGGCCTGCTGCGGCTCGACTTCAACGAGAACACCGTGGGCCCCAGCCCCAGGGTGGTGGAAGCGATCCGGGCCATCCCGGCCGATCACTACGCCATCTATCCCGAGTACGACGGTCTGCGCGAGGCGGTGGTGGCCTCGCTGCTGGCGGAAGCCGGCGCCCTCCCCGGATCCGGCGCCGCCCTCGCTCCGGCCCACATCGGTCTGTTCAACGGCGTGGATGCCGCCCTCCATGCCGTGTTCCACGCCTACGGCGCGCCGGGCGATCGGCTGCTCACCACCAGCCCCACCTTCGGCTACTACACCCCCTGCGCCCGCATGCAGGGGATGGCGATCGAGGCGATCCCCTACCTCCTGCCCGGCTTCGCCTTCCCGCTGGAGGCGATCCGCGCCGCCCTGGCCGCCAGCGAACCGCCCCGGATCCTGCTGCTCTGCAACCCCAACAACCCCACCGGCACCCGCCTGGAGCCCGAGCGGATCCTGGAGCTGGCGACCCTGGCCCCCCGCACCCTGGTGGTGGTGGATGAGCTCTACGAGGCCTTCACCGGCGACAGCGTGCTTCCGCCGCTTCTGGTGGACGCTGCCGCCGCGGGCGGTGATCCCTTCGCGGCGTTCCCCAACCTGCTGGTGCTCCGCTCGCTCGCCAAGACGGCCGGCCTCGCCGGGCTGCGCATCGGCTTCGCCATCGGCGCGCCGGCCCTGGTCGACCGGGTGAGCCGCGTCACCGGTCCCTACGACATCAACAGCTTCGCGGTGACGGCCGCCCATGCCGCCCTGGCCGATCAGGCCTACGTGGACGCCTACGTGGCCGAGGTGCGCCGGGCCCGCGACTGGCTGCTCGAGCAGCTGCGCGGCGCAGGCGTGCGCCACCACGCCGCCGGCGGCAACTACCTGCTGATCTGGCCCCTTCGGCCTACGGCCGAGGTTGAGCGAGAGCTGCGGGAGGCCGGCATCCTGGTTCGCTCGATGGCCGGCAAGCCCCTGATCGACGGCTCGCTGCGGGTGAGCCTCGGCACCGGTGATCAGATGGAGCGCTTCTGGCGGAGTTATGCAGCCATTGAGGCGATAGGCGCCCCCGTAGGAAGATGACACGATTTTGCACTCTGCCGTCACTGGAGAGGGCCTCCTGATTGCTGGGCAATCGAGGAGAGCACCGGTTCGATGACTGGCTGAAGAATGAGACGGTGTCTAGGCCTTCGGTTGATCGCTCTGGGTTGATTGGTCTGGTACTGGCTCAATGAATGAGGGTTCGGGCTTCATTTTCAGCAAAGGCGAACTATCCAGATCCGATATCTTCGCTTGCAACATCTTGCTGAAGGTCGCGCCTGATTGTTCGGGCCTATGCTGAGTGGAGGTTGATGCCTGAAGTGGATGGGTGGCCCCTGATAAGCGCCCGCGAAACATCAGAATCCCCCCCTTGGCATGCCAATATGGGTTTCGTTGAGTTGCCAGTTGGGATAGAATTGCCTCAATTGACGATGTAGCCATGTAATCTCATCGGCAGACTTTGGCTTGATGCGCCGATAGATGAAGGCTGTCCTTCCATCCGCAAGCCGGTACTCATGATCGGGAAGGCGTTCATAGGCCTCATTCAAGGGATTTCCTGGAGTGGTGAGTGCACGGGAGGGAACGGTGACCACTCTTTGATTCTCCTCTCCTAAGTGGATGGCGGGGTCGATGCATGCCACGATGTAGGTGGCATTGAGGAGCTTGAGTTGGAAGGCATCGCGGAGGTCGACTTCGCTGACTCCCACGAGGAGTTGATCAATCCTTCGTCGACTCAATGCGCGTAGGATGTGTGAATTTAGCTGATCAGAAGATGCCAGGATGGCAAAGCCGGTTCCGCTGTCTCCATTCCTTTCGATCTGTTTGAGATCATTGGCTAGTCGCTTGACCTCGGTGAAGCTCGCCAGCCTCATCGGAGGATAGCGGCGTGTGGGTGTCAGGTGACTGAGTAGGCCAGGGGTTGAGGTCAGAGCCATCCCATGCAAGGGGAAGGTATGCAGGAAGATGAATCCCTGCAGGGACAGCCATAGGGCTAACCCCACTCTCCTGGCCAATGCCAGTCGGCTTGCGGATATCAGGAGAAAGGGAAGGCAAGAAGCAGGAAAAAGAAAAAGAGAAAGAGGGAGAAGGTGATGGTCGCTTGGGGCTTGCGCGAGTTGGAATCCAAGAAAGGAAAGCAGGGGTACGACAAGCAGAAACAGAATGCCTGGCAACCGCCTCGAGATTGCGTAGGCTCCGCCTGCCACTGTGCATGCAGCCAAGACGGGGCCGGTTAGGGCATAGGCATCTGAGATCTGAGAGAAAAGTCCCTGCCGGTAGGCACCAAAAGACGCCGCGTAGGAGGGTTGGAGAATCTCCCTTATGTATTCATGTTGAAAGATCATGGCGGGCACAAGGGCGGCTGTGCTCACCGCGAAGGCCTGCTTCAGTAGCTTGATCAGGCATTGCTGACGGCCAATGCGGTCTGATCTGGAGAGCGCGCTGGCCAGGCCAAACATGATGGTTGTGGCAAAGACGGCTGTAACGGTGAAGATCAGATGACGGCGCAGCAGGAAAGATATCCAGAGCAACAGCCCAATGCCGATGGCCTGTCGAAGGCTGCTCTTCAGTAGATAGTGGGTGTCCAGAATCAGCCAAGTTGCAATTCCAAGAGGAATGACGCAGACGATGTCCGGATGCCCGCGCAGTGTGGGTGCCCAATAGGGGATGAAGATCAGTGCATAGAGGACGATGACCAGGTGAGGGGTCTTGCCCCAGCTGGACTGCCAGGCCTGTTTGGCCAGGGCCGCGCTGATCAGTGCTGCAGGCACTAGATAGCACAAAAAGAGGGCTGCTTCGTAGGCGACTCTGCCGCTCCCGAATAAAAGCCTCGCTGGCAGGAGAGGGAGTATGGATGTGATGTTGTGCTGACTATGCTGTACGTTGTCGATCAGGAAGCTCAGAAAGGGGATCAGGCCACGTCCTGCCTGTTCCAAAATCTCTTTGAATTTCTCGTGATAATTGGCGTAGTCCCAGAACCAGGTGGGGGTTTCCTGCTCGACGTAGATAATGAGAAATCCAAGTCCCCAAAGAATGCCTCCTGCCAGCATCCATGGCCACGGTGCTGGGATGTCTGCAAGCACGCGTCTGCAATAGACACGTAGAGCGGAACTCAGGTCGTGGAGAAGTTGATGCGTTGCTGCAAGGGAAGATTTCGACATCGCTTACCTCGTGCTGCAGGTGCTCTTGGTCGGATCACTCAGGTTGGTGCTGGCTGGGTGGGCCTGGGTCGTGCGTCTATTGAGGTGATGGATTTCTGCGCATGTCGTGTCCTCCGATGTCCTGGGGTGTTTGTGTGAAGGTCTCGGCGCTGTCCGATCCCCTTTCAGGGATGAGCGCTTAGTGGGTTTCTGAAGACAAAAACGTCTTGTCAAGGCCTTGACATGCGGGTCTCGAGATTCATGATTTCTCCCCGTGGCATGTCGAAGAGGATTGTTTCTCTCCGGCCCCAGTCCCTGGCGTCAGACATTTTGCAATTCTGCTGTACAGAATGCTGACGCTCTTGGTCAGGATTTCAGGAAGAGTGGAGCGGGCGACAAACCATCATCGAAAACGACCCCGTGATCCCTGTTTGGCTGGTCGTACGTCGCTTGATCAAGCAGCAAGAGGGGAAGGGACTTGAAGCGGCGGATCGCGAGAAGCTCTCGCGTGATCCGCAGCTGGTTTCGCCTTTTCTGCCATCACGAGGTGGAGCGTTTTCCTGGGTGTCATACCCTCAGCGCAGCACCTTGATCTGGGTGACATCGCTGAGCGGGGCCGGGAAGCTCACTGTGCGGCCCACCCGCTGCACCGGTGTGCCGGCCATCGCCTGCAGGAACGGCTCCACGCCGCCCTGATCGCAGTTGGCCGGCGTGCGCCCGCTCACGTACTGCACCGGGATGACGCGGCGGGGCTGCAGCTCGCGCACCACCGCCGCCGCCTCGGCCCCGTCGTACACCTTGGCGCCACCGCCCACGCCGATGATCAGCACGTCGGGGCGGCCGATCAGCACCCGGTCCTCGGGGCGCAGCGCCGAGGCCGTGCCGCCCAGGTGGGCGATCTCCAGGCCGCCCTGCCTCCAGCGCCAGAGGGTGGCCTGGCCGAAGCGGCGGCCGCCGATCCGATCGTGCGGGATCGCCACCCCGTCGAACTTCAGGCCCGCCACCCGGTACGACCCGGGCGTCACCAGCATCCGGCCCGAGGCCACCGGTGCCCCCTCATCGGCCAGACGGCTGCTGGCCAGGATCACGTTGGCGCTCACCCGCGGCTCCGCCAGGCCGGCGGCGCAGCCCACCGCCTTGAACGGGTTCACCAGAACCGTGGCGCCGCCACCCTGGATCAGCAGGGCGCTGTGGCCGTAGCTGGTGATCGACACGCCTCCGCCCGCCAGGCCGGCGCCGGGCAGGGCCAGGCTCAGACTGCCGACCAGCGCGCTGCCGGCAAGGGCGCCGAGCGACGCCTGGAACACCCTCTGGGCCCGGGCCGGTTGCGGAGAGTGGGAGACCATGCCGGGGAGCGTGCGGGCTCGGTGGGGATTCGCGCGAACCTAGCAGCGTTGGCCGGGCCGGATCAGGCGCCGGCGCCGGTGGGTGCACCGGCGCCCTCTGCGGCGTTCACTGCGGCGGCCCGGCGCAGGAAGTTGGCCAGCAGCTGGTGGCCCCCCTGGGTGAGCACGCTCTCCGGATGGAACTGCACGCCCTCGATCAGCGGGTGCTCGCGGTGGCGCAGACCCATGATCGTGCCGTCCTCCAGCCAGGCGGTGATCTCCAGGCAGTGGGGCAGGCTGGCGCGCTCGGCGATCAGGCTGTGGTAACGGGTGGCGGTGAGCGGGCTGGGCAGCCCCTCGAACACCCCCGTGCCGCCGTGCAGCACCGGTGAGGTCTTGCCGTGCATCAGTTCGGCCGCCCGCACCACCCGGCCGCCGAACACCTGGGCCATGCACTGGTGCCCCAGGCATACCCCCAGGATCGGCACCGTGGGCCCCAGCTCGCGCAGCACCTCCAGGCAGACACCGGCCTGGTCGGGATCACCGGGCCCGGGGGAGATCAGGATCGCCGCCGGCGCCAGCTCCCGGATCTGCCCCACGCTGAGGGCATCGTTGCGCTCCACCCGCACGTCCGACGCGATCGGATGCTCGGCCGCCAGTTCACCGAGGTACTGCACCAGATTGAAGGTGAAGCTGTCGTAGTTGTCGAGAACGAGAAGCATCCCTGGATCGGCGGGGCCCATGGGGCTGCGCCCCGATCTTCATTCAAAGCCCCGCCGGTGCCGGCTGCGTCCGCGGCCCGGCTGCGTCAGTGGGCCAGCCGCGCCATCAGCGGCGGGGCTAGTAGCAGCAGGGCGATCAGCATCGAGGCGATGGCCGCCACCAGCACCGCCGCGGCGGCACAGTCCTTGGCGATGCGGGCCAGGGGATGGAAGCGGCGGCCGATCGCCAGGTCGACCACGGACTCGATCGCCGTGTTCAGCAGTTCCAGCACCAGCACCGCCGCCACGGTGAGCACGAGCAGGGCGAGCCGGTCGGTGCTCAGCCGCAGCCACAGGCCCAGGCCAAACACCATGGCCCCGGTGATCACATGGATGCGGAAGTTGCGCTGGCTCAGGAAGCCGTAGGCCAGCCCCTGGGCCGCATAGCGGAAGCTCAGCGGAAGATCGCCCGCCACCTGCCAGGCACCGCTGCGGTGGGAGCGGCCTCGACGCGGTCGGCCCGCCATCGCCACGGGTTCCAGTGGTACCAGATTCGTCATCGCGTCGCGCCCGGGACCGGGGAGCCCCGATGGTCACCGGCTGAACCTTACCGCCGTTTTCCGGCTTGACCTGACTCAGGGCGCACCATCGGGGACGGCCAGCAGCCTGTCCTGGCGCGCGAGCATGGCCTCGAGGCTGGCCTCGTCCGGATGGTCCCAGCCCAGCAGGTGCAGCAGGCCGTGGCTGGCCAGCCAGCCCAGCTCCCGTTGCAGGCTGGAGCCCGCCGCGACCGCCTGGCGGGCCGCCGTCTCCAGTGAGATCACGATGTCGCCCAGCTCGAGGGGCTCGCCGCCCCCGATTCCCTCCTGTGGGCCCTCCGGCAGGGGCATCGGTGGTGCGGCCTCCAGTCCCGCGTCCCGGGCGGCGAAGGCCAGCACGTCGGTGGGCCCCTCCCGGTGGCGCCACTGGGCGTTGAGCGCGGCGATCTCGGCGTCCCCGCAGAGGTTGAGCCCCAGGCTGTAGGCATCGGCCCGCAGCTCGGTCGGCAGCTCCGCCGCCAGATCGGCCAGCCAGCTGCCGATCAGTCCGGCCCAGCGCGCTTCGCCCTCCAGCGGATCGGCCAGGGTCCCGGCCTGCCGCCGCAGCGCGGCGGCCAGCTCGGGATCGACACCGAAGGCCAGGTCCAGCGCGGCGCCGCCGTCGGCCGGGGCCGTCACTGGGGCAGGCTGGGCCGGCCGAACCAGGCCAGCAGCAGCAGCACGGCGCTGAAGCCCACGGCCGTGAGGCCGAAGTGCAGCAGGCTCTGCCGTCCCTTGCGCACCATGTTGCGCATCGCCAGCTTCACGAAGCTGGGGGGTGGGGCTTGGGGGGAGGGGGTGTCGCTCATGCGGCTTCGGCGGCGATCTCCACACCCTGGCGCAACAGACTCTGGATGAAGGGGTCCAGATCCCCGTTCATCACCCCCTGCACATCGGTGGTTTCCTCGCCGGTGCGCAGGTCCTTCACCATCTGGTAGGGGTGGAACACGTAGTTGCGGATCTGGTTGCCCCAGGCCGCCTCCACCATGTCGCCGCGGATGTCGGCGATCTCGGCCGCCCGCTGCTCCTGGGCGATCACCAGCAGCTTGGCCATCAGCAGGGCCATCGCCTTCTCCTTGTTCTGCAGCTGGGAGCGCTCCTGGGTGCAGCGCACCGCCAGGCCCGTGGGGATGTGCAGGATCCGCACGGCCGTCTCCACCTTGTTGACGTTCTGGCCGCCGGCGCCCCCGGAACGGGAGGTGGTGACCTCCAGGTCCTTCTCGGGGATGTCGAGCTTCACCTCCTCCTCGAGCTTGGGCATCACCTCCACCCCGGCGAAGCTGGTCTGGCGCTTGTCGTTGGCATTGAAGGGCGAGATCCGCACCAGCCGGTGGGTGCCCTTCTCGTTGCGCAGGTAGCCGTAGGCGTAGCGGCCATCGATCTCGATCGTGCAGCTCTTGATGCCCGCCTCCTCCCCTTCCGAGAGCTCGTCCACGGTCACCTTCATGCCGTGGTCCTCGGCCCAGCGGGTGTACATCCGCATCAGCATCAGCGCCCAGTCCTGGGCATCGGTGCCGCCGGCGCCGGCGTTGATCGAGATCACGGCGCCCTCCTTGTCGTAGGGGCCATTGAGCAGGCGCTCCAGCTCCCAGCGGTCCAGGTCGGCGCGCAAGGACTGAAGGGAGGCGTTCGACTCCGCCAGCAGTTCCTCGTCGGGTTCGAGGTCGTAGAGCTCGAGCGTGGCCTGGCCGTCGTTCACGGTGGTCTGCCAGGCGGTGAGCTGCTCCAGCTGGGCCTTCACCTCATCGAGCTGGCGCATCTTCTTCTGGGCCTGCTGCTGGTCGTCCCAGAAGTCGGGCTGGGACGCCAGCTGCTCGAGGTCCCGCTGGCGGGCTTTCAGGGCCGGTACGTCAAAGGCAGTCCTGGGCATGGCCCAGGCGGTCGGTGAGCTCGGAGAGGTCGCGCTTGAAGTCGGTGAGATCGAGCACCGCGGCACGCAGGTCGGCTGCTCTGACCGTATCAGCGCGACGGGGTGATCCCGGCCGGCCGGCCTGCCGGAACGCGCTTCTAGGATCCCCTCAGAGAAGCCCCCGGAAAGAGCCATGGCGGTCGGCACCGCGGCGGACGTCGAGATCTACACCTGGCGGTTCTGCCCGTTCTGCATCCGGGCCAAGGCCCTGCTCGATCGCAAGGGTGTGTCTTACCGCGAATACGCCATCGACGGCGACAACGCCGCCCGTGCCGCCATGACGAGCCGGGCCGACGGACGCAGCAGCCTGCCCCAGATCTTCATCGACGGCCAGGGTATCGGCGGGTGCGACGAGCTCCACGCCCTCGAGCGGGCGGGCCGGCTCGATGCCCTCCTGCAAGGGGCCTGAGGGTGGCGTCCGGCCCCGCACCGGGCGAGGCGGCCCAGCTCTTCGTCGTCGATCCGATCCAGCGGCTGCGCCCCACCAAGGACACGAGCGTCGCCCTGATGCAGGCTGCCCAGCGGGCCGGCCGGCAGGTGTGGGTCTGCACGGCCGCCGATCTGGCGGTGGAAGGTCAGGGTTCGCTGCCCACCGGCTCCGGCCATGCGGCCTGGGTGCGGGCCCAGCCCGTCACCCTGGCGGCCATCCGGCCCACCGCGGCCGGATGGGAGGTGCCCGAGCCCTGGCTGGAGCTGGGGGAGCCGCAGCTGCTGCCGCTCGACGCCTTTCCCCATGCCTGGATGCGCAAGGATCCGCCGGTCGACGAGGCTTACCTCTACGCCACCCATCTGCTGGAGCTGGGGGAGCGGCTGGGGGTGCGGGTGCTCAACCGGCCGGCCTCGCTGCGGGCCTGGAACGAGAAGCTCGGTGCCCTGCGCTTCAGCCACCTGATGGCCCCCACCCTGGTGAGCGGCAACGTGGACCAGCTGGCGGCCTTCGCCGCCGGGCAGGGTGAGGTGGTGCTCAAGCCCCTCGGCGGCCGGGCCGGGCAGGGAGTGGTGCGCACCGATGCCGCCGCGCCGGGCCTGCGGGCCCTGCTGGAGCTGGTCACCAACCAGGGTCAGCTGCCAGTGATGGCTCAGGCTTTCCTGCCGGCCGTCGACGCCGGCGACAAGCGCATCCTGCTGGTGGACGGCGAGCCGCTGGGGGCGGTGAACCGCCGACCGATGCCTGGGGAGTTCCGCAGCAACCTGGCCGTGGGCGGCGAGCCGGAGGCCACCGCGCTCACGGATGCCGAGCGGGCGATCTGCGCCGAGCTGGCCCCGGCCCTGCGCCAAGCCGGGCTGTTCTTCGTCGGCATCGACGTGATCGGAGATCGGCTGAGCGAGATCAACGTGACCAGCCCCACCGGCGTGCGGGAGATCGAGCGGCTGGGCGGTGTGCCGCTTGCCGACCTCACGATCCAGCGGTTGCTGGCATCCTGAGCGGCGCCAGGATGTCCAGGGCGTGGTGGTAGCCCGCCGCGTGGATCTCCCGGTAGCTCTTCCACTCCAGCAGCGGGTAGGCCCCGATCGGCGGCCGCAGCAGCACGTCGGCGAAGCGTTCCTGCGCCTGGCTGGCGGCGTGGGAGGCGCACATCATCGCGTTTACGATCGTGCGGCCCAGGGTGGGTGGCCTCACCGCGGTGGTTGGCGTGGCCGCCTCGGCGGCCTCCGGCGGCACGTCGAGCGAGATTGCGGTGATCCGGCCGTCGGTGAGCTGGCGTGCCGCGGCCACCGGCAGGTTGCAGAGGATGCCCCCATCCACGTGCAGATCACCGCGGCCATCCACCACCGGCGGGAAGATCCCCGGCACCGACATGCTGGCGATCACGGCATCGGGGATCGTGCCCGAGCTCCAGGTGTGCAGGCAGTTGCGCGAGAGATTGGTGGAGAAGCACTGCAGGCCCAGCCAGCTGTCCTGGATCCCGGCCGATCCGAAGAACCGCCCCAGCTCGCGGCGCGAGTTGTCGAGCACGAACAGCGACGCGCGGGGAAGGGTGAGGGAGTAGGGCTTCGAGCGGATGATCACCCGCTCCAGCTGGGCGAGGATCTCGGCGGCGGGCAGTTCGAAGGCGGCCAGTGAGGCCACCAGCGAGCCGAAGCTCACCCCCATCACCAGATCGATGTCGTCGATCCCCAGCTCCTGCATCGCCTGGATCGCGCCGATGTGGGCGAAGCCGCGGGCCCCGCCGCCGCCCAGCACGAGCACGTTCTGGCGGCGCAGCACCGCCCGCCCGAGACGCTCCAGGTGGCGCTCATCACCGTCGCGGAGATTGAGCACCTGGGCCAGCGCCGGATCGGGTGTCCAGCGGCGCGAATCGACCCGCTCCACCCCGCCGGGCCAGAGCCGCGCCAGGATCGCGCCGCGGCACACTCCCGCCGGCAGCCGGGGCGTGGCGGCCGTGCCGTCGCCGAGCAGCACCAGCCGTTCGATCAGCTTGAGATTGCGGTCGCTCAGCACCGCGTCCCCCGCCGTCAGGAACACCCCCACCCCATCGGACTGGGTGGCTTCGATCAGCCGTTGGTGCAGCGTCTCCTCGCCCAGGCCGCCGGGCTCGATCGGGGTGATCGGCAACGCCGCTCCGGAGCGCGCCAGGCTGCCGGGCAGCCGCGCCAGCACGTTGCCGGTGAGCGGGGAACCGGGATGGATGTCGTGCACCAGGATCGTGTTGAGCGGCGCGTTCCTCGGGTCGCGGCCGATCGAGGCCGCCTCCGCCAGTGAGGCGACGAGCCTCGATTGCAGGGTGGGGTTGTGCTGCCACAGGGCTTCGAGGCCGGCCTTGTCGAGCCGCAGCACGTCGACGGCGGTGAGGGCCACGGCGGAGGCGGAACGGGGCTGACTGCAGAGCAGCCCGTATTCCCCCACCAGATCGCCGGGCACCGCCTTGCGGAAGAAGGAGATCGGCCCCTCGCCCCTGCCGGCATAGAGGCCCAGGATGCCGCTCTCCACCACGAAGGCATGGTGGGCGGTCTCTCCCTCGCGGAAGAGCAGCTCCCCTTCGGCGAGCGTGGCCGGCTCCACCCGGAGGGAGGCGATCGGGTCGGGGTCGATCTGGCGGAACAGGCGGGACCGGGCGAAGGCCTTGCGCAGACGAGCCTTCGCCTCCATCACGACCGATCATCCGTCCGGTGAGTGGGGGGATTATGCCTGCAGCAGCCGTGGGGTTCCGTTGGCCGGCCGGCGCTCGCCGCGGCCGGTTTCGAGCGGCAGGTTGAGCTGCTGCTGCAGAACCCCCAGCTTGAGGGCCACCTCCTGCAGTTCCCGCTCCGGCTCGGAGCCGCGCACCAGGCCCGCTCCGGCGGTGAGTTCCAGCCGTGAGCCCCGCAGGCTGCCGCTGCGGATCGCCACCCGCAGGTCGGCGTCGCCCTCGCTGTCGATCCAGCCGATCGGCGCGGCGTAGTGGCCCCGCTCGAACGGTTCGAGGCTGCGCAGCCAGGCCATCGCCTCCCGCCGCGGCAGACCGGCCACCGCCGGGGTGGGGTGCAGGGCTTCCGCCAGGGTCAGCGGCTGCTGGTCCGACAGGGTGGCGGTGATCGGGGTGTGCAGATGGGCCAGCTGGCCGTGACGGGCCAGCCGCGGATGGCGGGGCCGCCGCGGCTCAAGGCCCGCCCCGCGCAGCACGGCGGTGATCGCCTCCACCACCAGCTCGTGCTCGTGGCGGTCCTTCACCGACTGGGTGAGCCGCTCGGCCGCCTCCCCCGGTGGGGCCGTGCCGGCCAGGGCGTCGCTGCGCAGCTGGCCCTGGCGCACGGTGAGCAGGCGCTCCGGCGAGGCGCCGATCAGGGCCTCACCGGAGCGCTGCTGCCACAGGAAGCGGCAGCTGCCAGGCTGGTGCAGCCGCAGCTGGGCCAGCAGCTGCAGGGGATCCAGCGGTCCGTCCAGCCGCACCTGCTGACGCACCGCCAGCACCAGCTTGCGCAGGGCACCGCCCTCCACCAGCTCGAGGGCGCGCCGTACCGTCTCGCGGTAGTCCATCTCCCAGTGGGAGCGGCTCACGATGCCGGCCCGGCCCCAACGGCCGGGCTCCCCGCCCGGCTCGTGCGGCTGGCGCTCCAGCTGGCGGGCCTTCTCCCACAGCTCCTCGGCCAGGCGGCGGGGGGTGATCTCACCGCCCAGGGGGCGCTGCAGCCGCAGCCAGCAATGGCGGCCCTGGCGGCTGAGCTGCCAGCGGGGCAGCACCGCCTGCACGCCGGCCACGCCGCTGGCCAGGTCCTGCAGGGGGGTGTCGAAGAAGGCGAAGGCCAGCAGCACCCGGGGCCTGGCCAACGGCGGACAGCTCTGGGGCCGTTGCACCAACCGGCTCAGGCTCACCGCGCTGAAGCGCTGCGCCAGCTCGAAGCGGCGGGGCCCGCTCAGTTCCAGCCGCTGGGCGATGCCGCTGGCCGCCAGGCAGAGCCCCGGCGCCCCGTCCCAGAGGAAGCGGAAGGCCTCCCCCCCGTCGCCCAGGTGGGGCAGCAGGGCGAGGGGATCACGGCCGGTGAGCGGCACGGCCAGGCTCAGCACGCCCTCGTCGTCGAGCCGTTGCGCCCCGTGGGCGGCGGCGGCGAGCAGATCGGTGAAGGAAGGAGCGGCCGGCACCGGCAAGCAGGCGGGGGTGGCGGAGGAAGCTGCTCAAATGTATGGGCCCTTCCCGGTCCGCCGTCCGCGGTGCCCATGTCCGACCCCCAGGTCGTCGCAAGCCGTTACGCCACCGCCGATCCTTCCCGCCGCCGGCTCTGGAAGGCCGCCATCAAGTGGCCGATGTATTCGGTGGCGGTGATGCCGGTGCTGCTGGCGGCCGGCTGGCTGGCGGGCCGCGGCCTGGGTCCGCGCTGGGATCAGCTGCTGGCTTTCCTGCTGGCGGCGGTGCTGCTGCTGGGCTGGGAGAACCTGGCCAACGATGTGTTCGATGCCGACACCGGGGTCGACACCCACGGCAAGCCCCACTCGCTGGTGAACCTCACCGGTCGCCGCGACCGGGTGGCGAGCCTGGCCAACGGCTGCCTGGTGGTGGGGCTGACGCTGATGGCCCTGGTGGCGATCCGCAGTCAGCCGGTGGTGCTGGCGCTGGTGCTGGCCTGCTGCGGGCTCGGCTACGCCTACCAGGGCCCCCCGCTGCGGCTGGGCTATCGCGGCCTCGGGGAACCGCTGTGCTGGCTCGCCTTCGGCCCGCTGGCCACCGCCGCGGCGCTGCTGGCGCTGCGGCCTCCCGGCCCGGAGAGCGCGGCCCTGGCCATCCCCTGGCGCACCGCGCTGCTGCTGGGCAGCGGCCCGGCCCTCGCCACCACCCTGGTGCTGTTCTGCTCCCACTTCCATCAGGTCGAGCAGGACGCCGCCCACGGCAAGCGCTCGCCGGTGGTGCGGCTGGGCACCCCGGCGGCGGCCGCGCTCGTGCCCTGGTTCGTCGCCCTGGCGCTGGCCTTCCAGTGGGCGCCGGTGCTGCTCGGGCGCTGGCCCCTCACCGCCCTGCTAGGGGTGATCGGCCTGCCGCCGGCCCGCGCCCTGATCCGTCTGCTGCGCGACCACCACGACGTGCCCGAGCGGATCGCGGGCAGCAAGTTCCTGGCACTGCGCTTCCAGGCCTTCAACGGTCTGGGTCTGGCGGCCGGCCTGGCGGTGGCGCCGCTGCTGCCGGCGGCCTGGGGTGCGCCCTCCGGCGGGTGAGCCCGCCCTCCGCCGTTTCCGGCCGGCTGCAGCTGCGCTGGCGGCCGTTCCGGCTGGAGCTCGAGCAGCCCCTGCTCACCGCCGCCGGCCGCCTGGGGGAGAAGCGGGGCTGGTTGCTGCGGCTGGAGGCGGCCGGCCGGATCGGCTGGGGAGAGGCGGCACCGCTCGCGCCTGATCCCGATCGCCTCCCTTCGGCGCTGCGCTCGATCGCCGCGGCGATCGAGGCCCTTGGGGCCACGGCCGAGCGGGTGGAACTGGAGCGGCGGCTGCCGGCGTTGCCGGGTCCGCTGGCCTTCGCGATCGGGGCGGCCCTGGCCGAGTGCGACGGGCTGGTGGGGCCGGCGGCGGGGGGGTGGCAGCCGGCGCCGGCGGGCGCCGTTCTGCTGCCGGCGGGCGAGGCGGCCGTGGCCGCTCTGGAGCGGGCACTGGCCGCAGCCCCGCCGGCGGGGGCACTGCCCTTCACGCTCAAGTGGAAGGTGGCCGCCGCCGCCGATGCCCTCGAGCGGCGGGTGCTCGAGGGCCTGCTGGAACGGCTGCCGCCGGGTTCCCGGCTGCGGCTCGACGCCAACGGCGGCTGGGATCGCTCCACCGCCCGCGCCTGGGGGCAGCGGCTGGCCGGCGAGCCGCGCCTGGCCTGGCTGGAGCAGCCCCTGCCACCGGCCGATCGGCACGGGCTGGAGGCGCTGGCGGCCGGCCCGCCGCCGCTGCCGGTGGCACTCGATGAGTCGCTGCGGGCCGATCCGGCGCTGCGCCGGCACTGGCAGGGCTGGCAGGTGCGGCGGCCCGCCCTGGAGGGCGACCCGCGGCCCCTGCTCGCCCGGCTGCGCCGCGGAGTTCCCCGGCTGATGCTGAGCACGGCCTTCGAAACCGGCATCGCTCGCCGCTGGCTGCACCAGCTGGCCGCCCTGCAGGCCTGCGGGCCCACTCCCGCCGCGCCGGGTCTGGCGCCGGGCTGGCTGGCCGAGGGGCCGTTGCTCGACCCCGATCCCGAGACGGTCTGGCAGTCCGCGACCCTTCCGTCCGCGCACCTCTGATGGAGCGGCCCAACTGGTTCCTGGCCCTGCCCCTGCCGCTGGATGCCGGCTGGGAGCACTGCGGCAGCGCACTGCCGCCGGGCCTGCGTCGCTTCGATCCGGCCGACCTCCATCTCACCCTGGCCTTCCTTGGCCCCTGCGGCGAACCGGCCGCCCTGTCGGCCTGGCGGGCGCTCGCCCCCCTGCGCCATCCCGCCGTCACGGTCACGGCCGGGGCCTGGCTGGCCATGGGCCCACCCCGCCGGCCCTCGGCCTATGCCCTCGGGCTGGCGGCAGGCCGTGATGCCGTGGCCGAGCTGATCGAGCGCTGGGGCCCCCTGGCCCTGGCGGCCGCCGGTCGGCCCGGCGCCAGGCGCCCGGCCCTGCCCCATGTGAGCCTGGCCCGCCCGCCCCGGCGGGGTGGGGAGGCCCAGCGGCAGGCGATGGCGGCCTGGCTGCCGGGGGCGCCGTCGCCCGCCGGGGCGGTGCGGCTGGAGCACCTCGCGCT
Organism: Mesorhizobium carmichaelinearum; assembly: GCA_943368365.1. Classification (GTDB taxonomy): domain Bacteria; phylum Cyanobacteriota; class Cyanobacteriia; order PCC-6307; family Cyanobiaceae; genus CALRKZ02. Next base: position 164,077 of record CALRKZ020000004.1, read on the forward strand.
CTACACCTGGTCGGCCGATCGCCGCCGCCGTCTGTTCCGGATCGCGGCGCAGCGCCGGCTGGATTCGCCAGAGTGCGCTTCCGTTGCCCCCGAAGAACCATGAGCGCAGATCAGCGGGCGATCCTGGCGGCCGCCGCGCCGTGGCTGGCGGCACTGCTCAACGTCGTGCCGGGCCTGGGCACGGGTTACATCTACCAGCGCCGCTGGCAGGCCTACTGGATCACCTCGGCCCTGGCCACCGGCTGGTTCCTGCTGGGCCTGCTGCTGGCCCCCCCGCCCGAGAACCTCACCGCACCGGTGGCCCAGCCTGACCAGCTGATCGGCCTGGCCGGCCTGCTCCTGCTGGCGGCGATCACGGCGGTGGAGGCGGCCCTGTGCGGCCGCCGGGCCCGCCAGGCCGATGGGGCGCCCTGAGCTGCTGGCGGCGGGCGCTGATCCGGCGTCCGCGGCGGAGCGGCTGCTGGCGGCCTGGCGGCAGGGGTTGACCGTCGGCCTGTGCGCGCCCCAGGAGCGGGAGCGGTTGCGGCAGGAGCTCGGGCCCGATGGGGGCGAGGCGGCCCTGGGGAAGGCCGGGCCCGGGGTGGTGGTGGGCAGCGGCGGCAGCAGCGGTGGCCGCCGCTGGTGCCTGCAGCCGCTGGCCCATCTGCAGGCCTCGGCCCGGGCCACGGCCCGCTGGCTGGAGGGGATCGGGGTCGATCCGGCGGCCTGCCTGCATCTCGATCCGCTGCCGCTCCATCACGTGAGCGGCCTGCTGCCGCTGGTGCGCGCCCGCCTCTGGGGCGCCGAACTGCGCTGGCTGCCGCCGGCCCTGATGCGTGAGCCGGAAGCGCTGGCCACCGCCGCGCCCCTGCCCCCCGATCGCCCGGTGCTGCTCTCGCTCGTGCCCACCCAGCTGGAGCGCCTGCTGGCCCATGGGACCGGTGCCGCCTGGCTGCGCCGCTGCGCGGTGATCTGGGTGGGCGGGGCGGCCCTGCCCGCCGGGCTGGCCCGCCGGGCCCGCGCCGCCGGGCTGCCCCTGGCCCCCTGCTACGGCGCCACCGAAACCGCCGCCATGGTCACGGCCCTGCCGCCGCAGCGGTTCCTGGCCGGCGCCGACGGCTGCGGCCCACCGCTGGCGGACGTGCGCCTGCGCCTCACGGCCGGCGGGGAGGGCGCGGCGGCGATCGAGGTGTGCACCGAGCGGCTCAGCCCCGGCTTCCTGCTGGACGGCGTCCTGCGGCCCCTGCCGCAGCAGGGCGGCTGGTGGCGCAGCGGCGATGCCGGTTCGATTCGGGCCGGTGAGCTGCGGGTGCAGGGCCGCCTCGATGGCGCGATCAGCAGCGGCGGTGAGACGGTCTTCCCCGAGCAGGTGGAGCAGCGGCTGCGGGAGCTGGCGGCCCGGCAGGGGCTGGCGATCGAGGCCCTGCTGCTGCTGCCGCAGGACGTGCCGCCCTGGGGCGAGCGGTTGGTGGCCCTGGTGAGGAGCGGCGGCGGGGCGGATCTGCTCCCCCGCCTGGCGGAGCTGGCCCGCCGCCTGCCGCCCAGCCAGCGGCCGATCCGCTGGATCGCCTGCCCCGATCTGGCCCCCGACGGGCGCGGCAAATGGGAGCGCGGCCGCTGGCGCAGCTGGCTGGAGCGGCCTGTGTCGGAACCGGGCCGCCCGGGTGACGCCGGCAGCGCCCGCGGCTAGAAGCTGTGCAGCTGCCTGGCCCGCATGACGGAGCTCTCCGATACCGAACTCGCCAACAAGAAGCTTGCCGCCGGACTGGTGGGCATCTTCCTCGGTGCGTTCGGCATCCACAAGTTCCTGCTCGGCTACACCACGGCCGGGGTGATCATGCTGGTGGTGTCGGTGGCCGGTGGGGTCGTCACCTGCGGGATCGCCAGTTTCGTGATGGGCGTGATCGGCCTGGTGGAGGGGATCATCTACCTCACCAAGACCCCCGAGGAGTTCAAGGCCACCTACATCGACGCCAAGAAGGAGTGGTTCTGATGCGCTCTCCGCTGGCTGTGCGGCCCCGTGGTCAGAAGCCAGCCCTGCTGCTGGTGCTGGCGGTGGCCGCTCTCACCAGTTTCAGCCTGTTCGGGGCCATCGCCGGCGACGGACTGCACCCGCTGGGCCTGCTGGTGAGTCTGCTGCCGCTGCAGCTGGCCGCCCTGCTCTGGGCCTTCGGGCGGGCCGGCCGGCCCTGAGCCCACCCCAGCCGCGGCGCCACTACCGGCTCATTCAGGCCGGCCGCACCCCCGAAGCCAGGCCGGAGGCCTCCAGCCAGCGGTCGATCGGCTCCGGCAGGGCGCAGCGGCGGCGGCTGGCCGCCTCGATCGCCAGGTGGCGGGTGAGGCCGCGGGCCACCCCCCGCTCTCCGGAGTGGAAGGCGTAGCTCACCTCGAAGCCGCCCGGATCGAGCCGCCGCGGGCTCAGGCGGATCGCCAGCGGATCGCCGCAGACCAGCGGCCCGAGGAAGTCGGCTGCGCAGTGCACGATCGGCAGGGCCACTGCCGCCGCCGGCCCGGCCCAGCCGGGCACCGGAAACACGGTTCGGGCCGCGATCCCGAAGCGCTCCAGGCTCTCCTCGTAGGCCTCGTGGCACCAGCGCAGCAGCTGGTGGAAGTGCATCACGCCTGCCGCGTCGGTGTCACCGAAGCGCACTGTGCGGCAGAGCAGCAACCAGGCGTCCGGATGGCTGCGATCCGGCGTCGTGCCCGGCATGGCGGCGGGGATCAGCGATCCTCGCTGTTCATCGGTCAACGGAGCCCATGATCACGTCGATCGAGCCCAGGATCGCCATGATGTCGGCCACCTTGGCCCCGGTGAGGATGTGGGGCAGGATCTGCAGGTTGTTGAAATCGGCGGCGCGGATCTTCCAGCGCCAGGGCGTCACGTCGTCGTTGCCCATGATGAACACGCCCAGTTCACCCTTGCCCGATTCCACCCGGGCGTAAAGCTCACCGCCGGGAATCTTGAAGGTTGGCGCCACCTTCTTGGCCACGTACTGATAGTCGAAGCCGAACCATTCGCTGCCCTTGCCCTCGGCCATGCGGCGGGCCTCCAGGTTCTCAGTGGGGCCGCCGGGGATCATGGCGCAGGCCTGGCGCAGGATCTTCAGCGACTGGCGCATCTCCTCGATCCGCACCCGGTAGCGGGCGTAGCAATCGCCCTCCTTCTGCCACGCCACGTCCCACTCGAAGTCGTCGTAGCACTCGTAGTGATCCACCTTGCGCAGATCCCAGGGCACGCCGGAGGCCCGCAGCATCGGGCCCGAGAGGCTCCAGTTGATCGCCATCTCGCGGCTGATCACCCCCAGCCCCTCGATGCGGCGCCGGAAGATCGGGTTGTTGGTGATCAGTTTCTCGTATTCGTCGATCTTGGGCCCGAACCAGTCGCAGAAATCGAGGCACTTCTCCAGCCAGCCATAGGGCAGATCCGCCGCCACCCCGCCGATGCGGAAGTAGTTGTTGTTGATCAGCCGCTGGCCGGTGGCGGCCTCCCAGAGGTCGTAGATCATCTCCCGCTCGCGGAAGATGTAGAAGAACGGGGTCTGGGCGCCCACGTCGGCCAGGAAGGGGCCGAGCCAGAGCAGGTGGTTGGCGATGCGGTTGAGCTCCAGCATCAGCACCCGGATGTAGCTGGCCCGCTTCGGCACCGGGATGTCGGCCAGCTTCTCGGGGGCGTTCACCGTGATCGCCTCGTTGAACATGCCGGCGGCGTAGTCCCAGCGGCTCACGTAGGGCACGAACATCACGTTCGTGCGGTTCTCGGCGATCTTCTCCATGCCGCGGTGCAGGTACCCGATCACCGGCTCGCAGTCCACCACGTCCTCGCCGTCGAGGGTCACCACCAGCCGCAGCACCCCGTGCATCGAGGGGTGATGGGGGCCGAAGTTCACCACCATCGGCTCCGTGCGCGTCTCCAGTTGCGTCATGGGGCCGTGGTCGTCGGACGAACGCCGGGATCTTAGGAAGGAAGGCCCGCCGGTTTTGGGTGTGGCGGCGACCGAGTCTCCCCTGTTCGTGCACGTGCCGGTGCTGGCCGCCCCGGTGCTCGAGGCCTTCGCCGGGCTGCCGGCCGACGGCGTGCTGCTCGATGCCACCGTGGGTGGCGGCGGCCACAGCGCCCTGCTGCTGGAGGCCAACCCGGCCCTGCGGCTGATCGGGCTGGATCAGGACCCCGCCGCCCTGGCGGCCGCCGCCGAGCGCCTGGCGCCCTTCGGCGAGCGGGTGCGGCTGGTGGCCACCAACTTCGCCGCCTTCGAACCGCCGGAGCCTCTGGTGGGGGTGCTGGCTGACCTGGGAGTGAGCAGTCCCCAGCTCGATCGGCCCGAGCGCGGCTTCAGCTTCCGCGCCGATGGCCCGCTCGACATGCGCATGAACCCCGCCGCCGGCGAGACCGCCGCCGAGCTGCTCGATCGGCTCGAGGAGTCCGAGCTGGCCGATCTGCTCTACGGTTACGGCGAGGAGCGGCTCTCGCGCCGGATCGCCCGCCGCATCGTCGAGCGGCGTCCCTGGAGCGGCCCTGACGCCGGACCCGAACGCGGCAGCGCGGCCCTGGCCTACCTGGTGGCCGGCTGCTATCCCCCCAAGGCCCGCCACGGCAGGATCCATCCCGCCACCCGCACCTTCCAGGCCTTGCGCATCGCCGTGAACGACGAGCTGGGGGTGCTCGAACGCCTGCTCCAGCGCGCTCCCGACTGGCTCCGCCCGGGCGGCCTGCTGGCGGTCATCAGCTTCCATTCCCTCGAAGATCGCCGCGTCAAGACCGCCTTCCTGGCCGACGGGCGCCTGGAGCGGATCACCCGCAAGCCGCGGGTGGCCGATGGGGCCGAGCAGGAGAGCAATCCCCGCAGCCGCTCCGCCCGGCTGCGCGTGGCCCGGCGCCGCCTGAGCCCGGCCAGCGGCCCTGCGCCGGGGGTGCCGCGATGAGCCGGCTCGAGATCTTCTGGTGGGTCGCCCTGGTGATCCAGCTGGCCGCCGTGCCGGGCACCCTGCTGCCGGTGCTGCCGGGGCTGGCGCTGCTGCCCCTCGGCGCCGCCGTGTGGGTGTGGGCGGCGGGCTGGAGCGCCGCCTGGCCCGAACTGCTTCTGGCCGCGGTGATCCTGCTGCTGGGCTGGGGGGCTGACGCCCTCGGCATGGTGCTGGGGGCGGCGCGGCTGCAGGCCACGCGCTGGGCCTACGTGGGGGCCGCCATCGGCCTGCTGGTGGGCCTGCTGGGCCTGTTGCCGGCCCTTCCGGTGGGCGGTCCGCTGCTCGGAGCCCTGGTGGGGCCGCTGCTGGGGGCGTCGCTGGGGGAGCTGCTCACGGCCCCCACCTCCCTGGGGCCCCTGGGCCTGCTGCGGCTGCGCCGCTCGTTGCTGGTGGGGCTGGCGGTGGTGGCCGGGATGCTGGTGAGCCGGGTGGCCCAGTTCCTGCTGGCCCTGCTGGGGGTGGCGGGCTTCGTGCTGCTCAGCCGCGTTCTGCTGCCGGGCTGAAGGGGGTTTCGCGGCGCAGTCGTTGCACCGTCTCGCTCACCGCCGCCACGGCCGCCGCGATCTCCTCGGCCGTGGTGTGCCGCCCCAGCCCGAAGCGGATCGAGGCCGCCGCCGCGGCCCGGCTCAGCCCCAGCGCGGCCAGCACGTGGGAGGGGCTGCCGCTGCTGCAGGCCGATCCGCCGCTCACCGCCAGGCGGCGCCGCAGCTCCCCATGCAGCCGGCTGCCCTCCACCCCCTCCACCGTCACGTTGAGGTTGTGGGCCAGCCGCTGCCCCAGATCGCCGTTGACCCGGATCCCCCCAAGCTCCCCAAGACCGGCCAGCAGCCGGTCGCGCAGGGCCCCGAGCCGTTGGCGGCGCTCCTCACGGTCGGCCTCGGCGAGCTCCGCCGCCTTCGCCAGCCCCACGATCAGCGGCACCGCCAGGGTGCCGGCCCGCAGGCCCCCTTCCTGGCCGCCGCCGTGCAGTTGGGGGGCCGGTACCACCGCGCCGGCGAGCACCAGCGCCCCGATGCCCTTCGGTCCGTAGAGCTTGTGGCCGCTGAGACTCAGCAGGTCGATGCCCAGCTCGGCGGGCCGCAGCGGCAGGTGGCCGAACGCCTGGGCCCCGTCGCAGTGGAAGACCACGCCGGCGGCGCGGCAGATCGTCCCGATCGCCGCCAGGGGCTGGAGCACGCCGATCTCGTTGTTGGCGGCCATCACGCTCACGAGCACGGTGTCGGGCCGCAGGGCCGCCGCCAGCCGCTCCGGATCCAGGAGCCCGTCGGGCTCCACCGGCAGCACGGTGAGCGCGAAGCCATGGCCGGCCAGGTAGCCCAGGGGATCCAGCACCGCCCGGTGTTCGGTGGCCACGGTGATCAGGTGGCGGCCGCGGGCGAGCCGCGCTTCCGCCACGCCCTTGAGTGCCAGGTTGTTGGCCTCGGTGGCGCCGCTGGTGAACACCACCCGCTCCGCCCCCACGCCGAGCAGCGCGGCAAGCGAGGCGCGGGCCTGCTCCACCACTGCCGCCGCCCGGAGCCCGGGACGGTGGGAGCGGCTGGCGGGGTTGGCGAACCGTTCGCTCCAGTGGGGTGCCATGGCGGCCACCACCGCCGGGTCGCAGGGGGTGGTGGCCTGGTGATCGAGGTAGGGGAACGGCGCCTCCGGCGGGCCGGGCCATTCCGGTGGGTGCGCCATCCGGCCTTCCCAACCGCAGCGAACCGTCCCATGCTGGCGGCTCCCATCCCCGGGGATCCCCGCGATGCCCTCCCGGCCGCTTTCCCTGCTGTTCTGCCTGGCCCTGCTCGCCATCGCCGCCCCTGCCGCCGCCCAGACCGTGGCCCCGTCGGTGATCCGCCGCCCCAACGAGAACCGTCCCGCCGGCCTGGCCCTGCTGCTGGAGCGCGACATCGCCGGCGGCAAGCAGGCGTTCGGGGTGTACGGCGCCGTGGCGGAACCCGCCCAGCCGGGCGTCTGGCGGATCAAGGTGTGGGAGGAACTTCCCAACGACGTGAAGGTGCGCAGCGAGACGATCCGCTGCTCCCCCTCCGGCCCGATGCGGGTCACCAACGACGGCCGCAACCTGATCCTGCGGCAACTCAACCCCGGCGGGGCGGTTTCTCCGGCGAACCGGATCGATCACCTGGTCTGGTGGGCCACCTGCTTCCCCGAGCAGGCGGGCAAGGATCCGGCCACCCTGGGCCCGCTGGCCCGCAAGCTCGGCTACAGCGGCCTGATCGTGGAGCGGGAGGAGGTGGTGCCCGCCGGCGGGCGCTGAATAGATTTCCACGGTCGCCTGGGGAGACCATGAGCCACGCACCGTCCGCCCCCGAGCCGGAGGAGTCCGCGGCGCCGGCCGCCGCCCCGCCACCGCCGCCCCGCCTGCTCCTCGTCGATGACGAGCCGGGGCTGCGCACCGCCGTGCAGGCCTACCTCCAGGACGAGGGGTTCCAGGTGACCACCGCCGGTGATGGGGAGGAGGGCTGGACGAAGGCCCAGGAGCTGCTGCCGGATCTGGTGATCAGCGACGTGATGATGCCGCGCCTCGACGGCTACGGGCTGCTGCGCCGCCTGCGGGCCGATGAGCGCCTGGGGGGCACACCGGTGATCTTCCTCACCGCCAAGGGCATGACCGCCGACCGGATCGAGGGCTTCCAGGCCGGCGTCGACGACTACATCCCCAAACCCTTCGATCCTGACGAACTGGTGGCGCGGGTGCGCAACGTGGTGCGGCGCCAGGAGCGGCTGCTCACGGAGGCGGCCCGCTACGCCGACGCCGACATCGGTCAGATGGCCAAGCAGATCACCGAGATCCGCTCGCTGCTGCAGCAGGGAGGCCCGAAGAAGGCGGGCGGGCCGGTGCGCCACGAGTTCACCCCCCGGGAGGCGAGCGTGCTGCAGCTGGTGGCCGAGGGGATGATGAACAAGGAGATCGCCCGCCGGCTCGACACCTCGATCCGCAACGTCGAGAAGTACGTGAGTCGCCTGTTCACCAAGACCGGCACCAGCAGCCGCACCGAGCTGGTGCGCTATGCGCTCGAGAATGGGCTGGTCGACTGACGGCCGGGGCGCCGACGCGGATGCCGGACGCGGCTGAGGCCGGCGACTGGCTGCCGGCGGCCCCCAACCGGGGCCATGCCTATCGCGATGTCATCCGTCCGGCGGATCTTCCGCCCGATGGTGCCCCGCTTACACCGGCGGCCTTCTACGCCGCTCGTTATCGCCACTCCGATGCCGACCTCTGGCGGCGACGCCTCGAGGCCGGCGAGGTGTGCTGCAACGGCCGCTGCCTTCTCGGCCCGGCCTCCGGCGCCGTGGTGCTTGGGGTGGGCGACCGGCTGGTGTGGCGGCGGCCCCCCTGGTGGGAGGCCGCCGTGCCGGCAGGGTGGGGGGTGGTGTTCGATGACGGCGATCTCCGGGTGCTTGACAAGCCCAGCGGGCTGCCCGTGCTGCCCGGCGGCGGCTACCTGGAGCACACCCTGCTGCGGCTGCTGGAGCGACGCCATGGCGCCGATGCCGCCGGGGTGCCGCGGCCGGTGCATCGCCTCGGCCGCTTCACATCGGGTCTGCTCGTCTGCGCCCGCCGACCGGCCAGCCGCGCCTGGCTCAGCGCCCGTCTGCGGGACGGCACGGCGGGGGTGGGGCGCAGCGGCGCCGAAGACCCCGCCCTCGCGTGCCGGAAGGTCTACCGCGCCCTCACCGCGCCGTTGCCGCCCGGCCTCCAACCCGGCGAGAGCCTCACGATTCGCGTGCCGATCGGCCGGCGCCCGCACCCGCGGCTCGGATCGCTCTGGGGGGTGGCCGAGCCGGGCGATCCCTCCGCCCTGCCGGCCGAGAGCCGGCTCACCCTGCTGGAGCGCCGAAGCGAGGGCTGCCTGGTGGCCGTGGCGATCCGCAGCGGCCGGCCCCATCAGATCCGCATCCACACCGCCGCGATCGGGGCGCCGCTGCTCGGGGATCCGCTCTACCGGCCCGGTGGCGCTGCCAGGGCCGGGGCGCTGCCGGGGGAGGGCGGCTACAGGCTCCATGCCCATCGGCTCAGCCTGACCCTGCCGGCCGGCGGCCCGCTGGAGCTGCTGGCGCCGCCGCCCGCCGAGCTGGCCCTGCCGGGGGAGGAGGCCTGAACCCGGGCCGATCAGTCCTCGAACCAGCGGGCCAGGGCCGAGACGTCCTCGTCGCCGTGGCCGGCGGCCATCAGGGAGTCCTCGATCGCCGACACCTGGCGGCAGATCGGCAGCTCCAGCCCCAGCCGCTCCGCCGCCTCCAGGGCAATCTCCAGGTCCTTGCGGTGCAGCGCCAGGCGGAACCCCAGGGGAAAGTGCCCGCGCAGCATGTGACCCGCCCGGTGCCGCAGCGCCCAGGAGCCGGCGGCCCCCTCGGTGAGGGCCTCGCACACCTGCTCCATCGGCAGCCCCAGGCGCCGCCCCAGGGCCATGGCCTCCGCCACCGCCGCGTAGCTGCCGGCCACCAGCACCTGATTCACCGCCTTGGCTTCCTGCCCCGCCCCCACCGGCCCGAAGTGGCTGATGCGACCCCCCACCACCTCCAGCAGCGGCCGGGCCCGCTCGAGATCCGCCGCCGTGCCGCCCACCAGCACCGAGAGCGTGCCGGCCCGGGCTCCCTCGGTGCCGCCGGTCACAGGAGCGTCGAGGTAGGCCACGCCCCGCTCCGCCAGCCGGGCAGCCAGGGCGCGGCTGGTGGCCGGGGCGATCGTGGAGAAGTCGATCACCAGCGATCCCGCCGCCAGCCCCGACACTGCCGTCGCCCCGGGGTGCCCCGCGCCGTCCCCCTCACCGAGCAGCACGGAGCGGGCCGCACGGTCGTCGCTGAGGCAGAGGCAGAGGAACGGCGCGGAGCCTGCGGCCGCCGCCGGGTCCGCCGCCCGCCCGGCCCCCGCGGCGGCCAGCGGCTCCTCCCGGCCGCGGGTGCGGTTGTGCACCGTGAGGGGGAAGCCCGCCGCCAGCAGCCGGCCCGCCATCGGAGCCCCCAGCGCCCCCAGGCCCACGAAGGCCACCGGTGCCGGCGGCACGGCCTTCACGGCCTGCCGAACTCGATCAGACGGGAGAAGTAGAAGGGGGCCTGGTTGAGGCTGCGGCGCAGCGGTTCGAAGCCCGCCGAGGCGGCGGCCGCCACGATCCCGGCCTCGCGCAGGGTGTAGGCGCGGGTGGTCTTGCTGGGGCCGGGGAACAGCTGGCCGATCTGCTTGAGCAGGGCCAGCAGGGGGGTGTAGGGCGCGAAGCTCACGATCAGCCGCCGCTCGGCCAGGCCCGCCAGGTGGCGCACCATCTCCTCGGCGGCCGCCTGGGGGTAGTGGATGAACACGTCCAGGCAGATTACCGTGTCGTAGCGCCCGTCGAGGCTTTCGAGATCCGAGGCGCTGAACTGCAGCCGGGATTCCGGGATGGCGGCGGCGGAGGCCCGGCGCCGGGCCTCCTGCACCATCGCCTCGGAGAGATCGCTGGCGGCGATCGATCCGGCCCCGAGCTGGGCGAGGGGCAGGCTGAGGCTGCCCACGCCGCAGCCCGCGTCGCAGAAGCTGCGCTGGGCCAGGGCTCCCTCCTCCTGCAGCCAGGCCAGCACCTGATCCACCGTCTTCTGGTGGCCGATGCGGATGTTCCGCTGCACCTTGTTCACCTCGTCGCTGTCGCTGTAGATGCGGTTCCAGCGCTCGAAGCCGGTGCTGTTGAAGTAGTCGCGCACCTCGCTCTTCTCGGCGGCCTTCGGGCAGGCGGTGTCGGCGGCCATCGGATCGGAACGGGTGGGGCGGATCCTAGGGAGCGTCGCCGGCCGCACCGGCGGGTCGATGCCAGCGCAGATCGCCGTCGCCGGCCCGGCTCCAGCGCACGGTGTGGTGCAGGGGCATCCCCAGCAGGATGTCCTCCACCGGTCGGTGCTCGCCGAGCACCCGGCGCGGCAGCAGCGTGGCGGCGGCGATCGCCCGGCCGGGCTCGCCGCTCCAGCGCGCCAGCCGCACCACACCCTCCAGCAGCGGCAGGGTCACCCCGGCCAGGGTGCCGTCCTCCAGCCGGCAGCTGCCGTCCTCCACCAGCAGCAGGCGCTCGTCCCAGCGGTGCCGACCCTCCGCCAGCCCGTAGGGGGCCAGCGCGTCGCTCACCAGCACCACCTGGCGTGGCCCCAGCCGCTGCAGCAGCACCGCCATCGACGGGGCCACGTGCACCCCGTCGGCGATCAGCCCCACCGCCACGTCGTCGCGCATCAGGGCCGCCGCCACCGGGCCCGGCGCCCGCCGGTGCAGGTCCGGCATGGCGTTGAAGGCGTGGGTGAGCATGCGCACCCCGGCCTCGAAGGCCCGTTCGGCCTCGGCCTCCGAGGCCTCGCTGTGCCCCAGGCTCACCACGATGCCCCGCTCGCGCAGCGCGGCGATCACCGGGCCCGCCCCGTCCAGTTCGGGCGCCAGGGTCATCAGCGCGATCTCCGACTCGAAGCCCGCGATCCGCTCGGCCAGGGCCGCCATGCCGGGGGGGCGGAGATGGGCCTCGGGGTGGGCGCCGCGGCGGGCATGGGCCAGGAACGGGCCCTCCAGGTGCGCGCCGAGCAGGCGGCAGCGGCCGGGGCGGTGTGCCGCGCGGGCCTGGCGCAGCACGGCCAGCGCCTGCCGCAGGGGCGCCACGGCGCAGGTCACCAGGGTGGGGCAGATCGCCTCCACGCCGTCGTGCCAGAGGCGCTCCAGCAGCTCCAGCAACCGCGGCAGATCCTCCGGCACCAGCTCCGGGAAGGCCAGCCCCAGGCCGCCGTTGATCTGCAGATCCACCCCGCCGGGGCTCAGCCAGTCGCCCCCCCAGTCGTCGCCCGCGGCGGCGCTGCCCGGCGGCAGCGGCTGCAGCCGGGCGATGCGGCCCTCGCCGTCGATGCCGACCCGCCAGCGCCGCTCGGCCCGATGCGTGCAGAGGCCGGCTTCGGGAAGGCGGACGTTGCGGAGCCAGCGCATCATGGGTCGCTCAGGGGGGGCACGGCCCGGCGCGCCGTCGGGCGGGAGAATGCCATCCTCGCCGCCCGGGATCCATGGCCGACCCGCCACCTTCCACCGCCGCCGCGCCCCCCGCGGCACCGGTGCGCGTGGCGGTGGTGATGGGCAGCGATTCCGACCTGCCCACCCTGGAGCCGGCGGCGCGGATCCTGCGGGAGTTCGGCCTGGAGCCAGAGGTGCGGGTGCTCTCGGCCCACCGCACCCCGCTCGAGATGGTGGCCTTCGCCCGCGGTGCCGTCGGGCGGGGCCTCAAGGTGATCATCGCCGGCGCCGGCGGCGCCGCCCATCTGCCCGGGATGGTGGCCGCGCTCACCACCCTGCCGGTGATCGGGGTGCCGGTGCTGACCCGGTCCCTTTCCGGCGTCGATTCCCTGCATTCCATCGTGCAGATGCCCGCCGGCATCCCGGTGGCCACCGTGGCGATCGGCAACGGCACCAACGCCGGCCTGCTGGCGGTGCAGATCCTGGCCACGGCCGACCCCGGGCTCGCCACCGCCCTCGAGGCCTACCGGCAGCGGCTCCACCAGCAGGTGCGGGCCAAGGACGAGCGGCTGCAGGATCTGGGCAGCGCCGCCTATCTCCGCGCGATGGACGGCTGATCCATGACCCCGGCCTCCCCCACCGCGGCTCCGCGGCCTGGCCCGATCAGCCGGCCCGGCCTGGCGGCGGACCTGCGCGCCGCCGGCCTGCCGCCGCCCTGGGTCTGGGTGGTGCTGATGCTGCTGGCCGGTGCACTCAGCCGCTGGGCCACCCGCAGCCTGCTGGTGCAGGCCTGGGATGCGGGCAACTTCGTGCTCGCCCTCACCGACTTCGACCTCGATCGCCACCAGCCCCACCTGCCCGGCAGCTTCTGGTGGCTGATCAGCTTCGGCCGCTGGGCCCTGCCGCTCAGCGGCGGCGACGGTGTCGCCGCGCTGGAGCTGGTGAACGCGCTGCTGGCCGCCGCCGCCCTGCCCTTCGGCTGGCTGCTGGCCTATCGCTGGGGCGGGCTTCGGGCTGCCTGGTGGATGGTGGCGCTGCTGTTCAGCGCCCCCTTGCTCTGGTTCTACGCCAGCCAGCCGTTGAGCTACGGAGCCGAGCTGGGCTGGGTCACGGCCATCGGCTGCTGCGCCTGGGGCGTGGCCGCCGGAGAGCGCCGTTTCCTTCTCCCCCTGGCCCTGCTGATGGCCACCGCCGGCGGGATCCGGCCGAACACCCCGATCTTCCTCCTGCCGCTCGTGCTGGTCTGCTGCCTGCGGGGCTGGCGGCGGGGCCTGGCGGCCTGGCGCCTGCTGGCGGCCATCGCCCTGGGCTTCGGGGTTCTCGCCTGGTGGCTCCAGGCCTTTCTCCAGGAGGCCGGCGGGCTGGCCATGTTCTGGCCCCAGCTGATGGCCTGGAAGGGCGACCATGCCCAGCAGGCCATCAGCTGGGGCCCGCTCGCCAACGGCTGGCTGCTGCTGCGCACCGTCGCCCTCACGGCCCCGGCCGCTCTGGCGCTGGCCCTGGCGCGCTGGCGCCGCCGGCCGGAGCTCCCGCCCCCGACCCTGGCCAGCGCGGGCGAGTTGGCCCCCTGGCGCGGGCTGTTCCTCACGCTCTGGGTGGCGCCGGCGGCGGCTTACTTCCTGTTCGTGCACTTCACCCGGATGGGGCATGCCACCACCCTGCTGCCGGCGCTGCTGCTGGCGCTCGCCGTGCGACTGGCGGCCACGGACGACGGCCGGGGACCGCTGCGCTGGCCGCGGGATCTGCTGCTGGTGCTGGCGCTCCAGGGCCTCCTCTTCCTGCTGGTGCCGGGTGACCGCTTCGCCGAGAACCTCCGCTCCTACGACCACGACTGGGGGGTGGCGATCCGGGCGGCGCAGCGCTACGACCCCGCCACCACCCTGGTGGTGGTGAGTGGACGGTCCAATCAGCGTGCCTATCGCCTGCCGTCGGTGCACCTCCCCGCCTACGACCACGGAGAGGCCGATCTGGAGCTGGATCAGCGCCGCGACAGCCTGGTGGTGAAGCCGCCGCTGCAGCGGGTGCTCCTGCTCGATCGCGGCCTGGCTGTCTCCCCCTCGGCCGTGCCCGGCGGCCGCATCGAGACCCTGATTCCGGGCCGGTTGCAGCTGATCGAGCTGGCGGTGCCGCCCGGCGGCCTGCGGGTGGAGCGCCGCGCCGCCCGGCCGCTGCGGCCTGGTGAGGAGGCGGGGCCATGATCCTTCCTTCGCCGGTGCCCTCCTGGTGGCGGCTGGGCCTGGCCCTGCCCCTGCTGGTGCTCAACCTCTGGGTGCTCCGCCAGCTTCTGGTGCCGCTGGCGCCGTTCCCCGCCCTGTTCCTGGGGGCGGCGCTGATCGCCTTCCTGCTCGATCTGCCCAGCCGCTGGCTCACCGGCCAGGGCGTGCCCCGACTGCTGGCCCTGGCGACCGTGCTCGGGCTGGGGCTGGGGCTTCTGGTGCTGGTGGCGCTGTGGCTGCTGCCGCGGCTGGTGCAGCAGCTGGCGGATCTCCTGGCCGCCCTGCCCGCCTGGCTGGCGGAGGGCGAGCTCCTGCTCGACCGGGCCCAGGACTGGGCCCAGGCCCACGGTCTGCCCGCCGAGTTCGGCGACCCGAGCAGTGCCCTGCTGACCCGCTCCACCCAGCTCGCCTCCCAGCTCAGTCAGCGGCTGCTGGGCCTGCTGGGGGCCACGCTCAACCTCACGATCAACACCCTGATCGTGCTGGTGCTGGCGATCTTCCTGCTGCTGGGCGGCGAGTCGATCAGTCTGGGGCTGGCCCGCTGGCTGCCGGAGAGCTGGCGCGAGCTGGTGCTCACCACCGTGAACCGCACCTTCCGCGGCTATTTCGGCGGCCAGGTGATCCTGGCGCTCATCCTCAGCGGTGCCCAGATCGTGGTGTTCACCCTGCTGGGGATCCCCTACGGCGTGCTCTTCGGGGTGGCGATCGGGTTCACCACCCTCGTCCCCTACGCCAGTGCGCTCACGATCGTGCTGGTGAGCCTGCTGCTGGCCCTGGAGGATCCGCGCACCGGCCTGGAGGTGCTGGCCGCCGCCATCACCGTGGGCCAGATCGTCGATCAGGGGATTCAGCCGCGGCTGATGGGCCAGATCGTGGGCCTGCAACCCGCCTGGCTGCTGCTCAGCCTGCCGGTGGGAGCCCGGGTGGGAAGCCTGCTTGGCCTGGGGGAACTGCTGGGCCTGCTGCTGGCGGTGCCCGTCGCCAGCTGCCTCAAGACCTTCCTCGATGAACTGGCCCGCCGGATGGGACTCCCCCCCCCCGAGGCTCCAGTGGCGGACGGGCGGGAGCCGGCGGCCTCAGCCCGCCCCGATTAGGCCCACCGCCTCCAGGTGGGCGATCACCTGGGACACGCAGTCCTCCAGGCTCTGGGAACCGGTGTCGATGCGCAGTTCGGGATTCTCCGGTGCCTCGTAGGGGCTGGAGATGCCGGTGAACTCCTTGATCACCCCGGCCCGGGCCTTGGCATAGAGCCCCTTGGTGTCCCGTTCTTCGCACACCTGCAGATCGGCGGAGCAGTGGATCTCGATGAAGTCGCCGGCGTCCACCAGTGCCCGGGCGCGTGCCCGGTCCGACTGAAACGGCGAGACGAAGGCGGTGAGGGTGATCACGCCCGCATCGAGGAAAAGCTTGGCCACCTCGCCGATGCGCCGGATGTTCTCCACCCGGTCGGCGTCGGAGAAACCCAGGTCCTTGCAGAGTCCGTGGCGGATGTTGTCGCCGTCGAGCAGGTAGGTGGCCAGGCCGCGGCGGAAGAGCTCCCCGTTCACGGCGTTGGCCAGGGTGCTCTTGCCCGCGCCCGAGAGGCCGGTGAACCAGAGGATGGCGCTGCGGTGACCGCGCTGCTGGGCTCGGGCAGCCCGGTCCACCGATGCCTCGTGCCAGACGATGTTGGTGGCGGCGACGGCGTCGGCGGCTGAGCTGGTCATGGCTGGCTGAGCTCTTTGGGTGGATCGGGCTGCATTCTCCCTGCTGTCTTCCGGAGCATCCGAGCCCGGGGGCAGGTTCGTCAGCCGCCTGCCTGCTTCGGCCGGAAGCCGGTGCTCTCCAGGGCCTCCAGTGCCGCCTCCACCTGGTCGCCCTGCAGCTCGATCACCCCGTCCTTGAGGGTGCCGCCGGTTCCGGCGCTAGCCTTGAGCCGCTTGAGCAGCGCTCTGGCTTCGCCGTCGCCCAGCTCCAGACCGGTGATGGTCGTCACGGTCTTGCCGCCCTTGCCTGCCTTGGTGCGCTGCACCCGCACCCGCTGCTGCGCCTTTGGAGTCGGGGGTGCCGCCGGCCGGGCTGGTCGGCCGAGGCTGTCCGCCCCGCTGAACTCCTGCCAACCTCCCTTCACCATGGCCTTCGCCGCCGTCGGTTTCCCCATCTCAGCGCAACCCGCCACGCCCCACGCGCCAGATTGCGATCCGCCGCCCCGCCATCTTCCCCAGCGCCAGCCGATCCCATGGACCTGCCGCCGTTCCGCCTCGAGATGCTGCGCCTCGATCTGGAGCCCACCCCGGCCCCGGCACAGTGCCGGCCGGCCCTCGCTGCCGCTGGCCGGACGCTGGCCTACTCGGTGATCGACGCGCCACCGTGCTCAGGCGGCTCCCGTCGTCTCCGCATCGACGAGCCGCTGGGCTGGCCACCGTTACCGCCCCCCCCTCTGCCGGCCAAGACAGTGCCGCCACGGCCCGCTTCCTAGGCTGCACGAATCCCGCCCGCTCCCGGTGACCAGCACCCTCCCGCCGATCCCCCCGGATCCCACCCGCCTGGAGCCGGGCGTCCGGCCCGATGCCCACGGCCGCTTCGGCCGCTATGGCGGCCAGTACGTGCCTGAAACCCTCATGCCGGCCCTGGCGGAACTGGAGGCGGCCGCCGCCGAGGCCTGGGCCGATCCCGCCTTCACCGAGCGGCTGGATCACCTGCTGCGCACCTACGTGGGCCGCCCCACGCCCCTCTATGAAGCCGAGCGGCTCAGCGAGCACTACCGCCGCCCTGAGGGCGGCCCCCGCCTCTGGTTGAAGCGGGAAGACCTCAACCACACCGGCGCCCACAAGATCAACAACGCCCTCGGCCAGGCCCTGCTGGCGCTGCGGATGGGCAAGCAGCGGATCATCGCCGAGACGGGCGCCGGCCAGCACGGTGTGGCCACCGCCACCGTCTGCGCCCGCTTCGGCCTCGAGTGCGTGATCTACATGGGCGCCGAGGACATGCGCCGCCAGGCTCTCAACGTGTTCCGCATGCGCCTGCTGGGGGCCACGGTGCAGCCGGTCACGGCCGGCACCGCCACCCTCAAGGACGCCACCAGCGAAGCCATCCGCGACTGGGTCACCAACGTGGAGAGCACCCACTACATCCTCGGTTCGGTGGCCGGCCCCCACCCCTACCCGATGCTGGTGCGCGACTTCCATGCCGTGATCGGCCAGGAGACCAGGCGCCAGTGCGCCGAGGCCTTCGGCCGCCTCCCCGACGTGCTGATCGCCTGCGTGGGCGGCGGCTCCAACGCCATGGGCCTGTTCCATCCCTTCGTGGAGGACACCTCCGTGCGTCTGATCGGCGTGGAGGCCGCCGGCGAGGGGGTGGCCACCGGCCGCCATGCCGCCACGATCACCGAGGGGCGCGTCGGGGTGCTGCACGGCGCCATGAGCCTGCTGCTGCAGGACAGCGAGGGGCAGGTGCAGGAGGCCCATTCGATCAGCGCCGGCCTCGACTACCCCGGGGTGGGCCCGGAGCACAGCTACCTGCGGGACCTGGGGCGGGCCGAGTATGCCGCCGTCACCGATCAGGAGGCCCTTGAGGCCCTGCAGCGGGTGAGTGAGCTGGAGGGCATCATCCCGGCCCTGGAAACCGCCCATGCCTTCGCCGCTCTGGAGACGCTCTGCCCCACCCTGCCCCCCGGCACCGAGGTGGTGCTCAACCTCTCGGGCCGCGGCGACAAGGACGTGAACACGGTGGCCGACCGGCTCGCCGGGCGGCTGGGGAGCTGACGCCCGGGCGGCCGTCAGAGCACGTCGGTCTTCTCCCAGGGAAAGCGGGGCAGCCGCTGCAGGGCCTCCCGCTGGGCCTCGGTCCAGATCTGGATCATGTTCCCCAACTCGGGGTTGCCCCGCTCCAGCTTCAGCTGCTGGGAGATCGCCAGGCTGTCGCGCGGGTAGAGCGCCACCTCGAACGGGGGGCCCACCGTGAGGTTGGAGCGGCGGGTGATCACCTGCGACACCAGGCAGAGCCGGGCCGCATCCTCGAGGGAGAGGCGGCTGTGGCCCACGCTGTCGAGCGGTGGCTTGCCGTACTTGCTCTCGCCGATCTGCAGGAACGGCGTTTCCGGCGTGGCCATGATCGCGTTGCCCTGGGGGTAGATCAGGAAAAGACCGTGGGGCTGGCCGGCGATCTGGCCGCCCAGGATGAAGGAGGCCTCGCCGCTGGCTCCCACCTGCCGCAGCTCGCTCTCGTTCTCGTTCTGCACCGCCACGCTCAGCTGGCCGATGTAGGCGGCGGCCTCGAAGAGGTAGTGGGCCGTGAGCAGATCGTGGCTGGGGTCGTGGCCGGCTGCTGCCGGCGAGCCGGCCATCGGGCCGGCCAACGCGCTGCCGGGGTGCGCCGTCAGAGCACCGCCGCCACCCTCGCGCCGCGCCTGGTTGAGATCCCGGTTGATCCGGTTGAGCACCGCCTGGGTGGTGGCGAGATTGCCGGCGGCCAGCAGGATGAACAGCCGGTCGGCCGCCGGCTGGAACACGTGCAGCTTGCGGTAGCTGGAGATGTAGTCCACCCCCGCGTTGGTGCGGGAGTCGGCGGCCACCACGAGCCCGTCCTCCAGCAGGAACCCCACGCAGTAGGTCATCCGACCCGCCTCAGCCGAGCAGACGCTGAAGGCTAGTGGCCACCGATCGCACGGCGGCCAGCGCGGTGGCGTAGGCCATGCGCATCGGTCCGACCAGGGCCACCTGGCCGCGGCTGCCATCCCCGGCCCGGTAGCTGGCCCGCACCACCGCGCAGGGCCTCAGGGCCGGATGGGGATGCTCCGCGCCGATCCAGATCCCTTCCAGGCCGTCCCCTTCATGGTCCGACCAGCCCTGGGGCTGGAGCACCCGCCGCGGATCCTGCTCCACCAGCTGCACCAGTGGGCGCAGCAGGGCCGTCCGGCTGAACTCCGGTTGGGCCAGCAGGCCCCCCAGGCCGATCGCCACCGCACCCTCGCTCTCGCGGCTGC
The DNA here is from genome assembly GCA_943368365.1 of Mesorhizobium carmichaelinearum. Taxonomy (GTDB): domain Bacteria; phylum Cyanobacteriota; class Cyanobacteriia; order PCC-6307; family Cyanobiaceae; genus CALRKZ02. The sequence goes on from CALRKZ020000004.1 coordinate 183,146, forward strand.
GGGCCTGGCGATGGCTGCGGAGGGCCTGGCGCAGCACCCGGCCGCTGCTGTGCAGTTGGGGGGGCAGGCTGTCCCAGGGGATCGAGCCGTCGGCGCTCTCCTGGAGCTGGGTCTGCAGCCACCGCTCCAGCGCCGGCAGTTGCGGGGCGGCATCGGCCGGCAGCCGCACGTTGAGGCTGCCGGCCACCAGCGTGTTCTCCACCAGCACCACCAGCAGCCGTTCACCGCTCGGCACCAGGCGGATCGCCTCCAGGCTCGGTTCCGGCCGCTGCGGCCGCGTGATCAGGCTGAGCAGGCCGGTGAGATCGGCCAGCCGCCGGGCCAGGTGCAGCAGCAGGTCGTCGAGGGCCGCCCACTGCAGGCTGATCCCCAGGAGCTCGCGCTCCAGCTGCAGGGCGCCGGCGCCGGGGGCGGGCAGAAGGGCGTCCACGTAGAGGCGGTATCCCTGCTGGCTGGGGATGCGGCCCGCCGAGATGTGGGGCTGGACCAGCAGCCCGCGCTGCTCCAGCGCCCCCATGGCGGAGCGCACCGTGGCCGGGCTGGCGGCGAAGCCGAAGCGCTTCACCAGCGTCTGGCTGCCCACCGGCTCCATGGTGTCGACGTAGTGCTGCACGGTGGCCTGCAGCACCTGCTGATGGCGGCGGGGCAGGCTCAGCACGGCCGAAGCTCGCGGCGGGGTTCAGGACGTGATGGTAAGGAGAACCGGCCGGATCAGTAGCGCGGCACCGAAGGATCCACCTCCACGCTCCAGGCATCGATCCCGCCCACGAGATTCGACACCCGCCCGTAGCCCTGCCCTTCCATCAGCCAGCAGCCGAACTGCCAGCTGCGCACTCCGGCGTGACAGAGCACCACCACCTCCTGCTCACGGTCCAGCAGGGCCTCGATCCGCTCCATCCAGTCGGCCGAGCGGCTCAGCGGCAGATGGATCACCGGATGGGGCAGGGCCGCCAGCTCGAGTTCCGCCGGTTCGCGCACGTCCACCAGCTGGAGCGGCTCACCGGCGGCCAGCCGGTGAGCCAGTTCGGCGGCCCGCAGGCTGTGAGGAGTCGAAGGGGGCATCGGGGAGGGCCGTGGGGCTGTCAAGCGGGGGTCTGATGCACAAAGATGAGGCCTGTCCTGCGTTGGGCGCATGAAGGCCCGCCCGTTTCTGGCGGTGGTGCTGGCGGTGGCACTGCTCCTGTTCACGCTGGGTGGTGGTGGCTGGTGGGTGGTGCTGCGCCGCAGCCCGCTCCGACTCCAGGAGCACAGTCTGCAGCTGCCCCTGGCCGCCCGCTTCGTGCCGCGCAACGCGCCCTTCAGCCTCCACCTGCTGGTGGGGCCCGACCAGCTCGGTGCCTACGCCCGGGCCGTGGCGCCGCCACGCCGCCGCGCCGAGGCGGCGGACGCGGTGGCCCGCCTGCGCGACGGTGCCTTTGCCAGCGCCGGTCTCGACTACCCCTCGGAACTGGCCCCCTGGCTGGGTGATGAGACCAGCCTGGCCCTGCTGGCTCCCGACGGGCCGGGAGGTGACACCGGCTGGCTGCTGGCCCTGCGCAGCCGCGATTCCGGCGGTGCCCGCCGCTTCCTGCAGCGCTTCTGGCAGACCCGCAGCCTGGCCGGCACCGATCTCCAGATCAGCAGCTACCGCGGCATGGGCCTGATCAGCGGCCGGGGGGCCCTGCTCGGCCAGCCCAGCCGTCCCCTGGCCACCGCCCTGATCGACGATCGCCTCGTGCTCATCGCCTCCGGACGCGGGGTGCTCGAGCAGGCCCTCGACGTCTCCCAGATCGATGAGCTCAACCAGGGCGGCGACCTGGCCCTGGAGGAGGCCTGCCGCCGCCTCGACCACGGCGTGGCCCTGCTCACGGCCCGGCCGGAGGCCTTCGCCGACTGGCTGGGCCTGCCAGCCCCCTTCGCCGCCGGTGCCCGTGACCTGGTGGCGGCCCTGGCCCCCTCCGAGCGTGCCCTCGACCTGCAGGGTCTGTTCGGCCTCGCCGATGCCCTGCCGCCCCTGCGCCTGGAGGGTGGGCAGGCGCTGCTGGCGGGCCTGCGGGGCTCCACCGAAGCCGTGGCCCTGGTGGAAAACCCGGCGGCCCTGCTCGGCCTGGGCGATCCCACGGCCTCCGCCGAGGAGGCCTCCGGGCCCTGGAGTCGTCTGCTGGGCTCCGCCCTGCAGCGGGTGCTGGCCGAGCTGAACGGCCCCCTCCCCGCCCTTGTGGTCGCTGCCGACAGCGGCCCCCTGCTCGCCGCCCGCCGCTCCGAGGGCTGGCTGCTGGCGACCGGTGCCGATCAGCCGGCCCCTGAGGCGCTCCAGCTCCCGCTCGAGCGGGACGGTTACGTGGCCGCACCGTTGCGGAGCGGTGCTCAGGAGCTCACGGTCTGGACACGCCTGGAGGCCGGCTCCGGCCGCGCCGATCCCGACCAGCTGCGCGCCAGCGTCGCCGGTGCCCGCCTCGTGCGCGACGGGGTGGCCTGGTGGGGCGAGGGCCTCGCCGCCCTGGCGGATCAGCGGGAGGGGCGGCGGCCTCCGCAGGAGCGCCTCGGCCAGCTGGAGGCCCTCCGGACGCCGACGGCCCCCCTGCAGGGGGCGATGGCGGCGGAGTCGGCCCGGCTGGTGCTGGCCCGCTGGCAGCCGTGGCAACGGCTGGGCGGCCTGGGCGGTCCCCTCGGCCCGGCGGTTCAGGGTCTGGCCTTCAGCGTGCAGGCGGCCGGGCCCGTCGCCGAGGGGTCGGACGAAGGATCCACCGCAACCGGCCTGGATCTGCGGGTTCGTCTGGAGCTGGGCTGAACCGATGGCGATCCATGAGCTCCTCCTGCTGCGTCACGGCCTCGCCGAAGATCGTGAGCAGGCCGCCGCCGCCGGCCGGCCGGATGACGAGCGTCCCCTCACCGCCGAGGGCCGGCGCCGCACCGCCCAGGTTGCGGAGCGGCTGCTGGCCCTCGAACTGCAGGGCGTGGCCATGCTCAGCAGCCCGCTGCTGCGGGCCCGTCAGACGGCCGAGATCGCTTGTCAGGTGGGGCTGGCTCCCGGCTTCGAGCTGGCGCCGCCCCTCGCTCCGCAGGGTGATCCCCTGCCCCTGCTGACCCCATGGCTGGCCCCATCCAGTCCAGGCGGCCGGCTGGTCCTGGTGGGTCATGAGCCTGACCTCTCCGAGCTGGCCTGCCGGCTCTGCGGCGCTCCTCCAGGCAGCCTTCAGCTCAAGAAGGCCGGCGTGGTGCTGCTGGCGCTGCCGAGGGCCGCTGCCGCCGTCGAGCTCCCAGGCCGCTGCCGCCTCACCTTGCTGCTCACTCCTCGGAGCCTCCGAATCTGAAGCGCGGACGCCTCGGCCCCCGGACTCGCTCCCGGTCGGCGGGGCTACGGCGGCGGCAGTGGGGCCGGCCTAGGTTCCAGGATCGTGTGGTGTCGGTTGGGCATGGTGGTGGATGCATCCCGGAACCCTGGGGAGGCCGCTCCGATCTTCCGGCCAGGCCTCGAGGGCGTGCCGGCCACCCAGTCGGCCATCTGCGACATCGACGGGCAGAAAGGGCTGCTCACCTACCGGGGCTACAGCGTCGACGAGCTGGCGGCCCGCAGCAGCTTCCTGGAAACCACCCACCTGCTGATCTGGGGTGAGCTGCCCACCGCCGAGCAGCTGGGAGCCTTCGAGCAGGAGGTGCAGATGCACCGCCGGGTGAGCTTCCGCATCCGCGACATGATGAAGTGCTTCCCGGCCGATGGCCACCCGATGGACGCGCTGCAGTCGAGCGCGGCGTCACTCGGCCTCTTCTATTCCCGCCGGGCCCTCGACGATCCCGAGTACATCTACGCGGCGGTGGTGCGGCTGATCGCCAAGATCCCCACGATGGTGGCGGCGTTCCAGCTGATCCGCAAAGGTCAGGATCCGATCCAGCCCCGCGACGATCTCCCCTACTCGGCCAACTTCCTCTACATGCTCACCGAGCGGGAGCCCGATCCCCTGGCGGCCCGCATCTTCGATGCCTGCCTGATCCTCCACGCCGAGCACAGCCTCAACGCCAGCACCTTCAGCGCCCGCGTCACCGCCAGCACCCTCACCGATCCGTATGCGGTGGTGGCCTCGGCGGTGGGCACGCTGGCCGGCCCGCTCCACGGCGGCGCCAACGAGGACGTGCTGGCGATGCTGGAGCAGATCGGCGACGAGTCGGGGGTGGAGGCCTTCCTGGACCGGGCCATCGCCGAGAAGCAGAAGATCATGGGCTTCGGCCACCGGGAGTACAAGGTGAAGGACCCCCGGGCGGTGATCCTGCAGGGGCTGGCCGAGCAGCTGTTCGACCGGTTCGGCCACGACGCCATGTACGACGTGGCGCGCCGGCTGGAGGAGGTGGCCGCCGAGCGGCTGGGCCCCAAGGGCATCTACCCCAACGTGGATTTCTATTCCGGCCTGGTGTACCGCAAGCTGGGCATCCCGCGGGATCTGTTCACCCCGATCTTCGCCATCGCCCGGGTGGCAGGCTGGCTCGCCCACTGGAAGGAGCAGCTCGGCGCCAACCGCATCTACCGGCCCACCCAGATCTACACCGGAGCGTCCGGACGCTCCTGGTTGCCCCAGGAGGCCCGAATCGCCGGCTCCTCCTCCTAAGTTGCCCACACCTTCGCAGACCCGGGAGCTCCCACGGTGGTGACCATCACGGCACCTGTGCCCCTTCCGCCCTGTTCCCCACTGGCTTCGGTGGGCACGGGCCTCGATCTTCAGGCCAGCTTCACCACCACCCTCGAGGGGCTGGGCTTCAGCCAGGGCGCGGCCCATCTGCTCTGGCTGCCCCTGCCGATGCTGCTCGTGCTGGTGGCGGCGGTGGTGGGGGTGCTGGTCAACGTGTGGCTGGAGCGCAAGATCTCCGCCGCCGTGCAGCAGCGGATCGGCCCCGAGTACGCCGGCGCCCTCGGCGTGCTCCAGCCCATGGCCGACGGCCTCAAGCTCCTCTTCAAGGAGGACGTGATCCCGAAGCGGGCCGACGGGCTGCTGTTCACCCTCGGCCCCGTGCTGGTGCTGATCCCGGTGATCCTCTCCTGGCTGGTGGTGCCCTTCGGCCAGCACCTGGTGATCAGCGACGTGGGGGTGGGGGTCTTCCTCTGGATCGCGCTCAGCAGCATCCAGCCGATCGGCCTGCTGATGAGCGGCTACGCCTCCAACAACAAGTATTCGCTGCTGGGCGGTCTGCGGGCGGCGGCCCAGTCGATCAGCTACGAGATCCCCCTGGCCCTGGCAGTGCTGGCGGTGGTGATGATGAGCAACTCGCTCAGCACCGTGGAGATCGTCAACCAGCAGAGCGGCGCCGGCATCCTCAGCTGGAACATCTGGCGCCAGCCGGTGGGCTTCCTGATCTTCTGGATCTGCGCCCTGGCCGAGTGCGAACGTCTCCCCTTCGACCTCCCGGAGGCCGAGGAGGAGCTGGTGGCCGGCTACCAGACCGAGTACGCCGGCATGAAGTTCGCCCTCTTCTACTTGGGCAGCTACATCAACCTGGTGCTCTCCGCCCTGCTCGTCGCCGTGCTCTACCTGGGCGGCTGGGGTTTCCCCCTGCCGGTCGAGTGGCTGGCGGGCCTGCTGGGTCAGCCGGTCGACGCCCCTCTGGTGCAGGTCGTCACGGGCTCCCTGGGCATCGTGATGACCGTGCTCAAGGCCTACCTGCTGGTGTTCATCGCCATCCTGCTGCGCTGGACCCTGCCGCGGGTGCGGATCGACCAGCTGCTCGACCTGGGCTGGAAGTTCCTCCTGCCTGTCGCCCTGGTCAACCTGCTGGTCACGGCGGCCCTCAAGCTCTCCTTCCCCGCCTTTTTCGGCGGCTGAAGCCCGCCGGCCGCCATCATGGCGGCCAGTCCGATCCGCCCCCCTCCGACTCCTTTGCCAGCCATGTTCGGATTCCTCCAGAAGGTCGGTGAGTACACCAAGGACGCCGTCGGCGCGGCCAGCTACATCACCCAGGGCCTGTCGGTCACCTTTGACCACCTGCGCCGCCGCCCGGTCACGGTGCAGTATCCCTACGAGAAGCTGATCCCCTCCGAGCGCTATCGCGGCCGGATCCACTACGAGTTCGACAAGTGCATCGCCTGCGAGGTCTGCGTACGCGTTTGCCCGATCAACCTCCCTGTCGTCGACTGGGTGATGAACAAGCAGACCAAGAAGAAGGAACTCCGCAACTACTCGATCGATTTCGGGGTGTGCATCTTCTGCGGCAACTGCGTGGAGTATTGCCCCACCAACTGCCTCTCGATGACCGAGGAGTACGAGCTGGCGGCCTTCGATCGCCACAGCCTCAACTACGACAACGTGGCCCTCGGCCGTCTGCCCACCAGCGTCACCAGTGACCCCTCGGTGGTGCCGCTGCGTGAGCTCGCCTATCTGCCCAAGGGTGAGCTCGACCCCCACGGCGTCGATCCCTCCCGGCCCCGGGCCGGCCAGCTGCCCGAGCAGGTCCTCGAGACCCTGCCCAAGTCCGCCCCTGCCGCCAGCGGAGACACCGCCCGATGACCATCGCGTCCACCACCCAGCTGATCTGCTTCGCCGCCCTCGCCGCCACCCTGGTGCTTGGGTCCCTCGGCGTCGTGCTGTTGCCCAACATCGTCTATTCGGCCTTCCTCCTGGCCGGTGTCTTCCTCTCGGTGGCGGGGCTCTACCTGCTGCTGAATGCCAGCTTCGTGGCCGCCGCCCAGGTGCTGGTCTACGTGGGTGCGGTGAACGTGCTGATTCTGTTCGCGATCATGCTCGTCAACAAGAAGGAGACCATGGCCGACGTGCCGGGGCTGGCCCTGCGGCGTGTCCTCTCCGGCGGGGTGTGCTTCGGACTGTTCGCCCTGCTGCTGCGGGTCGATCTCACCACCCCCTGGGCCCTGCCGGGCCCCGTACCCATCGGCGAGGACGCCACCATCCGGATCGGCGAACACCTCTTCAGCGACTACCTGCTGCCTTTCGAGGTGGCGTCGGTGCTCCTGCTGATGGCCATGATCGGTGCCATCGTGCTGGCCCGTCGCGATGTGCTCTCCAGCGACGTGATCACCGGCGAGGCCGCTGATCAGGGCCTGATCGAGAAGGCCCGCACCCCGCTCCTGCTCGACACCCCCACCACCGCCACCACTGTGCTGGAGAAGACCCGATGACCGACCCCGCAGCCATCGAAGTTCCCCTGCAGGCCTATCTCGTCCTGGCCGCGGTGCTGTTCTGCACCGGTGTCTGGGGTCTGATCAACAGCCGCAACGCCGTGCGGGTGCTGATGAGCATCGAGTTGATGCTCAATGCCGTGAACATCAACCTGATGGCCTTCTCCAGTTATCTCGACGGGCTCGAGATCCGCGGCCAGGTGTTCGCCATCTTCGTGATCACCGTGGCGGCTGCCGAGGCGGCGGTGGGTCTGGCGATTCTCCTCTCGCTCTATCGCAACCGCGAAACCGTCGACATGGAGCGCTTCAACCTGCTGCGCTGGTAGATCCCCCCACCGCCCATGCAGCTTCGCCGGGTCTGGCTGATCGTGCGTGCCGGCAGCCAGGCGGCGCAGCGCCAGGCGCGCCGCTGCGCCGATGACCTGCGATCCCAGGGGGTGGAGGTGACCGTGGCCAGCAGCGGCCTCCGGGCCAATCCCTACCCGGCACTGCTGGCCACCGAACTGGCCTTGCCCGATCTCACCGTGGTGCTGGGTGGTGACGGCACCGTCCTCGGCGCCGCCCGCCATCTGGGCCCACGACATGTGCCGATCCTGAGCTTCAACGTGGGCGGCCATCTGGGCTTCCTCACCCACGAGCGCAAGCTGCTGAAGCTTTCCGCCGCTGCGGACGACAACCTCTGGCAACGGCTCCGCGACGATCGCTTCGCCCTGGAGCGCCGCATGATGCTGGAGGCCTGGGTCGAGCGTGGCGATGGTCCTCCCGCCGGCCTTCACGACGACGATCCCCGCGAGGGGGACGCCGACGGCGTGCATCGGGCCCTCAACGACTTCTACTTCCGCCCCAGCCTGGAGGAGGTCTCGCCGACCTGCCTGCTGGAACTGGAGATCGATGGTGAAGTGGTGGATCAGTATCGCGGCGACGGGCTGATCATCGCCACCTCCACAGGCTCCACCGGCTACGCCATGGCGGCCGGCGGGCCGATCCTCCATCCCGGCATCGACGCGATCGTGGTGAATCCGATCTGCCCGATGAGCCTCTCGAGCCGCCCGGTGGTGGTGCCTCCCCGTTCCCGTCTGGCGGTGTGGCCCCTGGGCGAGAGCAGTCGTCGCGTCAAGCTCTGGAAGGACGGCGCCCACGCCACCGTGGTGGAACCTGGGGAACGCTGCCTTGTGCAGCGATCCCGCCACTGCGCCCTGATGGTGCTGCTCGAGCAGAGCCCGTCCTATTACCGCACCCTGAGCCGCAAGCTTCACTGGGCGGGCGACCTCACGAGTGCGGAACCTTCGGCCAACTGAGCCTCCCGGCTGCAGCGGCGAGGATGGAACGGCACCGCGGCGCAACACAGAGATGGGGCTGGAAATCGAGCGGCGCTTCCTGGTGATGGGCAGCGATTGGCAGCGGCACGTGCGCTGGAGTCGGCAGCTGCAGCAGGGTTATCTGGCCACCTCTCCCGAAGGCTTCACCGTGAGGGTGCGCCTGAGTGAGGGGGAGGGCGGTGCGGTGCGCCAATCCTGGCTCACCCTCAAGGCGGCGGCTGGGGGGATCGCCCGCCACGAGTTCGAGTACCCGATCCCGCCCGACGATGCGGAGGCCCTGCTGGCGCTGGCACCCCACCGTCTGCGCAAGTGTCGCCATGGCCTGGACCTTCCCGGTGGTGACTGGGTGCTGGATGTGTTCGAGGCGCCGAATGAGCCCCTGGTGCTGGCCGAGGTGGAACTGGCCTCGGCGGAGCAGTCGCTGGCTGTGCCGTCCTGGTGTGTGCGTGAGGTGAGCGAGCGCCTGGATCTCAGCAACGCCGGCCTCGCTCTCCATCCCTACGGAGCCTGGGAGGCCAGGGCCCGTGCGGCCCTCTGGGTGGGACTGGAGGGCGCGGAGGCTGCGGATGTCGCCAGGGACACCGTAGGATTGCCTTAAGGATTTCTCCCGGTTCGCATGGGCCTGCCGGGGAAGCCGTTGTCCTTCGTCCTCTCGTCCCGTGATCGGCCTCTACGACCAGCAGGGCGTTCTGCGTTTCGCCGGCCGTGACGTCGCCGACTGCCTCGACTACGCCGAACTCTTCGAGCTCAGCCCGGAGATCTACAGCCTTCAGTCCTTGGTCGGTGACGAGATGCGTCTGCAGACCCAGTTCGCCTGACCGGGATCACGGCCGTGGCAGGTTGCAGCAGTTGAACCCGTCACGGCAGATCTTGCCGTTGTCCATCGCCCAGTTCAGCAGCGCCACCCGGTTCTTCGCCCCGGTCTTGGTGAAGATGTTGCTCACGTGGTTGTCCACGGTGCGCTTGCTGATCATCAGCTTCTGGGCAATCTCCTGATTGGTGAGCCCGGTGGCCACCAGCTCGATGATCTCGAGCTCACGCTCGGAAAGGCTGGAGCGAAGCTGGCCGGGATCGTCGCGATCGCTCATCCGGGCCATCCCCGCTGGCCTTCCACTGTAAGCAGGCCCTGCTGCGCACGCTGCCGCATGATGGGCCACGCCGGTCCTCCCCTCCCGTGCTGCTGCAACAGGTTCTCCAGAACGGTGGTTTTGCGCTCACGGCGGAAGTCACCCCGCCCCGCGGCGGTGATCCCGGCCGCACCCTGGCGGTGGCCCGCCGGCTGCGGGGTCTGGTCCATGCGGTGAACGTCACCGACGGCAGTCGTGCCGTGATGCGCATGAGCAGCCTGGCGGTCTGCCGGCTCCTGCTCGAGAGCGGCCTGGAGCCGGTGCTGCAACTAACCTGCCGGGATCGCAACCGCATCGCCCTGCAGGCGGAACTGCTCGGTGCCCATGCCCTCGGCATCCGCAACGTGCTCTGCCTCACCGGTGACCCGCTTCGGGCCGGAGACCAGCCCCACGCCCGCGCCGTGAACGAACTTGAGGCGGTCCGTCTGCTGCAGCTGGTCGACCAGCTCAATGCCGGTCGGGATCCGGTGCAGGGGGATCTTCCCGACGGGGCGACAGCCCTCTTCCCCGGTGCGGCGGCCGATCCGCAGTCGCCCAGCTGGAGCGGACTGTGTTCGCGGGTGCGGCGCAAGCATGCCGCCGGCGCCCGTTTCCTCCAGACCCAGATGGTGATGGAAGCCGAGGCGCTGCGCCGCTTCTGCGGTGAGATCACCGAACCGCTCGGCCTGCCGGTGCTGGCGGGGGTGTTTCTGCTCAAGTCGGCACGCAATGCCGCGTTCATCAACCGCGTGGTGCCCGGTGCGTCCATCCCCCAGTCCCTGATCGACCGGCTGGCGGCGGCGGCCGACCCGGCCGCCGAGGGTGTGGCGATCGCCGCTGAGCAGGTGCGCACCTATCGCACCATCGCCCAGGGGGTCCATCTGATGGCTGTGAAGGCGGAAGACCGCCTGCCCCAGGTCCTCGAAGCGGCCGGGATCGAGCGGGTGGTGGCCCCGCTGCCGCCGGTGGCGGCGGCCCTGAGCTGAGCCTCAACCCCTCTGTGGGGCCCACTTGGGCTCAGCTCAGGGCCAGATCGGTGCCAAGAAGTTCCGCGAGCGCCTTCTGCTGGGGTGAGGGCTGGGCCACGTCCTGGCGACGCACATCGGTGATCAGCCAGTCGAGGGAGGCCTCCTGCAGGTCGAAGTGATCGCCGTTGCGGTCGACGCAGTAGCGGCCGAACACCAGCTTCTCCACCAGACGAACCCCAGGACCGATGCGGGAGTAGTCGAAGATGATGGAGTTGTCGATCGTGGCCCCTTCACAGATGTGACAGCTCGGCCCGATCATCGCGGGGCCGATGATCGTGACGCCGGGCTCGATCCGGCTCATCCCTCCCACGTACACCGGTCCCTGCACGTTGATGCGGTCCCAGTCGGCCGCCACGTTGAGGCCGGCGTAGATGCCTGGCCGTACCTGGCGACCCGGCACCTGCACCTGGCGCACCGTGCCCAGCAGCACGCTGCGGATCGCCTGCCAGTAATCGGGCACCTTGCCGATGTCGACCCATTCGAAATCCATCGGCAGGGCATAGAAGGGTGCCCCGGCCGCCACCAGGCGCGGGAAGAGGTCGGCGCCGATGTCGAACGGCACGCCCTCGGGGATGTGATCGAGAACCTCCGGCTCGAAGATGTAGATGCCGGTGTTGATCATGTCGCTGGCGGCTTCCTCCACCGAGGGTTTCTCCTGGAAGGAGAGCACCCGTGAGTTGACGTCGGTGACCACCACGCCGTAACTGCTGACCTGGTCGCGCGGCACACGCTTGGTGACCAGGCTCGCCAGCGCCCCCTTCTCCTTGTGGCGCCGCACGGCCTCGGTGAGATCGAGGTCGATCAGCGCGTCACCGCAGAGCACCACGAAGGTGTCGTCGAAGAAGGGCTGGAAGGTCTGGATCTTCTTGATGCCGCCGGCCGAACCCATGGCCTGGCCGATCAGTTCACCGTCTTCGATGCGGCCTTCGAAGCTGTAGGCGATCTCGACGCCGAACCGCTGTCCGTCGCGGAAGTAGTTCTCGATTTCGGCCGCCAGATGCGACACGTTGACCATGATCTCCGTGAAGCCGTGCTCCCGCAGCAGCTCCAGCAGAAACTCCATCACCGGCTTCTGCAGGATCGGGATCATCGGCTTGGGAATCGTGTGCGTGATCGGACGCACACGGGTTCCCTTGCCTGCCGCAAGGATCATCGCCTTCATGGGCGCCTGTTCGCTCCGGGTCTGTTGGGCATCACCTTAAGAAAGTCCCTCAGGCGGCCAGGGCCTGCCGAGCCGGCCCGGAAGCTGGCACCGGTGTGCTCGGGGCGGACAGCGAAGACTCCCGGATCGCCTCCTCCAGACGCCGCAGGTGGAGGGGGCCGAACAGATCATCGTCCTGGCGCAGGTCGATCTGGCCCTGCGAGCAGAGGAACAGCAGGGCCCAGAACACACCCACCCGGTCGGAGTCGAGGTCGGCTGGAGCGGCCTCCGACCAGGCCTCCACCAGCCGCTCGAAATCCACCCAGTCGTCGGCAGCGTTCCAGTGCTTGAGAAAGCGACACAGCGCCGCCGTGGTCTCCGGCAGTTTCTCGCGGTGGGCCAGGGCCGCCACCTGCTCAATGGCGGCCCGTTCGCTGTAGCGCCGGGCTCTGGGGCGGTGCCGGTTGCTCCCCGGATCCTGCTCCAGCCGCTCCGCGATGTCCTCCAGCTGACGGATCAGCTCCCCGAGGGTCACGGGGCGCTGCAGCGGAGGAGGCGCCACCGGCCGCCTCCAGAGATGACGCTCCGGCCGGCGGGGCAGCTCGAGGAAGGATCCATCACCATCCTCCGGGTCCAGCTCGGCCAGGAGCCCCTCCTCGAACGGCGGCTCGCTGGGGAAGGTGCGTTGCTCGAGGATCTCGGCCTTGAGGCTCACGAGCACCGAGGCGGCGAGGAAGGCTTCGCTGGTGGCCGCCAGATCCTGTTCGTAGCTGCCCCCGGAGCGGCGCGCGGCTTCGGCAACCAGATCCGGCACCCGAATCCGCTGGCGCAGCTGATCGAGGAAGCCATCGACCACGGCGATGACGTCCACGTCCCAGGGGTCGAGATCCCCCCGCTCGGCCGCTTCCTGCAGCAGGCGGATCGCCAGCCTCGCGCCAGCCTCAGCCACGCCGCGTCTCCGACTCCCGGCAACGTACCCGGTTTCGGCCTGCCCAGCCAGTTGGCGAGCCAGGTTCGGCCAGGGCGTCAGGGCTCAGCCATCGGCGGCCGGTGCACCGCCTGAGGCCGAGCTTCCACCGGCCGCTGGCAGCAGGCCGAGCTGTGCATCCACCGTGGCCCGGTAGCGCTCGACATCGGCCTCGAGCTCCTGGATCCGCACCTGCTGGGCCTCCACCTCGCCCTGCGACTGGAGCCGCTCCACCTTGTGAACGACGCCCGTCCACACGGCGAACACCCAGGCTGCGGTGGCCCCGATGCCGCCCACGACGAGCAGCATGGCCGCCAGGGGCAGCGTGGCGCTCATGCCGGGAAGGAAGTGCACCGTGGTGGCCTCGGTGTTCTCCAGGGTGAACATCACGGTGGCCAGGCCGAAGCTGAAGATCAGCAGGAAGTTCAGCTGACGCATGGGTCGGATCGGTGGAACGGGAGCCGGAAGCGAGGCGGCTGGGAAGGGCATGGCCGGCAGGGAGCGTACGCAGGGCCGAGCGGAAGGGGATGGCCGGATCGACAACCGCAGGGTTTCGTAACCCCCCGCAGGAACCTCATCCCAGGGCCGGTGCGCGCAGCAGGACGCCAGCGGGCCCAGCCGCCGGTGGCATCGTCGCCGCCGGCAGCCATTCCCTCGGCGCGCGCCGGATCAGCCCGGGAGAATCAGGAGGGAGCATCAGGGCCAGGGCGGTGTCCTCACGCTGCACGAGGGCCTCGATTGAGGCGCGGTAGCTGTCGGTCATCAGACGGGGATAGAGACCGATCCCGATGATCGGCACCAGCAGGCAGGAGATCACGTAGATCTCGCGGGGCTCGGCGTCCACCAGATGGGTGTGGGAGGCCAGTTCGGCGTTCTCCTTGCCGAAGAAGATCTCCCTCAGCATCGAGAGCAGATAGATCGGGGTGAGGATCACGCCCACGGCCGCCAGCACCGCGATCACGATCCGGAAGCTCAGGGCGTAGGCCTCGCTCGTGGCGAAGCCGACGAACACCATGAGCTCCGACACGAATCCGCTCATCCCTGGCAGAGCCAGGGAGGCCAGCGAGCACACGGTCCACAGGGCGAACATCTTGCGCATCTTCTGGCCCACCCCGCCCATCTCGTCGAGCTGGAGCGTGTGGGTGCGGTCGTAGGTGGCGCCCACCAGGAAGAACAGGCTGGCGCCGATCAGGCCGTGGCTGATCATCTGGAGCATGGCGCCGCTGGTGCCGAGGGCGCTGAAGCTGCCGATGCCGATCAGCACGAAGCCCATGTGGCTGATCGAGCTGTAGGCGATCTTGCGCTTGAGGTTGCGCTGGGCGAAGGAGGTGAGAGCGGCGTAGATGATGTTGACCACCCCCAGGATCACCAGCAGCGGGGCGAACTGGGCGTGGGCGTCGGGCAGCAGCTGGACGTTGAAGCGCAGCAGGGCATAGCCGCCCATCTTGAGCAGGATCCCCGCCAGCAACATGTGCACCGGGGCGGTGGCCTCACCGTGGGCGTCCGGGAGCCAGGTGTGAAGCGGCACGATCGGCAGCTTCACCCCGAAGGCGATCAGCAGGGCGGCGTAGCAGAGCAGCTGGAAGCCGGTGCCGAACGACTTGGCGGCCAGGGTGGTGTATTCGAAGCTGGGGCTACCGCCTCCGAAGAAGCCCATCGCCAGGCCCGCCAGCAGGATGAACAGCGAGCTGCCGGCGGTGTAGAGGATGAACTTGGTGGCGGCGTACTGGCGCTTCTTACCGCCCCAGATCGCCAGCAGCAGGTACACCGGCAGCAGTTCCAGCTCCCAGGCCAGGAAGAACAGGAGCATGTCCTGTACGGCGAACACGGCGATCTGACCGCCGTCCATGGCCAGGATCAGGAAGTAGAACAGGCGCGGCTTGAAGGTGACGGGCCAGGCGGCCAGCACCGCCAGGGCTGTGATGAAGCTGGTGAGCAGGATCAGCGGCATGGAGAGGCCGTCGGCACCGACGGACCAGGCCAGGCCCAGATCCGGGAGCCACTCCACCCGTTCGGCCAGCTGCAGGCCCTCCACCGCGGGGTCGTAGCCGTTGAGGTAGGCCCCCACCGTCACCAGGAAGGTGACCAGGGCCACCCCCAGGGCGAACCAGCGCACCTGGCGGCCGTCCCCCTGGTCGGGGATGAACGGGATCAGCAGCGCGGCGGCGATCGGGAACAGGATCGCGACGCTCAGCCAGGGAAAGCCGGCGGCGGTCGCGGTGGTCACGGTCGTCAGGGCGCCCGACGCGACGGCAGGGTCCAGCGGCACGAGGCAGGGAGCATGTCTGGCCGGAGTGTAGAAATGCCTGCCCCCTCAGCCCTGGCCAGATAAGGGTTGACACACACAGTGGTCCCGCCGGCCTGGCCCACTGGGGTGATCAGAAGCTGCCGAACAGCACCACCAGGGCGATCACGCCCCCGAACACGATCAGCGCGTAGAACTGGGCGCGGCCGGTCTCGAAGTACTTGAGCCCCTCGCCGCTGCCCAGGGTCAGCAGGCCGGTGAGGTTCACCACGCCGTCCACAACCTTGGCGTCGACCTCCAGCACCTGCCGGGCGAGCTTGCGGCTGCCCTGCACGAACAGCTTGTCGTTCAGCACATCCAGGTACCACTTGTTGGCCAGGAAGGCGTTCAGCGCCGGGAAGCGGCCGGCCACGGCGGTGGCCAGATCCAGCCTCCGCAGCGCATAGGCCAGCACCGCCACCCCGATCCCCAGCAGCGAGATCGCCACCGAGGCACCGGCCAGGGGCAGGAAGGCGCCCCAGGAGAACTGCTCGGCCATCTCGGCGGCTTCGTGGGGATCGAGCAAGGCGGCGAAGCGGCTGTTCCAGGGGGTGCCGAGCAGGCCGATCAGCACCGACGGCACGGCGAGCACCACCAGGGGGGCGGCCATCTGCCAGCCCGATTCGTGGGGATGGCTGGCGTGGGAGTGCCCGTGGCTTTCGCCTTCGGCCGGGGCCTTGCCGGCCGCCGCCAGGAGGCTGCCCTGCAGGGCCATGTCGCCGCCGCGGAAGTCACCTTCGAAGGTGAGGAAGTAGAGCCGGAACATGTAGAAGGCCGTCATGCCGGCGGTGAGGAAGCCCACCCCCCACAGCAGCGGGTAGGCCTCGAAGGCCTGGCCGAGGATCTCGTCCTTGCTCCAGAAGCCCGCCAGCGGGGGAATGCCGCTGATCGCCACGCAGCCGATCAGGAAGGTGAAGGCGGTCACCGGCATGTACCGGCGCAGGCCGCCCATCAGCCGCATGTCCTGGGCGAGCACCGGCTCATGGCCCACCACCTCCTCCATGGCATGGATCACCGAGCCCGAGCCGAGGAAGAGCATCGCCTTGAAGAAGGCGTGGGTCACCAGGTGGAACATGCCGGCCACCGGGGCACCGCAGCCCATGGCCAGCATCATGTAGCCCAGCTGGGAGACGGTGCTGTAGGCCAGACCTTTCTTGAGGTCCATCTGGGTGAGGGCGATCGAGGCCCCCAGGAAGCAGGTGACCGTGCCCACCACCGCGATGAACAGCTGCACAGCGGGGAACGCCTCGTAGATCGGCTGCAGCCGGGCCACGAGGAAGACTCCCGCCGCCACCATGGTGGCAGCGTGGATCAGGGCGGAGATGGGGGTGGGGCCCTCCATCGCGTCCGGCAGCCACACGTGCAGGGGGAACTGGGCCGACTTGGCCATCGGGCCCATGAACACCAGCAGACACAGAAGGATGGCGGCGGCATTGCCGATGCTGCCGCCGGCCACCGCCTCGCTCAGCCGGGCGCCGATCTCCTCGAAGCCGAAGCTGCCGGTGGCCCAGAACAGGCCCAGGATCCCGAGCAGCAGGCCGAAATCGCCCACCCGGTTCACCACGAAGGCCTTCTGGGCCGCATGGGCCGCACCTTCGCGGTCGTACCAGAAGCCCACCAGCAGGTAGGAGCACATCCCCACCAGCTCCCAGAAGACATAGATCTCCAGCAGGTTGGGGCTGATCACCAGCCCGAGCATCGAACTGCTGAACAGGGCGAGATAGGTGAAGAAGCGCACATAGCCCTTGTCATGGGCCATGTAGCCATCGGAATACACCATCACCAGCAGGGCCACGGTGGTGACCAGGGCCAGCATCACCGCGGCGAGGGCATCCACCCGGAAGCCCATCTGGAGGTTGAAGCTGCCGGCACTGGCCCAGTCGAACAGCACTTCGGTGGCCGGCGCCCCGGCCAGCTGCTCGGCCAGCACGGCGAAACTGAGCACCGCCGCCGCTCCCACGCAGCTGATCAGCAGCAGGGCCACCGGTCTGCGCAGCCGGTTCACGGTGCGGTTGAAGCTGATCAGGCCGAGGCCGCTGATCGCCGCCCCCACCAGGGGCAGCACGGGAATCAACCAGGCGAGTTCGGCGGCCGACGTCATCCAGATCCGGGTGCGGGCCCCCGGAGTGTAGGCAGCCTCCCCCGGCTCTTCGGGCCGTGTGAGCGAGTCCGCTCAGCCCAGGGTCCGGCCCAGGGGGCTCTCGAGGAAGGCCTGGGCGGCGGCCCCGATGAAGCGATGGCTCCACCAGAACAGGCCGATGGCGATCGCGATCCCCAGCTGGGCCGGTCGCAGGAACTCGGCCGCCTCCAGCCTCTGACGGCCATCGAGCACGGCCCGGAACGGGATCACCGAGGTGCTGGCCCTCAGCTCCTCGAAGGCCGGACCGAACCGTGCCGCCAGACGGCGGTCGCCATGCCAGACGGCGAAGAGATGGTGGGCGATCAGGCCGGCGCAGGTGAGCAGCATGAAGCTGCTGCCGATCCAGAGAAGATGGGTGGCGCACCACAGCACCTGGCCCACGGCCTGGGGATGGCGGCTGACGCGGATGATCCCGCTGGCATAAAGGCGCACCTGGGGCTGCAGCACCGCCGGGATCTCCAGCAGGTTGTAGGTGGCCGGATAAAGGAAGAAGAAGCTGATCGCGGTGCCCACCCAGACCAGCGGGATCAGGCCGGGCGTGCCCTGCAGGTTCCACAGCCGCACCCCGTCGTAGCGGTGCGCCAGGAAGTAGCCCACCACCACCACGGCGGCCGGGATGCTCACCCCGGCGAACAGCAGCCGCCAGGCCCGTGCGCCGATCCAGGCTTCGCCGCGCAGCCGCAGGGCGGCGCCGCCACTGTGGAGCACGGCGAATCCCAGCAGCAGCGCCAGCATCACCAGGCTGGAGTGATGCGGTGCCAGCGCGGAAGGCGACGCGCTGATCGCCGCGGCGGCAGAAACCAAGGGGGGCAGGCGGGAGGGGCTGATTCTGGCGGGGCGGCTCCGTCGGGTGCTCCGGGGTTTCCTCCTAGAGTTCACTCTTCCAGCCGGAGCCAGCCCCCGCGGCCAACCCATGGCTGATCTGCCCTTCACCCTCGATCAGCTCCGCATCCTGCGGGCCATCGCCAGCGAGGGCAGCTTCAAGAAGGCTGCCGACAGCCTCTACGTCACCCAGCCGGCGGTGAGCCTGCAGATCCAGAACCTGGAGAAGCAGCTCGACGTCTCGCTCTTCGACCGGGGTGGGCGCAAGGCCCAGCTCACCGAGGCCGGCCACCTGCTGCTGAGCTACTGCGACCGGATCCTGAGCCAGTGCCAGGAGGCCTGCCGCGCCCTCGACGATCTGCACAACCTGCGCGGCGGCTCCCTGATCGTGGGCGCCAGCCAGACCACGGGCACCTATCTGATGCCGCGCATGATCGGCCTGTTCCGCCAGAAGTACCCCGACGTGTCGGTGCAGCTGCAGGTGCACAGCACCCGCCGCACCAGCTGGAGCGTGGCCAACGGCCAGATCGACCTGGCGATCATCGGCGGGGAGCTGCCCTCGGAGCTGGCCGAACTGCTGCAGAGCGTCCCCTACGCCAACGACGAACTGGCCCTGGTGCTGCCGGTGAAGCACCCCCTCTCCCGGCTGCCGGAGCTCCACAAGGACGACCTCTACAGACTGGGCTTCGTCTGCCTCGATGCCCAGTCGACCACCCGCAAGATGGTCGACCAGCTGCTGGCTCGCTCAGGCCTGGAGGTGCAGCGGCTGAAGATCGAGATGGAGCTCAATTCCTTCGAGGCCATCAAGAACGCGGTGCAGAGTGGCCTGGGGGCAGCCTTCCTCCCGGTGGTGTCGATCGAGCGGGAGCTCTCGGCCGGCAGTCTGCATCGCCCCACCGTGTCTGATCTGCTGGTCAGGCGTCAGCTCAAGCTGATCACCCATCCCGCCCGCTACTGCTCCCGCGCCGCCGAGGCCTTCCGGCGCGAGATCCTGCCGGTGTTCGCCAGTGCCGACAGCCCCCTGCGCCAGCCGCTGGCCAGGGCCCAGCAGGCGGCGGTCCCGGTGGCCGCCGGTGCCGAGCCCGCCGCCGCCGCCCAGGGCTGAGCGGCGACTCAGAACTGGCCGGCTTCCGGGGTGATCCCCACCGCATCGTCGGCGGCGCCGGCCACACCCTTGGTCTGGAACTTGTTGCCGCTGATGTCGGTCTGGTAGACGCAGCGCACCACGGGCTTGTCGCGGATCGAGCCGATGTAGGCGAAGGTGTTCATGCGCTGCTTGCACTGGCGCATCTGCTCGTCGGTGACGGCACCCTCCTTCTGCAGCACGCTCCAGTTCTCCCGCCGGATCACGCAGCCGGGCTGCAGGGTGGGCTGGGTCACGAAGCTGCTGCTCGGGTTCATGGTCGTGTAGAGCTCCACGTCCATCACGAAGGCGCTGGCGCCCCACTGGCGACAGAATTCGGGGTCGGGCACCGCCATGTCGAGCTGCTGGCTGCTGGCGATGTTCCCCTGGTTGCCGGGGGTGTTGCTGGAAAGCGCTGTGCCGATCCCGATGCCGAGCACCAGCACGCCCGCCAGAACGGCGATGGTGGCCACGTTGAGCTGGATCGGCCCGCCGTTGCCGCCACCGCCGCTCCCCCCGCCGCCGGGCTGGGGACCACGGGTGGGGGGGCGCCGACCCCGGCCGTTCTCCTCGTACGGATCGCGCAGATCGCGTCCGTAGGCTTCGCGCGGGTCCGCATTGCGTCCGTAGGCGGAACGCCCGTAGCTCTCGCGGGCAGGGCGGGAGCGGCTCATGCGGACTCGGCCGTGCGTGGCAGCCCCATTGAGTAGTTGAGCACCCGGGCGTCGGGGTTGTAGCGCAGCTCGCCGGCCTGTAGCAGCTTGCGGATGGTGCCCTCCAGCTCCGAACCGATGCGGCGCAGGTTGTACTCCGTGAGGTCCTGACCGGCGAAGGACGCCACCAGCTCGCGGAAGCGCTCCTGCACCCTGGCCAGCACCGGGGCATCCCAGAGGAATTCGTTGTCCGGGTCCAGATCGAGGGTCAGGCGATCGCGGTCAGCCACCAGTTCGCCGTCCTCGACCCGGGCCGTGAACAGCCGCACGTGGCGGGTGGTGGACTTCAGCAGACTCTCGTCGACCATGGCGGGATGGGTTGGGATGGGACCATGCCGGGCAGCCCAGGGCTGGTCTCCGTGACTCTAGGAACCCTCCGGCCGGCGTCGGCAGGGGTGGCCCTTTTAAGGTTGCTTCTGGTTTTCGGTTTCCCCATGCGCGTCGCCATCGCCGGAGCGGGCCTGGCTGGTCTCTCCTGCGCCAAGTACCTCTGCGACGCCGGACACACGCCGATCGTGCTGGAGGCCCGTGACGTGCTGGGAGGCAAGGTGGCCGCCTGGCAGGACGAGGACGGCGACTGGTACGAAACCGGGCTGCACATCTTCTTCGGGGCGTACCGGAACATGCGCCAGCTCTTCGCCGAGCTGGGCATCGAGGACCGGCTCCAGTGGAAGAGCCACGCGATGATCTTCAACCAGAAGGAGACCCCGGGCACCTACAGCCGCTTCGACTTTCCCGACATCCCGGCCCCCTTCAACGGGGTGGCGGCGATCCTCGGCAACAACGACATGCTCACCTGGCCGGAGAAGATCGCCTTCGGCCTGGGGCTGGTACCGGCGATGCTGCGGGGCCAGGCCTATGTGGAGGAGTGCGACAGGTATTCCTGGACGGAGTGGTTGCGCCTCCACAACATTCCCGAGCGGGTCAACGACGAGGTGTTCATCGCCATGGCCAAGGCGCTGAACTTCATCGATCCCGACGAGATCTCCAGCACCGTGGTGCTCACCGCCCTCAACCGCTTCCTGCAGGAGAGCGATGGCTCGCGGATGGCCTTCCTCGACGGCAACCCGCCTCAGCGGCTCTGCGAGCCGATCGTGGCGTACGTGCGCGAGCACGGCGGCGAGGTGCACCTCAACGCGCCGCTGCGGGAGATCGAACTGGCGGCCGATGGAATGGTCAGCGGCTTCCGGATCGGCGGGATCCGGGGTCGGGAGGGCCATACCCTCAGGGCCGACGCCTATGTCAGCGCCCTGCCGGTGGATCCGCTCAAGCTGCTGCTGCCCGAACCCTGGAAGGAGCTGCCCTACTTCAGCAAACTGGAGGGGCTCAACGGCGTGCCGGTGATCAACATCCACCTCTGGTTCGACCGCAAGCTCACCGACATCGACCATCTCCTGTTCAGCCGCAGTCCGCTGCTCAGCGTCTATGCCGACATGAGCAACACCTGCCGCGAGTACGCGGATCCCGACCGCTCGATGCTGGAACTGGTGTTCGCCCCGGCCAAGGACTGGATCGGCCGCAGCGACGATGAGATCGTGGCGGCCACCCTCGAGGAACTCCGGCGTCTCTTCCCCACCCACTTCACCGGTGAGGATCAGGCGACGTTGCGCAAGGCCATCGTGGTCAAGACTCCCCTGTCGGTCTACAAGACGGTGCCCGGCTGCCAGCAGTTGCGGCCCGATCAGACCAGCCCGATCGCCAACTTCTTCCTGGCCGGCGACTACACCATGCAGCGCTACCTGGCCTCGATGGAGGGGGCCGTGCTGAGCGGCAAGCAGTGTGCCGCCGCCGTGGCCTCCGCCCCGATCGCCGCTGGGATGCCGGTGTCGGCAGCGGTGGCGGCCTGACGGTGGCGGTGGCGACGCCCCCCACCTCGCCGGCTTCCCTCCCTGCGCTGGAGGAGGCCTACGAGGCCTGCCGGCAGGAGACGGCCCGCTGGGCCAAGACCTTCTATCTCGGCACGCTGCTGATGCCCCCGGCCAAACGCCGGGCGATCTGGGCCATCTACGTCTGGTGCCGCCGCACCGACGAATTGATGGACAGCCCCCAGGCCCAGGGGATTCCCACCAGTGAGCTCGCCGAGCGGCTCGATGCCTGGGAGTTGCGCACCCGCGAACTCTTCGATGGCCGGGTGCGCGACGGGCTCGACCGCGTCATGGTGGACACGCTGGAGCGCTACCCCCAGGGCCTGCAGCCCTACCTCGACATGATCGAGGGTCAGCGGATGGATCTGTTCCGCCACCGCTATGCCAGCTTCGACGATCTGCACCTCTATTGCTATCGGGTGGCCGGCACCGTGGGCCTGATGACCCAGGAGGTGATGGGGCTCGATCCGGCCTACACCACCGCCCCCTGGAGCCACCGTCCCGATACCTCCGAGGCGGCCGTGGCGCTGGGCATCGCCAACCAGCTCACCAACATCCTGCGGGACGTGGGGGAGGACCGCGGCCGTGGCCGCATCTATCTCCCCCAGGAGGATCTCGCTCGCTTCGGCTACAGCGAGGCGGACCTGATGGCCGGCACCCTCAACGACAGCTGGCGCGCCCTGATGGCCTTCCAGCTGCAGCGTGCCCGCCAGTGGTTCGCCCGCTCCGAGCCGGGCATCCGCTGGCTGGCGGCCGATGCCCGCTGGCCGGTGTGGGCGTCGCTGCGCCTCTATCGCGGCATCCTCGATGCGATCGAGCGTCTCGACTACGACGTGTTCAACCAGCGGGCCTTCGTGCCACGCGCCCGCAAGCTGCGGGACCTCCCCTGCTCCTTCCTGGTTGCTCAGTTCCGCTGACGCGGCAGAGGGCTCTGCTCACCCTCCAGCAGCCATGCCAGCAGGATCGGGTTCACCAGTTCCGGTGCCTCGTCGTGGGGGCAGTGCCCCAGCCCTGGCAACACCCTCAGATCCAGGATGCTGGCGAACTCCTGCCGCCAGCGTTCGGCCTCCGCCGGACTTTCCCAGGGATCGCGCTCCCCCCACAGCAGCCGCACCGGCAGATCGTCGAGCCTGGCGATCAGCTCGGGGGCCAGATGGTCGTCGAACAGGTTCACGAAACCCCGGAAGCTCTCGATGGCGCCCGGTTCGGTGCTGGGGCCATGCAGCAGTCGCACCAGATCGTCGTCCACATGGGCGCCGCTGGGATAAGCCACCGCCAGCACCCGCCGGATGAAGGCCGGCCGTGCCACGGCCCGGAACAGGGGTGCGATCACCCGCCGCTGCCGCACCAGCCGCTTCAGCAGCGGCCGGGCCCAGCGCTGCAGAGCCGGCAGGTCTCCCAGGCGCTTGGTGTCGAGGGTGCGCTGGGCACAGTCGATCAGGATCACCTGGGAGGGCCTGATCCCCCGGGCCCGCAGCAGCTCGCTCGCCCGCAGCGCCACCAGGCCGCCGATCGAGTTGCCCACCAGCTGCACGCTGGAAGCGGCCGCGCCACTCCCAGCCAGAACCACCTCTTCGACGAAGGCACTCACCTGGGCCCCCCAGAGGTCGAAGCAATAGCGCACCGCATCCGCGGACGGGGGCTCATCGGCGAGGCGGGAACGGGGTTTGTCGCTGTCGCCGAAACCGAGCAGATCAAGGGCATACACCCCGAAATGGCTGGCCAGCTCCGGCAGGTTGTGCCGCCAGTGTTCGCGGGAGGCCCCGAAGCCGTGGATCAGCAGAACAGAGCCCGCCCCGGATCGCTCCGGCGGCGGGCCCATGTGGCGATAGCGGATGGTCCGTCCCTCCCAGATCCAGGTGGCGTCGGTTGCGACGGGCGGGTTGCGGGCACAGCCGCCGCCTGCCGGGGGGGTGGTGACCATCGGTTAAGGCTGGCCGGTTCAGACGGCCGCGGTCTGACTGGCCAGCAGGTCCTTCAGCTTGGCGAGTTCGCCAGCCCAGCGGGGATCGGGGGCGCCTTCCGTCACGCTGTCGCTGTGAACCACCTTGTTGACGGCCTTGCGGGTCGCCACCGGGGTGTTGCCGCCGGGGCGGCGCTCGACGCCGCCGCTGCGGGCATCACGACGCTCGGAACGCTCGATGCGGAGGGTGTTGCCGCCGAAGTCGCGGCCATTCAGCTGCTCGATCACGCTGTCGGCCAGCTTCTCGTCGTCGACGTTGGCGAAACCGAAGCCACGGCTGGCGCCGGTTTCCCGGTCCTGCACGGTCTTGAAGCGAACGCCCTCGCCCACGGAGGCGAAGAGAGCGCTGAGCTCCTTGTCATCAAAGCTCTGCGGCAGGTTGCCGACGTACAGACGAACGCTCATGGGAGAGGGGGAGAAGGGAGAACAATGTCGGCCCGCGACGGTGGCGTGATCGCGAACCTTGATGGTTCGCCGAGCCCGGAGGCCCATGAATCCCTGAAAGAAGAGTTCCGATGATCGACGACGGCCTTCGGGCGCGGATCAGGCTGCGATGAACGCCTTTGCACTGTGTAGTTAATCACGTCGTGGTCCGCTCCAGCCAGTCGCGGGCAGCACCGAGGGCCTCCGCCGCCGAGCCGATCCGTCCGAACGCCGCTTCACGTTGGAGGTGTTCGAGCAACGCCCCCAGCCGTGGGGACGGTGCCAGGCCCAGATCCCGCTGCAGCTGCTGACCGTCCATCGGGGGGCGTGGGTGAAACAGGGGATCCGCCCCGTCGCGCCAGCGCTCCAGCCACCGGCTGGCCAGCGGGGCGGGCAGCAGCAGCAGCAGCGCGGGCAGGTCGTTCTCCAGCTGCCGGTGCAGCGACAGCCGTTCCGCTTCGCCCAGTTCCCCGAGCCGCTCCGCTGCCGGGCCCAGCCGCAGCCACCAGTGACGCAGCTGCCCGCACCGCCGCTGCAGCTGCCGGCTGCTGCGCAACTGCTGGAGCGCGTCGGCGTCGAAGAGCACCGCCAGCCGGGCCAGGGCCAGGGACTGGCCGGCCCCGGCCGGTGCCAGTCCACGCCCGTCTGCCAGTTCGGGGCTGAGGCTCCGCAGACGCTGCGGTTCGGCTCCGCTCTGCCACGGCGCCAGCAACGCCGCCTCCACGGCCAGGGCCAGCCCCTCGCCGCCGCCCGGACAGGCGGCGAGCTTCTCGATCTCCACCAGCACCCGCTCCGGCGCCACCGTGGCCAGTCGTTCGGCATGGCGCCGGATCCAGCCCCAGGTGAGGGGCTCCAGCCGGAACCCCAGAGCCGCAGCCAGCCGCACGCCCCGCAGCAGCCGCAGGGGATCCGCCAGCAGGTTCTCCTCCCGCACCGCCACCAGCACTCCGGCGGCCAGATCCGCCAGGCCGCCGGTGGGATCGAGCAGGGCCGCCCCGTCGGCCAGGGGCAGGGCCAGGGCGTTGATGCGGAAGTCTCTCCTGGCCAGATCCTCCTCGAGGCTTGCCCCCGCCTGCCGGGCCAGATCGAGGCACCAGCCCCGCAGCACCAGCCGCGCGATCGAACGATCCTCATCGAGCACCACGCAGCTGCCGCCGAAGCACCGGGCCAGCTGCCGGCAGAGGGCGATCGCGTCCTCCGGCACCACCAGGTCCAGATCGGGCCGCTCCCCCAGCCGTCCCAGCAGCCCGTCGCGCACGGCGCCGCCCACCAGCGCCGCTCCCGGGGGGAAGGCAGCCGGCGGCACCGGCCAGCGCTCCACGGCCAGCACCGGCCGCAGCAGGGCCGCTGCGGCCGCTGGTGCCCTGGCCCCGGCGGCGGACCACCCCAGAATGGGGGCGTTCGAGGGCCCCGGCGGCATGTGCATCTGCGTGGATTGCCACTGGGTGGACCGCTGTCAGGCCTATCACGCGGTGGAACGGCAGCACGGCGTTCCGCACCTGTGCGCCACGCCCGACTTCTGCCCCCGCGAACCCCGCATCCACGTGCGGGTGCACGATCTGCCCGGTGAGCGGGTGGGTGTCGAATGGGACGTGCGGGGATGCGGCAGTTTCCGGCCGGAGCCCGGCCGCTGGCTCCGGCTCCGGCCCGGCGCCCTGCTGCCCTCATGAGCCGCCCGGCACGGTGGCTGCTGGCGCTGCACAGTTCCAGCGACAGCCTGGGCGTGGCCCTGCAGGATCTGGGTGATGGCGCCGGAGGCGGGGTGCCGGCGGTGCCGCACTCGGCCGCTTTCCCCCTGGGCCGGCGACTCTCCAACGACCTGCTGGGCTGCGTGGAGGAGCTGCTGCCGGCCGCCCGCTGGCCCGAGCTGGCACGGCTGGCGGTGGCCACCGGACCCGGCGGCTTCACGGGGACCCGTCTGAGCGTGGTGTTCGCCCGCACCCTGGCCCAGCAGCTCGACCTGCCGCTCGACGGGTTCAGCAGCTTCCTGCTGATCGCCCGGCGGCTGCGGCGCCGGGCGATCGCCCCGGCCGGACCGTTCCGGCTGCTCCAGGAGCTGCCCCGTCGGGGTGTGGTGGTGGGCCGCTACGGCGACGATCCCGCAGCCCTGGGCGGGGTGGCGGAGTTCGAGGCTCCCCGGCTGCTCCGCAGCGCCGGGGAGCTGCCGGAAGGCCCCCGCCTGGAGGCCCGGGTGGAGACGGAGGCCGATGTGCTGGAGCTGCTCGAGCTGGCACGCCTGGCGGCAGCGGCCGGCTGGCCGGCCCCCTGGCAGCCCGTGCTGCCGCTCTATCCCACCAGCCCGGTGGAGCAGCCCTGATGCGGCGACTGCTCCTGCTCGCTCTCCTGGGGGCTGGGGTGGTGCTGCTCGGCCGCGGCGCCCTGGAGCGGCCCGTGCGCCAGCCCCAGCTGATCCTGGTGCTCGGCGGTGACGTGGACCGGGAGAAGGTGGCCGGTCAGCTCGCTCGCCGCTACGGCCTGCCGGTGGTGGTGAGCGGCGGCAGCAACCCCGAATACGCCCAGTGGTTGTTCGGCCAGGAGGGTCTGCAGCGGCACCAGTTCCAGCTGGATTACCGCGCCCGCGACACCCTGGGGAACTTCACGACCATCGTCGACGATCTGCGCCGCTCGGGTGTGCGTCACGTGCTGCTGGTCACCAGCAGCGATCACATGGACCGGGCCCTGCTGGTCGGTCGGATCGTGGCCGGCAGCCGGGGAATCCAGCTCTCGCCGGTGCCCGTCTCCTGCGGCGAACGCTGCCGCTGGGAGGGGCGCCGCAAGGTGTGGGGCGACGGACTGCGGGCGGTGGCCTGGGTGATCAGCGGCCGGGACCTCAAGCCCTGGGTGGCAGGGCGGCTGGGGTCCTGGCTGGGGCCAGCAGGCCCTGATCGAGCAGGGCATTGATCCGCTCCTGGCACAGCCGGGTGGTGGCCTCCAGGTCGGCCCGGCGGCGGGAGGCCGGCGGTGGGATCGGCTCGCCGATCCGGATGTGGATCGGCACCGCGCGCAGCTGGCGCTGCCCGCTCCCCAGGGCCCGGTGGCTGTTGACGATCGCCACCGGCAGCAGGGGCACCCCGGCCCTGGCGGCCAGCAGGGCCGCGCCCGGCTGGGGCTGGTTGACCCGGCCGTCCGCCTGGCGGGTGCCGTCGATGAAGACGCCGGTGGCCCAGCCCTGCAGCAGCCGGTCGGTGGCGGTGCGGATCGCCTCCCGGTCGCTGGCGCCGCGGGCCACGGGATAGGCCCCGCAGGCACGGATGATCGCGCCGAGCAGCGGCACCCGGAACAGCTCCGCCTTGGCCATGAACGCCACGGGCCGTCCGAGGGCATGGCCCAGCAGCGGCGGATCCAGGTGGGAGCCGTGGTTGGCCACCACCACCACGGCTCCCTCCATCGGCACGTTCGCGTTCCCGGCGGTGCGGCCCCGGAACAGCAGCCGGAACACCGGAAACACCAGCAGGTAGCTGATCAGCCGGTAGGTCAGGCTGGGCCTGGGGCTGCTGATCAGGGCCGGCGGTTCGGCCGGGGGCCGCCGGCGCCGCAACCCCCGGCGCATCTGCTGGAGGCGGCTGCTCACAGGCCCAGGTCCGCCGCGGTGGCGATCTGGGCGGTGGTCATCCCTGTGCAGCTGCGCTTGATCAGCCCGCTGAGCACGTTGCCGGGGCCGATCTCCACCGCCGTGTCGATCCCGGCGGCCTGGAGCGCGTCCATCGTTTCGCGCCAACGCACCCCGCTCACCATCTGGCGCAGCAGCCGTTCCTTGAGCACAGCCCCGGCGGTGGCGGGGGTGGGATCGGTGTTGCTCAGCACTGGAATCGTCGCGTCGGCGAAGGGCACCGCCTCCAGGTCGGCGGCGAAGGCTGTCGCGGCTTCCGCCATGAAGGGGGAGTGGAAGGCTCCGGACACCGGCAGGGGAATCGCCCGCTTGCAGCGCAGTGCCCCGCTCACCGCCGTCACCGCGGAGGGTGTGCCGGAGAGCACCACCTGGCCATCGCTGTTGTCGTTGGCGATCACCACCCCTTCGGTGCCGGCCACCAGCGCCTCCAGTTCCTCGCGCTCGAAACCGATCACGGCCGTCATGGCGCCGCCGCCGGCCGCCGCCATCAGCTCGCTGCGCCGCCGCATCAGCCGCAGGCCGGTGGCCGCGTCGAACACACCGGCGGCGTAGAGGGCCACCAGTTCGCCCAGGCTGTGGCCGGCCACCAGATCCGCCCCGCGCCCCTGGGCCCTGAGCCCATCCACCAGCAGGCTTTCCACCACGAACAGGGCCGGCTGGGTGTTGCGGGTGTCGTTGAGGTCGGCGGGACCGTCGCCGTCCGCCGGCCCCTCGCCGCTGCAGATCGCCAGCAGATCACGGCCCAGCAGCTCGGATGCCTCGGCGAAGCGCTCGCGGGCCCCCGGCAGTTCCAGCACCCCGGCCGCCATGCCGGCCTTCTGCGAACCCTGACCGGGAAACACCCAGGCAACTCCCATGTCACGCCGTTCGTGGATGGGCTGGAGACTAAGGGGTGGCGTTTCCGGCTCGATCGGCTGGTCCGCTCCAGCGCAGCAGGGCAGCGCCCCAGCTCAGACCGGCGCCGAAGCCGCTGCTCGCGATCAGATCCCCCGGACACACGCGGCCGTCGCGCACCGCCTCGTCGAGCATCAGTGGAATCGTGGCGGCCGAGGTGTTGCCGTAGTGGGCCAGGTTGCTGAGCACCCGCTCGTGGGGCACGGCGAAGCGCTCGGCCACCGCGTCGAGGATCCTCTGGTTCGCCTGGTGCAGCAGCAGCCAGTCGAGCTGGTCGGCGCGGGTGCCGGTGGCGCTCAGCAGTTCCTGCAGAACCGCGGGCACCTCCCGCACGGCGAACTTGTAGACCTCCTGCCCATTCATGTGGATCGGGGCGAACCCCCCCCGCTGGGCGGTGTGGCCATCCACCAGGGGCTGCCGTTCGTCGCACTGGGCCAGGGACAGGCACTCCGTCCGGCGTCCGTCGGAATGCATGCGGAATCCCAGCAGCCCGTCGTCGGCGGCATCGGTGGCTTCCACCGCCACTGCCGCGGCGGCGTCACCGAACAGCACGCAGGTGCGCCGGTCGTCCCAGTCGACCCAGCGGCTCAGCTGATCGGCGCCGATCACCAGGGCGCGGCGCATGCTGCCGCCACGGATGTACTGAGCCGCCGTGATCAGGGCGAACAGGAAACCGCTGCAGGCAGCGGTGAGATCGAAGGCCACGGCCCGGCTCGCCCCAAGCGCCCCCTGCACCCGCGGCGCGGTGCCGAACAGATCATCGGGGCTGGAGGTGGCCAGCAGGATCAGATCCAGATCCTCCGGCTGCCAGCCGGCATGGTCGAGGGCCTGGCGGGCGGCCGTCACCGCGAGGCTGGTGAGCGTCTCCCCAGGTCCGGCGACGCGCCGTGCCGAGATGCCGGTGCGGCTGCGGATCCACGCATCGTTGGTGTCGACGCGGTGACTCAGCTGCTCGTTGCTCAGGCTGAGGGCAGGCAGGGCACTGCCGCTGCCCACCAGCGCCATGCCAGCGCCCATCCGGCCAAGCGACACCTGCGAGTCCCCCGTTTGGCTCAGTCAACCACAGGCCGTGACGGCTCCCTCCTGGGCGCTGAGACGGTGCAGATCCTCCATCACGCCATGGCTGGCGGCCGTGTGGGCCAGCCGCAGGGCGCTGACCACCGAGAGGGCCTTGCTGCTGCCGTGGCCGATCACGCAGACACCGTCGACGCCCAGCAGCAGGGCGCCACCGTGCTCGGCGTGATCGAGGCGCTTCTTGATCCGCACCAGGTTGCTGCGCAGGAAGGCCGAACCCACCTTGCCGCGGCGGCCGCGGGGCAGCTCCGCCCGCAGCACGTCCAGAAGAACGCTGCCAACCGACTCCAGGAACTTGAGCAGCACGTTGCCGGTGTAGCCGTCGCACACCACCACGTCGAACTGCCCGGAGAGCACGTCGCGGCCCTCGCAGTTGCCGGCGAACAGCAGGCGCGGCTCCGCCGCCAGCAGCGGGTAGGTGCGCAGGGTGAGGTCGTTGCCCTTGCACTCCTCCTCGCCGATGTTGAGCAGGCCGATCCGCGGGGTGGGGACGCCCAGCACGTCGCGGCTGTAGATCGAGCCCAGCAGGGCGAACTGGAGCAGGTAGCCCGGTTTGCAGTCCATGTTGGCGCCCACGTCGAGCACCAGCACCTGCCGGCCCGGGTCCTTGGTGGGGAAGAGGGCGCCGATGGCGGGGCGGTCGATTCCCTTGAGTCGCCCCAGCCGGAAGATCGCCGAGGCCATCACCGCCCCGGAGTTGCCTGCGGAGTACACGGCCTGGGCCCGGCCGTCCTTCACCAGACCCATCGCCAGGTTGATGCTGGCGTCGCGCTTGCGCCGCACCACCGTCGCCTCTTCGTCCATCCCCACCGACGGGCCGCTGGGAATCAGCTCGAGCAGCCCCGTCTGGATCACGTCGTTCAGCTCCTCGGCCAGCCCCAGGGCCGTCACGGCGCGCTCCACGGCGTCCGTCTCGGCCACGAAGCGGATGCGCAGCGGCAGGCGGCGCACCGCATCGATGCAGCCCTCCAGGATCGGCCCGGGGGCATGGTCACCGCCCATCCCGTCGACGGCGACCCAGAGCCGTTCCCCCGGCGGGATGGGGCGGGGTTCGTCGCCGCCGCCGTGCTGCAGGCGCCGCAGCGGGTCGATCACCAGCGGCTGCAGCATCGAGCCCGCCGTGGAGGCCACGCTGCCGGCCACCGAGCCCGCCGTGGAGGCCACGCTGCCGGCCACCGAGCCCGCCATCGAGCCGGCGGTGGAGGCCACGCTGCCCGCCATCGAGGCGGCCGTGGTGGCCGAGGAGGTGGCGGTGTCCACCAGGGAGGTGACCGCCGCGTTGCGGCGATACCAGATCACCAGGCGGCGGATGGCGCGGCTGGGCTTGGCCCGGCGGCCGCCGCGGAAATCGGACTCAGGCTCCTTCGGAGGCAACGGCTTCGACGATGCGCTGGAACAGATAACCCGTACCCCTGGCCGTGAGGATCAGTTCGGGGTTGGCCGGATCATCCTCCAGTTTGGAGCGAAGCCGGGAGATGTGGACGTCGACCACCCGGGTGTCGACGTGACGCTCCGGGGTGTAGCCCCACACCTCCTTGAGGATCTCGCCGCGGCTGAACGGCTCGCCCGAGCGGCTCACCAGCAGCTCCAGCAGACTGAATTCCATGCCGGTGAGCCGGATCCGCTCCTCCCCCCGGTACACCTGGCGCTTGTTGGTGTCGATGCGGAGGTTGCCCACCTGGATCACCCCGGAGTTGGGGATGCCCACCACCTGCTCCTTCTCCACCCGCCGCAGCACGCAGCGGATGCGGGCTTCGAGCTCCTTCGGGCTGAAGGGCTTCACCACGTAGTCGTCGGCCCCCAGCTCCAGGCCGGTGATCCGGTCGGCCACGTCGCCCAGCGCGGTGAGCATCACGATCGGCACGTCGGACTCCTTGCGCAGCTCCTGGCAGACGCCGTAGCCATCGAGCTTGGGCATCATCACGTCGAGCACCACCAGATCGGGTTGCGAGCGGCGGAAGGCTTCGAGGGCTTCCAGGCCGTCCGAGGCCGTGACGACGTGGTAGCCGATCATCGACAGGCGCGTCTCCAGGATCCGGCGAATGCTGGCCTCGTCGTCGACGACCAGGATGGTCTCCTTGGCGGGGGCGGAAGCCGTCGTCATCGAGGCAGAAGCACGGTTACAGAATTCCGACCACTGAAAAGGCCGGCGGGCCTCCGGGTTCACCGCAAGCCACCATTCTTCATACAACCCCGTGGGACGCGCCTCACCTTTTTTTGTCTGCCAGACCTGCGGAGCCCAGGCGCGCCAGTTCTTCGGCCGCTGTCCCGGCTGCGGTGGATGGAACACGCTGGTGGAACAGAGCGCCCCGCCCGCCGACGGCCGCCGTCGCCGCGCGTCGGCGACGGCGGCGGCGGACGAGGCCGGCCGGCCGCGGCGCTCCGAGCCGATCCAGACGGTGGGGGAGCGGCCGCTGCAACGGCTGGCGAGCGGCTTCCCCGAGCTGGATCGGGTGCTCGGCGGTGGCCTCGTGCCCGGCTCCCTCGTGCTCGTCGGGGGCGATCCGGGCATCGGCAAGTCGACCCTGCTGCTGCAGAGCGCCCAGGCGATGGCGGGCCACTGTCCGGTGCTCTACGTGAGCGCCGAGGAGTCGGCCCAGCAGGTGAAGCTGCGCTGGCGCCGGCTGGCCGGGGCCGAGGTCGTGAGCGAGGCCGACGACCGCCCCGGCCTGCGGCTGCTGGCCGAGACCGACCTGGAGCTGGTGCTGCAGGAACTCGAGGGGCTGCGGCCGGCAGTGGCCGTGATCGACAGCATCCAGGCGCTGCACGACGCCGAGCTGACCAGCGCCCCGGGCTCGGTGGCCCAGGTGCGGGAGTGCGCCGCCGCCCTGCAGCGGCTGGCCAAGCGCCAGCACACCGCCCTGCTGCTGGTGGGCCATGTCACCAAGGAAGGGATGCTGGCCGGCCCGAAGGTGCTGGAGCACCTGGTGGATGCGGTGCTCACCTTCGAGGGTGACCGCTTCGCCAGCCACCGGCTGCTGCGCGCCGTCAAGAACCGCTTCGGCGCCACCCACGAGCTGGGGGTCTTCGAGATGCGCGACCGGGGCCTGGCGGAGGTGAGCAACCCCAGCGAGCTCTTCCTCGACCACGACGGCCCGGCGGCGGGCACCGCCACGATCGTGGCCTGCGAGGGCACCCGGCCCCTGCTGGTGGAGCTGCAGGCGCTGGTGAGCACCACCAGCTACGCCAGTCCGCGGCGCACCGCCACCGGCATCGGCATCAACCGTCTGCACCAGATCCTGGCGGTGCTGGAGAAGCACCTGGGGTTGCCGCTCTCACGCTTCGACTGCTACCTGGCGGTGGCCGGCGGGCTGGAGGTGGAGGAGCCGGCCGCCGATCTGGGCGTGGCCGCGGCGGTGGTGGCCAGCTACCGCGATCTCACCCTGCCGGCCGGCACGGTGCTGGTGGGGGAGCTGGGGCTGGGTGGCCAGCTGCGCAGCGTGGGGCAGCTGGAGCTGCGGCTGCAGGAGGCGGCCCGCCTGGGCTTTCGCCGGGCCGTCGTGCCCCGCGGCAGTGGTCTGGGGCCGGTGGCTGCCGGCCTCGATCTGCAGCTGCTGGAGGCCGGCGGAGTGGCCGAGGCGCTGGTGGCGGCCCTGGGGGTGGATCCCGCCGCCGACTGATCCTCCAGCCGTCGCCCGGTCGCAGGCCGCTCGAAGCGGCCACTCAGAAATAGACGTCGACGTTGGCGCGGCCGGAGGACTTCAACCAGTTCTCGATGTCGAGGTAGCCCCCCGGGTAGAGCCGCACCGCCTTCACCCAGTGCTCCGCCGCCTGATCGAACCAGCGGTCGGCGCTGTCCTGATCGCCCTCCTCCTGGGCCATGCGGCCCCACTTCTCGTAGATCAGCCCCATGTTCTTGAGGCAGGAGGGGGAATTGGGGTTCTCCTGAAGCGACTGGCGGTAGTAGTCGAGCGACTTCTCCTCCTCGCCGTTGCTCATGAAGATGATCGCCATGTTCTTGAGGATCTCGCCCCGGTCGATGGCGTTCTCCTCCAGTTTCAGGGCCTCCTCGTAGTTCTCCAGGGCCTCGGCGTAGTCGCCGTCGTTCTGGGCGGAGAGGCCATCGCGGTAGTACACGTAAGCCTCCTTCGCCTTGGCATCGATCGGCAGCAGCTTCACGATCAGGTCGGCCATCACCGTGAAGCTCTTGTCGATGAAGTTGTCGTTGCGCTGGCTGCGGGGCACGGGAACGGCGAAGTCGGTGATGGCTCCATCCTGACGGGTGCCCACCGTCACGGCCGGGCCGCCGCGTCACTCCTTAGCCTTGGCACCCCGTCGAGGTCCCCGCTGCCCACCCCTCCCGCCACCGCGGCCGTCGGCTCTGACCTGATGTCGCCGCCGCGGCCCGCCGAATCCCAGCGGTTCGAACCGCTGCTTCTGGATGTGGAGGGGATGAAGTGCGGCGGCTGCGTGCGGGCCGTGGAGCAGCGGCTGCTGGCGCAGCCCGGCGTCGCCCAGGCCAGCGTCAACCTGCTCACGCGCACCGCCTGGGTGGGCCTCGATCCGGCCGCCTCCCGCGCTGACGCCGATGCTCCTGGCGCCCTGATCGAGGCCCTCGGGGCGATGGGGTTCCGGGCCCGGCTGCGGGATCCGGATCCCGCTCCGCCCGGCCGGGCCGAACGGGCCGAGCAGCGGCGCTGGTGGCTGCAGTGGCGCCAGCTGATCGTGGCCCTGCTCCTGCTCGTGCTTTCCGGCAGTGGCCACCTGGCGGAGGCCGGGATGCCGGGGGGCGCCCTGCTCACGCCCATGGGCCCCTTCCCGCTCGGCGACCTCTGGTTCCATGCACTGGTGGCCACCCTCGCCCTGCTGGGGCCAGGCCGGCCGATCCTGGTGCGGGGCGTGCTCCATGCCTGGCACCGCACGCCGAGCATGGACACCCTGGTGGGTCTGGGAGTGGGCAGCGCCTATCTCGCCAGCCTGGTGGCGTTTCTGCGCCCCTCCAGCGGCTGGCCCTGCTTCTTCAACGAGCCGGTGATGCTGCTGGGCTTCGTGCTGCTCGGACGCTTCATGGAGGAGCGGGCCCGCTGGCGCACGGGCCGCTCCCTGGAGCAACTGGCCGATCTGCAGCCCGATCAGGCCCTGCTGCTGTTCGCCGATGGTCCGGCCCGGCCCGTGCGCGTCGCCGGGCTGCGGCCGGGGGATCGGGTGCGGCTCCTCCCCGGTGATCGGGTGCCCGTCGACGGCGTGGTGCTCACGGGCCGCTCGGCGGTGGATGCCTCCAGCCTCACCGGCGAACCCCTTCCCATCGAGGCTGTGGCGGGCACCGAACTGGTGGCCGGCATGCTCAACCTGCAGGCTCCCCTGGAGCTGGAGGTGCGCCGAACCGGTTCGGACACGGCCCTGGCACGGATCATCGCCCTGGTCGAGCGGGCCCAGGCCCGCAAGGCACCGATCCAGAGCCTCGCCGACCGGGTGTCCGCCCGGTTCTGCCTGGGCGTGTTGCTGCTGGCACTCGCCACCTTCCTGTTCTGGTGGCTCTGGGGATCCCGGCTGTGGCCCCAGGTGCTGCTGGCCGGTGGCCTGCCCGGAGGGATCCATGCCGGCCATGGGATGGGCGGCGCGACCGCCGCCACGCCCTTCGGCCTGGCGCTCCAGCTGGCGATCGCGGTGCTTGTGGTGGCCTGCCCCTGCGCCCTCGGTCTGGCCACGCCCACGGCGATCACGGTGGGCTCGGGTCTGGCGGCCCGCTCCGGCCTGCTCTTCCGGGGCGGTGACGCGATCGAGGCCGCCGCCGGGCTCACGGCGGTGCTGTTCGACAAGACCGGCACCCTCACCGTCGGCCGGCCCCTGGTGAGCGCCATCGAGGTGGCCGAGGAGCCGGCTGCGGCCGGCAGCGCTGAGCCGGGCATGGCCGTCACCGGCACGCCGGCCGAGCGCCTGATCCGGATCGCCGCCGGACTGGAGCAGCAGACCCGCCATCCTCTGGCCCATGCCCTGCTCCAGGAGGCCCAGCGCCGTGGCCTGGCGCCGGCGGAGGTGGGCGAGGCCCGCACCGTGCCGGGGTGTGGTGTGGAAGGCCTGGTGGTGGGTCTGGAGCAGCGCTGCCGGGTCGGCCGCCTCGACTGGCTGCGCCGGCTGGGGGTGACCGTGCCGGCCCGGCTGGAGGCCCGTCTGCCGGATCTGGAGGCGCAGGGGGCCACCCTGCTGGCCGTGGCGGTGGATCAGCGACTGCTGGGTCTGGTGGCGGTGCAGGACAGCGCCCGGGCCGACGCCCGCCGGACCCTGGCCCGGCTGGGCGAGATGGGGCTGCGGCTGGGGGTGCTCAGCGGTGACCGCGAGCGGGCGGTTCTTTCCTGTGGGGGCCAGCTGGCTCTGCCGGAGCGCTCCCTGGCCTGGGAGCTGCGGCCGGAGCAGAAGCTCGAGCACATCGAGCGCTGGCGCCAGGATGGTCCGGTCGCGATGGTGGGCGATGGCATCAACGATGCGCCGGCCCTGGCGGCAGCCGACCTGGGCGTGGCGGTGGGCACCGGCACCCAGATCGCCCAGGACACCGCCGATCTGGTGATCCTGGGCGACCGGCTCGCCGGCCTGGTGGAAGCCCTCGACCTGGCGCGCCGCACCCTGGCCAAGGTGCGGCAGAACCTGGCCTGGGCCTTCGGTTACAACCTGATCGTGCTGCCGATCGCAGCCGGCGCCCTGCTCCCGGGCTTCGGTCTGGTGCTCTCCCCCCCCCTGGCCGCCGTGCTGATGGCCGCCAGCTCGATCACCGTGGTGGTGAACGCCCTGTTGCTCCATGCCCGGCCCTGACGCTTCCCGCCGCGGGCGCTTCCTCGTGCTCGAAGGCATCGACGGCTGCGGCAAGACCACCCAGCTGGAGCAGCTGCGCCGCTGGCTGCCCGGCAGCGGCCTGCTCCCCGACGGCGCCGACCTGGTGATCACCCGGGAGCCGGGCGGCACCCCCCTGGGCCAGGCCCTGCGCCAGCTGCTGCTCCATCCACCGGAGCAGGCCGCCCCCGACAGCACCGCCGAGCTGCTGCTCTACGCCGCCGACCGCGCTCAGCATGTCCAGGGCCGCATCGCTCCGGCCCTGGCGGCCGGGCACTGGGTGGTGAGCGATCGCTTCGCCGGATCCACCGCGGCTTACCAGGGCCATGGGCGGGGCCTTCCGCTCCCCCTGATCGACGCACTGGAGCGCATCGCCACCGGCGGCCTGGAACCCGATCTGACCCTCTGGCTCGATCTGCCGCTCTCGGAAGCGCGCCGGCGGCGCGGGGTGCGGCCCGCCGACCGCATCGAGGCCGCCGGTGACGCCTTCCTGGCGCGCGTGCAGCGGGGCTTCGCCGCTCTGGCCCCGGACCGTGGCTGGTGCCGCATCGATGCCGCCCTGCCGCCGCAGGAGGTGACGGCGGCGATCACGGCGGCGGTGAGGGCCCGCTTCCCGGTGACGGCCGCCGGCCATGGCTGAGCTGTTCGCCGATCTGCTCGGCCAGCCCGCCGCCGTGGCGCTGCTCTCGGCGGCACTGGAGCGCCGCCGCCTGGCTCCGGCGTACCTCTTCAGCGGGCCTGACGGGGTGGGCCGCCGTCTGGCGGCGCTGCGTTTCCTCGAGGGTGTGCTGGCCGGCCCGCAGGGTTGCCCCTCGGCCCGGCGGCGGCTCGCCAGCCGAAACCACCCCGATCTGCTCTGGCTGGAGCCCACCGTGCAGCACCAGGGCCAGCTGATCCCCGCCTCCGAGGCGATCGCCCAGGGGCTGGCCAAGCGGGGCGTGGCCCAGCTGCGTCTGGAGCAGGTGCGCGGAGTCAGCCGCTTCCTGGCCCGCCGGCCGCTGGAGTCGCCGCGGGGACTGGTGGTGATCGAGGCGGTGGAGGCGATGGCGGAGGGGGCGGCCAATGCCCTGCTCAAGACGCTCGAGGAGCCGGGCGACGGGCTGCTGGTGCTGCTCTCCGCCGCCCCGGAGCGGCTGCTCGCCACGATCCGCTCCCGCTGCCAGCAGGTTCCCTTCCGGCGCCTGGAGCCCGCGGTGATGGCCCGGGTGCTGGAGCGGCTGGGGGAGCCGGTGGAGGGACAGGGCGCCGGGGGCGTGAACCGGGTGGAGCCCCCCGGGCTGCTCGCGCTGGCGGCCGGTGCGCCGGGCGCCCTGCTGGAGCACCGCCGCCAGTGGCAGGGCCTGCCCGAGGGGCTGGCGGAGCGCCTGCTGGAGCTGCCGGCCGATCCCCTCGAGGCCCTCGCCCTGGCCCGTGATCTCAGCGAGGCCCTGGAGCTCGATCAGCAGCTCTGGCTGCTGGACTGGTGGCAGTGGTGTCTGTGGGTGCGGCGACCCGAGCCTGCGTGGCAGCGGCGGATCGAACGGCTGCGCTCCCAGTTGCGCGGGTTCGTTCAGCCCCGCCTGGCCTGGGAAGTGGCGCTGCTGGAGATCGGCTCGGCTTCAGGCGCTCTCGAGCACGGCCGTGCCCGATGAGCGGCGGTCCTGGCGGGCCTCGTGCATCTGGGCTTCCTGCTGCAGCAGTTGGTTGCCGCTGGGGAGCTCCAGGCAATACCCGGCTCCGTAAACGGTCTTGATGAAGCGGGGCTTGCGGGGATCCGGCTCGAGCTTGGTGCGCAGGTGCCGCACGTGCACCCGGATCGTCTCGATGTCGTCGTCGGGCTCGTAGCCCCACACCTCCTTGAGGATCAGCGAGGGGGCCACCGTCTGCCCATGACGCTGAAGCAGGCAGTGCAGCAGCTCGAACTCCAGGTGGGTGAGGCGGACGGGTTCATCGAACCAGATCGCCTCGAACCGCTCGGGCACCAGGGTGAGCGGGCCGTAACTGAGAATCTCGGTCTGCTTGGTGGAGAGGGGGGCGCGGTCGCTGCGACGGAGCAGGGCCTTCACCCGCACGATCAGCTCCTCGAGATCGAAGGGCTTGGTGAGGTAGTCGTCGGCGCCGGAGTTGAAGCCGCTCACCTTGTCCTTGGTGCCGCCCAGGGCGGTGATCATCAGGATCGGGATGCCGGCGGTGCGCTCGTCACGCCGCAGGCGCTGACAGAGGGTGAGACCGTCGACCTTGGGGAGCATCAGGTCCAGCAGGATCAGGTCCGGAGTGGCCTGCAGCGCCAGTGCCTGGCCCTTGATGCCGTCCTCCGCGCATTCCACGTCGAAGCCGCCGTGCATGAGGTGGGCCGCCACCAGTTCACGCATGTCCCTGTCGTCTTCGATCAGCAGGATGCAGGGCTTCATGGGAGGGACTGGCTGGAAGGACGCCGTCGGCGGGGACGGGCCCGGACCGGATCAGGTGGTTGCAGGGGTGGCAGTGGCGGTTGCGACCACAACGGCGATTGCGGCTGCATTTTCTCCCGGTTGACCGCCGATTGCAGGGTCCTCGCCGATCGAAGCGGGGCCGCGAATCGCCCAGACCCCTTGGCCCGGCTGCAATCCAGGGCCCCTGGCCCGATCCACGGCCAGGTGAATCTTCAGACTTTCTTTGTCTCCCCCGGTTGCCCTCGTCCGCCGGCTGTGACGAGTCCAGCCGCTGGATCGGGTCCGGCCAGAAAAAAACCGCAGCCCTGGGGCTGCGGCTCGCTGACAGACAACTCCCCGGGCGGGATTCGAACCTGCGACCAATCGGTTAACAGCCGACCGCTCTACCGCTGAGCTACCGAGGAATGGGACCTCGCGAACCTACCCCTCGGCCCTGCCGCCCGGCAAGGGGGGCGCGCTCCGCTCCAGCCTGCGGCGCAAGGCTGCCCCCGACTGCCACGGCCCCACCTGTCCCTGCTCCATCAGGGCGGCGCCGTCGCAGGTCTCCAGTTCCTCGAGCCTGTGCGTGATCCACAGCGCCGTGAGCGGCCGTTCGCCGCGATGGCAGAGACGGTGGATCAGCCGCAGGATCTCCCCCTGGCTGGTGGGATCGAGCAGGGCCGTGGGTTCATCCAGCAGCAGCAGCTCCGCTTCGCTCGCCAGGGCCCCGGCGATGGCCAGCCGTTGCTTCTGGCCGCCGCTGAGGGCGTGGATCGGCCGCCCCTCGAGGCCGCCGAGCCCCACCTGCTCCAGGGCCGCCCGCACCCGCTCCCGCCGCTGGGGCCGCTCCAGCCCGGGCGGCAGCCCGAGCTGGAGATCGGTGCCGCAGCTGGGCAGCAGCAGCTGATGATCCGGGTTCTGGAACACCAGGGCGGGCTTGAGCGATCCCTGGATCCAGCCCTCCCGGGGCTCGAGCAGGCCGGCGATCAGCCGCAGCAGGGTGCTCTTGCCGCTGCCGTTGCCGCCCACCAGCATCCAGAGCCCCGGCGCCGGCAGGGTCAGGCTGCAGCGGCGCAGCGCCTCGCCGCCGCCGGGCCAGGCGAAGCCGAGCCGCTCGACCACCAGGGAGGGGGTGGGGGGCAAGGGATCAGGTGTCGAAGCTGAAGCCGGGGCGCTTGCTGCCGCCACCCACCGCCGACTTCTCGTAGATCTGAACCGCCACGAGCTCGCTGCTCAACAGGCTGATCCGCTTCTCCTCGGCCTTCTCGCAGCTGAGCTCCAGCAGCCGGGGGTGGCCGCTCTCCATGGCGGCGCGGATCTCCCCATAGAGAGCCTGGGCGGATTCCAGCTCCTTGCGCTGCACCGAGATGGGAATGGGGCTCAGCTTGAGAGAGAGCTCGACGACGTACACGGGCTGGGTGAGAAGGCCAGATGCCACTCTGGCGAATGGCGGGACAGGCTGGCCTCCGTAGGCACTTCTGCTTATTCGGCCGCGGCAGGCCTGCGGGCCGGCGCCGGTCGGCGACGGTTTTCCGTAGAGTTGCGCTGTAAAGCTTCATGAAGCCCGCCTCTCATGACGATCGCTGTAGGGCGCGCGCCTTCAGCCCGGGGATGGTTCGACGTCCTCGATGACTGGCTCAAGCGCGACCGCTTCGTTTTTGTCGGGTGGTCCGGTCTGCTGCTGTTCCCCTGCGCCTACCTGGCGCTGGGCGGCTGGCTGA
>CALRKZ020000005.1:0-183714 GCA_943368365.1 Mesorhizobium carmichaelinearum
TCTGCCCACCGGAGCGCATCTCCATCTCCTGCTCCGTCTCCTCCAGCCGCATCAGCTCCTGCACCTGCCGGCCCAGCGTGATCTCCTGCTCGTGCGTCAGCAGCGGCACGCGCCCGATGTCCCGCAGATACGAACGCACCAGGTCGCCGTCGACCGGGGGGAGGGAACGGACGGGAACGGGGGCCAGCTCGGGGCTGACGGTGGAGGGTCGGACAGCGGAGAGGGCGACGACCACGGGAAGGCTCTTGACGATGTGTAAAGCCTAACCTGAAGAAGTGTGAAGTCGCTCTCAGAAACCGGGCACACCGGCCATCTGGCTGCCAGCTCAGCGGGCCGGGAAGCGGGCGATCAGCCAGCCGGCCGTGTGCAGGTAGATGAAGACCCCCACCACG
This sequence comes from Mesorhizobium carmichaelinearum, assembly GCA_943368365.1. Taxonomy (GTDB): domain Bacteria; phylum Cyanobacteriota; class Cyanobacteriia; order PCC-6307; family Cyanobiaceae; genus CALRKZ02. Next base: position 393 of record CALRKZ020000005.1, read on the forward strand.
TCCGTGATGGTGGCGATGAACGGGGCCGACATCAGGGCCGGGTCCAGACCGATCCGCGAGAACAGCAGCGGCAGCGCCGCCCCGGCCGTGGCCGCCAGGGTGGTGATCACCACCAGGCTGATGCCGGCGGCTCCCGCCACGACCCAGCTGCCCGACACGTAGGCCGCCCACGGCACCACCACCAGCACCATCAGCACCCCGAGCAGCGCGCCGGCGATGGCCTCGCGGCCGATGGCCAGACCGGGTCCGAGCGCCTGCAGCCGCTGGGTGCTCAGGCCGCGGATCACCACGGTGGAGCTTTGGGAGCCCACATTGCCGCCGGTGCCGATCAGCAGCGGGATGAAGGCCGCCAGCACCACCACCTGCTTCAGCACGCCCTGCTGGGAGGCGATCACCGACGAGGTGAGGCTGTTGGCCAGCAGCAGCACCAGCAGCCACACCACCCGCCGGCGGGCCACGGTGAACAGGTTGCTCTGGAAGTAGTCGTCCTCATCTCCCGCCTGCAGGGCACCGGCCGCATAGAGATCGCGGGTGGCCTCCTGCTGGATCACGTCGATCACGTCGTCCACCGTGACGATGCCGACCAGCCGCTGCTCCCGGTCGACCACGGGCACGGCCAGGAAGTCGTAGCGCTGGATGATGCGGGCCACCTCCTCCTGGTCGGTGGCGGTGGAGACGCTCACCACGTCCCGGGTCATCACATCGCCGATCCTGTCCTCCGGCTCGGCCGTCACCAGATCCCGCAGCGACAGGATGCCGGTGAGATGCCGCGAGGCATCGGTGACGTAGAGGCTGTAGATGGTCTCGGTGTCGCGGGCGCGGCGGCGCACGATGTCGAGGGCCTGGGCCGCGCTGTGGAACTCCTTGAGGTCGATGAATTCGGTCGTCATCAGACGGCCGGCCGTCTCGGCCTCGTAGCCCAGCAACTGGGCGGTGACCCGCCGCTCGGCCGGGCTCAGCTCCGCCAGCAGGCGGCGCACCACCTTGGCGGGCAGCTCATCGAACAGCCGCACCCGGTCGTCGGGGGACATCTCCTCCACCAGCTCCAGCACCTCGCCGGAGCGCAGCCGCTCCAGCAGGGTCTGCTGAACCCCCGCCTCGAGGTACTCATAGACCTCGATCGCCTCGTCCTTGGGGAGGAGCCGGAAGGCGAGGGCCTGCAGGGTGCGCGGCAGGCTGCCGATCGCTTCGGCGCAGTCGACCGGCTGCACCGGCTCCAGCAGCAGCTTGACCGCGTCGTAGTTGCCGGCGGTGAGCAGCGCCTGGAGCTGCCGCGCCACGAGTTCCGCCAGCTGCGGACCACCGTTGGGCGCTGCGGTGGCCGTGCCGGCTGAAGAAGATAGGGCTGCGCCGCTGCCGGGGGTGCCGCCACTGTTGGCCTCGCTCATCGCCCCGCAGGATCGCGGCCACCCGAGTGTATGGGGAGCGCCCGCCGGTGGCGGAGCCGACCTGCCTAGGGTCCGGCCGTCAATGTCGGGAACCCATGACGGTCAACGTGTCGGACGCGGTGGTGCGCGGCGCCAGCGGAGAGGAGCGGAGCCTGGGTGAGTACGCAGGGCAGGTGCTGCTGATCGTGAACGTGGCCAGCCGCTGCGGCTTCACCCGCCAGTACGCCGGCCTGCAGACACTGCAGGACACCTACGGAGCCCGCGGGCTGCAGGTGCTCGGCTTCCCCTGCAACGACTTCGGCGGCCAGGAGCCCGGCAGCCTGCCGGAGATCCGTCAGTTCTGCTCCACCACCTATGGGGCCAGCTTTCCGCTCTTCGACAAGGTGCACGCCAAAGGTGCCAAGAGCTCCCCGTACGACCTGCTCACCCAGGTGGATCCCCCCGGCGACGTGGAGTGGAACTTCGAGAAGTTCCTGGTGGGGCGTGACGGCATCGTGATCGGCCGCTTCCGCAGCGCCGTGGAACCGGACAGCCCCACCCTCATCGCGGCGATCGAGGCGGCCCTGGACGCCTGAGCCGGCGGCAGAGCGCCAGGCCGACGGCGGCGGCCATCACACCGAGGCCCAGACTCAGCCCCAGGTTGGTCAGGGCCCCCGCGGGAGCTTCGCTCCGGGCCAGCCGCTCCAGATCGAGCATCCAGGAGCTGAACGTGGTGAGGGATCCACAGAAGCCGATCCCGCCGAACAGCACCAGGGTGGTGCGCCAGGGGATGGGACCGGCCAGCACGCCCAGCAGGAAGGAGCCCAGCAGGTTCACCAGCAGGTGGGCGTTGGCCGTGCCCGCCGCACCGCCCCCCAGCAACGGACCGAGTCTCGCCACAGCCTGCCAGCGCAGCAGGGCGCCGGGGATCGCCCCCGCGGCCACCAGGGCCAGCTCCCGAAGCTCGAAGCGCAGGCGCGCGGCCGGCGTCACAGCCCGCCGGCCGCCAGCCCCAGCCGCAGGGCTCCCAGACCCAGCAGGACCGACGCGCCGGCCAGCAGCAGGGCCTCGGCGAAGGCCCCGCGCTCAATCTCCTGCAACAGTTCCACCGCCAGGGTGGAGAAGGTGCTGAGGCTGCCCAGCAGGCCGGTGGTGAGCCACAGCGAGAGGCCCGTGCCTCCGGGGCCGCCGCGCGGCTCCAGCGCCACCACCAGACCCAGGCCGAGCGAGGCGGCCGCGTTCACCGTCAGGGTGGCCCAGTGGCGCCGGGGCAGCAGGGGCTGCAGATGATGGATGAGGCGCAGCCGCAGCCAGGCGCCGGGAACGGCGCCGATGGCCACCAGCAGCACCTCCCTCATCCGGGCAGCCAACCCCGGCGCGGTGCTCCGGCAGCGGCGCCCACCGTCCGCACGTGCAGCCAGCGGCCGCCGCCGGGCTCCCACCAGGTGCGCAGCAGCCGCAGCGGCTCCCCGGCCGGCAGATCGCTCAGGCAGGGGGCCGAGTGATGGGGGGCGCAGCGCAGGGGGGAGCCGGCGGCGGCGAGCCAGGGCTCGCGCCCCAGGCGGCGGCGCAGCTCGGGGGCGCGGCGCTCGCCACCGCCGGCCGGCAACGCCGCCGGCGCGATCAGGGCAAGCCCCAGGATCCAGGCCCAGCGCCAGGCCATCAGATGTCGAGCTGCGCGAAGTCGAGCTCGGCGCTGTGGGTTTCGATGAACTCGCGGCGGGGCGCCACCTTGTCGCCCATCAGGATCGTGAAGATGCGATCGGCCTCGGCGGCGTCCTCGATCTCCACCCGTTTCATCATCCGGGTGGTGGGATCCATCGTGGTTTCCCAGAGCTGCTTCGGCATCATCTCGCCGAGGCCCTTGAAACGCTGGATGGTGTAGTTGGCCTTCTCGCCGAATCCTTCGAGCGTCTTGCGCAGATCCTGCTCGTTGTAGCAATAGGCGTGGTTCTTGCCGCGCTCCACCTTGTAGAGGGGCGGGCAGGCGATGTAGATGTAACCGCCTTCCACCAGGGCCCGCTGGTAGCGGTAGAAGAAGGTGAGCAGCAGCGTGCGGATGTGCGCACCGTCCACATCCGCGTCGGTCATGATCACGATGCGGTGATAGCGGAGGTTGCCCTCGTTGAAATCCTCTCCCTTGATGCCCAGGCCCAGGGCGGTGATCAGCGCCTGGATCTCCGTGTTCTTGTAGATCTTGGCGTCGTCGGTCTTCTCGATGTTGAGGATCTTGCCGCGCAGCGGCAGGATGGCCTGAAAACGGCGGTCACGGCCCTGCTTGGCGGATCCTCCGGCCGAATCGCCCTCCACGATGTAGATCTCGGATTCGGAGGGATCGCGGGAGCTGCAGTCGGCCAGCTTGCCCGGCAGGGTGGAACTCTCCAGCACGCTCTTGCGGCGCACCAGTTCCCTGGCGCGACGGGCGGCCTCGGCGGCATTGAAGGCCTGGATCGCCTTCTCCAGGATCAGGTCGATCACCTGGGGATGGAACTCCAGGAACTCGCCGAGGGATTCGCCCACCACCGTATCGACGATGCCGCGCACCTCGGTGTTACCGAGCTTGGTCTTGGTCTGACCTTCGAACTCAGGATCGGGCACCTTCACCGAGAGCACGGCGGTGAGGCCCTCGCGGATGTTCTCTCCCGCCAGGTTGGGATCGGCCTCCTTCCGCTTGCCACGCTTCTTGGCAAAGGTGTTGAGGGTGCGGGTGAGGACGGTCTTGAGGCCCTCGATGTGGGTGCCGCCGTCGACGGTGCGGATGTTGTTGGCGAAGCCGAGGATGCTGTCGGAATAGGCGTCGACGCACCACTGCAGGGCAGCCTCCACCTGGACGCCATCCTTCTCGGCGTTCACATAGATGATGTCGGGGTGGAGAGGCTCCTTGCCTGCGTTCATGTAGGCGACGTACTCACGGATGCCGCCTTCGTAGTGATAGACCTCCTCATGGGGAGTGCCATCGGCTCCCAGCGAGGCGGTGCGCTCGTCGCGGAAGACGATCCGCACACCTCCGTTGAGGTAGGCCAGCTCCCGGAGACGGCCGGAGAGCGTGCCGTAGTCGAACTCGATGCCGCCAGTGAAGATCTCGAGATCCGGCTTGAACCGCACCGCCGTGCCGGTGCCGGCGTCTGGATCGGGTTCGGAGCGCAGGCTGCCGATCGGGTTGCCGCGCTCGAAGCGCTGGCGATGCACCTGCCCCTGACGGCGCACGGTCACTTCCACCCATTCGCTCAGGGCGTTGACCACGGACACGCCGACGCCGTGCAGACCGCCCGAGACCTTGTAGCCGCCGCTGCCGAACTTGCCGCCGGCGTGCAGCACCGTGAGCACGGTCTCCAGGGCCGAGCGCCCGGTTCTGGGGTGGATGTCGGTGGGGATGCCGCGGCCGTTGTCGATGACTTCGGCCGAGCCGTCCTCGCAGAGCCGCACCTGGATGTCCGTGCAGTGGCCGGCAAGGGCCTCATCGACGGAGTTGTCCACCACCTCGTAGACGAGGTGATGCAGACCACGGGGCCCCGTTGAGCCGATGTACATCCCAGGGCGCTTGCGCACCGGCTCCAGGCCTTCCAGGACCTGGATCTGCTCGGCGCCGTAGGCGTGCTGGATTTTGGAAACGTCGCTCATTCCGGAGGGCACACCTGGCGGACGGCGAGGTCCATGGAGAGAGAAAGGGGAGGGTGACGGAAGTGTTGGGCCTTCAGGAACGGCCATCGGCGTTCCTGGGCACTGGGTGGTCCCGGGGCATCACCGTTCCCGGGTCGGACAGGGGACACCCGGCTGGGCCGCACGGATGACGGAAGCATCCGGCGGACTGGCGCAAAATGCGCCGAAACCCCTGGACAGAACCCGATCCTAACATCGAAGCCTCAGAGCTCCCCGCAGGGGCCTCTCCGGGCGTGATCGAGAGTGGGGTCCACCCATGGGCGCCCATGTCCCTGACCGCCGTCTCCGTGCCTGCCGGCGCCCCACGGGAATCGGGCGACGATCAGCCGTGGGTGATCGTGCTGCTCGGCCCCACGGCCAGCGGCAAGACCGACCTGGCGATCGAGCTGGCCGAACGCCTCGATCTGGCGGTGCTGTCGGTGGATTCCCGCCAGCTGTACGTCGGGATGGACATCGGGACGGCCAAGCCGAGCCCGCAGCAGCAGGCGCGGGTTCCCCACGGATTGCTCGACCTGCGCCCGCCCGACCGGCCCATCAACCTGCACGAGTTCCGCCAGGAGGCGCTGGTCGCGATCACGGCCGAGCACCGCCGGCGCGGCGTGGCCTTCCTGGTGGGCGGCAGCGGTCTCTACCTGCAGGCCCTGACCCGCGGACTCACGCCTCCGGCCGTGCCGCCCCAGCCGGATCTGCGGGCCCAGCTCGCGGCCCTCGGCCAGCCCGTCTGCCACCAGCTCCTGCACCGCTCCGATCCGGAGGCCGCCGCGCGCATCGCCCGGGCGGATGCTGTGCGCACCCAGCGGGCCCTCGAGGTGATCTATGCCACCGGCCGGCCGATCAGCAGCCAGCGCGGTGCCGGCCCGCCCCCCTGGCGGGTGCTGGAGCTGGGGCTGGATCCGGCCGATCTCGGCCAGCGGATCATCCAGCGCACCCAGTCGCTCTATGCCCTTGGCCTGGTGGAGGAGACCCGCCAACTCATCGAGCGGCACGGGGGGGACCTGCCGCTGCTGGACACGATCGGTTACAGAGAGGCGTGCCAGCTGCTCAGCGGGGCGATCGGAGAGGACGAGGCGATCGAGCGCACGGCGCGACGGACCCGGCAATACGCCAAGCGGCAGCGCACCTGGTTCCGGCGCCAGCACCGACCGCTGTGGCTGGAGGGTGGAGATCCGCTCGCCCAGGCTTTGCCGACGGTCCAACGCGTCCTAGGGTGACGTTCCGGGAGTGCACTGGTCTGTTCCGGCAGCCTCGAATCCGGCCGTCTCGAACCCGCTCCTCCGTCCTCCTAGCCGCCAGCCGGTCCCCTCGCCTCCCTGAATGCCTCCTCGTCCCCGTTTCGATCGCCGCGCTCCCGTCCGGGAGCTCCCCAACATCAATGAACGCATCAGCTACCCCCAGTTGCGGGTGGTCGACGCCGACGGCAGCCAGCTCGGGGTGATCAGCAGGGAAGCCGCCCTGGAAGTGGCGAAGGATCGGGAGCTGGATCTGGTGCTGGTGAGCGAGAAAGCCGATCCGCCGGTCTGCCGGATCATGGACTACGGCAAGTTCAAGTTCGAACAAGAGAAAAAGGCCAAGGAAGCCAAAAAGAAATCGCATCAGACCGAAGTCAAGGAGGTCAAGATGCGCTACAAGATCGACTCCCACGATTACCAGGTGCGGATCGGTCAGGCCGTCCGCTTCCTCAAGGACGGTGACAAGGTGAAGTGCACCGTCATCTTCCGCGGCCGCGAGATCCAACACACCGCCCTGGCTGAACAATTGCTGTTCCGCATGGCCAAGGATCTCGAGGAGAACGCCGAGATCCAGCAGGAGCCGAAGCGCGAAGGCCGCAACATGATCATGTTCCTCACACCCCGCAAGACTCCGCTGGCCAAGGAGAAGGACACCGCCGCCCAGGCGGCCAAGGCGGTGCGCACCATTCCCTCCCCCGTTCGGCAGATCGCCTCACCTGCCACGGCGGAGACGGCCCCGGCCGAGGCCTGAGCCAACGGCCGCTCAGAGAGCGCTCGCGAACAGCTCCAGCATGCGGCTCCAGCCGGCGGCTGCCGCCTCCGGGTTGTAGTCGTCGCGGGCTTCGCACAGGTACCCGTGGCCAGCATCCGCCTCGATCAGCCGCAATCGCTGCCCTGAGGCATCGGCCGCCCTCAACGCCGCGGCGATCCTGTCCACGTCGGAGGGCGGAATGAGCGGATCGCGCCGCCCACAGAAGCACAGCAGCCGTCCAGACACCTCCGGCAACACCTCGAGAGTGGGAGGGCCGCCGCCCGGCCTGCCGCTGGCCACCCCGGCCCCGTAGAAGTCGCAGGTGGCGGCAATCTGAGGCAGGGTGGCCGCCAGCAGAGCCACATGCCCGCCGAAGCAGAACCCCACGCAACCGAGAGTCGGACCAGCGGCCCCCTCTCCCTCCTGCCCGGGGTTTGTCAACTGGGTTTGCAGCCACCGGGCGGCGACACCCACATCGGCCAGAAGCTGCAGGGTGGTGGTGCGCTCCTTGTGGCCCCTTCCCTCGGCCAGGTCGGCTTCCCCGTAAGCCAGCTCGAGATCCGGGGCGGTCCGTGAGAACAGCGGCACCGCCAGGGCCGCGTAGCCCTGCTCCGCCAGACGAACGGCCACGCTGCGCACCCAGCCGTTGACCCCGAACACCTCCGGCAGCACCAGAACGCCGCCCCTCGGCCGCCGAGCCGGCTGGGCCCACCAGCAGCGCAGCTCGGTGGACGCCACCCCCGGCGCCGATGGGACCGACAGGTGGATCCACCCCGCCTGAAGCCCCCCCGTTGCCGAGGCCATCGGAACGCCGCTCTCGGTCATGACCCGTGTGACGGAACCAACCGGCACAGCCTCGTATGCCACAGGGGGAATTGTCACCGGCGCCGAAGCTCCTTAGGGTGGCCGCACCCGTTCAGGTCCGTCCCGGCGTGCGATTCCACATCCAGCAGGAAAGCGACATCCCGGCGTCGACCCAGCTCTACAACCAGATCTGCTTCGCGATCGCGGCCCGCCACTATCCTCCCGGCCACCGCCTGCCGAGCACACGCCAGCTCGCCATGCAGACCGGCCTGCACCGCAACACGATCAGCAAGGTCTACCGCCAGCTCGAGAACGACGGGGTGGTGGAGGCCATGGCCGGCTCGGGCATCTACGTGCGCGATCAGCAGAAGCCGCGGGAACTCAAGGTGCCGGCCGGTCTGCGCAGCCGACTGCGGCCGGACATCGACCGGGAGGTGCGCCAGTGCGTCGACGGGCTGCTCAACGCCGGCTGCACCCTCCAGCAGGCCCGGGAGCTGCTCACCCGCGAGATCGACTGGCGGCTGCGCTGCGGCGCCCGCGTGCTGGTGAGCACCCCCCGGGAGGACATCGGCGCCTCGATGCTGATCGCCGAGGAGCTGGAGCCCGCCCTGGAGGTGCCGGTGGAGGTGGTGCCGATGGAGGAGCTCGAGGCGGTGCTGGAGAGCTCCAGCAACGGCACCGTGGTGACGAGCCGCTACTTCCTGCAGCCCGTGGAGGAGCTGGCCCAGCGCTACGGGGTGCGCGCCGTGGCGGTGGACCTCAACGACTTCCGCCATGAGCTGGATCTGCTCAAGGAGCTGCGTGCGGGCAGCTGCGTGGGGCTGGTGAGCATCAGCCCAGGCATCCTGCGGGCCGCGGAGGTGATCCTGCACAGCATGCGCGGCAACGAACTGCTGGTGATGACGGCCAACCCCGACGTGGGCAGCCGCCTGCTGGCCCTGCTGCGGGCCGCCAGCCACGTGCTCTGTGACCGGCCGAGCCTGCCGCTGGTGGAGCAGACCCTGCGCCAAAACCGGGCCCAGCTGATGCGCCTGCCCCAGGTGCACTGCGCCCAGAGCTACCTGGGTGCCTCCACCATCGACCTGTTGCGCAAGGAGATCGGCCTGATCGGCCCCCGCGACGGCTATGTCGATCCGGAGGCCGCTCAGGCAGGATGAACCATCCCCGCCCCGGGACGCCCCGCGGGCGCTCCAGGGTCGGGGCACCGTCCGTTCCTGCCCTGCCGCCGCTTTGGGTTCCCTGACGCCGCGATTCCTCAGACCCCTGCTGGCGGACCTGCGGATCATCAAGGAGAGGGACCCTGCGGCCCGCAGCACGATCGAGATCCTGCTCTGCTACCCGGGCTTCCACGCCCTGGTGCTCCATCGTGTGAGCCACCGCCTCTGGGGGCTCGGGGTGCCGCTGCTGCCGCGTCTGCTCTCGCAGTTCGGCCGCGCCCTCACCGGGGTGGAGATCCACCCGGGTGCGCGCATCGGCCACGGGGTGTTCATCGACCACGGCATGGGCGTGGTGATCGGTGAAACGGCGGAGATCGGCGACCACTGCCTCCTGTTTCAGGGCGTGACCCTGGGGGGCACGGGCAAGGAGCACGGCAAGCGTCACCCGACCCTGGGCGAGAACGTGGTGGTCGGAGCCGGCGCCAAGGTGCTGGGGGCGATCAGCGTGGGCGCAAACACCCGGATCGGAGCCGGATCGGTGGTGCTGCGCGACGTGGAGCCCGACTGCACGGTGGTGGGCATCCCGGGACGGGTGGTCCACCAGTCCGGGGTGAGGATCGACCCTCTGGCCCACTCGCAGCTGCCGGACACGGAGGCCCGGGTGATCCGCAACCTGATGGAGCGGATCGACACGCTCGAGACCGAACTCGGCCGGCTGCAGAACTGCCTGCGCGAGGTGGCCGCCGGGCGGCCGCTGCAGGAAGCCTGCGGCGGCACGGCCCAGAACCTCAAGGACCGCGAGATCCTCGAGTTCCTGGGGGAGCGCTCGCCGGGCCAGCCCTGAGCCGGGGCTCAACCGGTGGCGACGGCCTCGGCATTCTCCAGCCGTGGCTGGAACATGAACATCGAGTAGATCACGTTGCGGCGCATCGAGGTCATCATGTCCAGGAACATGTCATAACCCTCGTTCTTGTATTCGATCAGCGGATCCTTCTGGCCATAGCCGCGCAGGCCCACCGACTCCCGCAGGGCATCCATCGCCTGGAGATGCTCGCGCCAGAGGGTATCGATCTGCTGGAGGATGAAGAAGCGTTCGGCCTCCCGCATCAGCCCCGGCCGGGCCCGCTCCACCTGACTCTCCTTGAGGTCGTAGGCATTGCGGAGCTGCTCGCGCAGGAAGGCCTTGAGCTCGTCGGTGGACAGGCCCTGCAGCTGATCGGACGTGAGATCGGCCAGCAGGTAAACGAACTCCTGAACCTTGGCCACCAGGCGGCCCAGATCCCACTCCTCCGGTGGCAGGTCCGGATTCACGTAGGCATCCACGATGTCGTCCATGGTGCGCTCGCCGTAGCCGATCACCTGCAGCTTGAGCTCGCGGCCTTCCAGAACACGCCTCCGTTCTGCATAGACAGCACGGCGCTGGTTGTTCATCACCTCGTCGTACTCGAACACCTGCTTGCGGATGTCGTAGTAGTAGGTTTCCACCTTCTTCTGGGCCCCCTCCAGCGAGCGGGTGAGCATGCCCGATTCGATCGGCATGTCTTCCTCGACACGGAAGGCATTCATCAACCCGGCGACGCGCTCCCCACCGAAGATGCGCAGCAGGTTGTCCTCCAGTGAGAGGAAGAAACGGGTGCTGCCAGGATCCCCCTGGCGGCCCGCACGACCACGCAGCTGGTTGTCGACCCGGCGGGATTCGTGGCGTTCGGTGCCGATCACATGCAGACCGCCGGCCTGCCGCACCCGCTCCTCCTCCAGTTTCACCACCACCTCGTACTCACCGCGGACGCGCGCGATCATCCGGCGCAGATCCTGAATCTGGGGGTCGTCGGTGGGGGCCTTCTCCGCCGCCTGGGCGATGCGGTCCTCGAGCTCGAGCAGGGTGAGGGCGCGATCGCCCCAGAGGCGCACCAGCTCGCGGGCCAGCTCGCTGAGCGACTGCTCGGTGGCATCGCTGAGCGCGCAGGGATAGAGGGATGCGTTCATGCGCGCCTCGCCGGGGGCACGGTCGGCGGCGAACCCGCCACCGCCACTCGCGCGCGGCAGGGGCAACGGCGGACGGTGCCCGTCCTCGGGACGCACCAGCCGGGGCAGCAGCACCTCCCGGAGCTTGAGCCGGGCCATGTAGTCGGCATTGCCACCGAGGATGATGTCGGTACCGCGGCCCGCCATGTTGGTGGCGATGGTCACGGCACCGGCCCGGCCGGCCTGGGCCACGATTTCAGCCTCCCGTTCGACATTTTCGGGCTTGGCATTGAGAAGGTTGTGGGGAATGCCCTGCTCGGAGAGGAGGGCGGAGAGCAGCTCGGACTTCTCCACGCTGGTGGTGCCCACCAGCACCGGCCGTCCGGCGCGGTGGATGTCGGCCGTTTCGGCAGCCACGGCCCGCCATTTTGCGGCCTCGTTCTTGTACACCTGATCCACCAGATCCTGCCGAGAACGGGGGCGGTTGGTGGGAGCTACGGTGACCTCGAGCTTGTAGGTCTTCTCGAACTCCACCTCCTCGGTCTTGGCGGTGCCGGTCATACCGGCAAGACGCGGATAGAGCAGGAAGAAGTTCTGGTAAGTGATGCTGGCCAGCGTCTGAGTCTCCGGCTGGATCGGCAGGTTCTCCTTGGCCTCGATCGCCTGGTGCTGGCCGTCGCTCCAGCGCCGACCGGGCATCACACGGCCGGTGAATTCATCGACGATGACCGCATCGGCGCCACGAACGATGTAGTTGACATCCTTGATGAAGAGCTCCTTGGCCTTGAGGGCGTTGGTGATGTAATGGGCCCAGGGATCGGCCGGATCGAAGAGATCCCGCACCCCGAGCAGCTGCTCGGCCTTGGTGTATCCCTCGTCGGTGAGAGTCACGTTTCGCTGCTTCTCGTCGACCTCGTAATCACCCTCCGGATCGATGCCATCCTTGGCCATGCCCTCGGCACGGGTGAGCAGAGCAGCGATCTGGGCGGCCCGCATGTACTTCTCCTGGGGGCGCTCTACCTGCCCGGAGATGATCAACGGAGTGCGTGCCTCGTCGATCAGGATCGAATCGACCTCATCAATGATGCAGTAGTGAAAGTCGCGCTGCACCACCTCCTCGATGTCGGTGGCCATGTTGTCGCGCAGATAGTCGAACCCCAGCTCACTGTTGGTGGCGTAGGTGATGTCGCAGGCATAGTTGCGCCGCCGCTCATGGGGAGGCATGTCCTGCTGGATCAGGCCCACGCTGAGCCCGAGAAAACGATGGACCTGTCCCATCCATTCGGCATCGCGCCGGGCCAGGTAATCGTTCACCGTCACCACGTGGACGCCGGCACCCGTGAGGGCGTTGAGGTAGGCCGGCAGCGTGGCCACCAGGGTCTTGCCTTCGCCGGTCTTCATCTCGGCGATCTGGCCTTCGTGCAGCACCATCCCGCCGAGCAGCTGCACGTCAAAGTGGCGCATCCCCAGCACCCGCTTGCCCGCCTCCCGGACCACCGCGAAGGCCTCGGGCAACAGCTCGTCGAGCAGTTGGCGCTGGCGGACGGGCGTGTCGGCCTTGGCCAGCCGCTGGCGGAACTCCGCCGTGCGAGCCCGCAGGTCGTCGTCGGAGAGTGGAGCGATCTCCTCCTCCAGCAGGTTGATGTCCGACACGATCGGCTGATACCGCTTCAGCTTGCGGGCATTGGGATCGCCCAGCAGCAGCTTGAGCATGGAAAGAGCCAACCAGATAGGGTCACCCTACCATCGCCGGATTGGAGCGGCAGCGCGAGATGCCAGGCGGGGCCAGGGTTTTCGAGGATCCGACCGACCCTTCCGCGGGCCGCTCCCGCCGGCCTGCGCTGCGGTTGATCCTCCATCGCGGCGGGGCACCGGCGCTGCGCCTGGGACTGGGGCCCGACCTCTGCCCTGTTGGAGCCATGAGGCAACTCCAGGCACTGCTTGACCGGCACAGCTTCTGGGCGGTGGGCAGGAGCCGCAGCGGGTTGCGCCGCATGCTGCGGGGAAGCGCCGCGGCGGTGACCGCCTGGGAGGGGCGGCGCCTGGTGGGCTTCGGCCGGGCCACCAGCGACGGTCCTTACAGGGCCGTGCTCTGGGATGTGGTGGTGGCTGACAGCCACCAGGGGCAGGGGGTGGGGCGGAGCCTGGTGGAGAGGCTGCTTGCTCACCCGACCCTCCGATGCACCGAGCGGGTATACCTGATGACGACCGAGAGCTCAGGCTTCTACGAACGCCTCGGATTCAGGGAAGCCACCAGCCAGAGACTGATGATCAAACGTTCAAGCGGATGAAGAGATTCGAACTCTCGACCCTCTCCTTGGCAAGGAGATGCTCTACCACTGAGCTACATCCGCACGGCGGTTCGCCGACTGGGCGAAACGACCGACCCTCGCGTCGGCGTTAAGGAGTATGCCCCATCGGGGGGGACCCGGTCAAACCGACTGCGGCTGCTGGCCATTGTCGGGATCCAGACTTCGGGAAAGGACAGGGCCCGTAGGCTGAGTCACCAGCCCAGGTGGAGCGTGGCCTCGAACGGAAAGACAGCCCTGATCACGGGCATCACCGGGCAGGACGGCAGCTACCTGGCGGAACTGCTGCTCGAGAAGGGCTACGCGGTGCACGGCATCAAGCGCCGGGCCAGCAGCTTCAACACCGCCCGGATCGACCACCTCTATCAGGACCCCCACGAGAACGACCCGCGGCTGGTGCTCCACTACGGCGATCTGACCGACAGCACCAACCTGATCCGGATCATCCAGCAGGTGCAGCCCGATGAGATCTACAACCTCGGCGCCCAGAGCCATGTGGCGGTGAGCTTCGAGGCACCGGAGTACACCGCCAACAGTGATGCCCTCGGCACCCTCCGCATCCTGGAAGCCGTGAGAATCCTGGGACTCAGCGAGAAGACCCGCATCTACCAGGCCAGCACCTCCGAGCTCTACGGCCTGGTGCAGGAGATCCCCCAGAAGGAATCCACACCCTTCTATCCGCGCAGCCCCTACGGGGTGGCCAAGCTCTACGCCTACTGGATCACCGTGAACTACCGCGAGGCCTACGGCATGTACGCCTGCAACGGGATCCTCTTCAACCACGAGAGCCCACGGCGCGGCGAAACGTTCGTGACGCGCAAGATCACCCGCGGCCTGGCGCGCATCGATGCCGGCCTCGACGACTGCCTCTACATGGGCAACCTCGATTCCCTGCGTGACTGGGGCCACGCCAGGGACTACGTGGAGATGCAGTGGCGGATGCTCCAGCAGGAGCAGCCCGAGGACTTCGTGATCGCCACCGGCCGCCAGGAGAGCGTGCGGCGCTTCATCGAGCTGGCGGCGGCCGAACTGGGCTGGGGCGGGATCGACTGGAGCGGTGAGGGCCTCGAGGAGATCGGCCGCCGCGCCGGCAGCAGCGAGGTGGTGGTGCGGATCGACCCCCGCTACTTCCGCCCGGCCGAGGTGGAAACCCTGCTGGGGGATCCCACCAAGGCCCGCGAGAAGCTGGGCTGGACTCCCACCACCACGCTGGAGGAACTGGTGGCCGAGATGGTGGCCGCCGACAAGGAGGAGGCCCGCAAGGAGGCCTACCTGCGCCTCAAGGGCTTCCCGGTGGTGGGCTCGATGGAGAACCCGCCCACCAATCCGGTGGCGGTGGCCCGCGCCAACGGAGGGCGGAACGGATGAACGGCGCACAGGAGCGGCTGATCCGCCCGGAGGATCGATTCTTCGTGGCGGGGCACCGGGGCATGGCGGGCAGCGCCATCGCCCGGGCGCTGCAGCGGAAGGGCTACCACCATCTGCTCACGGCCACCCGAGCGGAGCTGGATCTGGAGGATGGCGCGGCCGTGCGGGCCTGGTTCGAGGACAAGCGCCCCGAGGTGGTGGTGCTGGCGGCGGCCAAGGTGGGGGGGATCTACGCCAACGACAGCGCGCCGGCCGATTTCCTCCTGCAGAACCTCAAGATCCAGAACAACGTGATCGAGAGCGCCTGGCGCCGCGGCACCCGCCGGTTGCTGTTCCTCGGCAGCAGCTGCATCTACCCGCGCGACTGCCCCCAGCCGATCCGGGAGGAGTATCTCCTCACCGGACCGCTGGAGCCCACCAACGAGTGGTATGCGATCGCCAAGATCGCCGGCATCAAGCTCTGCCAGGCCCTGCGCAAGCAATACGGCTTCGATGCGATCAGCCTGATGCCCACCAACCTCTATGGCCCGGGTGACAACTACCACCCCACCCACAGCCACGTGATGGCGGCCCTGATCCGACGCTTCCATGAAGCCAAGCAGGCGAACAGCCCCACCGTCACCTGCTGGGGCACGGGCACACCACTGCGGGAGTTCCTCCATGCGGATGATCTGGGTGAGGCCTGCGTGCATGCGCTCGAGCACTACAGCCCCGATTCCAGCGAGCCGGTGCAGCACCTCAATGTGGGCACCGGCGTGGACCTCACGATCAAGGAGCTGGCCGAGCTGGTGGCACGCACGGTGGGCTACTCGGGCGAGATCCGCTGGGACACCAGCAAGCCGGACGGCACGCCGAAGAAACAGCTGGACGTGAGCCGGATCCAGGGGAGCGGGTGGAGTGCACAGATGGCGTTGACGGATGGGCTCAACAAGACCTATCAAGAGTTCATCAGAACTGACCGGACTTGAACCGATAAGCTCAGATAATCCGAAATCCCCACTTACACCCATACTGAATGTAAGAGACAATGGCAACCAACTTGAGTCGCAAGCTGCGATGACTCCCCTTCGCCCATACATGGCCAACGCGCAATCGCGGCTCATGCAGGCAACGGCCAACCCCTGAAAGGCGGCGCGTCAAGTCGGCATCTTCCAGGTACATGAAGAAACGCGGATCAAACCAGTTGACAAGATCGAGGCAACTGCGCCGGCACAGCATGAAGCAACCAGAAAGATACTGACTTTCCACCGGACAGTCTCCATAAGCGATTCCGACCATTTCATACCAGTTATCATAGCGACCAAGAAGCCTGCGATAGAGCACTGGCGCGATTCCGCGACCCAACTGAGACAGAAGGGTAGGGTTGTTCCTGCAAAGACGTTGAACCCCAGCCCCATTCGCATCGACAAGCATGGGCTGAATCATCGCGAGAGAGGGATCAGCCTCCAGAGCAGACAGAAGCTCAAGGAGCGTGCCTTCTGCAAGAAAGACAATGTCAGGATTGAGAACAAGATGAAATGGGGAGGAGGTCAGAAAACGGGCAATATTATGGCCCTTTGCATAGCCCAGATTGGCACCTGACAAATGAAGATAGAACACCTTGAAACTGATAGAGGCGGTCCAAGCGAAGACAGGGTGTGGACTATTGTCCACAACGATCACACGATCACAGAAAGGCAGATCAGTGACATGCCGAATGGACTGCGCAAGGACAGCATCAAGCGCAGGCAAGCTGACAGACGTCCGCCTGTAGACAACCACGGACACAGACAAACCAAGGGGAGAGCTATCAGCCATCAGCAGCCAATCCGCCTAAGGCATATCAGATTGATTCTGCTGCTCACGAAAGACATACCCATTAACCCTAGCTATCAAGGCAAGCGGGTGCAACAGCACTGTGGAAAGAACTTCAGGACGGACATGGGCTTCACGATAGAGAAGCAGAGGATCGGCAAGATCAGAAACACGACAAACGAATACCTGCCCCCAGCCACGGTTTTCCGTACCTAAGAAACCACAGCAATCAATCAGATAGGGATTGATAACAAGAGCAACATCATCAAGCAGATCAACCGGCACCAGCCGCATCAAGACCGAACCTCGCACAGCGCGCTTGGCAGGCTTCGGCAAGAAGACAATCAGGAGGTCAGTGCATTCCGGAAGTCGGTGCTGGGTACACAACTCGCGAAAGAATTGTGGAGAATAGGAAATCACATCAGCTGTCCAGCTCCTGTCAGGAAATAGTTCTGGGCACCCCTTGGCAAGGTCACCAAAACGATTTCGCAACGAAGCCACACGAGCTCGCAGTCGAATATCCGAATGACCGGACATTGGCGGAGAAACTGATGGCAAGTGCCCCTCAAGAGAGTCATTCTCGACAAGATCGTCATCCTCGTCCATCTCGTCATCGAACAGGCTAGAATCGCGATCAACGTCACTCGATGCAAGCCGATGCCGGCAGGAAATGACATACGAAAGCAGGTCGCATTCCTCCAGCAAGATCAAGTCGCCGATCGCTGACGGAAAAGTTCGCATCAATGACACAGGGGCAACCCAGAGGGCAGGTTGCAACAATTCAAGATAGTGCAGCGTCCTGGAATGGAAGCTGAAAACAAGGTTTGGCTGACTCCTAAGCAAGAAGAGTGAAACTTGCTCGACAGACTCCAAGTCAAGATCGCCAGTCCGTGTTTGCGCGTTTCCGGGAACGGCCAGCTCTTCACAAATCTGATTAGCATAAGCCGATAAGCTCACACTGGAATCTTGCCAAGCCGTCAGCCGATAAAAGACCACCAGTTGCTCAAGATTCTCGACAAGGCGGCTCTCAGGACGAAAACTCCTCATGAAGGGACGAAGAACAACGTGCCTGGACCCAGGCAAGATCTGTGCACTAACGACCAAATGATGAATCACCCCCTTCATCCAGACCTGATAGAGAGATGAGCCGATCAGCCGATCCGCCAAACGGTTGTCAAGACCCAGGAGGATGGGCAATGCCAGTCTGATCGGGGGAAGAACTGGCAGAAGCCCAAGAATCGTGCAATCCGATGGCGTCAGCCTTTCCAGGAGGTGCAAGCGACGACCAATTGACCCCGCACATCCTGACCCCACCAAGGCGAGCAGAAGACGCGACACATGAATATCAAGCAGCCTAGTGGATGATGTATACCCGCCAGGGACAATAAGCTCTCGAAACGGCTGCATCTCAAACCAGCGATATGGCGATCATCAGCCGTCGCGAATAATAGAGCGCCAAGCCGCTCAGCACAAGCACAACTGCATAGGAGAGCAAAACCCCACTGCCACTGACTTGCTGAGAACTGCCGAGCAGAAGATAGCAGTGCCTAGCAATGGCGCGCAGTGGATTAAGCGGCTCAATCACAACAAACGAAAGAATGGCAGGAAGAGTGAAAAAGCCTGAGGCGAAGCCGAGCGCAAAAAACAGGTGATGACTGAACAAAAAGACTTCAAAGAGTGACTTGGATACCGCTGCCAACAACAGCCCAAGCGAAAATCCAAAGCAGCCAAGCACCAACAACGGAACCCAGAGAGAAGCAAGACCCGCCAACGAGATGTTGCCATGGCCCAGAATGGCAACAATTGAAATCATGCGCACCAGTGCATTCAACAGTGCCTGCTGGGTCGTGGCCACAAGAATGGCCAGCAGAGAGATATCATATGTCAAGAAGATGGGACGCAGACGCTTGATCAGTCGAGCGGGATAAGTGCCATAATCAATGACGAGCAGCCAGAGCACCATCACGATCAAAGCATGACGTCCGTCAATGCCAGGAGGAGCGGCGCCTGCCAGGGATAGCGCCAGAAAAGCCGAAAGAATCGTGGGCAGCAGGAATACAATCACTCCAGCCCGAGATCGTCGGATTGTTTTGTGCAGATCTTTCTTCCAAAGAAGTAGTCCCTGGCGGCATTCCGACAGTACGAGCACGTTCTCTCGCCGCTTGCGTGGTTCATCTTACCATTTCGAAATGCTTGACCACCAGGTTGCACAGGGAAATGGCATGCAAAGCGAGAAATGATAGCCTGCTACCAAGCATTACCCAGCCCTTGAAGGTGCAGCCGGGAGAGCCTCATTCCTACTCGTACGACCCTGGTCATCTGGTCAACCCCTTATCACCTGACCGCCTTCAACATCGCCAAGGAGAGACTTCTATGCGAGGGGAGGGTCGCTTACTTTCGCTTCGGATCTGACGTCTCTCCTTGGCACCGTTTAGTGTCAGTGACCAGGATCTTGCTCAGGATACTGAGATCAGACTGCATCGTCTGCATTCCTGACTCCCGCTGCAAGATCTCGCAGCTGATGGTGGCATTGCACGCCTGGTTCAAGCCCAGTGCACAACTCTACTTGATTCCTGATGGACACATCACGACAGCCCCCCTGAACCTCTCAAGATGGAAGGTCAAGACCCGGCCGATCATCAGCACTCAAGAAGTGCAAGGGGCGCAAGTAGTCCTTAAAGACAGAAGCAGAGGATCGCGTCTACAGTATCTGACGATGGTGTCGCTGAAATGCCCCCCCACCCTGACACAAACCAATCTCAAGCTTGCCTGCACAATGATGCTCATGAATGCCGGGAAGCAGCTCAAGGAAGGTGAGGGGAAAATCGCAGTTTGCCTTCATCGAACGATTAACAATCGCTTCGCCGAACAATGTATTCAACTGGCACAACAGCAACTCAGAGGGGAAGGCAGGCAACCATGGTTTGACCTGGTTGCCTTCGACAGGTTGGATCATTTCCATCTTGAGACCCTGCACACCATTCCATCAACAATCATCTGGGAGATCTGGGGCTGCAATCCGAGCATGCGGTTGACTCTCTATGATTTACGCAGCCTGGCGATCAGCCAAGGCCACATGAGATTGCACCAATCGCTTTGCAACAGCCTTGAGCTAACGCATCAGGAGGCCATACGACTCTCAAAAAGCATGGTTTCAGAGCACTGTGGAGCCTACGGAATCAGGCAGGAAGCCTGGGAAACCACGCCTTGACTGACTGACAGTCAGCACCAAATAAGATGGCAAGATCACGTGTATCCGCATTCTTGCAAGGTACTGAATCTTATCCTCTCTGACAGTGGGCAGTTCCTGGTGGTCCCTACGCACCCATGGGAATTCAGGGCTGACTCCAACGTAGCGAGCACCAGACAAATCTGCCGCACATGGGATCGACGTGGATCATCTCAGCATGCTGGCCGGATGACGTTTGGATCTGATCTCCCCAGCACCATGGGTCACGCTTCATCCCTTTTGCATCGCCACCGACTCGCCCGACTTAGCCGCATCGTCTGGGCGCTCAAGGGCGCCCCTCAAGCATGGGGCGGATGCGGAACTCCCTAGGGCTGAGACTGCACAACAACCTTGGATCTGAGCCTGCTGTGAGGCACGACCCATGGGAGCGTCGAGGCGAGTTGATCAGTGTCGATGCCGAGCAGCCAGCCCACATGAAGGGTGTCGGCAATCAGATCACGTGCCTAGGCTGCAGTGCCCACAGACGGACAGAAGGCATCCGCCGTCGGTTTGATGGCCCATGCCGGCGGCTGATTCTCCGAACAGACGATCACCTGCCGGAGGATCCTGGCCTGCCCACTGCTCAGGTGTCTCAAGGAAAGCTTGCCAGGCCCTGAATCTGAGCTACCTCCGCACCGAGATGGACACGCCGCAGGCCAGCGGCTAGGTGGAACTTGTCGTGGAGACAAGCCTGGGAACATGGTCCCACGCCAGAGAATTCCAGGCAGCCTAGAAACGTCATCGATGGTTCCTCCGCTATCAGGGATGTCAGACCGTCCACAGATGGAGGATGGACCTCAGTGTCTTCAGGCCAAAGCGTCGCGTCCGTCGAAGACTGTTCCCAGAGAGACCGAGTACCACAAACCTAGCAACCTGCTCTGTTTTGCAGAGTCACGCAAAGGGAACAGGCCATCAACGGGACAATCAGAAATAGATCCAAACATCTGACTGCCTCCATGATTGTCGACACAGCCAGCTCAAGGAAAGCCATCAGCGGAACGAGCCTTGGCCGCACTCTTCCATTGGATGAGATCACCGACACAAAAAGAATCCACCCGCTCATCCATGCAGGGGCTTTTCAGTCAGCATCTAGCCTCGCACAGCAGCAAGACATGCCCAGCGCCACATAATCCATGGAATTGGGTTCCACCATCTCATGTTAGACTCTTGACAGAATATCTGGGTGCCGTGAGCGAAGAGACGACAATTCCGGCTGCGACAGAATCGCCCCGCGTTGCCTATCTTCTAACCACTCAGTTTATTCTTACTATCAATGCCTTTTCGTGCCTCCTTGCCCACGAGGTCGATGTCGACGAGATCCACGTTATCTCCAGGCGCCACGAGGCCTGGTTGCATGATCATACCCTGATCCGCCACTTTCTCTTGCCCCTGATTGAGGCACGAGGGTATCGAACGGCCCACGCTTATGAAGACGACCCCTTGATTCATGCCATCAGACCGAAGGCCATGACCGTGATGCGAATCGACCATCAGACAGTCATTCCACTGATCCAGTCACTGCGCCCCGAGATCGTTATCGAGACGGGAGAGTCAATCGGCGTGGAACCCAAGCTCTACGCCCTCAAGAGCCGCCTAAGGCGAAAGAAAGTCATTCTGACTACTCTGTGCTATCCGTTTAAGCCACGTCTTCATTTCACATACACATGCAATTCCAGTGGCTGCAACCCAACTCTGATCAATGCCGCACTAGCCACGTTCTCCCAATTGCGTGAGCACATGCCAGCTCATCCAGTGGCCACACAACTCATGCAAGCAGACACACATACCACAACATTTCTTGTCCTGCTCCCATACCTGAAACTCCATCAACCGCACCACAAGCTCAAGTTGCTGACATGGAAAGTCAGAAAAGTGCTAAAAAATCTGCAGGGGCGAACCAACCAACGGCTGATCCTCGGCCAAACAGCTAACTTCATCAACAGCAGATTAAACTCCACTGCAGGGCGGCAAAGCTTTCGGGTGATGGTCAAGCCTCACCCCAAGAACTTCCGAGATTTGCCGGAGATACTGTCCGCCCTCGCCGTTCTTCTTGGCAACCACGCGAACTATGCCATCGAGGGCATCGAAGCTGAATCATCACTGGAAGAGATCTTTCTAGCCATTGGCCCCGAGAGTTTGGCCAAGATCTCCATCTCCATTGTTGGTTTCGGCACCAACGTACTTTCGGCCATGTTACTTCAGTATCCCTATCTCGGCCGTGTCTCGCTCGTACCGATCGCTCAGACACGAGTCGGACGGGCTCTCCGCATGTCTTTCAACGCCATCTTCAACCGCTCTGAGTTCCTGCGGCGGCGTCATGTTTCCGCAATGATGCGTTCACTGCAAAGCCAGCTATCTGAACTCACAATCGCCAAGTCTTCATTGCCCGACCGTTCCCTTGCTGCCCCATACTCTGAATCATGACAATTGAGGTTCTGGCGATCATCAATGGCGAGCCCTCCGTGAATGCAGGTGCTCGCCTGAGGATGACGAATTGGATCACAGCCCTTGAGCCAACGTCGCCGCTTCACGTCGCCACCCTTCAGCAGCGCCAGCACTTC
Source organism: Mesorhizobium carmichaelinearum (assembly GCA_943368365.1). Taxonomy (GTDB): domain Bacteria; phylum Cyanobacteriota; class Cyanobacteriia; order PCC-6307; family Cyanobiaceae; genus CALRKZ02. The sequence continues at coordinate 22,587 of CALRKZ020000005.1, forward strand.
TGGCCGTTGTTCCAGCACCTACGTCGCTGGCTTCGGCTGACCTGTGGCCAGCGAGAAGATGAACACGGCAACGTCCGCCGAGTGGTCATCGTTCAGAAAGCCTACTCCATGAAAATCATCGCCATCCTGGCCTGGGTACGGCTGGCTGGCGTTGCCATCGTTCAGGACATCTGCGATCCACCAATTAAATACTTTAATCCTCGCCCCTTCAGCCGATCATTCCTGGCATTGTTTTATCTCTCCATAGTTTCATACTTCTTTGCGGACCACATCACTGTGCCAACTTCTGTTCTGGCGCGTTCTTTTTCAACTGCCAAATGCGGCATCACTCGCATTCCTGATTGCATCGATGCCAACCACAGCGTGGTTGGCATGGAACTTCCGTCGCCAGACCTGATCTTCAATGAAGTCCAATTCAACAATCCAATCCAGCCATTGCCGAACCTGCGACTTCTATGGTTCGGGAGTCCAGCCCGAGCGGATGGCCACTCAGGCATCCATGAAATCTATGCCGCGCTTTCAGATTTTCAACAGCTAAGTAACCATTATCGCCTTCAACTTGATCTTTGCACAGATCTCAGAGAAGAACATCTGGAAGCCTTGAAGCGCTGGAGCGCCGAAGCCGACTTTATGACAATTCATTATTATCGCTGGTCGGTACCCATGCAATCACGACTTTTGCAGGAATGCGACTTCCATTTTTTCCCCAGGCTTCAGTCTCTTGCCACGTTCTATAAAAGCCCCAATCGAGTTGCCTTGGCTGCCAGCCTTAATGTTCGAACCCTAGCCAACATGATCCCTTCCGACGACTACCGTGGAATGAACATCATCTTGGTAGAAGATTTGATCCAATCCCCGATGGCAGACCCACGGCGCCTACCAGAAGGATCAGATCCACTACCAAGAGACTGGACAATTCGGGAGATCTGCGCGCAATGGCAGCTCACTTTGGAGAACGTCTGCTCACAGGGGAGGGCAAAGAATTCAGGGCTAAATAAGGCCTTTCTTGGCTTGACTTTTGTCCTTTTGCTACCCTTTGTTTTGCTTCCACAGAACATACAGAAATATCGGCCGCACAAGCACACGGCTTTCAAGAAGATCATCCGAGCCTCGAGAAGCTGGTCTGGCCAGTGAGCCCGACCCCGCCGAACGCCGCCCCAAGCTGGGTCAGCCATCCAGCGGCCACCTCGATCAACACCACAGAGTGTGCGGCTCAACGGTTGCATGGTCCGGGCAAGCCTGCAGCCGAACGACCTGGAGAGAGTGAACAGGGCTGGACGTGGAAGCTGGAACAGAACCGACGTCCTGGAACCCAACTCAACCCGGCAATGCCGCCATCAGGCTCCCCATCTCGAGCGCCTGCAGGGCGTAGCCCCAGCCCAGGTTGCTCTTGATGCCGGCGCGCTCGAGGGCCTGCTGGAGGGTGTCGGTGGTGAGAACGCCGAAGATCACCGGCACCCCCGTGTCCCGTGACACCGCAGCCACGCCCTTGCTGACCTCGGCGCAGACGTAATCGAAATGGGGGGTGTCACCGCGGATCACGGCCCCGAGGGTGATCACCACCTGGTAGCGGCCGGAAGCAGCCAGACGCTGGGCCACCAGCGGGATCTCGAAACTGCCGGGCACCCAGGCCACATCCAGCTGGCTGCTGGAGGGTGAGGTGTCGATGCCATGCCGTGAGAGGCAGTCGAGACAGGCGCTGAGCAGCTTGCCGGTGACCAGATCATTGAACCGGCCCACGACCACGCCGATTCTCAGGCCTGCGGCCTCGGTGAAACGTCCCTCGAATACCGCCAACGGACCTCAGACCACGAAGTAGCTCATGCCCCAGTTGAGCAGCACCAGGGCCACCCAGGCCACCCCGCCGAGCAGGATCAGACGGTTGGAACGGCCGCTGTCGTCGCTGCTGGCGTAGAGCACGGGCACCGCCACCACGAGGGCGAACGACAGCACCACCAGGGCCAGAACGGTGAGGGTGTTGAGGATCTGCATGGGCGGGGCGACGCGGATGCCGGTACGGGCGCTGGCCGGATTCTCCCATGCCGTTCCGGCCCTTCCGCCACGCCGGCCGCAAGGGCTTCACAAGTTGTGGGGAGGGGGCGGCGCACCCCCCCTACGATCGCTCCAGCGGGCGGATGGGGCGTGGCCGGGCAAGGCGATCAACAGCTGCCGCTGCTGGCGGATCTGACCCTGCAGGGCGATCTGTTCGGCGCCGCCGTTCCCGCCCCGGTCAGCTCCAGGCCCGGCTCGCCGGACGACGGACTGGACAAGGCGTCGCTCGAGGCCGCCGCTGAGGCCCGACCACGCCGCCGCCGCCGGGCCAGCGGCTCGGTCGACGAGACCAGGGCCGAGGCCAGCGCGGCAGGCCTCGACCCCTCCCCCCCGGAGGAACCGCTGAGCGATCAACCCCGCTGGCACCACCACAGCCTGGTGGCACCGGAGGCCCTCACGCCCATGCTCCGCCACTACGTGGAGCTCAAGGCGGCCCATCCGGAGCGGGTGCTGCTCTACCGCCTGGGCGACTTCTTCGAATGCTTCTTCGAGGACGCCATCCGCGTCTCCCGTCTGCTGGAGCTCACCCTCACCGGCAAGGAGGGCGGCAAGGGGATCGGCCGGGTGCCGATGGCCGGCATCCCCCACCATGCCGCCGAGCGCTACTGCGCCGAACTGGTGCGCCGCGGCCTGGCGGTGGCCCTCTGCGACCAGCTGGAGACCACACCGAGCAAGGGAACCCTGCTGCGGCGCGACATCACCCGGGTGCTCACCCCCGGCACGGTGCTCGAGGAGGGGATGCTCAGCGCCCGCCGCAACAACTGGCTGGCGGCGGCCGTGCTGGAGCAGGGACGGTGGGGTCTGGCGGTGGCCGACGTGAGCACAGGCGAATTCCGGCTGATGGAGCGGGAAGGCAGCGATCGGCTCCACCAGGAGCTGCTGCAGCTGGAGCCGGCCGAACTGCTCTGGCCCGCGGCCGAGGAGTCACCGAAGACCCCCGCCGACCCACCGCCCTGGTGTCCGGACACCGTCCATCTCACCCACCTGCCGCGCACACCCTTCAGCCCCCCGGAGGCGCGCAGCACCCTGCTGGCGCGTTTCCGGCTGGCCAGCCTCGAGGGTCTTGGCCTGGGGGAGGCGCCGCTGGCCCTGCGTGCCGCCGGCGGCCTGCTCCGCTACCTCGTCGACACCCAGTCGGGCGCGGTGCCGCTGGACCTGCCGACCCTGACGTTCCCGGACGACCGGCTAGTGCTCGACGCCCAGACCCGCCGCAATCTCGAACTCTGCCGCACCCAGCGCGACGGCCAGTTCCAGGGCTCGCTGCTCTGGGCCCTGGACCGGACGATGACCGCCATGGGGGGCCGGGCGCTGCGCCGCTGGATCGAGGCGCCCCTGGTGGAACGGGCCGCGATCGTGGCCCGGCAGGACGCCGTGAGGGAGCTGGTGGAGGGCCGGCGGCTGCGACTGGCCGTGCGGCGGCTGCTGCGGCCGATGGGTGATCTGGAGCGGCTGGCGGGCCGGGCCGGTGCCGGCACCGCCTCCGCCCGCGATCTGGTGGCCCTGGCCGATGGTCTGGAGCGGCTGCCGCGCCTGGCCGCCCTGCTCGCGGAAGCGACCAGCACCCCGCTGGTCGCCCTGCACCAGCCCGGCCCGGAGCTGGCGGAACTGGCCGCGGCCCTGCGGCACAGCCTGGTGGAGACCCCTCCGCTCAGCCTCAGCGAGGGGGGGCTCATCCATGACGGCGTCGATCCCAGCCTCGATGGCCTGCGCAACCGCCTCGATGATCAGGAATCCTGGCTGCGCGCCCAGGAGGAGGAGGAACGGCGGCGCAGCGGCATCCCCGGTGTGCGTCTGCAGTTTCACCGCACCTTCGGCTACTTCCTGTCGGTGAGCCGGGCACGGGCCTCGCGGGTGCCGGAGCACTGGATCCGCCGCCAGACGCTGGCCAACGAGGAGCGCTTCGTCACCCCCGAGATCAAGGCCCGCGAAGGCCGGATCCTGCAGCTCAAGGCCCGCGCCTGCCAGCGGGAGTTCGAGCTGTTCGTGGAGCTCCGCCGGCTGGCCGGCGAGCGGGCCGACGCCATCCGCACCGCCGCCCGCCGGGTCGCCGCCGTCGATGCGCTGGCCTCCCTGGCGGAGGTGGCCGCCAGCCAGGGGTACTGCCGCCCGGAGATCGTCGAGGGGCGCAGCCTGTGGATCGAGGCCGGCCGGCACCCGGTGGTGGAGCAGCTGCTGGTGGAGGAGCCGTTCGTCCCCAACGGCATCCACCTCGGCGAAGCGGGCCAGCCGGATCTGGTGGTGCTCACCGGCCCGAATGCGAGCGGCAAGAGCTGTTATCTGCGCCAGATCGGGCTGCTGCAGCTGATGGCCCAGGTGGGCAGCTGGATTCCGGCCAGCCGGGCCCGAATGGGCATCGCCGACCGTCTCTTCACCCGGGTCGGGGCGGTTGACGACCTGGCCAGCGGCCAGTCCACCTTCATGGTGGAGATGGCCGAGACGGCCAACATCCTCCACCACGCCAGCGAGCGTTCCCTGGTGCTGCTCGATGAGATCGGCCGTGGCACGGCCACCTTCGACGGACTCTCGATCGCCTGGGCCGTGGCCGAGCACCTGGCGGAGGGGCTGGGAGCGCGGGCGGTCTTCGCCACCCACTATCACGAACTCAACGAGCTGGCCTCGCTGCTGCCGAACGTGGCCAACTTCCAGGTGCTGGTGGAGGAGACCGGCGATCGGCTGCTCTTTCTGCATCGGGTGCGGCCCGGGGGCGCCAGCCGCAGCTACGGGATCGAGGCCGCCCGTCTGGCGGGGGTTCCCCCCCAGGTGGTGCGCCGGGCCCGCCAGGTGCTGGGCCGGATCGAGGCCAACAGCCACGTGGCCGTGAACCTCCAGGGCGCCGGATCCCGGCTGGGCGAGCCGCTCGGCACGGCCGGTCAGTACGCCGCGTAGAGCTTCTGCTCCACCAGCTCCGAACCGCTCTGGCGGTTGATCGTCCGTTTGATCGCGGCCCGCTCATCGTTGAGGCGGTACACGGAGCGGGCCAGGTCCACGAATTCCGCTCCGAACCTGCCGTCCCGTTCGCAGGTCCGGATGGCGTCCTCCACGTCCCAGAGCCGCTCGTTCACGGCGCGCAGGCGGCCGGCGAGCGTGGCCAGCATCCCGCCGGCATCGTCCAGGGCCACCTCGGCGAGCACCGCGCGCAGCAGGTCGTGTTCGCGGCGCACGTGGGCGGCGCCGGCCGGATCGGCGATCCGTTCTCCCTTGATCTCGAGAATGGTGAGCTTGTCGATCAGTTCGCCCACCGCCACCGGCACACGGGGCGCCGGTGGCGCGGCCGGGCGGCTCGCCTGGGGCCGCCCGGTTTGCAGCCAGGCATGGCGCAGCAGGGCATTGCAGGCCGCCGCCACCAGACCCGCACCGCCGCGGCTGCCCTCCAGCCGGATCTGGGAGAGGGGGCTGGCGGCCAGGCGCCGCTTGCTCTCGGCCACCCCCACGAAGCCCACCGGCATGCCGATCACCAGGGCCGGCCGGGAGGAGGGCGTCGCGCCCCCCGCGGCCAGCGCCCGCTCCTGCCGATCGAGCAACCGCTCCAGGGCGGTGGGGGCACTGCCGATCAGCACCACCGCCCCCGGGCAGGCCTCCAGGGCGGCGTCCATCCCCTCGGCCGTGCGGGTGCCGCCGGCAGGGGCGACGGCCGGCGCCCATTCCAGGACCGAGTGCACCGGGTTGGCGAAGGTGCGCCGGGCCATCGGCAGCACCGCGGCGCGGGCCATCGCCGTGTCGGTGAGGATCGGCGCCCCGGCGGCCAGCGCGGCCAGGCCGGCCTCGCAGGCCCCGGGCCCGCAGCGCAGGTCGGGAGCGATCGTCAGGTCGCCGCTGCTGTGCACCAGGCGCTCCAGCACGTCCTGCTCGATCCCCTCCAGCCCGGTGGGGCCCAGCCAGCGGCGGATGCGCCGCACGCTCTCGGTGAAGATCGGATGGTCCACGGCCCGCCCGGATGCCCATCCATCTCTACTGGGGAGAGGACGAGGCCGCCCGAAACAGGGCGGTGGAAGAACTGATCGCCGCCCAGGTGGATCCCGCCTGGCACAGCATCAACCTCAGCCGCCTCGACGGCAGCGATCCGGCCCAGGCCGCCCGGGCCCTCGCCGAGGCCCGCACCCCCCCCTTCGGCGCGGGGGCGCGGGTGGTGGTGCTGCAGCGCAGCCCCTTCTGCAGCACCTGCCCCTCCGATCTGGCCGAACGAGTGGAGACGGATCTGGCCCTGATCCCGGCGAGCTGCCATCTGCTGCTGGTGAGCCCGGGCAAGCCCGACGCGCGGCTGCGCACCACCAAGGCCCTGCGCCGGCTGGCCGAGGAACGCAGCTTCCCGTTGCCGGCGGTGTGGGACGGAGCGGGCCAGCAGGAACTGGTGAGCCGCACCGCCGCCGCCCTGGGCCTGCAGCTGCAGCCGGCGGCGATCGAGGCCCTGGCCGAGGCCGTGGGCAGCGACAGCGCCAGGCTCGCCGCCGAACTGGAGAAACTCGGCCTCTACTGCGGCGGGAAGCCGATCGACGCGGCCGCCGTGGCCGCCCTGGTGGGCTGCCACAGCACCACCAGCCTGCAGGTGGGCGACGCCCTGCTCGCCGGCCGGCCGGCCGAGGCGATCGCCCTGGTGGACGAGCTCCTGCGGACCGGCGAGCCGGCCCTGCGGATCGTCGCCACGCTGAGCGGGCAGATCCGGGGCTGGCTCTGGGTGAGCCTGCTGGAGAGCCGCGGCGAGCAGGACGTGAACGTGATCGCCCGGGCCGCCGGCATCGGCAACCCCAAGCGGATCTACGTGATGCGCAAGCAGATCCGCGGCCGGCCGGCCGGCCAGCTGCTGCGGCTGCTGGCCCAGCTGCTGGAGGTGGAGGCCGACCTCAAGCGGGGCGCCGATCCCGGCGAGGCCTTCCGCGACGGATGGCTGCTGGACTCCCCCCGATAATCAGCGCAGAAGCTCACCGACGCACGCACCGGGATGGCCCTGCTGGTTCAGAAGTTCGGGGGCACCTCCGTGGGCAGCGTGGAGCGGATCCAGGCCGTGGCGCGACGCATCGCCGCCTGCCGGGAGCAGGGGCATGACCTGGTGGTGGTGGTCTCGGCGATGGGCCACACCACCGACGAACTCACGGGCCTGGCCCGGGCGATCACCCAGGATCCGCCCCAGCGGGAGATGGACATGCTGCTCGCCACGGGTGAGCAGGTTTCGATCGCGCTGCTGGCGATGGCCCTCCATGCGATCGGGGTGCCCGCGGTCTCGATGACGGGTCCCCAGGTGGGCATCGTCACCGAATCGGCCCACGGCCGGGCCCGGATCCTCGAGGTGCGCACCGACCGCCTCGAGAAACTGCTCGACGCCGGCCAGGTGGTGGTGGTGGCGGGGTTCCAGGGCACCAGCAGCGGCAGCGCCGGCACGCCGGAGATCACCACCCTGGGCCGCGGCGGCTCCGACACCTCGGCGGTGGCCCTGGCGGCGGCCCTGGGGGCCGACGCCTGCGAGATCTACACCGACGTGCCCGGCGTGCTCACCACCGATCCGCGCAAGGTGGCCGACGCCCAGCTGATGGAGGTGGTGAGCTGCGACGAGATGCTCGAACTCGCCAGCCTGGGTGCCGCCGTGCTCCATCCCCGGGCGGTGGAGATCGCGCGCAACTACGGGGTGCCGCTTGTGGTGCGCTCCAGCTGGAGCGACGCCCCGGGCACGCGCCTGACGAGCGGCTCCGCGCGCCGGATCGGCAGTGAAGGGCTGGAGCTGGGCAAGCCGGTGGATGGGGCGGAACTGGAGGAAGGCCAGGCGGTGCTGGCCCTCACCCATGTGCCCGACAGGCCCGGGGTGGCGGCCCTCCTGTTCGAGGCCCTCTCGGGAGCGGGTCTGAACGTGGATCTGATCGTGCAGGCCACCCACGACGGTGCCAGCAACGACATCGCCTTCACCCTGACCGAGCAGCAGCTGGAGCCCGCCCGGCAGGTCTGCCGCGACCTGCTGCGGGAACTGGGGGCGGACGGAGATGCCCTCAGCACGCAGGCAGGACTGGCCAAGCTGAGCATCGCCGGGGCCGGGATCATGGGCCGGCCGGGGATCGCCGCCCGCCTGTTCGACACCCTGGCCCGCTCCGGGATCAACCTGCGGATGATCGCCACCAGTGAGGTCAAGGTGAGCTGTCTGGTGGAAGGGAGCCAGGGGGCCCGGGCCCTGCGGGCCGCCGCCGAGGTGTTCGAGCTGCAGGAGCACCAGCTGCGTCAGAACCCGCCACCCTGCCGGCTGGGGGATCCGGCCGTGCGCGGTGTCGCCCTCGACCGGGACCAGGCCCAGGTGTCGGTGCGCCAGGTGCCCGACCGCCCCGGCACGGCGGCGGCCGTCTGCCGGTCCCTGGCCGATGCAGGCATCAGCCTCGACACGATCGTCCAGTCGGAGCGGACCCATGCCGGCAGCGCGGGCCTCAGCCGCGACATGAGCTTCACCCTGCGCCGCGACGATCTGGCGCGGGCCCGCACGGCCCTGCAGCCCCAGCTGAGCCAGTGGCCCCAGGCCCGCTTCGAGGAGGGCATCGCCATCGCCCGGGTGAGCGCGGTGGGTGCCGGCATGCCCTGCACGCCGGGCACCGCCGCCCGCATGTTCCGGGCCCTGGCCGAAGCCGGCGTGAACATCGAGATGATCGCCACCAGCGAGATCCGCACCAGCTGCGTGGTGGCCGAAGCCGACGGAGTGCGGGCCCTGCAGGCCGTGCACGCCGCCTTCGGACTGGGGGGCACGGCGCTGCATCAGGCCGAGGGGAGCGAGCCCCCCACCACCCTGGAGGCCGCCGCCCCGGGAGCCCGTCCTTAGGTGCACTGGCTGCGCCACCGCAATTGGCTGGCCCTGGCGGCCCTGCTGGATGCACTGGGCATCGGCCTGCTGGCGGCGGCCATCGAAGGCCCGCGCTTCGGCCTGATCCGGCAGCAGATCGGTCTGCTGGCCGTGCTGGTGGGGCTCTACCTCAGCCTGGGCTGGCTGTTCGGCTCGTTCAGCCTGCTCCGGAGCGGCCGACTGCCCTGGATCCAGCTGGTGCTGCGGGTGGGCATCACCAGCGTGGCCACGGTCACGGCCGCGGCACTGCTGGGCTGGCTGCTGCGGGCAAGCCCCACCATCACCCTGCTGCACCGGGCCACCCTGTTGCCGGTGTTCGGGCTGGGGGCCGTCTGGAGCGGCACGGTGAGGGTCGTGCTGCGACGGCTCGCCCGGAGCCGCCAGGGGGAGACGTGGCAGATCGTGGCCCTCGGGCGGGAGGAGGAGGCGATCCGGCGGGAATGGCTGCGGCTGGGCGATCCGCCGGCACCGCTGATTCAGGCGATCGGAGAGGAGAAGCCGCTTTCAGCGGGCTGGCCGAGCGCGCCGGCGGGCACCCGCGGGCTGGCCCTGAGCGCCGGACTGCTGGCCCTGCCCGCCGTCATGGACGGCTCCTCACCGGCCCTGGCCCAGGGTCGGCCGATCACTTCGCTGGCCCAACTGGCGGAACTGGAGCTGCAGCGGATCCCACCGCGCTGGGTGGGTGATCAGTGGCTGCTGTTCTCCGACCGGATCGAGGGCAGCCGCTCGGGGTTCGAGAAACAGCTCAAGCGCTACGCCGATGTGATGGTGAGCCTGCTCCTGCTCATGCTCTGCGCACCGCTCCTGCTGGTGGCGGCTGCGCTGATCCACCTGCACGACCGCGGGCCGGTGCTCTACCGCCAGCGCCGCACCGGTCTGCTGGGCCTGCCGTTCGAGGTGATCAAGCTGCGCACGATGGTGCCGCAGGCCGAAGTCGGCCGGCCGCGTTGGGCGACCCCCAACGACAGCCGCATCACGCCGGCGGGGCTATGGCTGCGGCGCACCCGGCTCGATGAGCTGCCCCAGCTGCTCAACGTGCTGCGCGGCGAGATGAGCCTGATCGGACCACGGCCCGAGCGACCGGAACTGGAGGAGGAACTGGAGCGCCGGATCCCCCACTACCGCCTGCGGCACTGGGTGCGGCCGGGGCTGAGCGGCTGGGCCCAGGTGAACATGCCCTACACCTCCAGCGTGGAGGATGCGGAACTCAAGCTCAGCTACGACCTCTTCTACCTGCGCAACAGCGGGATCTGGCTCGACTTGCTGATCCTCCTGAAAACCATCAAGACGGTGCTCAAGGCAGCGGGGCGGTAGCTGCCGTGGCCTCACCTGGGCAGCTAGCCCGTGGTCCGTTGTTCAGGCCCGGCCCACCAGTTTCTGCCGCAGCTGCCGGATCCGGTCGCGCAGATCGGCGGCCTCCTCGAACTCCAGGTTCTTCGCCGCCGCCTTCATCCGCTCCTCCAGCTTGATGATCAGCTCGGGGAGCGCGTCGAGCGGCACGTCCTCGTGTGCCGCTCGATCATCGACGGCCTGATCAGGCTGCTCGTCGTTGAGCCGGCGCGAGACCTCGAGAAAGGCAAGGATCGCGTTGCCGGCGCGCTTGCCCGCCGGCATGGGAGTGATGCCATGGCGGGTGTTGTGGGCCTGCTGGATGGCGCGGCGGCGCTCGGTCTCCGAGATCGCCTTCTGCATCGAATCGGTGAGGTTGTCGGCATAGAGAAGGGCCACGCCCTCCACATGGCGGGCGGCACGACCGATGGTCTGGATCAGGGAGCGCTCGGCCCGCAGGAAGCCCTCCTTGTCGGCATCGAGGATCGCCACCAGCGACACCTCCGGCAGGTCGAGGCCCTCGCGCAGCAGGTTCACACCCACCAGCGCATCGAAGACGCCGTTGCGCAGGTCCTGGATGATCTCGATCCGCTCGATCGAATGGATCTCGGAGTGCAGATAACGCACACGCACGCCGTTCTCGGCCAGGTAATCGGTGAGGTCCTCGGCCATGCGCTTGGTGAGGGTGGTGATCAGGGTGCGCTCGCTCCGCTCGGCCCGCACCCGGATCTCGCCGAGCAGATCGTCGACCTGCCCTTCGGTGGGCCGCACCTCCACCACTGGATCGAGCACGCCGGTGGGGCGGATCACCTGCTCCACCACCTGCCCTGCACTCTGCTGGAGCTCCCAGCCCCCAGGCGTCGCCGACACGAAGATCGTCTGGCGGGCCTTGGCCCAGAACTCCTCGGCCTTGAGCGGTCGGTTGTCAGCGGCACTGGGCAGGCGGAATCCGTGCTCGATCAGCACCTGCTTGCGACTCTGGTCGCCGTTGTACATGGCCTGCAGCTGCGAGCAGGTGACGTGGCTCTCATCCACCACCAGCAACCAGTCCTCGGGAAAGTAGTCGATCAGACACTCGGGCGGCGTGCCGGCGGTCCGCCCGGCCAGATGGCGGGCATAGTTCTCGACGCCGTTGCAGTAGCCCACCTCCTGCAGCATCTCCAGGTCGTAAGTGGTGCGCTGCTCGAGGCGCTGGGCCTCCAGCAGCTTGCCCTGGGCATGGAGGGCCTCGAGCCGCTCGCTCAGTTCCTGGCGGATCGCGGCGATCGCCGATTCGAGCCGATCCTTCGGTGTCACGAAGTGCTTGGCCGGATAGATGTTCACCGCATCCAGACTCTGCAGGATCTCGCCGCTGGTGGGATCCACGTAGCGGATGGCTTCCACCTCGTCACCGAAGAGCTCGATCCGCACCAGCCGGTCCTCGTAGGCAGGGCCGATCTCGAGCACGTCACCCCTGACGCGGAAACGGCCACGGCTCACATCCAGATCATTGCGGGAGTACTGGTTGTTGACCAGTTCGCGCAGCGAACTCCGCAGGTTGAGCGTGTCACCCACCCGGAACTTGACCGCCGCCTTCAGGTACTCCGACGGGATGCCGAGGCCATAGATGCAGCTGATCGAGGCCACCACGATCACATCGCGCCGTTCGAACAACGAACGGGTGGCCGAGTGGCGCAGCATGTCGATCTCCTCGTTGATCGACGCCGTCTTGGCGATGTAGGTGTCCGAGACGGGCACGTAGGCCTCGGGCTGGTAGTAGTCGTAGTAGGAGATGAAGTATTCGACCGCGTTGTTCGGGAAGAATTCCCGCAGCTCGTTGCAGAGCTGGGCGGCCAGGGTCTTGTTGTGGGCGAGCACCAGGGCCGGACGGCCGGTGCGGGCGATCACATTGGCGATCGAAAAGGTCTTGCCGGTGCCGGTGGCACCCAGCAGGGTCTGAAACCGCTCGCCAGCCTCCACGCCCCGCACCAGGGAGGCAATGGCGGCTGGCTGGTCCCCTTTGGGCTCGTAGGGCGCCTGGAGCTGGTAACGGGCCATGCCCGATGGAACCAGGCAGGGCCTGGGGATGCGAAGAACCCGATCCTAGGCAGCGCCGGCGGGGGCCAGCAGGGCGGCCGCCACCCGGGTGGGGCTCACATCCAGGCCAAGGAAACCGAGAATCAGGCTGCTGAGGATGCTGTAGACCACCGCTCCGAGGATGGCGCTGACCAGGCCGTTCTTGAGGCGGAATCCCTGGATGAGCCAGGCGGCCAGGGCGAACAGGATGACGGTGATCAGCCAGTTGTAGAGCCAGGTGATCGGCGAGACCAGGCCGCCCAGGCTGGTGATCGCCCAGGGCAGGGCCAGCACCAGGCGCAGGGGCCAGATCAGCAGCGTTCCCAGCAGGCCGATCACCACGGCGGAGAGCAGGGCGGTGCCGAAGCTTTCCATCTCCACGCCGAGCGGCAGGGCCGCCACGATCAGCAGGACGATGGCCCGGATCGGCCATTGCAGCAACCAGACGAACGGACCCATCGACGCTCGGTATTCGGAAGCCGCAGCGTAGGAACGGCCGGCGGATCAGCCAACGCCACCGCAGCCCACCGTCATGGGCCGACGGATCAGCGGAGGGCGGAAACCGTGGAAGCGTCGAGGGCTTCCCGCAGTCCACGCACCGCCGCCACCATGGCCAGCTCGCTCTCAAGACGGTTGACCGCCGAGCCCACGCCGACTCCGCTGGCCCCGGCGGCGATGGCCAGGGGGAGGGTCACGGCGGTGAGGCCCGAGGCGCAGAGCACCGGCAGCTCGACGGCGCGGCTGATGGCATGGGCGGCGGCCAGGGTGGGGGCCGCCTTCTCGATTAGGCCGAGGGTGCCGGCGCTGAACGGCCGAGCGCTGGTACCGCCCTCGGTCTGGATCAGGTCGGCACCGGCGGCGGCCAGATCGAGCGCCAGCTGCTCCTGCTGGTCGAGCGGCAACACGTGGGGCACGGTCACCGACAGCACCACCTCAGGCAGGAGCTCACGGGTGCGCACGGTGAGGGCCAGCACCTCAGGAGCATCGAAAAGGCGGCCCTGGGGGTAGAAGGCATCGAAGTTGCCGATCTCCACCAGGGTGGCCCCGGCGGCGACGGCGGCAGGGAACAGCTCCGGATCCACGGCCGACACGCAGATCGGCAGGGCGGAAACCGCGGCGGCCAGGCGCACCAGGGCCGGATCGCAGGCCACGTCGATCAGGTCGGCGCCACCGGCACCCGCCGCCCGGGCGATGCGCTCCACGCTCACGGGATCGACGTTGGTCAGACCCGCGATCACCTTCAGCATCCGGCGCGAGGCGATCGACTGCCGCAGCGCGGAGGGCAGGCTGGTGAGACGCGACATCGGCGGACGGGGCGGATGAGGGCGATTCTCCCATGGGGTCCGTGGCACGACCGGCTGCACCGTGAACTGCTGGCCGAGCCCCAGCTCCTGCCCCGGGGTGAGCGGCTGCTGCTGGCGGTCTCCGGCGGGGCGGACTCGATGGCCCTGACCGGCCTGCTCCTGGATCTGCGGCGGCGGCACGGCTGGGATCTGCACCTGTGGCACGGCGACCATGGCTGGCATCCGGACGCCGGCCGCATCGCCGGCGAACTGGCGGCGTGGGCCGCTCAGGCCGATCTGCCGATCGCGGTGTCGGCCGCCAGCCCGCCGCCGGACGGGGAGGAGGCGGCCCGCCGCTGGCGCTACGCCAGCCTGGAACGGCAGGCACGGGAGCGTGGATGTGGCCGGGTGCTCACGGGCCACACCGGCAGCGACCGGGCGGAAACCCTCCTGTTCAACCTGGCACGGGGCAGCGATCTGGCCGGATTGAGCAGCCTGCGGCGCTGCCGACCCCTCAACGCCGCCGCCGCGGGACCGGACCCGATCCTCCTGATCCGGCCCCTGCTCTCCCTGGACCGTGACGAGACGGCAGCCTTCTGCCGCGAACGGGGCCTGCCGGTCTGGAGCGATCCCGGCAACGCCGATGAACGCTTCCATCGCAACCGCATCCGGCTGACGGTGCTGCCGGTGCTGGAGGGGATGCACCCCGGCGCCTCCCGACGGATCAGCGCGCTGGCGGAACGCCTGCAGGACCTGCATGAGCCGATGGTGGAGCTGCTGACCCTGGCCCTGGACCCCCTGGCAGAGCCGGGACCACCGGCGGGACTGCGTCGTCGGCCGCTGACGCGACTGGCCCCGCGCACCCAGGAGCTGCTGCTGCGGCACTGGCTGGAGCGCGAAGCGTCGCTGCGGCCGGGTGCGACGGTGCTGGCCGAGCTGCGTCGGCGGTTGCAGCCCTGGCGCGGGCCTGGCAGCCTGACCCTTCGCGGCGGCTGGCGGCTGGACTGGGAGCGGGAGACCCTGCACCTCGTTCCCAGCGAAGTCAGCCGCCTCGGCGGGCTCCACAACCGCACACCTTCCCACCAACTCGGCGATGGCAAACAGCTTCGATGAGGCCTACCGAGACGTCGAACTGGCCTACAGCCAGGGCCGTTTCGCCGAAGCCCTGGAGCGGGGCGAACTCCTGCTCAGCCAGGTGTCGGCCGGCGATCCCCATGCCCTGCGGCTGAAACTGCTTATGGGGCACAGCCACCTCTATGGCCTGCGCCAGCCGAAGGAAGCGGCGGAGCTCTACCACCAGGTGCTGGCCAGCAGCAGTGAGCCCACCTATCGCGACCTGGCCGCCGAGGGACTCCTGCTCTGCCAGCAGGCCCTCCAGGAGAGCCAGGATCCCTCCGCCGCGCCGGCGATGCCCTGGATCGGCGAGGGGGAACCCATGCCCCTCCAGCCGGCCCCGGCGGCAGCGCCCTGGCAGGAGGCGGCCACGGGCGCCCTGACGGGGCCTGAGCGGGACGGCGACCCGGTGGAACCGGTGCGGGTGGAGGTGCTGCCGACGTCGGGGCAGGCTGCGACACCCGCGCCAGCGCCCTCCCGGTTCAGCCCCGCGGAGGAGGCCGAACTGGCGAAGGGCATCCTGCGCGTCGTGCTGCGCTGAGGCCGCGGCCTCAGCCCGCCGCCGTCGAACGGCGGCGGCGAACCCGATTGGCGGGCATTTCGGGCTCCTCCCGCCGCCCGGCCACGACCGTCGTGGCCGGGGCTGGCGCAGCAGCGGCCGCCACGGCGGCGGGAGCCGCCACCCGCTGCGGTGCGGAGCCACCGCCCCCATGGGCACGGGGCTCACGGGAGCCGTCCCGATCACGGCCACCATCCCGCCCGCCATGGCGGCCGCCGCGGGCGGGCGGCCGGCTGTCGGGCTCGGCGTCCGCCCGGCCCTTGTAGGCCGGCGTGCCGGCGGGTGCCGGCTGCACCAGACAGATGATCAGCGGCTCCACCTGCAGCTCCCGTCGCAGTCGCCGCTGCAGACCCACCTCGATCTCACGCTGAACACCGACCCAGTCGACGTCGGGAGCGGTGCCGCCGCTGTTGCGCGAGAGCTGGCTCCAGCGGTTCTCCAGCACCCAGCCGATCTCCCGCTCCGCCCAGAGCGACATCCGGCGGGGCTCGGCGGTGGTGACCACACCGCGCAGGTTCACCCGGGGCGGGGCGGCCATCACGCCATCGGTGCTGATCACCGCCAACAGGGTGACGACCCCATCCACCGCCAGCTGCTGACGTTCCTTGAGCACGCGCGCATCGACGATGCCGTTGCGGGAGGCATCGAGCAGCTCGATGCCGGCCTTGACGGGATCACCCTTGTGGATCGAATCCGGGGTGAGTTCGACCACGTCGCCGTTGTCGATGATCAGCATGTGGTCGGCCGGCACACCCATCGACTGGGCGGTCTTGGAGTGGGCCACGAGCATGCGGTGCTCTCCGTGCACCGGCACGAAGAACTTGGGCCGGGTGAGGGCCAGCATCAGTTTCTGGTCCTCCTGGCTGCCGTGGCCGGACACGTGAATGCCTTCACCCTTGCCGTAGACCACCTTGGCGCCGAGCATCATCAGTCGATCGATGGTGTTGACCACCGAAATCGTGTTGCCGGGGATCGGGCTGGCCGAGAAGATGATCGTGTCGCTGGTCTTGACCTGCACCTGGGGATGCTCACCGCGGGAGATGCGGCTGAGGGCGGCCAGCGGCTCGCCCTGGCTGCCGGTCATCAGCAGCAGGGTTTCGCGATCGGGCAGATCCCGGATCTGCTTGATCGGCACGAACAGATCGTCGGGGCAACGCATGTAGCCCAGCTCGCGCGCCTTGGCGATCACGTTCAGCATGGAGCGACCGAGCAGGCCAACCTTGCGGCCGTGCTTGAGGGCCAGCTCCAGAATCATCGCCACCCGATGCACCGAGCTGGCGAAGGTGGTGACGATGATCCGGCCATCGGCATTGGCGAAGTGCCGATCGAGGTTGGGGAAAACGGCCCGCTCCGGGGGGGTGAAGCCGGGCAACTCGGCATTGGTGGAATCGGAGAACATGCAGAGCACACCCTGCTCGCCATAGTGGGCCATCCGCTGGATGTCGAAGTACTCGCCATCCACAGGGGTGTGATCGAACTTGAAATCACCGGTGAACACCACCACGCCCACGGGCGTGGTAATGGCCAGGCTGAAGCTGTCGGCAATGGAGTGGGTGTTGCGGATGAACTCCACCTTGAAGTGCTGGCCCACCTTCACCACATCGCGTGGTCCCACGGTCTGGATGGTGGTGCGGTCGGTGACACCGGCCTCCTCCATCTTGCCCTGGAGCAGCGACATGGCCAGACGGGGGCCATAGATCACGGGAATGTTGAAGTTCTTGAGGTGATGAGGGATGCCGCCGATGTGGTCTTCGTGACCGTGGGTCACGATCATGCCGCGGATGCGCTTCTGGTTCTCCCGCAGGTAGCTGGTGTCGGGCAGCACCACGTTCACGCCGTGCATGCCGTCGCTGGGGAAAGCCAGGCCCGCATCCACGAGCATCAGATCATCGCCGTACTCGAAGACGCAGGTGTTCTTGCCGATCTCGTGCAGCCCGCCGAGCGGGATCACGCGCAGCACGGGCTGCTTGCCGTTGGCGGAGGTCCTGGGGTCGTTGCTTGTGGTCATCGTGTCGGGAATTCAGTGAATGGAGTGGGGGGGACGGGAAAAGAGCCTGGAGCGGAATCGGTTGATGCTGAAGCGGGAACTCCGGACCGGGATGCGGTGGAGTCGAGCCATGGCGTCAGGTGGGACGCAGGGCAGCCAGGGCGGTGGTCAGTCGGGCTCGGACATCGCTGTCGGCGGAAACCAGGGGCAGACGGGGGGCACCCACGGGCCAGCCCTCCAGTTCCAGGGCGGCCTTGACGGGAATCGGATTGGTGGTGGCGAACAGGGCCCGGCACAGGGGCAGCAACTGCTCGTGCAACGCGAGGGCGATGGCGTGATCACCGGCGAGGAAGGCGGCGATCATCCGGTGGATCTGGCGGCCGGCCACATGGCTGGCCACGCTCACCACACCGACCGCACCCACCGCCAGCATCGGCAGGGTGAGGGCGTCGTCGCCGCTGTACACCGCCAGGCGGGCCCCGCAGAGGAGCCGCAACTGGCTCACCTCCTCGGTGGTGCCGCTGGCGGCCTTGAAGCTCACCACGTTCGGCAGGTCCATCAGCCGGGCCGTGGTTTCCGGAGCGAGGCTGCAGCCGGTGCGCCCCGGGATGTTGTAGAGCATGACCGGCAGGTCCGGCGCGGCCTCGGCAATGGCGCGGAAATGGGCTTCCAGCCCGTCCTGGGGGGGCTTGTTGTAGTAGGGGACCACCACCAGGGCCCCATCGGCTCCCTCCCCGGCCGCCCGGACGATCGCCTCCACCGCTTCGGCGGTGCAGTTGCTGCCGGTGCCGGCGAGGACCCGGGCGCGCTCACCCACCGCCTGCCTCACGGCGGAGAAGAGATCGTGTTGCTCCTGCCAGCTCAGCGTGGGGGATTCGCCGGTGGTGCCGCAGACCACGAGCCCGTCGGAGCCGTTGGCCACCAGGTGCTCGGCCAGCCGTGCCGCCAGCTCGAGGTCCACCGAGCCATCGGCAGCGAAGGGCGTGACCATCGCGGTGAGCAGACGGCCGAAGGGAGCCGGGCTTGGACCGATCGCGCTCAATCCGCACCTCCCACTGCGGCCGCGGCTCCAGCAGGCGCGGCCGGATCCCGGGCCCCTTCGCGCAGCAGTTCGGCGATCTGGATGGCGTTGAGGGCCGCACCCTTGCGGATCTGATCGCCGCAGAGCCACAGCTCCAGAGCATTGGGCTCGCTGAGGTCCTGGCGGATCCGGCCCACCGCCACGGGATCGCGACCGGTCACGTCGGTGGGCATCGGAAAACGGTTGGCCCCGAAGTCCTCGATCAGCTCCACGCCCGGGGCCGCGGCCAGCCGTTCACGGGCCTCGCTCACCGGGAACGGCTCGACGAACTCGATGTTCACTGCCTCGGAGTGGGCCCGCAGCACCGGCACCCGCACGCAGGTGGCCGAGAGGCGCAGATCCGGCAGACCCATGATCTTGCGGGTCTCGTGGAGCATCTTGAGTTCCTCCTCGCAGTAGCCGCTGGGCTGCAGGGGGGAGTTGTGCAGGAAGAGGTTGAAGGCCAGGGAATGGGGCAGCACCGTGCTCAACGGTTCCCCGCCCTCGAGCACGGTGCGGCTGAGCTCGCGCAGCTCCTCCATCGCCCGGGCACCGGCCCCGCTGGCGGACTGGTAGGTGCTCACCACCACCCGCCGGATCGGCCGGCAGGCCTGCAGGGGGGCCAGCACCAGCGTGAGCAGGATCGTGGTGCAGTTGGGATTGGCGATGATGCCCCGGTGGCCGAAGGCCGCTGCCGGGTTCACCTCGGGCACCACCAGCGGCACGGACGGATCCATGCGGAAGGCACTGGAGTTGTCGATCACCACCGCCCCAGCGGCGACCGCCTGCGGTGCCCACTGCTTCGAGGCCGCGCCACCGGCGGAAGCCAGCACCAGATCCACACCGGCCAGGCTCTCGGCGCTCACCGGCCGCACCGGCAGCGCAAGCCCCTTCCAGAGGATCGTCTGACCGGCGGAGCGCGGCGAGGCCAGCAGCCGCAGTTCCCGCACGGGAAAATCACGCTCGGCCAGCAGGGCGAGCAATTCCTGCCCCACGGCACCGGTGGCGCCGAGAACGGCGACGGTCAGCGGGCGATCGGGCTGGAAGCGGTGGGCGGCGGCGGACAAGGGCAGATCAACGGACGTGGAGGGGAAGGACGGACCTGAACGGGTTCGGCGCAGCCGACGGCTTGGTGCCGGTGGCTGCGGGGGGTGAATCCGCTGGCGATCGCTGGCGGAACGGCTGGAGGAAGGACGGAGACGGAGGCTGGATCGGGCAGGTGGGCTCTTGGCTTCGACTCGGGGCGTGGACTCTGGGCGTGGGCACGGGGCTGGACCGGCTGGGCACCGGATGGATTTCCCGCTGACGGGAAGTCCTGGACGGATATGTACGGCACGCTGGTCGTCGGCTGAACAATACGCTCCCCCGGCGCCGTTGGCGAACGGGGGTGGGGCGGGAGGGCGGCTTTCTAGGATCGGGGGCTGCCCCTGCACCGCCGGTCCGGCCGTTCCGCCCATGAGCTCCGCCCTGAAGGTCAAGACCAGCCCCCGTCCCGGCAGCCGCATGGCGCTGGAGGTGGCGATCCCGGGCGGCCGCAGCCAGGCCAGCTACGAAGCGGCGGTGGAGAAGCTCAGCCGCAGCGTGCGGCTGCCCGGCTTCCGCAAGGGCAAGGTGCCACGGCCAGTGCTGCTGCAGCAGATCGGTCCGCTGCGGATCCGCGCCACCGCCCTCGAGGATCTGGTCGACAGCGTCTGGCGCGACGCCCTGGAGCAGGAGAAGATCGCGGCCCTCGGCAGTCCAGAGCTGAGCGAGGGGTTCGAGGCGCTGCTGCAGCGCTTCAGCCCCGGCGAGGACCTCACCCTCACCCTCGAACTGGACGTGCAGCCCACCCCGAGCCTGCTCGCCACCCGCGGCCTGAGCGCCGAGGTCCAGACGGTGGCCTTCGATCCGGCCCGGGTGGACGAACTGCTGGAGCAGTCGCGCAAGCAGCTGGCCACCCTGGTGCCGGTGGAGAACCGGCCCGCCGCCAGCGGTGATGTGGCGGTGGTGAGCTTCAGCGGCCGCTACGACGACAACGGCGAAGCGATCGCCGGCGGCAGCGCCGACGCGATGGAGGTGGAACTGGAGGAGGGCCGGATGATTCCCGGCTTCGTGGAGGGGATCCTGGGCCTGGCGGTGGGCGAGAGCCGCGAGGTGTCCTGCCGCTTCCCGGACGACTATCCCCAGGAGGATGCCCGGGGCCGCCAGGCCACCTTCTCCATCACCCTCAAGGAGCTCAAGGGCCGTGAGTTGCCGGCTCTCGACGACGCCTTCGCCCGGGAGGCCAGCGACAAGGAGACTCTGGCGGAGCTGCGGACGGAGCTGGAGAACCGCCTGCGGGAGGACACCGACCGCCGCAACCGCACCAACCGCCAGGAGGCCCTGCTCAAGGCCCTGGTCGAGCAACTGGAGGTGGAGCTGCCCGAGACGCTCGTCCAGCGGGAGATCCGTGCCCTGATCGAGCAGACCGCCGGCCAGATCGCCCAGCAGGGCATGGACGTCAAGAAGCTGTTCACCCCGGAACTGGTGCGCAGCCTGATGGAGAGCTCCCGTCCGGAGGCGGAGCAGAGGCTGCGGCGCAGCTTCGCCCTCCAGGCCCTGGCCGCGGCGGAGAACATCCGGGTGGAACCGGAGGCGATCGCAGCGAAGGCGAAGGAGGTGCGCCGGGGCCTGAGCGACGGCAGCTCGATCGACCCGACCCGCCTCAGCGAGGCCGTGGGAGAGGACCTGCTGCGCGAGGCCCTCATCGACTGGCTGGAGGCCAACAGCAGCCTCACCGAGACATCGGCCGAAGACGCGGCTGACAAGGCGGCAGCGGGTGACGGCGAGACGGCCGCCAAACCGAAGGGAGGCCGCAAGGTCAAGGCCAGCGACGCCGAGGCCTGAGGGCGCCATAGATTGAACGGCCCATCCCTCCCCACCGCCGCGGCCGCGTGATCGAAGCCCTCCGACGCCATCCGATCCAGAACCGGTGGCAGGCCTCCCCGGGCATCCTGCCCACCGTGGTCGAGCAGTCGGGCCGTGGGGAGCGCGCCTTCGACATCTACTCCCGCCTGCTGCGGGAGCGGATCATCTTCCTGGGCAGCGGCATCGACGATGCCGTGGCCGACTCGCTGGTGGCCCAGCTCCTCTTCCTGGAGGCGGAGGATCCAGAGAAGGACATCCAGATCTACATCAATTCCCCGGGCGGGTCGGTGACCGCCGGGCTGGCCATCTACGACACGATGCAGCAGGTGGCCCCCGACGTGGTGACCATCTGCTACGGCCTGGCGGCCAGCATGGGGGCCTTCCTGCTCTCGGGGGGCACCAAGGGCAAGCGGATGGCCCTGCCCAGTGCCCGGATCATGATCCACCAGCCCCTGGGGGGGGCCCAGGGTCAGGCCGTGGACATCGAGATCCAGGCCAAGGAGATCCTCTTCCTCAAGGACACGCTCAACGGCCTGATGGCCGAGCACACCGGCCAGCCGCTCGGGAAGATTGCCGAGGACACCGACAGGGACTACTTTCTGTCTCCGAGCGAAGCCGTCACCTACGGCCTGATCGACCGCGTGGTCGATGACGCCACCCCGGTTTGATCCTTAAGGTCTGCTGACGAACCCCCGGTTCGGGCCGATCCTGGAGATTCGGCCTCCGCCCTCCCCCACCCGACCCGGCCCCCAGCCCGATGGCCAAGTTCGATGCCCACCTGAAGTGCTCGTTCTGCGGCAAGTCTCAGGAACAGGTGCGCAAGCTGATCGCCGGCCCCGGGGTCTACATCTGCGACGAGTGCATCGATCTCTGCAACGAAATCCTGGATGAGGAGCTGGCCGAGCCCCATGGCGGCGGTTCACGCAGCCACGGCGAGGCCCAGCGCAAACCGACCGCCAAGAAGAGCAGCAAGCCGGCCCCCACCCTCGCCTCGATCCCCAAACCCCAGGAGATCAAGGCCTTTCTCGACCAGCAGGTGGTGGGCCAGGAGGAGGCCAAGAAGGTGCTCTCGGTGGCGGTCTACAACCACTACAAGCGCCTGGCCTGGCAGGGCGACGGCAAGGGCGAGACCGACCGCAGCGCCACCCGTCTGCACAAGTCCAACATCCTGCTGATCGGCCCCACCGGCTGCGGCAAGACCCTGCTGGCCCAGACCCTGGCCGAACTGCTCGACGTGCCCTTCGCCGTGGCCGACGCCACCACCCTCACCGAGGCGGGCTACGTGGGCGAGGACGTGGAGAACATCCTGCTGCGCCTGCTGCAGAAGGCCGACCTGGATGTGGAGCAGGCCCAGCGCGGCATCATCTACATCGACGAGATCGACAAGATCGCCCGCAAGAGCGAGAACCCCTCGATCACCCGGGACGTGTCCGGCGAAGGGGTGCAGCAGGCACTGCTCAAGATGCTCGAGGGCACGGTGGCCAACGTGCCCCCCCAGGGCGGCCGCAAGCATCCCTACCAGGACTGCATCCAGATCGACACCAGCCAGATCCTGTTCATCTGCGGCGGCGCCTTCGTGGGCCTCGAGGACGTGGTGCAGAAGCGGATGGGCCGCAATGCGATCGGCTTCCTGCCGGCCGACGGCCGCAGCCGGGCCCACCGGGAACTCCAGGCCAGCCACGTGCTCCGCCACCTCGAGCCCGACGACCTGGTGCGCTACGGCCTGATCCCCGAGTTCATCGGCCGGCTGCCGGTGAGCGCCGTGCTCGAACCCCTCGATGCCCGTTCGCTGGAAGCGATCCTCACCGAGCCGCGCGATGCGCTGGTGAAGCAGTTCCAGACCTTGCTGAGCATGGACAGCGTGCGGCTGGAGTTCGAGAGCGAGGCCGTCGAGGCCATCGCCCAGGAGGCCCACCGCCGCCGCACCGGTGCCCGGGCGCTGCGCGGGATCGTCGAGGAGCTGATGCTCGATGTGATGTATGACCTGCCCTCCAGCTCCGGCGTCACCAGCTTCACGATCACCCGGGCGATGGTGGATCAGCGCACCCGGGCCAAGGTGCTGCCCTACCCCGGCGTGATCGACCAGCAGGAATCCGCCTGAGGCGGCTATCCGCCCCCCAGCCGCGCTTGCACCCGGCCGGGGCAGCACGGGAGGGTGAATTCCTCCCCCGATTCCGCCCCTGCCTGCCATGGCCGCCGCCGACCACCTGCAGGTCCCCCGGCAGCACGGCCTGTTCCATCACCACGGCATCGACCTGGGCGACGGGACCGTGGCCCACTATCTCGAAGGTCGGGCGATCCTGCGCAGTCCGCTGGAGGCGTTCAGCCGCGACGAGCCTGTGTCGGTGGTGCCCTACGACGAGCCGTGTTCGCCGACGGGGGTGACGCTGCGGCGGGCCATGGGCCGGCTGGGGGAGCAGCGCTACAACCTCCTGTTCAACAACTGCGAGCATTTCGCCCACTGGTGCAAGACCGGCCGGCACCGCAGCGCCCAGGTGGAAGGCTGGCTGCACGGCGGCAGCCTGGGCGCCCTGGCCATCGGCCAGATGGTGCCGGCGGCGCTGATCACGGCCGTGCGACTGCTGCTGCGCCAGGGTGTGAGCCTCGATGGCGAGCAGCTGGCGCAGGGCCGGGAGCTGGCCCTGCGCAGCCTGGAGCAACTGGACGGGCTGCGGCGGAAACTGCAGCAGCGGCTGGAGGAGGAGCTGGCGAAGGCCGAGCTGCGCTGGGGCGATTCGGGTGGCGGCGGCGCCCAGGCTTTCAGCCAGCTGCAGCTGGCGGCGCAGCGGCTGGCCGACCAGCTGAGCGAGGTGGAGGAGATGGAGCAGCGGCTGGAGCGGCTGCTCGGGGCGGGACAGCCTGAGTAACCTCAGCCCCACGCCGTCCCGGGCCCGCCCCCATGACCCAGGCCAGCGCCTACCAGCCGCTCCATCTCAAGTACCGTCCGCAGCGCTTCGACCAGCTGGTGGGGCAGGAGGCCATCGCCGCCACCCTGGTGAACGCGCTGCGGCGGGGGCGGATCGCCCCTGCCTATCTGTTCAGCGGTCCGCGCGGCACCGGCAAGACCTCCAGCGCCCGGATCCTGGCCCGCTCGCTCAACTGCCTGGCCGCCGACGGTCCCACGGCGGAACCGTGCGGCCTCTGTGATCTCTGCACCACGATCGCGGCGGGGACCGCCCTCGACGTGATCGAGATCGACGCCGCCTCCAACACCGGCGTCGACAACATCCGCGAGCTGATCGAACGCTCCCGCTTCGCACCGGTGCGGGCCCGCTGGAAGGTGTACGTGATCGACGAGTGCCACATGCTCTCGACCGCCGCCTTCAATGCCCTGCTCAAGACCCTGGAGGAACCGCCCCCGCGGGTGGTGTTCGTGCTGGCCACCACGGATCCGCAGCGGGTCCTGCCCACGATCCTGAGCCGCTGCCAGCGTTTCGATTTCCGCCGCATCGCCCTGGGGGCCCTGGAGGGGCACCTGCGCTACATCGCCGAGCGCGAGGAGATCGGCATCACGCCCGAGGCGCTGCGCGTGGTGGCACAACGGGCCCAGGGCGGCCTGCGCGACGCCGAGAGCCTGCTGGATCAGCTGAGCCTGCTGCCGGCGCCGATCGAACCCGACGCCGTGTGGGATCTGCTGGGGGCCGTGCCGGAGGAGGAACTGCTCGAGCTGGTGGAGGCCCTGGCGGCGGCGGACCCCCTGGGAATCCTCGAAGGCTGCCGTCGCCTGCTGGAGCGGGGGCGCGAACCCGGCGCCGTGCTGCAGGGACTGGCAGGCCTCCTGCGGGATCTGGTGCTCGCCGGGGTCGCTCCCGATCGGCTCGAACTCACCGGCGTGTCACCGGCACTGCAGCCCCAGCTTCCGGAGCTGGGGCGCCGGATCGGCAAGGCCCGGCTGCTGGGCTGGCAGGCCCAGCTCCGAGGCAGCGAGCAGCAGCTGCGTCAGAGCATTCAGCCGCGGCTCTGGCTGGAGGTGCTGCTGCTGGGGCTGCTGGGGGATGCCGCGGCCGCAGCCGCGGCCCCCGGCACGCCGGCGGTGGAAGCCCGGCCGTCCCGGCCGGTGGCGCCCCCCGCCACACCGGCGGCCGCAGCGGAACCTGAGGCGGTGGCCGCGGCGACGCCGCCGATCCCGACGCCGCCGATGCCGCCGGAATCGATCCCACCGCAACCGACACGGGGCGGCGGCGATCTGACCGAGCTGTGGCAGCAGATCCTGGCCAGCCTGGAACTGCCCTCCACCCGCATGCTGCTCCAGCAGCAGGCCTCCCTGGTGCGCCTCGACGAACGCCGTGCGGTGGTGCGGGTAAGCGGCAACTGGATGGCAATGGTCCAGGGCCGGGTGCCATTGCTGGAGAAGGCGGTGGGCCAGGCGCTCGGCAGCGCCAGGCAAGTGGTGCTGGAGGGCACCGATCCGCAGCCGTCACCCCAGCAGACCCCTGCGGCGGCCGTTGCCATCGCCATCGATCCACCTGTCCGCCAGGCTCCCGCCCCGCGAGAACCACTCCCCCCTCCGGTGGAACCGGCCCCGCCAGTCCCGCCGATGCGATCCAGCCAGCCGATCGACGAGAAGGCCAGGCGGCTGGCCGAGTTCTTCAACGGTGAGGTGATCGAACTCGACGGTCCACTCCTGGGGGAGAGCAGCCAGGAGTCCTGAGGCTCTCCAGACCGCTCAGGACACCTGGGTGCTGAGATCGGGTTCGCCGCCGCCGTCGAGCCCGGGCTCAAGGTGCCGCCCGGGTTCGAGCGACGATTCGAGCACAGGACCGTCGCCCTCGACACCGAGGTGGAGGGTCTTCGCCCAGACCAACTGCTTCGGCAGCAGGGCCATCCGCAGCACGACCCAGGGGATCACGACGAACCAGTGGACCAGATAGACAATGCCGAGGGCGGCGGTCAGCGGTCCCATGGCCGGCAGGGCCGGGCCCTCGCTCGGCCGGCGACAGCCGGCCACGATCGCCAAGCCGGAGAGGCCCAGGGCCACGAACGAGAGAGGCCAGACCGTGGGGGCGGTGCGGGTGAGCACGGACGCCAGCAGGTCGGCCACGGCCAGCACCGGCAGCACGTACTGCAGCAGGAAAAAGCTGCACAGATCGAGCTTCTGCCGGCCCGAGAGGCGGTCGGAGAGAAGACCGGGCCAGTAGTCGAAGAAGCGCTGCAGACCCCCCTCGGCCCAGCGCTGACGCTGGCGCCACAGGGCTGGTAGACCGAGCACGGCCTCCTCCTCCACGGGCGGATCCCACAGCACGCCCACCGGCTCGCCGGCCAGCAGCAGGCGGAAGCTCAGGTCGAGATCGTCGGTGACGGTGTCCTCGTTGAACCCCCCACAGGCTTCCACCACATCACGCCGCAGCAGCTGGCCGTTGCCGCGCAGTTCCACCACCCCCCCCGCCGCGAGGCGCCCCTCCTGGATGACCGCATCCAGGGCCATCTCCATCGCCTGGGCACGGGTGAGCAGGTTGTGGGCAGTGTTGACCACCGCCTTGCGGAGCTGCACGGCCGACCAGCCACCCGACTCGGCATACGCGATCAGGCGCTCCAGCCCATCCTCCTGGAGACCGGCGTCGGCATCGAGCACCAGCATCCAGCGGCCACTGAGCCGCTCGAGAACGGCATTGAGCGCGCCCGACTTGCCGCCGCCCGCCTCCCGGGGCCGCCGCAGCACCTGCAGCAGCGGGGTGCTGGCCTGCAGCGCGCCGAGCAGCTCGGGGGTCCGGTCCAGGCTGCCGTCATCGACCACCCAGAGGCGCAGCGCGCCGGCGGGGTAGCGGAGGGCCGCCACGCGCTGCACCAGCCGGGTGATCACGGCCTGCTCATCGCGGGCGGCCACCACCACGTCGACCGCGGGCCAGGGTCCGCTGAAGGCGGCAGGGGCCTGGGCGGCGCCAGGGGTGCCGCCGCCGGGGTCGGCCCGTCGCAGCTGCGCCAGGACCGTACGGACCACATAGGCGCCGAGCAGAAGGGTGAGGCCGGCCGCGGGCAGGATATTGCGGGGTGGCTCCAGCCAGTGGGGAGCAAAACCCGCGCAGCCACAGCAGAGCAGGAAGAGGGCTGTCTTGCCGCGACGGCCCTCGGCGGCGGGTCCGGCGGTCGTCATGGCGTCTCCTTCATGGCACCTCGGTCATGGCAACACAGCAGTCATGGCCGGCCCTGGGTCGGCCGACTCTAGAGGCCATCACCCAGAGACTCCACCGCGCCCAGCTGGGTCCCCGGGTAGTAGTGGGCAAGGATCCGCTCCAGGCTCCAGCCCCGGGCAGCCAGATCGATCGCCCCGGCCTGGGACAGCCCGGCGCCGTGGCCGAAACCGCCCCCGCTGAATCGCCAGCGGCCCGGTCCCTCCTCCCGCAGCTCGAAGAGGGTGCTCGGCAGCTGGCGCAGGGTGCGGCGGATCGCGTCGCGACGCAGCACGTGCTGGCCCGTGCTCCCCTCCAGAGCCAGGGCCAGCACCCGGCCGCTGGCACCCCGCTCCAGCACGGTGAGCCGCCGGGGCTGCCCCACGCCCAGGCCGGCCCGCTCGAGGGCCTGACGGATCTGGGCAGCCTCCAGCCGCCGCGTCCAGCGGAAGAGCGGATGGTCGGCCCCGTAGGCGGCGCCGCCACCGCTCAGGAGCGCCGGGAGCCTGGCGGCGGAGAGCGGGACGGGGAAGCGCTCGGCGAAGGGCGACGGGCCATCAGGTCGGGCCTGCAGATAGGGCGGCACAGCCCCGCTCCAGGCCTCGTCGAAGCCGGCTGAGATGCCCCCGTTGCTGGCGTGATACACCGCATGGATGGGCTGGCCCTGCCAGCTCAGCACCTGACCGCGGGTGGCCTGGAGCGCCCGTCGCACCGCAGCACCGGCCTGGCGTGGATCGGCGTAGACCTGACACTGGGTGTCGGCGCAGAGGTGATAGCCGTCGACGACGAAACGGTGGCGATTGCGCAGGGCCCAGGTGCGGGCCAGCACGGCCTGGGCCGCCAGGGCGGCGGCGGGCGATCCCGCGCCGATCTCATGCGGCACCACCCCGAGCAGGTAGCGCTCCAGCGGTACCTCTTCGATCAGGCTCCAGCCGCCATGGGCGTTGGGCTGCAGCAGGAAGGGCCCTTCGAACACCCCCCCGTCCCAGCGCAGACCGGCCGTGGCCCTGATCCGCAGCGGAGCCTGCAGCGGGCCGGCAGCGCCGGCGCCGCCCGGCGGTTCCAGCACCAGACGACGGGTCTCGAGCCGGCGCAGCTGACGGGATGGGAAACCCGCGGGCGGCGGGGTGTCGGCCGGAGCCCACACCTCCCACTCGGCGGGCTGGGCGATGCGCGGCTCGACACCGAGCGCGCGCCAGGCCCCGGCGGCCTGTTCGGCGCTCTCGAAACTGGAGAAGGGCCCGAGCACGGTACGGGCCAGGGGCAGGGGTTCCGCCAGGGGCAGTTCCCGCCAGCCCAGCCGCAGGACAGGGCCACTGAGGCGCCGTCCTGCGGCGTCGGTGAGCTCAAGGGATCCGCCGGCAGCCTGGAGCACCAGCGGCCCGGCCTGGGCCGGCGGGCGGCCGGGGGCAGGGCCGAGCCGGGCCCCCAGGGCCACCCGCAGCACGGGCGCCGCCGGCTGCAGGGCGGGCGGCGGCTCCGTGGGCCAGTGCAGCGCGGCCGGAGGCGGGCTGGCGGCCCGGCAGCCGGGGGCGACCAGCACCGCGGCCCCGAGCAGGAGGGCCAGAGGACGGCCGCCGCGACGGCCTCGCAGCCATGGCAGGGGGCGGCAATGCAGGAGGGAAGGGAGGGGCAAGGCAGGCGGATCGGTGGAAGGGAGTTGGCGGAAGGCACTTCCACGTCGTACTTTGATCGTTTGTGCCCGGGCCTCAGGACCATGCCGAAGCTCAAGACCCGCAAAGCAGCCGCCAAGCGGTTCAAGCTGACCGGCAGCGGAAAGTTCATGCGCCGGCGGGCGTTCCGCAATCACCTGCTCGATCACAAGAGCCCCAAGCGCAAGCGTTATCTCGGCACCATGGCGGTGGTCGATGAGCGCGACGCGGACAACGTGAGCCGAATGCTCCCCTACGCCGGCTGAAGCCCGGCCACGATCCGCCCGAATCCCACCCCTTACTCCCCACCATCCACCATGGCCCGCGTCAAGAGGGGCAACGTCGCCCGGAAACGCCGCAACAAGATCCTTCGCCTGGCACGCGGTTTCCAGGGCAGCAACGGCAGCCTCTTCCGCACCGCCAACCAGCGGGTGATGAAGGCGCTCTGCAACGCCTATCGCGATCGCCGCCGCCGCAAGCGCGACTTCCGCCGTCTCTGGATCGCCCGAATCAATGCGGCCGCCCGCATCAACGGCCTCAGCTACAGCCGGCTCATCGGTGGCCTCAAGAAGGCCGACGTGCAGCTCAACCGCAAGATGCTGGCCCAGCTGGCCATCGCCGATCCGGCCGGCTTCACCGCCGTGGTGGGCGCCGCCCGGGGCTGAACGCCTCCATCCCTCACACCCACCCTGGACAGGCCCGATGGACAGCCTCCTTCCCCAGGCCTATCTGATCGGGTTGATCGCACTGCTCGGCGGCGCCTCCGTCCTGATCGGCCTGCAGATCCTCCGGGTCCGACGCGACGAGACCGCCCTCGCCCGGCTGGAGCAGAACACCCGCAGCGGTAGCCGCGACGCGGCCACCCTCTACGAACTGGGTTCGGTGCAGCTGCGCAAGCGCCTCCATGCCGCAGCCGTGGACTCGTTCCGGCAGGCCCTGAAGCTGGCCGACGGCGAGCCGGGCGAAGCCCGGGCGCTCATCCAGAACGGGCTGGGCTTCGCTCTGGCGGCCCAGGGCAACCACGCGGCCGCCGTCCGTCACTACCGGTCCGCGCTGCAGGCGAAGGCCGATTACCCGGTGGCGCTCAACAACCTCGGCTATGCCCTCGAGCGCCAGGGCAAACCGGAGGAGGCCCGCGCCGCCTACAGCCGTGCCCTAGAGCTGGATCCCTCCAACAAAACCAGCCAGAAGCGTCTCAAGCTGCTCGATCGGCGCCATCCCGCAGCCGGTTCGGCCACGGCGGGCTTCGGGGGCAAGGCCGACAAGGCCGCCTGACCCGGGGGCCGCCTCACCCTCCTTTCACCACAGCCCGCGAACGGGTGCCCCGGATCCGGAGGGAGGGGCTGCTGCGGGAGCGGCAGCCGGCCGCAGATCCAGGCGCCCACCAGGGTTGCTCAACCGCGGGGCCACCCACCCGGAGAGCTCCATCCCCTGCACACCGGAGAACTCTCCACCAGCCTCGAGCACGCCGACGTCGCAATTGCACAGCACCAGCAGATCGAGCTGGTCGGACTTGGCGTTGAGATTGCCCTGGACCGGTACGCTCTGCCCCCCGAGGGTGAGCTGTCCACGCAGGTCGACCATCTGGCCCATCGCCGTCACGCTGTCGAGGCGGAGTTCGACGGGCGTGGCATCGCCGCCGGCGGAAAAGGAGCGGTAGGTGCCGCTCCAGGTTCTGGGCAGATCACGGGCGAGGAGGATCGCACGACCCACCGGATCGAAGGTCTCCACCGGTCCGAGTTCGGACTCGAGCGTGGCGTTCACCGGCCGGGGTGGCAGGTTGAAGGGCACGAAGCTGCCGACCGGCAGCGGATTGACCGCCAGCAGCACGGGCACAAGCAGCGACATCGCAGGGATCACGGATGGGGGCAGGCTAGGGGCGATGCCGGCTCGGAGTACGGGACGGTAGGTTCGCGGCATGGACCAGTTCGCGGACCCGTCGCAGGTCGACGACACCCTCTTGATCGGCGGGCGCCGCTTCCGCAGCCGGCTGATGACCGGCACCGGCAAGTACCCCAGCCTGGCGGCCATGCAGGCCAGCCTGACGAGCAGCGCCTGCGAGATCGTCACGGTGGCCGTGCGGCGGGTGCAGGCCCAGGCGAGCGGCCACGTGGGCCTGATGGAGGCGATCGACTGGGGCCGGATCTGGATGCTGCCCAACACGGCCGGCTGCACCACGGCCGACGAGGCCGTGCGGGTGGCGCGGCTGGGACGGGAGCTGGCGAAGCTGGCAGGCCAGGAGGACAACTCCTTCGTGAAACTGGAGGTGATCCCGGATGCGCGCCACCTGCTGCCCGACCCGATCGGCACCCTGGAGGCCGCCCAGCGCCTGGTGAAGGAGGGCTTCACGGTGCTGCCCTACATCAATGCCGATCCGCTGCTGGCGCGCCATCTGGAGGAGGCCGGCTGTGCCACGGTCATGCCTCTTGGCTCGCCGATCGGCTCTGGGCAGGGCATCCGCAACGCCGCCAACATCGCCCTGATCATCGAGAACGCACGGGTGCCGGTGGTGGTGGACGCCGGCATCGGTGTGCCGAGCGAGGCCGCCCAGGCCATGGAGATGGGGGCCGATGCCCTGCTGATCAACAGCGCCATCGCCCTGGCGGGAGATCCGCCGGCGATGGCGCGGGCGATGGCCCAGGCCACCGAGGCCGGGCGTGCCGCCTTCCGGGCGGGACGCCTGCCCGTGCGGGCCGAGGCCCAGGCCAGTTCACCCCTGGGAGGGCGCGTCGGCGGTCCGACGGGCACCCCCTGATCGGGATCGCCCCCCCCCGGACGGCAACGGCCCGTGAAGTTCGGTGCCGCCCTGCGGACCGCCGCACCGGCCGTCGGTAGCTTGCGGAGCCCCCTGCGACCAGCCCCATGTCGGTGACCGAGGAAGACGGTGGCAAGCTCAATGCCTTCGCCAAGGAGCCCCGCATGGAGGTGATGAGCGGCGGTGAGGGCCGCAGCCGCTCCACCACCCTGCTGCTGCTGGGCGGGGCCGTGGTGGTGCTGCTGATGCTGGCGGTGGCGGTCCGGATCAGCTGAGCGGGCAGGGCTCCGGGTCGGCCGAACGCCTGTAGTAGCTTGCCACCAGGGAGCATCGCCTCGTTCAGCAGGAGTTCAGACGTGAAGGTTCTCGTTCTCGGCGGCGATGGCTTCTGCGGGTGGCCGTGTTCCGTGAACCTGGCCGACGCCGGTCACGATGTGGTCATCGTCGACAACCTGAGCCGTCGCAAGATCGACATCGATCTCGGGGTGGAGTCCCTGACGCCGATCGCGACCATCCAGGAGCGGCTGCGGGCCTGGGAGGAGGTGGGCGGACGGGCGATCCGCTTCGTGGCCATCGACATCGCCCGCAACTATCACCGTCTGCTCTCGCTGCTGCTCAGCGAGCGCCCCGACGCCGTGGTGCATTTCGCCGAGCAGCGTGCCGCCCCTTACTCGATGAAGACCAGCGCCACCAAGCGCTACACGGTCGACAACAACGTCAACGGCACCCACAACCTGCTGGCCGCGATCGTCGAGAGCGGCCTCGATCCCCACATCGTCCATCTCGGCACGATGGGGGTCTACGGCTACGGCTCGCACCGGGGCGCCACCATCCCGGAGGGCTATCTCACCGTGGAGGTGCCGCAACCCGACGGCAGCCGCTTCACCGAAAAGATCCTTCACCCAGCTGATCCCGGCAGCGTCTACCACATGACCAAGACGCTGGATCAACTCCTCTTTTACTACTACAACAAGAACGATGCGATCCGGGTCACCGATCTCCATCAGGGCATCGTCTGGGGGACGAACATCGCCCTGACCGAGCAGGATCCCCGGCTCACCAACCGTTTCGACTACGACGGCGACTACGGCACGGTGCTCAACCGTTTCCTGATGCAGGCCGCGATCGGTTACCCCCTCACGGTGCACGGCACCGGCGGGCAGACCCGGGCTTTCATCCACATCCGCGATTCGGTGCGCTGCGTCCAACTGGCCCTGGAAAACCCGCCCCACCCCGGCGACAAGGTCAAGATCTTCAACCAGATGACCGAAAGCCACCGGGTTGGGGAACTCGCCGAGAAGGTGGCCGCCCTCACCGGCGCCCAGATCAACTATCTCCCCAACCCGCGCAAGGAAGCGATCGAGAACGATCTGATCGTCGACAACCGCTGCTTCATCGAGCTGGGCCTCAAGCCCACCACCCTCGACGACGGGCTGCTGAGCGAGGTGGTGGACGTGGCGCGTCGCTGGGCCGACCGCTGCGACCGCTCCAGGATTCCCTGCGTGTCCACCTGGACCAACGCCCAGGCCGCCGCGCTGCAGGCGGCGGTCTGAGCAGGCCCCCTTCCGGACCGCGGCTCCCGTGAAGATCGCCCTGTTCACCGAAACCTTTCTGCCCAAGGTCGACGGGATCGTGACCCGTCTCACCAAGACCATGGAGCATCTGGTGGCCGCCGGCGACGAGGTGCTGCTGTTCTGCCCGGAGGGCGCACCGTCCGACTATCTGGGCGCGCGCGTGGTGGGGGTGCCTGCCATGCCCCTGCCGCTCTATCCCGAGCTCAAGCTGGCGATGCCCCGTCCATCGGTGGGGGAAGCGCTCGATGCCTTCCGGCCCGACCTGGTGCACGTGGTCAATCCGGCCGTGCTGGGCCTCGGCGGGATCTGGATGGCACGCACCCGCCAGATCCCGCTGGTGGCCAGTTACCACACCCACCTGCCGAAGTATCTGGAGCACTACGGCATGGGAGTCTTCGAGCCGCTGCTGTGGGAACTGCTCAAGGCGGCCCACAACCAGGCCGACCTGAACCTCTGCACCTCCACGGCGATGGTGGAGGAGCTGAGCCTGCGGGGGATCCAGCACACCGCCCTGTGGCAGCGCGGGGTCGACACGGATCTGTTCCGCCCCGAGCTGCGCAGCCCAGCCGTGCGACGCCAGCTGCTGGGCGAACACGGCGAGACGGACAGCCTGCTGCTCTACGTGGGCCGGCTCTCGGCGGAGAAGCAGATCGAGCGACTCCGGCCCGTGCTCGACGCGCTGCCCCAGGCTCGCCTGGCGCTGGTGGGCGACGGTCCCCACCGACCGCAGCTGGAGAAGGTGTTCGCCGACACCCCCACCACCTTCGTGGGCTATCTGGGGGGCGAAGACCTGGCAGCGGCCTACGCCAGCGCCGATGCCTTCCTGTTCCCCTCCAGCACCGAGACGCTGGGCCTGGTGCTGCTGGAGGCGATGGCGGCGGGCTGCCCGGTGGTGGGCGCCAACAGGGGCGGCATCCCCGACATCGTCACCGACGGCGTGAACGGCTGCCTCTACGACCCCGGCGAACCCACCAGCCTCACCGAGGCCACACGCCGGCTGCTGGCGAGCCCCGACCGGCGGGCGGAACTGCGCAGGGCCGCCCGCAGCGAGGCCGAACGGTGGGGCTGGGCCGGCGCCACAGCCCAGCTGCGTGCCTACTACGGGCAGGTCGCCGGGGCCGAGCTGCAGCTGGCGGCCTGAGTGCCGCGGAACCAGGTGGTCATCAGGGCCTTCACCATCGGCACGGCCACGGTGCCGCCGTAACCGCCGCTGTTCTCCCCGAAGGCGATGATCACGAGATCGGGCTTCCCGGCAGGGGCATAACCGCCGAACCAGGCATGATCGGGCCGTGGCGGATCCTCGGCGGTGCCCGTCTTGCCGGCCACGGCCGGCAGGTTCGGATCGTTCAGCATGGTGGCGGTGCCGTTGGTCACCACCTCGCGAAGCCCGCGCCGCAACACCTGAAGAGTGCTGGGCTTGAGGCCGATCCAGCGACGCGGTGTGGGCCGCTCCACCAGATGGGGGGTCACCAGCCAGCCGCCGTTGGCCACCGCCGCGTAGAGACGCGCCATCTGCAAGGGCGTCACCGTCACCGCCCCCTGGCCGATCGAGGAGGTGATCGTGTCGACGGAGGTCCAGGCCTCCCCGAGCGTTCGGCGCTTCCAGAGGGGGTCTCCCAGCAGGCCAGGACTCTCCTCTTCCCGGAGTTCCACACCGGTGAGGCTGCCGTAGCCCAGCCGCCGCGCCGCCTTGAACAGCTCCTGGGGGCCGACCGCCAGACCCAGACGGTAGTAAAAGCTGTTGCTGCTCACCGCCAGGGCGAACGGGAAGCCGATGCTGCCGAAGCTGCCGTGATCGGCGTAGCACTGGCCGTCGTAGCAGAAGGAACCGGAGGTGGGGATGGTGGAATCGGGGTTGTAGCGGCCCGACTCCAGCCCGGCGATGGTGCTGATCAGCTTGAAGGTGCTGGCGGGCGGGAAGGCCTGCAGCGCCCGGTTGAGCATCGGCGCCTCGGGACGGTTCAGATCGTTCCACTGCGCCGTGGTGGGTCCGTTGGAGAAGATGTTGGGATCGAAGTTGGGACGGCTCGCCATGGCGCGGATGGCGCCGGTCTGCGGGTCCATCGCCACGATCGCGCCCTTCGCCACCCCGTCGAGGGCGCGCTCGGCGGTGCGCTGCAGCTCCAGGTCGAGGGTGAGGCGCAGGTCCCGGCCGGCCCGGGCCTGCCTGTCGCCCAGCACCCGCTGCACCTCGCCGGCGGCGTTCACCTCCAGCTGCTGTCCGCCCCATTCGCCGCGCAGGTGGGGCTCGTAGACCTGTTCGATCCCGGTGCGGCCGATCCTGTCCTGCACCCGGTAGCCGCGATCGGCCAGACGCTCGTACTCCTCCTCGGTGATGCCGCTGGTGTAGCCGAGCACATGGGCGGCCAGGCGGCCATGGGGATAGGCGCGCAGGTAGTCGACGTCCACCTCCGCGCCATCGAGGGCGGCAGCCTGTTCGCGGAACCGCAGCACCTGCACCGTGCTCAGCGGACCGGCCAGTTCGATGCGATAGCCCCCGGCATCCAGGCCGGAGCGGTACTTCCGCTCCAGGGTGGCTGCCGGCACTCCCATCAGGGCGGCGAGGCGCTCCCGCAGGGCGGGCCAGCGGGCCTCGGAGACCAGCCGGGGCTGCACATAGAGGTTGTAGGTGAGCCGATTGGTGGCCAGCACCTGGCCATTGCGGTCGAGCAAGCGGCCGCGCATCGGATGGCGGGGCACCAGCCGGATCCGGTTCTGATCGGCGAGCAGCCGGTTCTCCTGACCGTGCAGCAGCTGCAGCCAGGCCAGCCTGGCGCCCATGGCCGCCGCCAGCAGCACCACCAGGGCCAGCAGCCAGGCGGGCTGCTGGCGCATGCCGGCCTGGCGCGAGTGCCCCGGCAGAAAGCCGATTCCCACCGGGCTCAGGCTCCGAGCCGCTGCTCAAGCAGCGCCAACCGGTCGGAGATCCGCCCGAGGGCCTGCTGCAGGGCCTGCCGCTCGGCCTGGGGATCGGGGTGGGGCGCCTCCCCGCTGCCCGCCGGGCCCGGAGTGCCATCCGAGGCCGGCACGTCGCGCACCTCCACCTTCACCACCGGATTGCCCAGGCCAGGCTGGAGCTGATCGAGGCTGTCACGCACGGCGCGGGCAGCCCCATCACCCTCCTGACGGAGGGTGGCCAGGGGGTCGGCTGAGGCCGTGAAGGCTTCCACCACCTCCCGCGGACCGCCACGGCGGGCCCGCTCCACCACCGCCATCCCGACGGGGAGCACCTCCTGCATCAGGGTCAGCCGCAGGGCATCGAGGGGATCGGCAGCCATGACAGATCTCGCACTGGCGGCGGCGATGGAGAGCGTCTCCACCGGAGGATCACCAGTCTGCCGTCCGCGGGGACGGGTGGCGGTTCAGGGAGTGCGCTGGATGCCCGGCTGGAGGATCACCTGACGGCAGAACTCGCGCGAGCCGAGCCACCAGCCGGCCCCGGCCGCCAGTACCAGCAGGGCAGTGAAGGGCAGCAGCGCCTGACGGGTGGTGTCGAGGCAGAGCCACTCGCCCCAGCCCCGCACCAGCCGTTCCCGGTCGAACCGCCGCCGCTCCTGCAGTTCCTGGCGCTGACGTCGCCGCAGCGACTTCTCGACCCAGCGCTCGAAGGCCCGCTTCTTGGTGACGGCCATCTTGCGCTCCACCTCGAGCAGGTGGCCGGCGCCGAGGTCGGGGTTGAAGGTGCTGATCAGCTCCAGGGTCTTGAGGAACATCTCGACCGCGCCATCCTTGATGCGGCAGTCGGCTTCCGGCAGCTCATCCCAGATCACCTCGGGATAGAAGCGGGTGCGGTTGGCGAGGATCTGCTCCTCGGGCAGCTGACCGGGCTCGCGCAGCCAGCGGTCGGTGTTGGCGTCGAAGCGGCGCCAGTAGAGGAAGGGATTGAGGTAGATCGTCTTGCCAGCCAGCTGGATGCTGTCCTGCTGGAGTCGGCGCTGCAGCTGGGGATCCTGCTGGGTGGCGACGGTCACGGCGAGGAGGCTGGGGCCCGATGGTATCGAACCCGGTCCCCCCGGGCCAGCGAAAGCGGGGTGGCGGTCAGGAGGCCCACAAGGGGATCGCGTCTACTCCCACTCGATGGTGCCCGGCGGCTTGCTGGTGATGTCGAGAACCACCCGGTTCACGCCCTTCACCTCGTTGACGATGCGATTCGAGATGCGCTCCAGCAGATCGTAAGGAAGCCGCGACCAGTCAGCGGTCATGCCGTCCTCGCTGGAGACGCAGCGCAGCACAACCGGGTAGGCATAGGTGCGCTTGTCACCCATCACACCGACGCTGCGCACGGGCAGCAGCACCGCGAAGGCCTGCCAGATCTCGTGGTAGAGGCCGGCGTCGCGCACCTCCTCCCGCACGATCAGATCGGCATCGCGCAGGATGTTGAGCTTCTCGGCACTCACCTCGCCCAGGATGCGGATGGCCAGACCGGGGCCGGGGAACGGATGGCGCCGCACGATCTCCTCGGGCAGGCCGAGGCTGCGGCCCACCTTGCGCACCTCGTCCTTGAACAGGCGGCGCAGCGGCTCCACCAGCTTGAACTGGAGGTCCTTGGGCAACCCGCCGACGTTGTGGTGGCTCTTGATCTTCACCGCCACCCGTTCGCCGGTCTTGGGATCGACGTTCGTGCCGGCGCTCTCGATCACATCCGGGTAGAGCGTGCCCTGGGCGAGGTAATCGAAGGGGCCGAGGCGCTTGCTCTCCTCCTCGAACACCCGGATGAACTCGGTGCCGATGATCTTGCGCTTCTCCTCCGGATCGCTGATGCCCTGGAGCCTGGCAAGGAAACGGTCGCGGGCGTTGATGTATTCGACGCGGATGTGGAACTGGCGATCGAAGAACTCGGTGAGGAACTCCGGTTCCCCTTTGCGCATGAAGCCCTGGTCGATGAACATGCAGGTGAGCTGATCCCCGATCGCCTTGTGCAGAAGGAAGGCAAGGGTGGAGGAATCGACGCCGCCGGAGAGCGCCAGCAGCACCCGCTTGTCGCCCACCTGGGCCCGCACGTCGGCCACGGCCTCCTCGATGAAGGCGGCGGTGGTCCAGTCGGGCTCGCAGGAGCAGATGTGGTAGACGAAATTGCGGATCAGGGCCATGCCGCCCACCGAATGCACCACCTCGGGGTGGAACTGCACCCCGTAGAGATGGCGTGCGTGATCGGCGATCGCCGCTTCGGGGGTGTTGTCGGTGTGGGCCAGGCGCACGAAACCCTCCGGCAGGGCCTGCACCGAATCGCCATGGCTCATCCACATCGTGGAGCCGTGCTCCACGTTGGTGAGCAGATCGGTGGGGTCGTCCACGAACAGCGGCGCCTTGCCGTACTCGCCCCGGCCGGCGGCCACCACCGCGCCGCCCAGCTGCTGCACCATCAGCTGCATGCCGTAGCAGACCCCGAGCACGGGGATGCCCAGATCCCAGATGGCGGGATCACAGGCGGGGGCGCCGTCGTCATAGACGGAGCTGGGCCCGCCGCTGAGGATGATCCCCTTCGGGGCCATGGCCCGCAGCTCCTCGGCGGTGGTGCTGTATCCGAGCACCAGGGAGAACACCTCGGTTTCCCGCACGCGGCGGGCGATCAGCTCGGAATACTGGGAGCCGAAATCAAGGATGACGATCGCGGGGTGGCGGGATCCTTCCGGCTGACACGGCGACGGGGAGGACTGCGACATACGACCGGAAGGCTTCCTGTGGACGCCGGGCCAGGGACGATCATCCCCGGGGGGCGGTCCCGGGAGGGCGGCCCGACCGTTGGGGCTCACCCTAG
Organism: Mesorhizobium carmichaelinearum; assembly: GCA_943368365.1. Lineage (GTDB taxonomy): Bacteria > Cyanobacteriota > Cyanobacteriia > PCC-6307 > Cyanobiaceae > CALRKZ02. The sequence goes on from CALRKZ020000005.1 coordinate 61,562, forward strand.
AGGGTGCCGGAAAGCCGCCAGCAGCTCGGCGCCACAGGGCCCGACGGCCACCAGGGTGCGGGAGCGATCGAACAGGGCCGCCCCGAGCCGGAGCTGGAAGGGTCCGTAGCGGGCCAGATAGGCCTGGCCGCGGCTCTCGATCGCGGCGGCCAGCCGGTCCTGCAGCCGTCGCGCCCGCGGCGGATCCTCGGCGGCCAGACCGGCCAGGGCCGCCTCCACGGTGGGGGCGCCGTGGAGACGCTCCAGGGCAGCCAGCGGCACTCCCTCCAGGGCCGCCAGGGCGGTGAGCACCTCGGCGCGGCCGTCGGCCAGATGGTGGTGGGTGTGGAAGATTCCCCCCGCCAGCTTGATCAGCTTGCCGTGGTAGCCGAAGAGCAGCAGCCGGCCCACCCCGGCCTCGGCGGCCGCCACGAGCACCGGCCCCAGCCAGTTGCCCGCCTTCAGCAGCAGCGCGGGGGGAAGGCCCAGCCGCGGGGCCAGATCGAGCCCGTTCTCCCCCACCACCAGCACCAGATCACCGCCGAAGTGGGGCTCGGCCGCCCGCTCGCGCAGCTCCGCCAGGCAGGCCTCCAGCCGGTCAGGAGCCGCACTGCGCTGCACCACCGCCTGGGTGCCGATCAGGGCCAGACCGTCGACAACCCCGAAGGCCGCATTGCTGGTGCGCTCGGCCAGGCGCCGGCCCTCCGGCAGCACAATGCGCAGGGCCAGCCGCCGCCCGATGGGCATCAAGGAGCGCAGGTTGGTCTCCAGCAGCCGGCGCGCGTAGGCCGAAACGCAAAGCGCCGCGTCGTCCGCTCCCACCCCCACGCCCTCGCCCGCCTCGAGCTCCAGCCAGGGGCCCGCCACCGGCTCTGCCCAGCGAGCCAGCACCCACACCGCCAGGCCACGGGTGAGATCGAGCCCCTCCCCCGGATCGCAGCGGGCGATCGCCAGGGCCAGGCCAGGCAGCACCGGAGCGGCGGCCTCCACCGGCACGGGCCGCAGGCCGGGGGGCTCGAGCAGTTCCAGCGTCGGCGACAGCAGCGGACCGGCGTCGGCAGCGGAGTCCGCACCGAGCAGCACCTGCAGCGCCGCCCGCGCCGCGGCGGCCACCCACACCGGCAGCGTGTAGCCGGGCATCTCGCTCACGGCCGACGCCAGGATGAAGGAAGCCGGTTTTTTAAGGTGGTGGATTGCGCCGCCGCGCCCCTCACCCCGGCACTCCCCCCATGCAGGACAAGCTCACCCTGATGATTCCCGGACCCACGCCGGTGCCGGAAACCGTCCTGCTGGCGATGAGCCGCCATCCGATCGGCCACCGCAGCGCCGATTTCCAGAAGATCGTCAAACGCACCACCGAGCAGCTGAAGTGGCTGCATCAGACGACGGGAGATGTGCTGGCGTTGGCGGGCAGCGGCACCGCGGCGATGGAGGCGGGCATCATCAATGTGCTCAGCCGGGGTGACCGGGTGCTCTGCGGCGACAACGGCAAGTTCGGCGAGCGCTGGGTGAAGGTGGCCAGGGCCTACGGCCTCGACGTGCAGGTGGTGAAGGCCCAGTGGGGCCAGCCCCTCGATCCGGAAGCCTTCCGCGCCGCCCTGGAGGCGGACAGCGAGAAGCGGATCCGGGCCGTGATCCTCACCCATTCGGAAACCTCCACAGGGGTGATCAACGACCTGGAGACCATCGCCCGTCACGTGCATGCCCATGGCCAGGCCCTGATCGTGGCCGACTGCGTGACCAGCCTCGGCGCCTGCGACGTGCCGGTGGACGCCTGGGGCCTCGACGTGGTGGGCTCCGGCTCCCAGAAGGGCTACATGATGCCGCCGGGTCTGGGATTCGTGGCGATGGGCGAGCGCGCCTGGAAGGCCCATGAGCGCTCCGATCTGCCGAAGTTCTATCTGGATCTGGGCAAATACCGCAAATCCGCCGCGGCCGACAGCAACCCCTTCACGCCGCCGGTGAACCTCTACTTCGCCCTGGAGGCGGCTCTGGAGATGATGCAGAAGGAGGGACTGGAAGCCATCTTCGCGCGCCATGCCCGCCTCCAGCGGGCCACCCAGGCGGCGATGAGGGCGATCGGGCTGCCCCTTTACGCCGCCGAGGGCCATGGCAGCCCCGCCATCACCGCCGTGGCGCCCGACGGTCTCGATGCGGAAGCCCTGCGCAAGAAGGTGAAGGAGCGCTACGACATCCTGCTGGCAGGCGGTCAGGATCACCTCAAGGGCAAGGTGTTCCGCATCGGCCACCTGGGCTTCGTCTGCGACCGCGACGTGCTCACGGCGGTCGCGGCGATCGAGGCCACCCTGCAGGAGATGGGGCAGGCCGAGGGAAGGGTGGGCGCCGGCGTGGCCGCCGCCGCGGCCGAACTGGCCCGCTGATCGGGACGATGGCACCCTGGGCGCAGCCTGATTACTGTTCACAATGAACGCAATCAAGCCATGCGCCGCTCCCTTCTCCTTGCCGCGGCCCTGCTGACGCTGGGCGCTGCCGGGTGCCGCCAGGTCACCCAGAAGACCGAGGAAGCCGCGGAAGCCAAGGTTTGCGCCAACCTGGCCGCCGTCGGCACGGCCCTCGAGCAGGTGGCCGCCCTGAAACCCACGTCCACGGTCGGCGAGGCCAGGGCGGCCAACAAGGCCCTCACCAACTCCCTGGAAGCCCTGAACGCCTCCGAGGCCCTGCTGGAGAAACTGCGCCTCCGCCAGTTCCGGGATCAGCTCAGAGCCTTCAACGCCGAAGCCGAACGGGTCTCGCGCAACAAGACGATGACCCTGGAGGAAGCGGCGGCGGACCTCAAGACCAAGGCCCAGCCCGTCATCGCCGCCCGTCAGCGGGTGTCGGAGCAGGTCAAGTGTCCGGCGCCGTGAGCCAGGCCCCTGCCGTCGCCGCATGACACCAGCCTGGCACCGGGTGAAGGGGGCCGATGATTGGCTAGAATCGCCAGGCGCGGGTGTAATTCAGTGGTAGAATGTCAGCTTCCCAAGCTGAACGTCGCCGGTTCGAATCCGGTCACCCGCTTTCAGAAGTGGCAACTGACGCCAGGCTCGCCATGGATCGTGGAACAGCCAACGCGTTTCAGGCCATCCGTGTGACCCAACCGCCTGTCAGCTGCGGGGTTTGATGAGCTGCATCACCTGGGGGCCCATGCTTCCAGCCCGGCGCTCGCAGTCGAGCGCGAGCAGGATGTGGCGGGCGGCTTCAGCCAGATCACCCCGCTCGGCCGCTGATTCCGCCGCCGTTTCGTGCCGTGCGGAATCTCTCAGCAACTGATTTCGCTGCCCGGCACCCCGCTCGGCCGCAAGGAAACCGGCGGAAGATCGCATCGGAACCGTCGTCACTTAACCAACGATTTTGAGACGATCCTATCGCCACCATCTGCGGGCTGGAAGTGGTTCAACCCCCTCATCCCTTCGGATGGTGAAACCGAAACGTTTCGATCGGGCCCCACGGGGTGAGAGGGCACACGGGATGGGGATCAGGTGCCGGGTTCCTCGCCATGCCCCCCCAGCTCGGCGATCTGCTGGCGCAACTGGATGCTGCGGGATTGGTCACCCCGGGTCATGGCCACAGCCAGAGCGAATTCCAGTTTTTCGAGTTGGTGTCCACCTTCGATGTAGCCACCGATGGAGCGCGCGGAAGCCACGTGACCGGCGGAGCGGGAGGCCGAACCGGAGGCCGGGGGGAGCGATCCGCCGAGCATGCGGGGGAGCGGGCAGGCCGGATAGACGGAAGCCATGGTTGACTTTCTTTTCATTGTGCCACCGGCCGCCAGTGCTTCGCGACACCTGGGTGTTACGCCGCCTCGACGTACAGCCCGGGGCCATGATCGTCCCCATCGAAAGCCGACCCCACCACGGCCGGCCCTGATCCCGCTTCCGGCACCGACTCCTCCAGCAACTGGCGACAGTCGCGCAGCAATCCCTCCACGTTGGTCAGGGTGTCGAGCTCGCCGGGATCGGGCTGGTCCCGGCTGCTGAGCTCCAGCTCCATGGTCGCCAGACGCTGCTCGAGCTTGACCAGGCGATGCGAGAGGGCGCTCACCGTCTGGGCCAGATCCTCGGTGGTTCGGGTGATGCGAAAGGAAACCGATTCGGGTGCCATCGCGATGAGGACAACAGGACCGATCACAACACAGAACGCCGGGGCTCTCAAGCCATCGCCCAGACTGGGGAGCACGCCGGAGCCGACACCATGCCCCCCATGGCCACTCTGGGGATGTATCTGCTGGCTGGCCTGACAGGGGGGCTGCTCGCTCTGCGGACGGGCATCCCGGCCGCACCGCTGGCCGGTGCGTTGCTTGGAGCGGGGCTGGTCAGCATGTCGGGGCGACTGGAGGCGGCCCAGTGGCCCCTGGGCACCCGCACCATCCTGGAGATCGGCATCGGCACGGTGATCGGCACCAGCCTCACCAGTGCCGCCGTGCTGGAACTTCGCCAGCTGTGGCGGCCGGCCCTGCTGATCACGGTGGCTCTCGTGGCCACCGGCCTGGTCGTGGGGCTCTGGAGCAGTCGGCTGCTGGGGGTGGACCCGATCATCACCCTGCTGGGAGCCGCTCCGGGCGGCATCAGCGGCATGAGCCTGGTGGGTGTCGAGTTCGGCGTAGGGGCGGCCGTGGCGGCACTGCATGCCGTTCGGCTGATCACGGTGCTGCTGGTGCTGCCGGTGATCGTGCGGCTGGTGCTGTCGTTCACAGATGGTCACCCCTCGGGCTGAGCCCGGCGGGGCGCCCCCCTCGACAGTCCCGGCGCGGCCGATACGTTGGGCTCCGCAATCTGGCCAGCCGGATCCGCTTCATGCACCGCCGACGCTCCACCCTCCCTCGGTCCCTCCACCGCCTGGCCCTGTTGCTGGTACCGGGCCTGATCGGCCTCGGCACGGCGGGCACGGCCGCCGCCCAGACCACCGAGCTCACCGACACGCCGAGCAAGGGGGCCCAGGTGTACTGCTTCATGCGCAAGGCCGGCAACGACCACGAAGTGAGCTGGGACGCCGCCTACGCCCTGATCAAGCGCCAGACCTCCAGCCTGTTCAAGACGTCGCCCCAGCACGCGGCGGTGATGATCACCGAGGCGGTGGTCAAGAACCCCGGCGCCTTCCCCGACTGCGGACGCTACCTGGGCGCCTTGTTCGGTTCCGAGCGGCCGGCTCCGGCGATCACCGATTCCGGCACCGGCTCCGGCGCCAGCAGTGGTCCTGTCCGTCTCCCCGGTGGCGGCACCACGCGCGATGCCCGCTACAACTACTGAAATCCGCTTGGGCCCGCGCCTGATCACGGCCGCTCCGCTCGCACTGCTCCTGCTCACCGCCTGCGGCAGCACCCCACCGCCGAGCGCACGCCCCCAGAGCCGCAGCGACGACTGCCTGCGGGAGGTGAAGGTGGAGGATCTGGCAGGGGCCCTGCGCCGCTGCGATGACGTGGTGCGGGCCTTTCCGGAGGATCCCCGACCCCTGAGCGAGCGCTTCGTGCTTCACACCCTCAACGGTGACCAGGCCGCCGCCTGCAGCGACATCGAGCAGGCCGCGCTGCTGCTGGCCGCCGGCCGAGGCGCTCCTGCCGAGGAGCAGCTGATCACCGACATCCGGGTGCGGCAGGAGAGCTGCCGCGAGAAGCCTCCGCTGCCGACGCCCTGAGAAGGCCGAGGGCGCTACCAGAGGTCGATCAGTTCCCTGACCATCGCCGGAAGCGACCGCCGTCGCAGTGTGGCGCTGCGGCCCTCCAGCACCAGCGCGATCCGCTCCGCCTTGCTGGCGATCAGAGCGTCGACCAGCTGATCGGCCACGCCCAGCTGGAGCCAGTGGCAGGTGAGCGGTCCGCCCATCCCGATGCGATGGCAACGGTCCTCGGCCTGTTCGGCATCGCCGGGAGTCCAGGGCCGCTCCAGCAGCACCACATGGGAAGCGCGGTGCAGCGTGAATCCCAGGCCGGCGGCACCGAAACTGGCGATCAGCAGCGGGCTGTCGCCGGCCTGGAACCGGTTCACCTGCCGCTGCCGCAGTTCCGGTCGCAGCCGGCCGGTGACGCTGAGCCCGCCGAGCCGGGCCGTCAGCAGATCGGCGGCACCCACGAAGGCGGTGAACACCACCACGGCCTGACCGTCCCGCAGCAGATCCCTGACCAGCGCCACGGCGGCCGGCAGCTTGTACTCCGCCCCGATCCGGCGCAGGGCCGTGAGCATCGCCAGGGGTTCGGCATCTCGCCGCACCTCGCCGCGTGCAGCCCGCCGGCGGTAGTCGTCGACCATCGCATCGAGCCGGTGGCGATGACCCCGAGCCAGGTCGTCGGAGAGCTCCACCGGCTGCAGAAGCCGCCGCTTGGGCGGCAGATCGAGGCAATCCTGCTTGCGCCGGTGCAGCAGCAGCGGCGCGGTGAGCCGATGGAGGTCCTCGAGCCTCGCGGCGCCGCCGGCCTGCCAGTGGCGCCGGCCCCCGCGTTCGCTCCAGTGCCCCTGGCAGAAGGTGGCTTCGAAGGCGTGCTGATCGCGGCCGAGGGGATGGCCGATGGCCGCCAGCAGCGGGAACAGCTGTGCCGGACGGCCGTTCTTCATCGGTGTGCCGCTCAGCAGCCAGATGGCGCGCAGGCGCGGATGGCGGGCCAGCCGCAGCAGGGCCTGGGTGCGGGCGGCCGCGAGGTTCTGGGCGTAGTGAGCTTCGTCGACGATCAGCACCGTGCCGGCCGGCGGCAGCTGGGCCGGCAACCGCGCCCAGCTGATCAGCTCGATCTCCAGCTCCAGGGCCAGGGCCTCCTGGCACCAGTGGGGATGCAGGCCCACCGGCGCCACCACCGCGATGCGGCAGTCCGTGAGGCGCGCCAGGGCTCGGGCGGCGACCAGGGCGGTGAGGGTCTTGCCCAGACCCATGGCATGGGCCAGCACCGCCCCCCGCCGGGCCAGCAGCCAGCGGACGGCCGTGCGCTGATGGCGGAACAGGCGGCGGCCGTCGGGCAGGGGATTCTCCAGCCCCGCTGCCACCACCAGCTGGCGATGGGGCGGCAGCGGCGGCAACGGGCGCTGGAGCCAGTCCATCCAGACGCCCAGCTCGGGATCGATGCGGAAGCGGCCCTCGAACTGGCGGCGCAGGTGGCCGGAGGCCTCCAGCGGGAACTCCCAGCAACCCCGGCGGGCACGCCAGCAGCCCCGGGGACGCACCGCCCGCAACTGGGCCTGGGTGACCGCATCGAAGGGACTGACCACCTCCACCAGGCCGGAGGGGCCGAGGCGCATCACACAGCGCCCGGGCGGGTCGGATGCGACGAAGGAGGGCAAGCCGCGGGGCAATGCGCTTCGGAATGCGCCAATCTAAGCGTTGTGTCGTTGCACACCATCAGTGGCAGCGAAGTCCGAAAGTGCCATCTTCGACACATTGACAACCCTGGCTCACGGGCGAAACTTGCCCCAACCGAGGCATGGGGATGCAGGCCAGGGATGCGGTCTTCCTTGAGGATCTCTGCCCCAAACTTCGCGTCAGGCGCTGGCGTCAATCACTCCACACCGTCACCCATCATCGTTGTATTTACTGCGGAGAACGCTCCGAATCCATCGATCATCTCCTGCCGCGTTGTCGTGGCGGATTGAGTGTCACCGAGAACTGCGTGCCGGCCTGCCTTTCCTGCAACGGTCACAAGAGTGATGCCGATGCCTTCGACTGGTATCGCCGACAGCGCTTCTACGACCCACGCAGAGCCATGGCGATCCGGGCCTGGATGGATGGCGACCTGCGGCTGGCGATGCGCCTGCTGCAGTGGACGAACCCCGGCGAGGCACTGAGCCTGCAGGTGGCCTGATCCGCCCCCTCCCCGCCCAGGGCGGACCCGAGCACAGCAGGCATCACCACACCCGGCAGGCTGCCGGGCCGTTGTGCCTCTCGCAGATCGCGGCCAGCTCGGCCGGCTGCTCAGGGGCCAGGGTTGCGGTGGCCAGCAGAAGCAGCACGAGGGCCGCGGGTGCGAACCATGGGGCGAAAGCCCCGCGGCGCCGACGGGCACCGGGGCACGGGGCGCTGCGACGGACGGGGAGAGCAGAGCGGCGGGCCGGGACACCGACCTGGAACCCCGAGGCGGAGCGACGGCGCAGCGCACCGCTGCGGGGTGTAGAGAGACAGGCGACAGGCATCGGCGGGACCGGGCAAGTGATACAGGTGTACTCATGACGAACGCGGCTGTCAATGGCCCGATCGGCCGGATGCTCGTGCTCGGCGGCGGCTACTGCGGGCGCCGCTTTGCCGAAGCCCTCGCGGACCGCGCGGTGCCGGTGCTGCTGACGCGCCGCTCGACCTCGGGCAGCGGCACCCTGCCCACGCTGCGGTTCGACGGCAGTGCGGGTGTGGTGCCCGAGGCCGAGGCGCTGGGCGACATCACCCACGTGCTGGTCACGATCCCCCCCGACGAGCAGGGCCAGGACCCGGCGCTCACCCTGCTGGGCCCCCTGCTGCGACGCCTGCCGCTGCAATGGGTGGGGTACCTCTCCACCTCAGGCGTCTACGGGGATCGGGGCGGCGCCTGGGTGCAGGAGAGCGACAACCCCCGGCCGGTGCTGCCGCGCAGCCGGGCGCGGCTGGCCTGCGAATCCGCCTGGCGGCAGAGCGGTCTGCCGGTGCAGGTGTTCCGCCTGCCGGCGATCTACGGGCCGGGTCGCTCGCCCTTCGCCAGCCTGCGCGGCGGCCGCAGCCGGCTGATCCACAAGCCCGGTCAGGTGTTCAGCCGTGTCCATGTCGATGACATCGTCGGTGGCCTGCTGCACTGCCTGGCGCTGCCAGCGGAGCGGCGGCCGGTCCTGCTCAACCTGGCGGACGACTGTCCCTGCCCGTCCAGCGAAACCTTGGGTTACGCCGCCCACCTGATCGGCTGCAGGCTGCCGGATGTGGAGCCGTTCGCGCGGATCGCGTCCAGCCTCAGCCCGATGGCCCGCAGCTTCTGGTCGGAGAACCGCCGCACCGGCAACCGACGGCTCTGCCGCGAACTCGGCTACAGACTCCGGCACCGGACCTATCGGGAGGGATTCCGCGCCTGCCTTCTGGAGGAGGAGGCCTCCGGTGCGAACCCGGACCAGGGCCCCGCAGACTGAGGCGAGGCGGCCCCGTCTCCCCGGTTCAGGGCCGCTCCACCGGCTGGAGCGGCGGGCACACCGGAGTCGCCGCAGGCTGGAGATCGTTCAGGGTGGGGATGCGCAGGTCCTGCATCAGGCGGCAGCTGTCCACCACCAGCCATCCCCGCCGCAGACCGGTGCCCAGTCCGAACAGCAGCAGGCCCAGCAGCAACCAGCGCAGCATGACCATCGAGGGCAGCCAGCCACAGACTAGACAGGCTCCGATCGCCCTCAGCCTGGGTGATCCGGCCGGGATCGGCGCGGAGGTGGCACTCAAGGCCCTGGCCTTGCTTGAGAATCACGGCCTCGAGGTGGTGCTGGTGGGCTGCCGCCGCTGGCTGGAGCGGAGTTTCCTGGAGCTGCGGCCCCTCAGCCGGATTCCGCTGGCGGATCCCGGCCGCCATCCGATCGTGGACATCCCCCTGGCGGGCACGCTCGAGCCCGGCCGGGGGACGGCGGCGAGCGGTGCCGCCAGCTTCGACTGGCTCACCGCGGCGGTGGAGCTGGTGCAGAGCGGCCGCTGCCGCGCGCTCACCACGGCCCCGATCGCGAAGCACGCCTGGCACGCCGCCGGTCACCCCTATCCCGGGCAGACGGAGCGGCTGGCGGAACTGGCCGGGATGCCCGAGGCCGGCATGCTGTTCACCGCCCGTTCGCCTTCGGGTCAGTGGCGTCTGAACACGCTGCTGGCCACCACCCATATCCCGCTGGCCGAGGTGGCACGGCAGCTGGGGCCGGAACTGGTGGAACGACGGCTGGACACCCTGCTGGCCTTCTGCCGCCGGTTCCGCGAGCGGCCCCGGCTGGTGGTGGCCGGGCTCAACCCCCATGCCGGGGAGGAGGGCCGGCTGGGCAGCGAGGAGCAGGAGTGGCTGGTGCCCCTTCTGAGGCGGTGGCGGGCCGCCCATCCGGAGGTGGACCTGGAGGGACCGCTGCCCCCCGACACCTGCTGGCTGGAAGCGGCCGCAGCCTGGCGGGGCGAGGTGCCCGGCCCCGATGGCTACCTCGCCCTGTACCACGATCAGGGACTGATCCCGGTGAAGCTCCTGGCGTTCGATGCCGCAGTGAACACGACCCTGGGGCTGCCGTTCCTGCGCACCTCCCCAGATCACGGCACCGGGTTCGCCATCGCGGGCCGAGGCGTCGCCCGCCCCCACAGCATGGTGGCTGCCCTGGAAACGGCCTGGGAGCTGGGCTGAACCGGCTCCTTCGACAGCGGCGCCGGCCGGATCAGCCCGGCTTGACCCGCATCAGCACCTGACCGAACTCGACGGGGGTGCCGTTCTCCACCAGGATCTCCAGCACCTCACCGCCCACCTCGGCCTCGAGCTCGTTCATCAGCTTCATGGCCTCGAGGATGCAGACGGGCTGCCCGGGGCTGATGCGCGAGCCGATCTCCACGAAGGGAGAATCACCCGGAGAGGGAGCCCGGTAGAAGGTGCCCACCATCGGTGCGGTGACATCCACGAGGTCGGCGCGAGCGGCGGCCGCGGGCGGCGGCGGCACGGACGGGACGGCCTGCGGCGGCGGCTGGGGTGCGGCCGGAGCGGGGGCGGGCGGCAGGACCGAGGCCGGCAGCACGGTGACTGGCTGGCTGGCCGGCAGGTTGCGACGCACCTCCAGCCGGAAATCGTCGCCTTCGAGCTTGAACTCCTGGATGTCGCTCTGCTCGAGGAAGGCAAGCAACGTATGGAGCTGGTCGTTGTCGAGCTGCATGGGGCCTCAGGACTCCCTGCCGAGATAGCTGTCGGAGCGGGTGTCGATCTTGATCTTCTCGCCGATCGAGATAAACAGTGGGACCATCACCTGGGCACCGGTTTCGACGATGGCCGGCTTGGTGCCGCCGGTGGCGGTGTCACCCTTGACGCCGGGATCGGTCTGGGTGACTTCGAGAACCACGGAATTGGGCAGCTCCACCTCGAGGGGCGAGCCGTTCCAGGAGACCACGTTCACTTCCATACCCTCCTTGAGGTACTTGCGGCCTTCACCGATCTGCTTGGCGGAGAGGCGGGTTTCTTCGTAGCTGGCCATGTCCATGAAGACGTAATCCTCACCCTCCATGTAGGTGTGTTGCAGGGTGGATTTCTCGAGCAGGGCCTGGGCAACGGTTTCACCGGCCCGGAAGGTCTTCTCCACGACGTTTCCGCTCTGCACCGCCTTCAGCTTGGTGCGCACGAACGCCGACCCCTTCCCCGGCTTCACGTGCAGGAACTCGACGACCCTCCAGACCTGGCCATCCAGCTCGATCGTGGTACCGGTACGAAAGTCGTTGCTGGAGATCATTCCGGCGGAACGGGTCGTCGGGATTGTACGGCTGGCCCCATGAACCCCTGTCGCGGCAGGGCCGCCGGGCAGCGGGGCTGTGCCAAAGTCCGGGAACCGGCAGGGTACAGCCATGGAGAGGAGCCCGATCGCGAGGACCGGAATCGCAGGGCGCATCCCTCTGCCAGCACGGCTGGCTGCCCTGATGGTGCTGCTGGCGAGCCTGGTGTGGGGCGTCGGGCCGGTGGGGGCTGCCCTGCCGCCGGGCAATGCGGTGACCGATCCCGCCGCCCTGCTGCGCAATGCCCTGCCGATCGAGCAGTCGGATCTGCAGGATCTCCAGCACCGCCTCGAGGCCACCAGCGACGACCTGCGGGCCAAGCGCTGGGCACCGCTCACCAGTGCCGTGCGACGCGGCCAGTCGCTGCTGAGCGGTCGTCGGGCCGCCATCCTCGACAGCATCGATGCGGACGGGCGCGACCGGGCCACGGCCCTGCTCGACCGCCTCGAGACGAAACTCCAGGATCTGGCCGCGGCCGCCGAGCGGCAGGACCGCGACGCGTTCCTCACCGCCCGGCATGCCGCCCTCGCCACGATCGGCTCGGCCGAAGCCCTGCTGGTGGGGGCCTTCCCCTACGCCATCCCGGAACGCTTCGCCGATCTCCCCCGCCTTCTGGGCCGCGCCACCGTGCAGCTCACCACCACGAGGGGCGACCTGACCGCCGTGGTGGATGGCTACAACGCGCCCCTCACCGCGGGAGCCTTCATCGATCTGGTGCAGCGAGGCTTCTACGACGGCCTGCCGTTCATCCGGGCCGAGGACTTCTACGTGCTCCAGACGGGCGATCCCGAAGGTCCCGCCGATGGCTACGTGGACAGGACCACCGGCCAGGAACGGCGGGTACCGCTGGAGATCAAGGTGTCCGGGGAGGAGCAGCCCTTCTACAACCAGACCTTCGAGGAGCTGGGGCTGTTCAAGGCCCAGCCCACCCTCCCCTTCGCCACCAAGGGCACCCTGGGCTGGGCCCATTCCGACGAAGCCCTCGACGATGGCTCGTCACAGTTCTTCCTGTTCCTCTTCGAGCCGGAGCTCACCCCGGCCGGGCTCAACCTGATCGACGGCCGCTACGCCGCCTTCGGCTACGTGGTGGACGGCTTCGATGTTCTGGAGGAACTCACGGCCGAGGATGGGATCGTGAAGGCCACGGTGGTGGAGGGGGCCGAGAATTTCCGCCCCCGTGCCTGATCCGCAGGGCAGCGGCACGCCGCACACCACCCTGGCCGACCTGGGCGAGTGGGGCCTGCTGGAGCGCTTGAGGGCCTGGGCCCCGCCCGGGCAGTTCGATGACGACGCCGCCCTGCTCCAGGAACGCCCGGATGGGGTGCTGGCGGTCAGCACCGACGTCCTGGTGGAGGGGCTCCACTTCAGCGATGCCACGATGGGACCGCTGGATCTGGGCTGGCGGGCCGCCGCGGCCAACCTCTCGGACCTGGCGGCCATGGGTTGCCGCGAGGTGGTTGGGCTCACGGTGGGGCTGGTGGCACCACCCAGCACGCCCTTCAGCTGGGTGGAGGGTGTCTACGCCGGGCTGCGGCAGGCGCTTGATCGCCACGGCGGCATCCTGCTGGGCGGCGACTGCAGCGGCGGGGCCCAGCGGCTTCTTGCCATCACGGCACTGGGGCGGCTGGGGTCCGAGGGGCCGATCCGCCGCGCCGACGCCCGCCCCGGAGACGTCCTGATCAGCACGGGCCCCCACGGACTGAGCCGGCTCGGACTGGCCCTGCTGCAGAACCAGCTCCCCGCCGGGGCGGTTCCCCCGCCGCTGGCCGCCCGGGCGATCGCGGCCCATCGGCATCCTCAGCCTCGTCTCGATGCGGTCGCGGCCCTGGCGGAGAGCCGGCCCCGCCAGCAGCGCTGGCGGGTGGCGGGAACCGACAGCAGCGACGGCCTGGCCGCCGCCGTGGCTCTGCTGGCGTCAGGCAGCGACTGCGACGCGCTGCTGGCGAGGCGCCGACTGCCAATGGATCCCGCGATGGTCCCCCTGGAAGACGCCGAGCGCTGGTGCCTCGGCGGCGGCGAAGACTTCGAACTGGTGCTCGCCCTGGAGCAAGGCTGGGCAGCGGCCCTGCAGGCCCGACTGCCGGGGGCCCGGGAGATCGGCCACCTGATTCCCGGCAGCGGGCAGGTGCGGTGGCTGGAGAGCGGTGAAGCCCTGCCGAGGGGATCGACAGGCTTCACCCACTTCCGCTGAGGGGTTCAGAGCAGGGCGGAAGCCGGGAGGTTCAGGCCCACTTGCTGGCCACCACCTCAGCCAGATCGACGACGCGCTGGCTGTAGCCCCACTCGTTGTCGTACCAGGCGATGACCTTGACCATGTTGTCGCCCATGACCAGGGTGAGGTCGGAATCCACGATGGTGGACTCGTCGGTACCGGCGTGGTCGCTGGAGACCAGGGGAAGGTCGGAGTACTTGATGATGCCCTTCATGGCGCCCTCGGAAGCGCCCTTGAGTACGGCGTTCACCTCGTCCTTGGTGGTGGCGCGGCCCACTTCGAGCACCATGTCGACCACCGAGACATTGGGGGTGGGCACCCGCATCGCGATGCCGTTGAGCTTGCCCTTCATCGGGGGATACACCAGGGCCACGGCCTGGGCGGCTCCGGTGCTGGTGGGAACGATGTTCACGGCGGCGGCGCGGGCACGGCGCAGATCCCGGTGGGAGGCATCAAGGATGCGCTGGTCGCCGGTGTAGCTGTGGGTGGTGGTCATCGTGCCCTTGACGATGCCGAAGGTTTCGTCGAGCACCTTCACGATCGGCGCCATGCAGTTGGTGGTGCAGCTGGCGTTGCTGAGGATGTCGAAGTCTTCGTGACGGTACTGATCGGCATTCACCCCCACCACGAAGGTGCCGACGCGGGCCCCCTTACCGGGAGCAGTGAGAATCACTTTTTTGGCGCCGGCCTCGAGGTGCTTGGAGGCCCCCACGTCGTCGTTGAAGACGCCGGTGGATTCGATCACCAGATCCACGCCCCACTCCTTCCAGGGCAGGTTGAGGGGATTGCGGTCGGAAAAGCAGCGGATCTCGCGGCCGTTGACGATGATCGTGCTGTCCGTGTAGCCCACCTCGGCATCGCGGATCCTGCCCAGCATCGAGTCGTACTGGAGCAGATGGGAGTTGGTCTTCGGATCGGAGGTGTCATTCAGGCCGACCACCTCGATGCCGGTGTTGGCACCTCGGCTCAGCCAGCAGCGCATGAAGTTGCGACCGATCCGGCCAAATCCATTGATCGCAACGCGCAGGGCCATGGCAGGGACGGGGAAACCCGCTAACAAAGGGAGTTTGGCTGCCGATCATACAGAAATGATCTCCCCGGCACCGGCGCCAGCCCGGACGGCCGTGACGGCATCGGAACATGCGTGAAAAAGCGGAGACAACCGGAACACCGGCGACTAACTTCGGTGCGGCATGGAGACGCTCTTGGGCCAGCTGCTCGACCGCCGTGTTCCTCTCCACTTCATCGGGGTCGGCGGGATCGGCATGTCCGCCCTGGCCGGAATCCTGGCGGACCGCGGTTTCGACGTGACCGGTTCGGACCCACGCGACAACGCGGTGCTGAAGGGGCTGCGTCAGCGGGGAGTGAGGGTGTTCCGCGAGCAGAATGCGGCCACCATCGATGCGATCCGCAGCGGCACCAGCGAAGCGCCCCTGGTGGTGATCAGCTCGGCCGTCCCCGAGACCAACCCCGAACTGGTGGCGGCCCGCCGCAGTGGACTGCGCATCTGCCACCGCTCCGACGTCCTGGCGGCCCTGATCCAGGGTCAGCCGGCGATCGCCGTGGCCGGCAGCCACGGCAAGACCACCACCAGCACCCTGATCGCCACCCTGCTGGAGGCCACCGGACACGACCCCACCGCCGTCATCGGTGGCGTGGTGCCCGCCTTCGGCAGCAACGCCCGCAGTGGCAGTGGCCGCCTGCTGGTGGCGGAGGCCGACGAATCGGACGGCTCCCTGGTGAAGTTCCAGGCCAGCCTGGGCGTGATCACCAACCTGGAACTCGACCACACCGACCACTACCCCGATCTCGACGCTCTGGTGCAGACCCTGCAGCGCTTCGCCGGCGGCTGCGCCAGCGTGCTGGCCAACGCCGACTGCCCGGTGCTGCGTCAGCATTTCCGGCCGGCAGCCTGGTGGTCGATCGAGCGCCACGAGGGGATGGCATTCGCCGCCCGGGTGGTGGAGGAACACGGTGAGGGCACCGTGGCCGACTTCTACGAGGACGGCCGACTGCGGGGCCGCTTCCAGCTGCCCATGCCCGGCCGTCACAACCTCAGCAATGCCACGGCGGCCCTGGCGGCCTGCCGCATGGAGGGGGTGGGCTTCGAGGCGCTGGAGCGTGCGATCGGCTCCCTGCGCTCACCCGGCCGACGCTTCGACTTCCGCGGCAACTGGATCGGTCGTCAGATCGTGGACGACTACGCCCATCACCCCAGCGAGGTGGACGCCACCCTGCGCATGGCGCGGCTGATGGTGGAGAGCGGCCGCAGCCCGCTGCCGGAACCGCCCCGCCGCCTGGTGGCCGTGTTCCAACCCCATCGCTACACCCGCACCGCCGAGTTTCTCGAACCCTTCGCCGCGGCCCTCAGCCAGGCTGACAGCGTGCTGCTGGCCCCGCTCTACGCGGCGGGAGAGGCACCGATCCCGGGGATCTCGAGTGAGGCCATGGCCGAGCGGATCCGGGCCCTCCGCCCGGGCCTGCCGCTGCAGGTGGCGACCAGCCTCGACCAGCTCAGTGAGCAGTTGCTGGCGGCCAGCCGACCGGGTGATCTGGTGGTGGCCATGGGTGCGGGCGACGTGAACAGCCTCTGGGAGCGGCTCCGGAACCTTCCGGAGCACGACGCCGCACCCCGCCTGGCGGCCTGATCGCCGTGGGCGGCGAACCCTGTCCCACCTCCCTGCGTCGCGAGGTGTCGCTGGCGGAGTACACCACCTGGAGGGTGGGTGGGCCGGCCCAGTGGTTCGCCGAGCCGGCCAGCGTCGAGGAGCTGGTGGCCCTGGCCCGCTGGGCTCGGCAGGAGCGGCTGCCGCTGCGGCTGATCGGCGCCGGCTCCAACCTGCTGGTGAGCGATGCGGGGCTGGAGGGCCTCACCCTCTGCAACCGCCGCCTGCAGGGCAGCGTGCTGGATCCCGGCAGCGGACGGATCGAGGCCCAGGCCGGCGAGCCGATCCCCACCCTGGCCCGCCGTGCCGCCCGGGCCGGGCTGAGCGGCCTGGAATGGGCCGTTGGAATCCCGGGCACGGTGGGCGGGGCGGCAGTGATGAACGCCGGGGCCCAGGGGGGCTGCACTGCGGAATGGCTCGAGGAGGTGACGGTGCTCGACCCCGGCGCCGGAACCACGCCGTTCCGACTGCGCCATGACGAGCTCGACTTCGCCTACCGCCACAGCCGCCTGCAGGTGGAGCCGCTGCTGGTGCTCTCCGCCCGGTTCCGGCTCAGCAGCGGCCACGACCCGCAGGAGGTGAGCCGGCGCACCAGCGCCAACCTCGGCAGTCGCACCAGCACCCAGCCCTACCAGCAGCCCAGTTGCGGCAGCGTGTTCCGCAATCCCGAACCCCTCAAGGCCGGCCGGCTGATCGAGGGACTCGGGCTCAAGGGACTGAGGGTGGGAGGGGCGATGGTCTCCCCGATCCATGCCAATTTCATCGTGAACACCGGCGGGGCCACGGCCACCGAGATCGATCGGCTCATCCGGCTGGTGCAGGACCGGGTGGAGGCCGCCCACGGCATCGCCCTGCACCCGGAGGTGATGCGGCTGGGTCCGTTCCAGGCGGTGGAGCTGGCGGCCTGAGCCCCAGCGGGGAGGCCGTAGCCTGGACCGGCGCGCGCATTCCCGGCATGGCTGGCTTCGGACTTCCCAACTTCGGACAGCTCACCGAGGCGTTCCGCAAGGCCCAGCAGATCCAGCAGGACGCCCAGAAGCTGCAGGACGAGCTCGACGCCATGGAACTGGAGGGCAGCAGCGCCGACGGTCGCGCCAGCGTCTGGCTGTCCGGCAACCAGCAACCCCTGCGGGTCCGGCTCGCACCGGAACTGGTGGCCGAAGGGGCCGCCGTCACCGAGGCCGCCGCGCTCGAGGCCCTGCAGGCGGCCTACGAACGTTCGACCGCCACCATGAAAGAGCGCATGGAGGCCCTCACCGGCGGCCTCAACCTGCCGGGTCTGGGGGGCTGAGAGGCTCCCTCGCCTGAGCCGCGGCGGGATCCTCCTCCTGGCGCCGACGGCGGCGCGAGGGCTCGCGGCGGCGACGGTCGATGCGGGGCTCCAGCCGATGGCCCCGCAGCTTGGTGCCCTCCCCGGGCCGCTCGGCGGGCATCGCAGCGCGTTGTTCGAGGCCCTCGAGGCACTGCAGATACAGCGGGTGACGATCCCAGTCGCTACCCACCCGGCAGCCGGGATCGCCCCGGTGGCGACAGTTGCCGAAGCGGCAGGGTCCCTCCGCCAGCGCCGCCCGGATCTCGGGGAAGAGCGGACCGAGGCGGGCGGGATCATCCGGCAGCTCCGGCCGGTTGAAGCCGGGAGTGTCGGCGAGCAGGGCACCGGGGGCCAGTCGCACGAGCTCCACGTGGCGGGTGGTGTGACGACCCCGCTGCAGCCGGCCCGACACCGCCCCCACCCGCAGGGCCAGTTCCGGAACCAGCGCGTTGAGCAGGCTGCTCTTGCCCACGCCCGAGGGTCCGCAGAAGACCGTCAGCCCGGGGCGGACCAGCCGCTCACGCAGGGCGGCGAGACCGGAGCCCTGGCGGCTGCTCACGGCGATCGGCTCGTAACCCCAGCGACGCACCCGCTCGCACCAGCCCAGCACCTCGGCGGCCGGCGGCAGGTCGACCTTGGTGAACACCAGTTCGAGGGGCAGACCCGTGGCCTCGGCGGTGAGCAGGAAACGGGTGAGCTGCAGCGGATCGGGAGCGGGCTGGGCCAGGGAGACCACCACCACCAGCCGGTCGCAGTTGGCGACGGCCGGACGCTCCAGCAGACTGGTGCGGGGCAGGGCCGACGCCACGGCTCCCCGGCCGTCAGCCCAGTCGATCCCCTCGAGCAGCACCCGGTCCCCGGCGCGGATCGTTTCGCCCTGCTTGCCGAGACGGCTGCGGCGGACGCAGAGCAGCTGGCCGACGCCGCCGGGGCCCGGGACATCGAGCTCGACCCGGCAGAAGTTGGCCTGCAGCGCCACCACCCGGCCGGTGGGCGGCCCAGGATCCGGGGCCCGGGGATCAGCCCCCATGGCGGCACACGAGCAGCCTCACGCCAGGGGCATCCACCGGCAGGGGGCCCCTGTCCACCAGGTGTCCGTCCCGGCGCAGTCCCTCCTCCACCATCCGCTCGGGTTCGCCGGCATCCAGATCCACCTGGAGCCAGGCGCCCGCCGGGAGTTTCTCGAGCGCCAGCCGGGTGCGGATGAAGTTGAGCGGGCAGGGGGTGCCGCGCAGATCGAGCCGCTCGCGCGGTTCGGGCCGGGCCGCGTCGGGGGATGGCTCCACGGAGGGCAAGGGCAGGTTCGGAAGGGTCCTAGCCGAACAGGCCACCGAACAGGCCGCTCTTGTGGGGGTGGCCCTTGGCGGAATGGTGACCCGCCAGCTGCTCCAGCAGGTCGCGCTCGTGGCTGCTGAGCTTCGTGGGCAGCTGCACCTTGACGGTGAAGAGGTGATTGCCGCGGGCGACCGGGTTGCCCAGCCTGGGAACGCCCTTGCCGCTGAGGGTGAGCACGGCCCCGGGCTGGGTGCCGGCCGGGATGTCCAGGGTCTCCGGTCCGTCGACGGTGTCGACCTCGATGCGGTCGCCCAGGATCGCCTGCAGGTAGTTCACCGCCACCTCCGAGTGGATGTGGATCCCGTCGCGACGGAGCTTGTCGTGGGCCTGCACGAACAGGTAGACGTAGAGATCGCCGGGTGGCCCGCCACGCTGGCCGGCATTGCCCTCGCCCGCCACGCGCAGACGGGTGCCGGAATCCACCCCGGCTGGAATGGTGATCCGCAGCTTCTTGCGCACCTGCTGGACGCCCTGGCCACCGCAATCGCCACAGGGATCGGCGATCACCTGGCCCGTGCCCTCGCAGGTGGGGCACGGTGCCACCTGGGTGAAGCTGCCGAAGGGGGTGCGGGTGGCGCGCCGCACCTGGCCTGCGCCACCGCAGGTGCCGCAGGTGGTGGGTCCGCTGCCGTTCTTCGCGCCGCTGCCCTTACAGGTGGCGCAGGTTTCGAGATGGCGGATCTGCACCTCCTTCTCGCGACCGAACACCGCTTCGTCGAAGGCGATGTTGAGATCGAGCCGGAGATCGTCGCCCTGCCGGGGGCCCCGCCGCCGCGGGCCACCCCCGGGGGCGGCACCGCCGAAGCCGCTGAAGAAGGTCTCGAACAGGTCGGCGAAGCCCCCCATGTCGCCCATGTCGGGCATGCCGGCACCACCACCGAGACCCGCCTCGCCGAACTGGTCATAGCGGGCGCGGGTCTGGGGATCGCTCAGCACCTCGTAGGCGCGACCGATCTCCTTGAACCGCTCCTCGGCCCCCGGCTCCTTGTTGATGTCGGGGTGGAACTGGCGCGCCAGACGGCGATAGGCCCGCTTGAGGGTGTCGGCATCAGCGTCGCGGGCCACCCCCAGCAGGTCGTAGTAGTCGGCCATCAGGTGGGTTCCTCAGCGCCGGTGGAACCATCCTGGGGGCCGGAGCCACCCGGGGCCCCACCGGGGCCTGGTCCCATCGAGACTTTCACCAGAGCATGGCGCAGCACCCGGCCATTCAGGTGGTAGCCGCGCTGGAGCTCCTCGATCACCAGGTCCTCCTCGACGTGGTCGCTGGGCTCGCGCAGCACCGCTTCGTGGAGGGTGGGGTCGAACGGCTCCCCCTCCACCCGCATCGGCGAGACCCCCAGCTGCTTGAAGACATCCACCAGCTGCTTGTAGAGCCCCAGGTAGCTGCCATGCAGGCTCTTGGCTTCCTCGTGCTGGGGGTTGAGCTGCTGGCGGGCCCGTTCGAAGTTGTCCACCACCGGCAGGATCTCGCTGAGGGTGGAGCAGGCGATCTGCAGGCGCAGATCCTCCTGGTCGCGGCTCTGGCGCTTGCGGAAATTGTCGAAGTCGGCCGCGATGCGCATGTACTGCCCCCGCAGGGACTCGTTCTCGGCGCGCAGGGCCTCGAGCTCGCCCTCCAGGCGACGGAGTTGCCCGGCGGCATCACCGGTGGGTGGCTCGCCGGAGACACCCTCGGCCGGTGTGTCGACGGCGGCCTGGGGGGCGGGCGCGCTGGTGTCCCCGTCGGCCGGCGCCGGGAGGTCCTGCTGGGGGGAGTCCGCGGCGGCCGCGGAGTCCGGATGGAAGGGAGTGGCTTCGCCGCTCATGCTGACTGAACCGCCAATCGGTCCTAAACATGTTGGGGGCCGAAGCGCTCCTCCCACAAGCGGCGGAAGCCCGCACCTGAGCCCCGCGCTCCTGCGAACCCGATGACCCTGGCCGGCAGTCGCCCCGTCCCCGACGCCCAGAGCGTGGTACAGCAGCGGCTGGAGGTGGAACTGCTGCTGGGCGAGCGGGTGCTGGGTCCGAAGGATCTGGAGGCGGGCGAGCCGGGGGCCCTCGAGGCCACGGCGGCGATCCCCGCCGAGCGCTGGGGGACACTGGGCTGCCTGCCGCTGATGCTGCTGGAGGGGACGCACCTGACAGTCGCCATCCCCACTCACTGGAGCCAGGAGCAGCGCCAGGCGCTGGCGGAGAGCATCAAGGCCGCCGGACTGCAGCCCGACTTGCGGATGGCCCTGAAGGAGGACATCGCCGAGGTGCTGCAGCGGCGTCTGGAGGAGCGCTCCCGCCTGATCGCCGGCGCGGCGTCGGCCCCCGCCAAGCTCTCCCTGCTCGACGGCCTCAGCCTGGACAGCCAGCTGGTCGATGCCGGCCCGGACAACGACCAGGAACTGGATCTGGAAGCCAGCATCCGGGCCTCGAACGCCTCGCCCGTGGTCAGCCTGGTGAACCGAATCCTGATCCAGGCGATGGATTCCGAATCCAGCGATATCCACGTGGAACCGGAGGAGGACGGCCTGAGAATCCGCTTCCGCCAGGACGGCGTGCTGCATCCGGTGGAGCAGCTCCCCCGCAGCCTCACCCCGGCCGTGACCTCCCGGTTGAAGATCATGGCCGACCTGGACATCGCCGAACGGCGGCTGCCCCAGGACGGCCGGATCCGGCGCGTGCTGCGGGGGCGGACCATCGAGCTGCGGGTGAGCACCCTGCCGGGTCGGTGGGGCGAGAAAGTGGTGCTCCGGCTGCTGGACAGCGGCGCCACCCAGCTGGGACTCGACAAGCTGATCACGGACCCCGCCACGCTGGAGATGGTGCGCGGCATGGGATCCCGGCCCTTCGGCATGATCCTGGTGACCGGACCGACGGGCTCGGGAAAGTCGACGACCCTTTACTCGTTGCTCTCGGAGCGGAACGAACCCGGGATCAACATCTCGACGGTGGAAGATCCGATCGAGTACATGCTCAAGGGCATCACCCAGACCCAGGTGAACCGCGACAAGGGCTATGACTTCAGCACCGCGCTGCGGGCCTTCATGCGGCAGGATCCGGACGTGCTGCTGGTGGGCGAGACCCGGGATGGCGAAACCGCCAAGACCGCGATCGAGGCGGCCCTGACCGGCCACCTCGTGCTCACCACCCTGCACTGCAACGACGCCCCCAGTGCGATCGCCCGACTGCACGAGATGGGCGTCGAACCGTTCATGGTCAGCGCCTCGCTGCTGGGAATCGTCTCGCAGCGGCTGCTGCGGCGGGTGTGCCAGGCCTGCCGCATTCCCTATCACCCCGGCGAGGAGGAACTGGGCCACTTCGGACTGTTCGCCAGCAATGAACAGTCCATCACCTTCTACCGGGCCCATCACGCCGCACCGAACAGCAAGGACGTCTGCCCGAACTGCCAGGGGCGTGGCTACAAGGGACGGATCGGAGTGTACGAAGTGGTGCGGGTCAACGAAAACCTCGCCACGGCGATCGCCAAGGGCGCCAGCACCGACGTGCTGCGCAAGCTGTCGATTGAAACCGGGATGAAGACCCTTCTCGGCTATGGCCTCGATCTGGTGCGGCAGGGCTACACCACGCTGCAGGAAGTGGAGCGGATGCTGCTCACCGACACGGAACTGGAATCGGAGCGCCGCGCCCGGGCGCTCACCACCCTGAGCTGCCGAAGTTGCGGGGCCGGCCTCAAGGACGAATGGCTGGAATGCCCCTACTGTCTCACCAGCCGAACCTGAACCCATGGAACTCCAGATCGAGGAGTTGATGGAGGAACTTGTGAACCAGAAGGGCAGCGACCTCCATCTCGCCGCCGGGCAACAGCCCTATGGCCGCTTCAATGGGGAACTGAAGCCCATGCGGGACGAACCCCTCAGCGAGGAGACCTGCAACCGCATGATCTTCTCGATCCTGAACAATGCTCAGCGCAAGCAGCTCGAGCAGACCTGGGAACTCGACTGTTCCTATGGACTGCGTGGTCTGGCGCGATTTCGCGTCAACGTCTTCAGCCAGCGCGGAACCTATGCCGCTGCCATGCGGGCACTCAACAGCAAGGTGCCGACGCCCATGGAGCTGGGACTGCCGCCGGTGGTGGTCGACATCACCAAGCGGCCGTCCGGGCTGATCCTCGTGACCGGACCGACCGGTTCCGGCAAGAGCACCACACTGGCCTCCCTGCTCGATCACATCAATCACAGTCGTGCCGAACACATCATCACGATCGAAGACCCGATCGAGTTCGCCTATGTCAAAGACAAATGCCTGATTCATCAGCGTCAGCTGAATGAGGACACCAGAAGCTTCAGCAATGCCTTGCGCGCCGCCCTGCGGGAGGATCCCGATGTGATCCTGGTGGGTGAGATGCGCGACCTGGAAACCATTCAGCTGGCCATCACCGCCGCCGAGACCGGCCATCTCGTCTTCGCCACCCTGCACACCAGTTCGGCCTCACAAACCGTCGACCGGATCGTGGATGTGTTCCCGGCAGGCCAGCAGATGCAGGTGCGCACCCAGCTGAGCACCAGTCTCGGAGCGATCTTCGCCCAGACGCTCTGCAAGCGCACCGATCCGCTGGCCCATCCGTTCGGGCGGGTGATGGCCCAGGAGATCCTGATCAACACCCCGGCCGTGGCGAACCTGATCAGGGAAGGCAAGACGGCCCAGATCTATTCGCAGATCCAGACCGGCGGCCAGCTGGGCATGCAGACCCTGGAGAAGGCGCTGGCCGATCTGGTGCAGCAGGGGGCGATCTCCCTGGAGGAGGCACGCTCCAAATCCACCAAACCCGACGACCTCAACCGCCTGCTGGGTGTCCTCAGCTGAGCCCACGACCCATGCCCGCTTTTCTGGCCACTTACACCACACCTGCCGGGGATCGCCGCGAACTCAGGCTGAGCGCCGCGGATCTGCCTGCCGCCCGCCGCGAACTGCGCCGGCGGGGGATCGTGGTGTCCTCCTTGGTGCCCCGCAGTCAAGGCTCCAACCTCGCCTACACGGCCGTCTTCGTCGACCGGATGGGTCAACGCAAGGAACTGGCGCTCACAGCACCCGATCTCCTGACTGCCAAGCGGGAGTTGCGGCGCCGAGGCATCGTGGCGACGTCGATTCTGGCGAGCTCCACCACAGCCTCCGTTCAGGCAACCCGCTCAAAACGGAGCACCAACCTGCTGAAGCAGGATCTGAACACCCTTTTCGAAGCCAGACCGGGCATCCGGGACAAGGCTCTGTTCGCCAGCAAGCTCTCGGCACTGGTGGATTCCGGAGTGCCCATCGTTCGCAGTCTGTCGCTGGTGTCTGGCCAGCAGAAGAAGGCGATGTTCCGTCGAGCCCTGGAGGCGGTCAGTAACGACGTGAGCCAGGGCGAAAGCCTGGGTGTGGCGATGCGACGCTGGCCCAAGGTGTTTGACCGTCTGAGCATCGCCATGATCGAGGCCGGCGAGCTCGGTGGTGTTCTCGATGAAACTCTCAAGCGGCTTGCCCTGCTGCTCGAGCAGAACGCCAAGTTACAGAACCAGGTCAAAGGAGCACTGGCTTATCCGGTCATCGTTCTTGTGATTGCGATCGCTGTATTCCTTGGGATGACAATCTTCCTAATCCCAACCTTTGCCGACATCTTTGAACAGTTGGGTGCGGAACTTCCGGCTTTCACCCAGATGATGGTTAACCTGAGCAGTCTCCTGCGTTCAGAGTTCTCGATCTTCCTTGTTGCCATCCTGGTCGTGGCGGCCTGGTTGTTCATCGGCTACTACAGAACTCCGGCAGGGCGCCGTCAGGTGGATGGGGCGATCCTCAAGCTGCCGCTCTTCGGCGATCTGGTCCTGAAGACCTCCACCGCCCAGTTCTGCCGAACCTTCAGTTCGCTCAGCCGGGCCGGCGTTCCCATCCTGACAGCCCTTGACATCGTGAGGGAGACATCAGGAAACAGGGTGATCGCTGACGCGATCGATTCCTGCCGCACCGAACTGGAAGACGGGATTCCCCTGAGTGACGCGCTATCTCGTAAGGGTGTTTTTCCCGAGATGGCCCTCAGCATGTTGGTGGTGGGAGAGGAAACCGGGGAGATGGATGCAATGCTCTCGAAAGTAGCCGATTTCTATGAGGACGAGGTGGCTGTTGCAGTCAAGGCACTCACCTCCCTGCTGGAGCCTGTGATGATCGTGATCGTGGGCATCATCGTCGGTTCGATTCTGGTGGCCATGTATCTGCCGATGTTCTCGATCTTCGACAAGATCCGCTGACGGTTCACGCCATCGCCGCGGCGACCGCCCGGCCGGCCAGCCAGCCCGACGTCCAGCAGTGCTGGAAGTTGAATCCGCCGGTGACGCCATCCACATCGAGGAGTTCGCCGGCGAAGTGCAGTCCGCCCAACCGCCGGCTCTCCATCGTGGCCAGGTTGACCTCGCCGAGGGCCACGCCGCCGGCGGTGACGAACTCCTCCCCGAAGGGGCCACGCCCGCCGACGGCGAAGGCACTCCCCCGCAGCGCCTCGATCAGGTCCAGCTCCTGACGGCGGGAGAGATCGGCCCAGCGACGCTCCGGCTCGACGGCGGCAGCCTGCAGCAGGTGCTGCCACAGACGCCGGCTCAGGGCCGGCCAGGGCCTGGCCGCGGCCAGCTGGCGCCTGGCCTCGCTGCGGCGCAGCCCGGCGAACAGCGCGGCGAGGTCCGCCGCGGAGCGGCCGCCGCTCCAGTCGATCCGCAGCTCCCCCCGGTAACCGCTGTCCCTGAGGGCCCGCGCGGCGAAGGCCGTCAGCCGCAGGGTCGCCGGGCCGCTGACGCCCCAGTGGGTGATCAGCAGCGGACCGCTCTGGCGGAACCGAACGTCCGGCAGCCGCAGCTCCAGCCCCACCGGGTCCATCGCCACGCCGCTGAGCGACTCCAGCGGGTTGTGGACCAGGGCGAGGGTGAACAGGGAGGGCACCGGCGGCACCACGGTGTGGCCGAGGTCGGCGGCCAGCCGGCGGCCACTGGGATGGCCGCCGGTGGCCAGCACCAGACGGCGGCAGCGCAGGGCAGGCTCCGGCGCACCCCGCAGCGTGAGCACGAAGCCATCACAGGGCCGGGACTCCACGGCGCGCAGGGCCGTGGCCCGCCACACCATCACGCCGGCGGCCGCGGCCGCCGCCTCGAGGGTGGCCACCACCGACGTGGAGCGGTTGGTGGAGGGGAAGAGGCGGCCGTCCGGCTCCTCCACCAGCTCCAGACCGCGCTCGGCGAACCAGGCCAGGGTGTCGCCGCAGGCGAAGCGACTGAAGGGGCCGCGCAGGGCCCGCTCGCCCCGGGGATAGCGACCCACCAGGGCGGATGGGTCCCAGCAGGCATGGGTGACGTTGCAGCGGCCACCGCCGCTGATGAGCACCTTGCCGAGGGGCTGGGGCGTGGCCTCCAGCAGCAGCACCGGCCGCACGCCGGCCTCGGCGGCGGTGATCGCGGCCATGTAGCCGGCCGGCCCGCCGCCGGCCACCACCAGGGACCAGTCGGAGGGCAGCATGGGTCGATGACCGAGGGGCAAGCGGAGACGGCGTCGGCCGCCGGGGCGTACCGCTTCAGTGTGGCGCCCATGCTGGACTGCACCGATCGGCACTTCCGGGTGCTGATGCGGCAGATCAGCCGCTGCTCCCTGCTGTACACCGAGATGGTGGTGGCCCAGGCCCTGCATCACGGCCGCCGCGAGGTCCTGCTCGGCTTCGATCCCTGCGAGAAACCCCTCGCGCTGCAGGTGGGGGGCGACGATCCGGCCCTGCTGGCCGAGGCGGCCCGGCTGGCGGCCGACTGGGATTACGACGAGATCAACCTCAATGTCGGCTGTCCCAGCGAGAAGGTGCAGCGGGGCCGGTTCGGGGCGTGCCTGATGGCCGATCCCGACCGGGTGGCCCGCTGCGTGGCGGCCATGGCCGCCGCCGGGCCCCTTCCGGTGACGGTGAAACACCGGATCGGGATCGACGAGCGCGACAGCTACGACGAACTGCTGGCCTTCGTGGACACCGTGGCCGCCGCCGGCGCCCGCCGCTTCAGCGTCCACGCCCGCAAGGCCTGGCTCTCGGGGCTCGACCCGAAGCAGAACCGCACGATCCCGCCCCTGCGCCACGACCTGGTGCATCGCCTCAAGCAGGATCGGCCCTCGCTCACGGTCGATCTCAACGGCGGGCTGCAGGACCTGGCCGGTTGCCTCGAACATCTGGCCCACGTCGACGGGGTGATGGTGGGCCGGGCGGCCTATGAGCACCCGATGCGCTGGGGTGAGGTGGACAGCCGGGTGTTCGGCCGCGGCGGGTGGAGGTCACCACGGGCGTCGGCCGTGGTGCGGGGCCTGATCCCCCATGCCGAGCAGTGGCGCTGCCAGGGTGGGCGCCTGTGGGCCCTGGCCCGGCACCTGGTTCATGTGGTGGAGGGGGTGCCGGGGGCTCGCCACTGGCGCCGCCGGCTGGTGGAGGAGGCCGGAGCGCCCAGCGCCGGCCCCGAGGTGCTGGAGCGGGCGGCCCGGCAGCTCGAGGAACGGGATCTCTAGGCGCGTCCGCCGAGCGGCGGCTCAGGGTCGGCTGCGGTCTTCCCAGCCACGGGTGCCACGTTCGGCCTGGCCACCCCCATAACCACCACCGCCGCCATAACCACCGCCGCGGCGCGGCCCACCGGATCCCCGGGGCTCGGCCTTGTTGATGCGCAGGGGACGACCCATCAGCTCGGCGCCCTGCAGGGCGTCGATGGCGCGCGACTCGGTGGCCTCGTCGGCCAGCTCGACGAAGGCGAAACCGCGTTTGCGGCCGGTGTCGCGCTCCAGGGGAAGGGAGCAGCTCACCACCTCGCCGAAGGGGGAGAACAGCTCCGCCACGTCTTCCTGCTCGGCGCGGAAGGGGAGGTTGCCGACGAAAATGCTCACTGACCGTAGGGACCGAGTGGACCGGGGACTGGAAGAACCAGGGGCCGCCAGCACCGGAGTGACCCAGCGGATCACGCCTGACCTCGCCCCGGGTGGTGCGATCGGCCGCTGACGGCTCAAGCCTAGAGCGTGTCTACGCCACCACCCACACCGGCATCCCCGGCCAGGCGCTCGCGGCAGCGGCCCAGCTGCTCGCGGACCCGCTCGAAGGCGGTGCCGCCCTCGCTGCGCCGGGCCGCCACCACCCGGCGGGGTTCGATCGCAGCGAACACGTCCGGGGCGAAGGCGGGATGGAGGGCCTGCCACCGCTCCAGCGGCAGATCCCGCAGCAGGATTCCCTCCGCCAGGCAGGTCTTCACCAGCCCACCCACCAGCTGGTAGGCCTCGCGGAACGGCACGCCGCGGGCGACCAGGTAATCAGCCACGTCGGTGGCGTTCGAGAAGTCGGCGGCCACGGCCGCCTCCAGGCGGCTGGGCCGGAAGCGGATCCCTTCCTCCAGCAGGATCGCCATCGCCTCAAGGCAGTCGGCCGTGGTGCGCACCACGTCGAAGAGGGCTTCCTTGTCCTCCTGGAAGTCCTTGTTGTAGGCCAGGGGGAGACCCTTGATCATCGTGAGCAGGCCCATCAGGTGGCCGAACACCCGGCCGGCCTTGCCTCGCACCAGCTCCGGCACATCGGGGTTCTTCTTCTGCGGCATCAGGCTGCTGCCGGTGGCGCAGCGATCGGTGAGGCGCACGAAGGCGAACTCCTCGCTGGCCCAGAGGATCACCTCCTCCGCCAGGCGGCTGAGGTGGGCCAGGATCAGGCTGGCGGCGGCGCTGAACTCCACCGCGAAGTCGCGGTCGCTCACCGCATCGAGGCTGTTGGCGTAGATCGCCTCGAAGCCCAGCTCCGCGGCCGTGCTGCGGCGGTCGATCGGCACGGGGGTGCCGGCCAGCGCCGCCGCCCCCAGCGGACAGACATTCACCCGGCGACGCACATCGGCCAGGCGCTGCCGATCGCGCTCAGCCATCTCCACGTAGGCCAGCAGGTGGTGGGCCAGGCTCAGGGGCTGGGCGCGCTGCAGGTGGGTGTAGCCGGGGATGAGGGTCTCCACGTGGGCTTCGGCCTGCTCCAGCAGGGCCGTCTGGAAGCGGCGCAGCCCGGCGTCGAGTTCGTCGATCCGACGGCGCAGCCAGAGACGCAGGTCGGTGCCGACCTGGTCGTTGCGGCTGCGGCCGGTGTGGAGCTTCTTGCCGAGGGGCCCGAGCCGCTCGATCAGGCGCCGCTCCACCGCGAAGTGCACGTCCTCGGCCTCCAGGCCGGGGCGGAAGCGGCCCTCCACCGCCTCGGCGCGCACCGCCTCGAGGGCCTCGATCAGCCGGTCGGCCTCCTCGGCGGTGATCACGCCACAGCGGCCGAGCATGCGGGCATGGGCGATCGAGCCGTCGAGGTCCTCCTGCAGCAAGGCGATGTCGAAGCCGATCGAGGCGTTGAACCGCTCGATCGCCGGGTGGAGCCCCTCCTCGAAGCGATCGCTCCAGCCCCCGGAGGCGCCACCGGTGACGCCGCGCTCGGGAGACGGGGCCGGGGCAGGCTCCGGCGGTTGGGGAGAATGAGCCGCCATCGACACCGGGATTCGCCGCGACCGGTCAGCTTGGCACCCGAAGGCCGCCGCCCGCCCTCAGGCCTGCAGCGAGGGCAGCACCACCTCGTCGCGCACCTTGAGCACCACCATCGAGGCGTCGTCACCGAGATGGCGGTCGGAACCCACGAAGCGGTCGAGTCGCTCGAACAGCTGATCGAGGATCTCCTGGGCACCGAGACCGGAGCGGCAGGCGGTCCTCAGGCTGCGCTGCAGCCGCTCCTCGTCGAAGCGTTCGCCGGTGAGCCCGGAGGCCTCGGTCACACCGTCGGTGTAGTACAGGAGCACGTCGCCGGGTTCGAGCACGAGGCGCTCGCAGCCGTACTCCGCATCGGGTTGCAGGCCGATCAGCAGTCCCGGCGCGTCGAGCCGCTCCACCACCTGCCGCTGCCGCCGCCAGATCAGGGGGGGGTTGTGGGCGGCGTTGGCATAACGCAGCACACGGGTGCGGGGATCGAAGTCGGAATAGAACAGGGTGACGAAGCGATGCGAGTGCGCCAGGTCCTCCTGGGCCAGGGCATTGAGGTCGTGGAGGATGCGGTCGGGGGGATGGCCGCTGAGCACCTCAGCGCGCAGCATGCCCCGCAGCAGGGTCATCAGCAGGCCCGCCGGCACGCCCTTGCCCATCACGTCACCCATCACCAGAGCCCAGCGGGAGGTTTCGCGGCGGCGCCCGCTGAGCTGGGGCCGGGTGGGGATGAAGTCGTAGTAGTCGCCCCCCACCTCGAAGGCGGGGCGGCAGCGGGCGGCAAGCTCCACCCCCTCGATCACCGGGCAGTGATCGGGGAGAAGCTGGGCCTGGATTTCGGCGCCGGTGCTGAGTTGGCGATCCAGCCGCTCGTGGCGGCGCATGTCCTCCTGCAGCAGGTCGTTCTCGATCGCCACGCCGGTGAGATCGGCCACCAGCTGCACATGGCGCCGATGCACGTCACTCCAGGTCAGACCCTCGCCGGAGCCGAAGACATAAAGGCGGCCCCGCTGGCGGTTGCGCGCCACCACCGACGTGCCGACCACGTCATGGTTGGGCAGCAGGCGGCGCACCTGCTGGTCGAGGTGGGCCGCCACCTGCTGCTCGGAAGCACCGGGGAAGGGATGGTCCGCGAGCCCTCCGAGCTGGCGGATCAGCTCGTCGCAACGGGCCGTGGGACTGGCCTGCCACTGCTCGCGCCAGAGCCGGCCGTCGTCGTGGAACACCACCAGCAGGCTGCCTTCGGCCTCCACCAGACGCGCCGTCACCAGCGGCACCAGCTCCAGGAACCGGTTGAGGTTGGTGAAACTGCGCAGGGCGAAGCCCAGCGACGCCAGCAGCTCCTGGTTGCGGCGCTGCTCACGGTTGAGGCTGTCGAGCAGCTGGCGCAGCGAAAGCGACGCCGTCAGGCCTTCGGGAGACCTGGGCGGCGACGGGGGCACGCGTGGGGGCGGCGTGCGGCTCAACTGAGCAGCCGATCGGTGCCGCACCGTAGCAACGTTCGGCGGGGCGATCCGCCGCTCAGGCAGCCAACAGCGCTTCGACGAACTCGAAGCTGTTGAAGGGTCGCAGGTCACGGATTCCCTCACCGGCGCCGACGAACCGGATCGGCAGACCCGCCTCGTGGGCCACCGCCAGAGCGACGCCGCCACGGGCGCTGCCATCGAGCTTGGTGAGCACGACGCCAGTGAGGCCGGCCGCACTGGCGAAGGCCATCGCCTGGCGGAGCCCGTTCTGGCCCTGGCTCGCGTCGAGCACCAGCAGCGACTCCACCGCGGCATCGGGGGCCAGCTTGTCGACGATGCGGCGCACCTTGGCGAGCTCTTCCATCAGGTTGTGCTTGGTCTGCAGCCGGCCGGCCGTGTCGACCAGCACCAGATCGGTGCCCTTGGCCTGGGCGGCACCGATCGCGTCGTAGACCACCGCCGCCGGATCGGCATTGGCGCTGGGGTTGGCGATCACCGGAACGCCGCTGCGCTCGCCCCACACGCTCACCTGCTGAACGGCGGCGGCGCGGAAGGTGTCGGCGGCGGCGATCAGGCAGCTGTAGCCGCTGCGCACCGCCAGGTTGGCGAGCTTGCCGAGGGTGGTGGTCTTGCCGACGCCGTTCACACCCACCAGCAGCCAGACGTTGAGCCGACCCCGCTGCGGCGCCAGCAGCGGCTGACCGCTGGCGGCAATCGGCTGCTCGAGCAGGCCCCGCAGCTGCTCCTTGAGAAAGCGCACCCCCTCGGCCGGATCCACCACCTCTTCGTTGAGCCGCCGGCGCAGCGCATCGAGCACCTGATCGGTGGCCTGCACCCCCACATCGGCGCGCAGCAGGGTGGTCTCCAGATCGTCGAGCACCTCGGGGGTGAGGGGATCGTCACCGAGGTTCTCGAGCAGCTGGGTGACCAGGCCACGGCGGGTCTTCTCCAGACCGCGCCGCAGCCGCCCGAGCCAGTCGATCTCCTCGAGGGAGACGTCCTCGACGCGGCGCCCCTGGGCGGCAAGCACCTCCGCCGACCAGGTGAAGTCGGCATCGAAGGAGCCCAGCCTGGGAGCGGCATCCGCGACCGGCGCGGCGGCGGAAGCGGGGGACGCCGCAGGGGTGGGGGCCTCCACGGGGACCGCCCGGGCCATCAGCTCGTCCTGGCGCTCCTGACGCCGGGCGGCGGCCTGCTCCAGCAGGGAGAGTCCGGCGAGCGGCTCCGGCGCCGGTGCGGACGGGGCAGCCTCCGGAGCGGACGGGGCAGGGGAGGGTTCGGGCGGCGGCGGGGCGGGGGGGGCCGGAGCGGGCGGGGGCACCGCCGCAACCTCCGGCGGCTGCCCCTGTTCCTGCTGAGCCTTCAGGCGGGCATAGGCGGCACGGGCCCAGGCCAGGGCATCCTCATCCACCCCTGCGGCGGCGGGTGCAGGCTCCGGGACCGGGGGCTCGGGCGGAGCCTCGGGCGGGGTCTCCACCGGCCTGTCAGCCGGGGAGTCGGCCGGGGGAGCATCAGGGGCGGGCACCGCCGCGGCGGCGGGATCGGCGGTGGGGCGGCGCCGGAACCAGTCGAAGACCATGGCTGGGGATCAGGACACCGCGGTGGTGAGCCGGCGCAGAACGCCGTTGATCATCCGCCGTCCCTGTTCGTCGCTGTAGCGGTTGGCCAGTTCCACGGCCTCGTTGCAGGCCACCGCAGCGGGGGTGGCGTAGCTCTCGAGATCCACCGCCGCCAGGCGCAGGATGTCGCGGTCGATGCGTGGCAGGCGCGTGAGACGCCAGCCCTCCATCACCCCATCCAGACGCCGGTCGATGGCCTCGCGCTGCCGCAGCACCTGTCGGGCCCTCTCCAGGGCTCCGCGGCGGATCTCGTCCTGGTCGGCCAGCATCAGCAGCCTTGGCAGCTCGAGGCTGGCCGAGAGGCGGTTGAGGGCCTGCTCGGCATGGGCGAGGCCCCGCTGCAGATGGTCCCTGACGCGGGGAAGCTGGTCGGCGGCGTCGAGCAGCTCGCTGTCGAGCAGTTGCTGCTGAGCGTGCTGGAGATCCAGGGCGGAGTGGTCGAGCGCCTCGCGCACGTGCTGGCTCAGCCCGGCCAGCGCCTGCTGCAGCAGCTGCTCGAGGGAAAGATCCGCGGCCGGCACCTTGTCGCTGACCTGCGAGAGCAGCAACAGCGCCAGTTCACGGGAGACGGATCGACTCTGCATCAGGTTGGGGAGGAAGGGGCCGGCCGGGGCTCAGGCCTTGTTGGGGGGGATGGAGCTGAAGACGGGGGCCCGCAACTGGGCCAGCAGGCTGGAGAAACTCCGGCTGGCAGGACTGTCGCGCTCATCGTCCGGACTGACGATCCCGGCGGAGATGATCGTGCGGAAGGCATCCTCCACCGACAGGTCGATGTCCCGCACGGCACGCTCCGGGACGACCGCATACCAGCCGGTGGTGGGGTTGGGCGCCGTGGGGATGAACACGCTCAGCATCGTCTCGTCGAAGGGCCCCTGCATGGCGGCGCCCAGCACGCCGGTGACGAACCCCAGGGCATAGAGACCCTCACGGGGATACTCCACCAGCACCACCCGGCGGAACCGGGTGGAGTTGTCGCGCAGGAGGGTTTCCAGCAGCTGCTTGAGCGTCTTGTAGACGGAGCCGGCCAGCGGAATGCGCTGCAGGGTGCCCTCACCGAAATCCAGCAGCCAGCGGCCCACGATGTTGCGGGCCATCAGACCGATCAGCAGGATGCCGAGCAGCGGCACCAGCAGCCCTACTCCCAGGTTGATGAGCTCCTGCAGGAGGGGATTGAGGGTGTTGAAGGGGTTGAACTGCTTCGGGATCGACGTGAGGAACGCCAGGACGAAGCGGCTCACGGTGGTGGCAAGCCAGATGGTGGTGGCCAGCGGGATGACGACCAGCAGACCGGCGATCAGGTCGTTCTTCAGGTCCTGCTGCAGGCGGGTGGCCAGGGGCTGGTCTGGTCTGGGACTCGATTGCACCAAGGTGAGGTCCCGGAAGACAGGCCGGCCGAACGCTCCCCGCAACTTAGCCAGCCGTTCGCTCCGAACGCCTCAGAGCACCGCAGCGAGCGCAACCAGGGTGAAGGCCACGGCCATCACGGCGGCCGAGGCCGTACCGCCGAAGCGGCGCTGGCTCACCGCCATCGTGTTGGCCCGTTCGGCCTCCCTCAGCTGCTGCTCCATCTGCTTGAGCTGCCGGTCGATGAAGCCGCGGGCGGCCTCCAGCTTCTGCTCCTCGGTGGCCTGGGGAGGCACCTGACCGGACTGCTCGGCCTGGCGCACCAGCTGCTGCACCACCTCGGGGTTCTGACTCTGCTGCTTGGCCATCTCGTACTGGCCGCGGCGGCTGATCAGCGACTGGTCGGCCTGGCTGGAGAGCACGCCGTCGCCGGTGATCGAGACTGGCACCGCGATCGCCAGGGCGATGGCCAGCACGGCGGCGAGCACCGCCACCAACCAACGCAGAGGGGTGCGCAGACCGCCGGGTTGGTCGAGCCGGCATCCCAGCAGGGTGAGGAGCAGACCCACCAGGGCCATGGGCGACTGGTTCACCAGCCGCTCCACCACCATCTGCTTGAACGCCTCCTCCTGCCAGCTCCAGGGGGCCAGCGCCGCGGCGAGCTGCAGGACCAGCAGCACGACGAGGGTGAGGCCGAGCCAGCGCAGCAGGGAACCGAAGCGTCCGGGCGTGGCAGTGGTCACAGCAGAGTGGCAATGTCGCGCAACTGTACGGTTGAGTATCGGTCCGGACCACGCCACCCCTGGCCCCGACACGCTGGCCGCGGCCCTGCGCCGGCAGGCCCGCGAGCTGGGCTTCGATCCGGTGGGGATCGCCGCCGTGCCGGGGGGGTCGGCCCTGCGACTGCGCCAGGCGGCCCTCGAGCGCTGGCTGGCAGCGGGGCACCACGCCTCGATGGCCTGGATGGCCGATCCGCGGCGGCGGGCGGTGGAGCAGTTGCTGCCCGGCGTTCGCAGCCTGTTGGCGGTGGGGCTCAACTACCACGTGCCGGCCCGGCGCCGGCCGGGCACCCTGGCGGTGGCCCGCTACGCCTGGGGCCGCGACTACCACCGGCTGATCGACGGACGACTGCGGCGGCTCGGCCGCTGGCTCGAGACCCAGCGGCCGGGGGTGCGCTGGCGGGCCTGCGTCGACAGCGCACCGCTGCTGGACAAGGCCTGGGCCGAGCAGGCCGGACTGGGCTGGATCGGCAAGAACGGCAACCTGATCCATCACCGGCGGGGGTCCTGGTTCCTGATCGGGCACCTGCTCACCACCCTGGAGCTGCCGCCGGATGCGCCGGCCGAGCCACTCTGCGGCCGCTGCAGCCGTTGCCTTGACGCCTGTCCCACCGGCGCGATCGTCGAACCGTTCGTGGTGGATGCCCGCCGCTGCCTGGCCTTCCACACGATCGAGAACCGGGAGCCGGAGCTGCCGCCGGCGATCGCCGCGGCCCTCGGCCCCTGGGTGGCCGGCTGC
The DNA here is from genome assembly GCA_943368365.1 of Mesorhizobium carmichaelinearum. Classification (GTDB taxonomy): domain Bacteria; phylum Cyanobacteriota; class Cyanobacteriia; order PCC-6307; family Cyanobiaceae; genus CALRKZ02. Next base: position 96,856 of record CALRKZ020000005.1, read on the forward strand.
GACATCTGCCAGGACGTCTGCCCCTGGAATGCGGGCCCGTTGCCGGCCAGCGAGGAACCCGATCTGCAGCCGAGGACCTGGCTGCTGGCCCTGGAGCGGGAGCCGGCGCTGGCCTGGAGCGACGCCGACTGGGACGAGCGGCTGCGGGGCTCGGCCCTGCGCCGGATCAAGCCCTGGATGTGGCGGCGCAACCTTCGCGCCGTCCGGCCGATCCCGCACCCCTAGGCTGGGTCACGGACGGAAACGGCAGGCATGGCTCCGCGCTGGTTCAAGGGTCTGGCGCCGGCTTCCCTGGCCCTTGCCTTGATCGTAGGCACCCCATCGACGGCGAAGGCCCTGGTTCCCTACGTCTACGTGCCCTCGAGCCCGGAACTGGAGGCGGCTGGGCTGGGGATCGCCCAGGCGGCGAGCCGCCTGCTGCGCCTTGGCCAGGCGGAAGACGCGGCCCGGCTGGCGGCGCTCACCGTGCAGCTGCTGCCCGAGGATCCCCGCGGCTGGGTGCTGCTGGCGGAAGCGCAGTTGCGCAGCAGGCAGATCAAGGAGGCGGGCCAGGCGCTGGCGCGGGCGAAACAGCTGGATCCGCGCAACCCCGGCATCTGGTTCGCAGAAGGCTCGCTGGCGCTGCGTGACGGCCAGCCCGCCCAGGCGGTGACCCTGCTGGAGCAGGGCCTGCGGCTGGACGGCAAGAATCCCGGCGCCCACTTCGATCTGGGCAACGCCCATCTGCTGCTGAACAACCCCGGGACCGCACTGAAGTCATTCGATCGGGCCTCCGCCCTGCGGCGCGACTTCTGGGAGGCGATCAACAACCAGGGGCTGGTGCTCTACGAAATGGGCCGCAGCGACGAGGCGATCCGGCGCTGGCGCCGGGCCCTGGAGATCAACGGCCGGGCCGCCGAACCCATGCTGGCCCTGGCGGCCGCGCTCCAGCCCGACCCCGGGCGCCGCCAGGAGGCGATCGAACTGGCCGGGCAGGCGCTGACGCTGGAGCCGAACTACGTGCTCCCGGCCTACCAGAAGGAACAGCTGTGGGGGCCCCGGCTGCAGGAGAGCACCCGCACCCTGCTGGCCTTGCCCGCCCTGAAGGCGGCGGTGGATCGGGCGAACGCCAACGCCACGGGCAGCAGCGACTCGGACGAGGAGAACGCCGAGTGAGGAGCCCACGGACACGATCTGTAGGCTGAGCCCCTTCCGCCCTCAGATCCCAGACCCGGATGGCCGAGGAGCGCGTCCAGCCGATCGCCCTGCATCAGGAGATGCAGCGGTCGTACCTCGAGTACGCGATGAGCGTGATCGTGGGCCGGGCGCTTCCCGACGTGCGCGATGGGCTCAAGCCGGTGCAGCGCCGCATCCTCTACGCGATGCACGAGCTGGGCCTCACCCCGGACCGGCCCTACCGCAAGTGCGCCCGCGTGGTGGGCGACGTGCTGGGCAAGTACCACCCCCATGGCGATCAGGCGGTCTACGACGCCTTGGTGCGGCTGGTGCAGACCTTCGCCAGCCGCCATCCGCTGCTCGACGGCCACGGCAACTTCGGCTCGGTGGACGACGATCCGCCGGCGGCCATGCGCTACACGGAGACCCGCCTGGCACCGATCGCCAACCAGGCGATGCTCGACGAGATCGGCAACGACACGGTCGATTTCGCCCCCAATTTCGATGGTTCCCAGCAGGAACCCACGGTGCTGCCGGCCCAGCTGCCGTTCCTGCTGCTCAACGGCTGCTCCGGCATCGCCGTGGGGATGGCCACCAGCATCCCGCCCCACAATCTCGGGGAGATCGTCGATGCCCTGATCGCCCTGATCCGCAAGCCGGAACTGAGCGATGACCGGCTGCTGGAGCTGGTGCCGGGACCCGATTTCCCCACCGGCGGCGAGGTGCTCACCGGCAGCGGCCTGCGGGACACCTACCTGAATGGACGGGGGAGCATCCCGATGCGCGGCGTGGCCCACCTCGAGGAGGTGCAGCCGGGCAAGGGTCGGCACCGCCGCGGCGCCGTGGTGGTGACCGAACTGCCCTATCAGCTCAGCAAGGCCGGCTGGATCGAGAAGCTGGCCGAGCAGGTGAACGAGGGCAAGATCGGGGGCATCGCCGACATCCGCGACGAGAGCGATCGCGAAGGCATGCGGGTGGTGATCGAGCTGCGCCGCGATGCCGATCCGCCGAAGGTGCTGGGGGAGCTGCAGCGCCGCACCGCCCTGCAGAGCAACTACGGGGCGATCCTGCTGGCGCTGGTGAACGGTCAGCCGCGTCAGCTGAGCCTGCGCCAGTTGCTGCAGCAGTTCCTCGAGTATCGGGAGCACACGCTGATCCGGCGCACGCGCCATGCGCTGCGGCGCTGCGAGGAACGGCTCGAGGTGGTGGAAGGCCTGATCAGGGCCCTGGCCCATCTGCAGGAGGTGATCGAGCGGATCCAGGCGGCGGCCGATGCCGCCGCCGCCCGGGCCAGCCTCCAGGTGCACTTCGATCTGAGCGAGCGACAGGCCGATGCCGTGCTCGCCATGCCCCTGCGGCGCCTCACGGGCCTGGAGCAGGAGGGACTGCGGCAGGAAGCCGGCCAGCTGGCCGAGGAGCGGGAACGGCTGCGCCACCTGCTCGACGATCGCCAGGCCCTGCTCGACGCGATGGTGAGCGAGCTCAAGGCCCTGAAGAAGCGCTACACCACGCCACGCCGCACCCGCCTGGTCGCGGGCGGTGACGAACTTCAGGCCCAGCGCTCGGCCGCCCTCCGTCCGAGCACTGAACTTCAGCGTCAGCAGGCGATGGAAGCCCTGCCGGCCGAGGGGCGGCTGCTGATCCAGGCCGATGGGCTGGTGCGGATCCTGACGCCGGCAGTGCTGGGCCGGCTCCACCTGGAGGAGGAAGCCGAACTGGGCGATCAGCCGGCCCCGGCCCGGCTGATCCTGCCGATCGGGGAGTCACCCGCCGTGCTGGCCTTCACGGCAGGCGGGCGAGTGGCCCTGCTGCGCTGGGAGTTCGCCGGCCAGCAGCCCGGTGCGCTGGAGCGCTTCCTGCCCGGCGGCGTGGAAGGGGATCCGGTGGTGCAGGTGCTGGCGCTGCCGAAGCAGCCGAGCGGCACCCTGGGACTGCTGAGCAGCGACGGTCGGTTCAAGCGCCTGCCGATCGAGGACTTCCTCGAGCTGTCGGGCCGTGCGGTCACCGTGCTGAAACTGAAGGACGGTGTGCGACTCCGCCGCGTGGTGGCCTGCCATGAGGGTGAGGATCTGGTGGCCGCCAGCAGCACCGGACGGCTGCTGCGGCTGGCGGTGAACGAGGCGAACCTGCCGGTGATGGGCCGCACGGCCCAGGGCCCGATGCTGCTGCGGCTGCTGCCGGGCGAGGCGGTGGTGGGGGCGGCCCGGGTCAGGGCGGGCGGCAGCGTGATCCTCGCCAGCCGGCTGGGGCAGCTCAAACGGCTGGCGGTGGACAGCCTGCGTCCCTGCCAGCGTGGGGATCTGGGGCAGATCGGGCTGCGTTTCCTGGACCGCGGCGATGCCCTGGTGGACCTCTGCGACGGCGACGCCCCGCTGGTGGGTGTGATGAGCAGCCAGGGCCGCCAGGCGCGTCTGGCCGTGGCGGGGATGGAGCCCCAGGATGACGGTGGGGCCGGCCTGAAGCTGGTGCTGCGACCAGGAGAGGTGCTGCAGGAACTGGTGAGGCTCGTGACCAGCTGCTCCGACGCACCCGACGCCACCTGAGAAGGACGCCAGGGAAGAAGAAGGCCGGGGTCGGTTCAGGCGCGGGCGGCCAGACCGGCGGGCTCCAGCATCAGCTTGCTGGAGCGCACGTCGTCGTCCATCTCGATCGGGTAATTGCCGTCGAAGCAGGCGGTGCAGAAGTGGGAGGAGTGATCATGGGCGGCCTCGAGCATGCCCTCCTTGCTCAGATAGGCCAGGGAATCCACCCCGAGATGGTCGCTGATCTGCTGCAGGGTGAGGCGGGCGGCGATCAGCTGCTCCTGGTTGTCGGTGTCGATGCCGTAGAAGCAGGGGTGGGTGACCGGCGGTGAACTGATCCGCATGTGCACCTCGGTGGCACCGGCCTCACGCAGGGCCAGCACCAGCTTGCGGCTGGTGGTGCCGCGCACGATCGAATCGTCGATCACCACCACCCGCTTGCCGGAGAGCACATCCGGCAGGGGATTGAGCTTCACCCGGATGCCGGCCTCCCGCATCGCCTGGGTGGGCTGGATGAAGGTGCGGCCCACGTAGCGGTTCTTGATCAGGCCATCGGCGAAGGGGATGCCGCTGGCCTTGGAGAAGCCGATGGCGGCGGGGATGCCCGAATCGGGCACGCCGATCACCAGATCGGCCTCCACCTGTGTTTCCCGAGCCAGCACTTCGCCGATGCGGTGGCGGTAGCTGTAGAGGGATTCGCCGAAGAACCGGCTGTCGGGCCGGGCGAAGTAGATCATCTCGAACACGCACAGCTTGGCGGGCTCGACGATCCAGCGCTGGCGCTGGGGCACCGGATCGCCGGCACGGAAGCGGATCAGCTCGCCGGGGGCCACGTCGCCGTCGTAGGCGGCACCGATGATGTCGAGGCCGCAGGTCTCGCTGCTCACCACCCACTGGCCCTGGTGCTTCTCTCCCAGGTGACCGAACACGAGCGGCCGCACGCCGTGCCCGTCCCGCAGGGCGAACAGGCCCTCGGGGGTGCCGATCGCCAGACTGAAGGCGCCGCGGCAGCGGCCGGCCGCCTGGCGGATCGCCGCCTCCCAGTCGAGGCCGCCATCGACGGCCTGCTGCAGGGCGAAGGCGATCAGTTCGCTGTCGGTGGTGGAGGTGAACTGCACCGCCGTGGCCTCGATCGCTGCCCGCAGTTCGCCGACGTTGACCAGGTTGCCGTTGTGGGCCAGGGCGAAGGGCCCCAGCCGGGTCATCAGCACGACGGGCTGGGCGTTGCAGACGCGGCTGCTGCCGGTGGTGGAGTAGCGGTTGTGGCCGATCGCCAGATCGCCCGGCATGCGCTCCAGCACGTCCTGATCGAACACCTGGCTGACCAGGCCCATGTCCTTGTGGAGGCGGAGCTTGGCGCCGTTGAAGACGGCGATGCCGGCCGATTCCTGGCCGCGGTGCTGCAGGGCGTAGAGGCCGAAGTAGGTGAGGTTGGCAACCGGCTGGCCGGGGGCGTAGACCGCGAAGACGCCGCAGGCTTCCTCCATGCGGTCGGGCCGGTCAGTCCGGTCGGAATGGTCGGGGCTGTCGGAGCGGTGCGGGGTGCGTCGCGGAGAAGCCACAGGCCCGTTCACCGTTCTTTTACCTTCACATTCTGCCTCAGGCCGAGGCGGCCAGACGGCGGGGGATCCCCTGCTCGAAGGTCTGGGCCAGCTCTGGGATCGGCACCGCCAGCAGGCCCTCGCCACCGCGGCTGATGCGGAGCTCGGCGGCGGCGATCACCTCCCCGAGCCGCGTCGCCGGCACCCCCTCACCCGCTTCGGCCAGCAGAGCACCCCAGGCCTCCTCCCGCTCGGCCGGCACGCTCACAAGGATGCGGCCCCCCCCTTCGGCGAACAGCAGCCGGTCGATCCTCAGACTGCCGTCGGGCAGCTCCAGGGCGGCGCCCAGTCCGGAGGCGATCGAGGATTCGGCCGCCGCCACCGCCAGTCCCCCGTCGCTGAGGTCATGGGCGGAGACGACCAGGGCGGCGGCGATCGCCTGGCGCAGGAAGCCCTGCACCCGCCGCTCCAGAGCCAGATCGGGCCGCGGCGGACGGCCGGTGCGCAGACCATGGATCCGCTCGAGGTAGCTGCCGGCGGCCAGGCCCAGGCGCTCGTCGGCGGCCGGCCCGGTCTCGGGCGGCACGCCCAGCAGCCAGATCCCATCGCCGGCGGCCTTCCAGCCCAGGCCGGTGACATGGGAGAGGTCGTGCACCAGCCCCACCATGCCCACCACCGGCGTGGGTTGGATCGGCTGGAGGGTGCCATCGGGCAGCCGGGTCTCGTTGTAGAGCGAGACGTTGCCGCCGGTCACGGGCGTGTCCAGGGCGCGGCAGGCCTCCGAGAGGCCGCGGCAGGCCAGGGCCAGCTGCCAGTACCCGGTGGGCGTTTCGGGCGACGGGAAGTTGAGGTTATCGGTGACGGCCAGCGGCTCGGCACCGACGCAGCTGAGGTTGCGGGCCGCTTCGGCCACGGCCGCCATGCCGCCCCGTTCGGGATCGAGGGCCACCCAGCGGTTCGGGCAGTCCACCGTGGCGGCCACCCCGCGCCGGGCGGGCTCGAGCGAACCGGGGCCCTGCTGGGGCCGCAGCCGCACCACCGCGGCATCGGCACCGCCGGGAGGCACCACGGTGTTGGCCTGCACGTGGTGGTCGTACTGCCGGTACACCCAGCGCTTGCTGGCGATGGTGGGATCGTCGAGCAGGGCGAGGAGCACCGCACCCCAGGAGAGCCGATCGCCGCCGCCGGGCACCACCCCCGCCGCGGTGGCGGGCGGCAGATCCGCCTCGCTCCACTGCCAGTGGCGCAGGATCGCGGCCGGCGGCTCGCCGATCAGCTCGTGATGGTTGATGGGGGTGTCCTCGGCGAGGGCGCTGGCGGGCACCTCGGCGGCCACCTGGCCGTTCTGGAGCACGCGCACCACGTTCTCCTGCAGCACCCGGCCCACCACCGCGGCCTGCAGGCCCCAGCGTCGGAAGCGTTCCATCAGGGCCTCCTCGCGGCCGGCCCTCACCACGAACAGCATCCGTTCCTGGGATTCCGAGAGCAGGAACTCGTAGGCGCTCATGCCGCTCTCCCGGGCCGGCACCCGGTCGAGATCGAGTTCGATGCCCAGACCGCCCTTGGCGGCCATCTCCGAGCAGCTGCAGGTGAGGCCGGCGGCGCCCATGTCCTGGGCGGCCACCACGTCACCGCTCTGAAAGGCCTCCAGACAGGCCTCGATCAGTCCCTTCTCCAGGAAGGGATCCCCCACCTGCACCGCCGGCCGGTCGTCGAGCGACGCCTCGCTCAGCTCGGCGCTGGCGAAGCTGGCGCCGCCCATGCCGTCGCGGCCGGTGGTGCTGCCCACGTACACCACCGGATTGCCCACGCCCGCGGCGCCGGAGCAGACGATCGCCTCGGTCTCCATCAGCCCGAGGGCCATGGCGTTGACCAGCGGATTGCCGGCGTAGCTGGGATCGAAGGCCACCTCCCCACCCACGGTGGGCACGCCCACGCAGTTGCCGTAGTGGGCGATGCCGGCCACCACCCCCTCCATCAGGCCCACGTTGCGCCCGTCCTCCAGCGGCCCGAAGCGCAGGGCGTTGAGCAGGGCAATCGGCCGGGCACCCATCGTGAAGATGTCGCGCAGGATGCCCCCCACACCGGTGGCGGCGCCCTGGAAGGGCTCCACCGCCGAGGGGTGGTTGTGGCTCTCGATCTTGAAAGCCAGCCGCTGGCCCTCGCCCAGGTCCACCACGCCGGCGTTCTCGCCAGGGCCCACGAGGATGCGGGGGCCGCTGGTGGGGAAGCCCTGCAGCAGCGGGCGCGAGTTGCGGTAGCAGCAGTGCTCCGACCACATCACCCCGAACATGCCCAGTTCGGCCCGGTTGGGCTCGCGGCCCAGACGGCGCACGATCTCCTCGTAGTCGGCCTGGCTCAGGCCTTCCTGGCGCAGGGCCTCGGCGACCGGGAAGGACGGGTTGGCGACCACGCTGGGCTGAGCAACAGCGCTCCAGTCTGGCCGAGGGCTGGCGGGGTCAGATCCAGGGGTCCTCGTCGCGGCGGGAACGGCCCCGATCGCCGGTGGCGGGTGGTTCTTCCTCCTCCCAGTCCTCCAGAGGATCCCACTCCTGGCGGCTGTCGGCGGGGCTCGGCGGCGGAGCGGAGACACCGCCGAACTCCTCGTCGCTCTCCCGCCAGGAACGGGGCTGAGGCCGTTCCGACTCATCCCAGCCGGGCTCCTCGAGCCAGCCCTCCAGCCGTTCCTCGACCCGATCCCCCACCTGCTGGAACTGCTCGCGCCAGTGACGGGAGCGGCGAAGCAGCTCCTGGCGGACGCTGGCGCGCGCCAGCGGCAGATCGTCGAGTCCGGCCAGGGCGGTGACCACCTGGCCGGGCTGCTGATCGACGATCCGCTCCGGCACGAGCCGCCAGCGGCTGCTGCCCGGCAGGCGGGGATCGCTGCGGGAGACGAGGTAGTGGAGGATGCGGCCGCTGGCCAGCTCCACGGCCGCATCGGCCACCGTGCCGAGGATCTGACCGTCACGCCCCAGCAGCGCGGCCTCCAGCAGGGTGGGCAGGCGCTCCAGGGTGCCGGGATCGGTCTCGGCCGGCTCCCCCTTCACCAGCGCCTCGCTCTCGCCGAGGCCGCGCAGCTGGTTGAGGCGCCAGACCTCGCGCCGGGGCCCGAAGGCGGAGGGGCGGGTGGCCCAGCCCAGCAGACGGTGCACGGGCGGGTGCATCCAGCCCTGGACCCCGGCGCCGTGATCGAGTCCCTGATCGCAGCGCACCCGCAGCCGGAGCAGGTCACTGAGCAGCAGCTGCTCGGGAAGGGCCACGGTGTCAGCTGCGGATCTGAACGGGCATCACCAGATAGGTGAAGCCGGGCTCGGCCGCCGCCGAGAGCACGGCGGGGGTGGTGGGGGCGTTGCAGTCCAGCCGCACGCGCTCCTCGCCGATCGCCTTGAGACCGTCGAGCAGGTAGCGGACGTTGAAGGCGATCTCGATCGGATCGCCGCTGACGCTGGCGGGGAGATCCTCGGAGCCGCTGCCCACATCCTGGGCGTCGGCGCTGATGTGCAGCAGCCCCTGGCCGGGATCGCTGCTCAGCTTCACCACGTTGTTGTGCTGATCCGCCAGCACGGCCACCCGCTCGAGGGCGCTGACGAAGCCGCGCCGGTCGAGCTCGAGGCTACGGCTGAAGCCGGCGGGGATGAGCTGGCGGTAGTTGGGGTAGGTGCCATCGAGGCTGCGGCTGGTGAGCACCTGATCGGCCCAGAGGAACACCACCTGGCCCCGTTCGCAGAAGAGGCTGACGGGCTCCTGCGACGGGCGGGCCGAGAGCAGCCGCTCCAGTTCCCGCAGGGAACGGGCCGGCACCGTGACCGCGAACAGTTCCGGATCGTCGGAAGCGGAGGGGTCGCCGGCCGCCGTGGCCGCGTTGGCGAGGGCCAGAACGGCGAGGCGGTGGCCATCGGTGGCGGCGCATTCGAGGCCCTGGTTCTCGAGGCTGAGGTGCACCCCGGTGAGCAGTTGCTTGGCCTCATCGCCGCTGCTGGCGAACAGGGTGGCGCGCAGCCCTCGGATCAGGGCATCGGCCTGGAGGCGGATCGGCACACCGCTCTGCACCAGGGGCAGGTCGGGGAAGTCCTCGGCCGAGAGGCCCCGCATCTGGTAGCTGCCCGAGAGGCTGGTGAGGGTCACCTGCTCCTGCCCCTCCTCGCAGCTCAGGATGATCGGGCTGTCGCTGGCGAGACGGGAGACGATCTCGCCGAACAGGCGCGCCGGCAGCGTGATGGCGCCGCTGCTCTCCACCGAGGCCGGCAGGCTGGTCTGGATGCCGAGGCTCAGATCGAAGCCGGTCAGGCTCAGGCGCCCCGTTCCGGCATCCGCGGTGAGGAGCACGTTCGCCAGCACCGGATGGGTGGGGCGGTTGGCCACCGCCCGGCTCACCAGCTGGAGGCTGGCGCTGAGTTCGGCCTGGGAGCAGACCAGCTTCATCCGTTGACACTCCGGGGGAGCTCCCCTGCCGTGGGCCCCACCACGCTTCCACAGGGCCGGCGGATCCGCAACGGCACCGGGCCCTGCGGCACCAGGGCTGGCCTCGGCTTTCCCCCGCTTCGCTACGAATGGTTCAAGAACTTCAGAAGAAGAACACCCGATCCGTAGCAGTAGGGCCTTGGGAATCGGGTAAAACGATCGACAATTCCCTTCCGCCACTGGCTTTTGGCCTGAGGAGACCTGTGGAGATCCGGAGAGAGAATCGGACCCTCAGGGCGCTTTCCGCCGATTCCCCGGGCTGGGGAAAACATCGACCGCGGCAGCCCTGAAGTCGTGCCGCCTTTTTCCGCCGTCGTGCCGCACTTTTCCGCCGCCGCCCTGGTGGACGGTTTGGCCTCCGGTCCCATGGTCGGCGTGCCGCATCGCCAGGCGCGGCAGGCGAATGCCCCCGCGCGCTCACCGGCTTCGACTCAGGCCGAAGGACCGGATTCGGGGGCTGTGGAGGGTTGGCTCAGGACGGGTGGCTCAGAACCCCATCACCGAGGCCACCACGTCCACTTCGGGCTCCAGACCCGCATGGAAGGCGCCGTCGCTGTTGTCGATCGCCGTGTTGGGGTCCTTGAGGCCGTTGCCGGTCAGCACGCACACCACCGTGGCGCCGGCGGGCACCTCGGCCGCCCGCTGCAGCAGCCCGGCCACGGAGGCGGCGCTGGCTGGTTCGCAGAACACGCCTTCCTCACGGCCCAGCAGCTTGTAGGCCTCGAGGATCTCGCCGTCCGTCACGGCATGGAAGGCACCGCCGCTCTCCTCGCGCACGCTGAGCGCCTTCTCGCGGTTGGCCGGGTTGCCGATCCGGATCGCCGTGGCGATCGTGTCGGGCTGCTCCACCGTGTGCCCCAGCACCAGCGGCGCCGAGCCACTGGCCTGGAACCCCATCATCCGGGGCAGGCTGCGGCTGTGGCCGGCCTCGCGGTACTCGCGGAAGCCCATCCAGTAGGCGCTGATGTTGCCGGCGTTGCCCATCGGGATGCAGAGCCAGTCGGGTGCCTCGCCCAGGGCGTCGACCACCTCGAAGGCGGCGGTCTTCTGGCCCTGCAGCCGGAAGGGATTGAGCGAGTTCACCAGGGTGACCGGGTAGCGCTCGGCCACCTCACGCACGATCGCCAGGGCCCGGTCGAAGTTGCCCTTCACCGCCAGCACCTCGGCGCCGTAGACGAGGGCCTGGGCCAGCTTGCCCTGGGCCACGTAGCCGTCCGGGATCAGCACGAAGGCCCGCATGCCGCCGCGGCGGGCATAGGCGGCCGCCGCCGCACTGGTGTTGCCGGTGCTGGCGCAGATCACGGCCTCGGCACCGGCCTCCCGCGCCTTGCTCACCGCCATCGTCATGCCCCGGTCCTTGAAGCTGCCGGTGGGGTTGAGCCCGTCGTACTTGAGGAACACCCTCACGCCCCGCCCGATCCGCTCGGCGATCGCCGGTGCCGGGATCAGGGGGGTGGCGCCCTCGCGCAGGCTGATCACGGGGGTGCGATCGCTCACCGGCAGCCAGCGCCGGTAGGCCTCGATCAGTCCTGGCCAGTCCTGCATCGTTGGCGCTTTGCCCAGACGCCGGAGGGCGGACAGCAGAGGCACGGGGGCAGGGGGCAGGCTGCTGGGAATCTACGCGTCGATTCAGGCCCGCTCCGGCTCAGGGGGTCTGGCTGGCTGGCCCCGGGCCGGCCGGTGGGGCGGGCACGGCGGCCGGAGGGTTCGGAGCGGTGTCACCCCGCAGACCGTCGAGCGGGGATTCCGAGAAGAACCGCACCAGTTCGGTGATCGAGTTGGCCTTGCCGATCACCCCCAGCAGGGCGGGGATGTTCACGGCCAGCTCCTGGGCGGGGTAGGCCCGCAGGAAGCGTGTGGGGGTGAGGGTGCCGTTGCCGTCGTTCAGACCCAGGATCACCGCCGCCCGCAGGGCCGGCACCCCGGAGCGGGGGGCGTTCAGCGGCGCCACGATCCGGGCCAGTCGCTCCAGCAGCGCCTCGCCGATGCGTGTGGCGAGCAGGCGGCTGGTGAGCACGAGCGGCAGGCTCACCGACTGGTTCAGCAGGCGGGCCACATCGGCCGGCTGCTGACGGCTGAAGCGCAGCACATCGCCCAGCAGACCGCGGGCCTGGCCCGTCTGCGCCAGATGGTCGAGATCGGCCACCGGGATCGAACGGCGGAAGGCCCCGCTCACGAACACGATCTGCTCGGCCGCCTGCAGCCCCGGTGCCGCCATGCTCAGGCTGGCTCCCAGCAGGACTCCCCACAGTTTCCTGTTGTGACGCAAGGACTCTCCGGCTGCTGAGGAAACTCTAGAAGCCGCTCGCGGTGGCGATTCCCGCCGCCCGGCGGGTTTCCGGCGCCACCAGCACGTCGCGCAGCAGCCGCACCACGCCCCGCTCGGCCAGCCCCCGGGCCAGCTGGGCGCCCATCCGCCGCAGTTCGGTTTCCCCCAGCAGCCGCGGCAGCCGTCGCAGCAGCAGCTGCGGTTCGAAGCCCGGCAGCTGGCGCAGGATCGTCAGGAGCTGCTGCACCGGCTCGAGGCTGAGCAGCGCATCCTCTTCGGCAGCGCTTGGCAGACCCCGCAGCCCCGGCGGCTGCAGCCGCTCCGGCAGCCGGCTCCCCAGCCGTCGCACCGTGCGCCAGCCCAGCGCGTCGACCCGGTCCACCAGGGCCTCCACCAGCTGACGGCGCAGCAGCCCGCCCTTCGGCGAGAACAGGAAGTCGATCACCTGATCCAGCAGGCCCTCCAGGTCGAGCTGCTCCTGCAGCGAGGCGCTGCTGATCAGGTTCTCCAACCGCTGCCAGCGGAAGTCATCCCCGTCGAAGAGCATCTCCCGCAGACTGCGGCGCAGCTCGGGGTCGGGGTCCTCCATCAGCCGGCGGGCGAAGTAGGGGTAGGCGGCACCGAGGATCTTGAACTCCGGATCCACGCTCAGGGCAATGCCCTCCAGGGTCACCAGTGAGCGGATGATCAGGGCGTAATAGGGCGGCACACGGAAGGGGAAGCGGTACATCACGCCCGAGAGGTCGTCGGTGACGGCCTTGAAGTCCATCCGGCTCACCCCCATCTCCAGGGCCTGGCCGAACACCGCCTCGAAGGCCGGCACGATCGGCTCCAGGTTCACCTCCTCCCCCAGGAAGCCGAGCTTCACGAAATCCCTGGAGAGGGCGTCGAAGTTGCGGTTCACCAGATGCACCACCGCCTGGATCAGGCCGGTGCGCGACTCGCGTGTCACCTCGCTCATCATCCCGAAGTCGAGGTAGGCCAGGCGGCCGTCCGGCAGGGCGAGCAGGTTGCCGGGATGGGGATCGGCATGGAAGAAGCCATGCTCCAGCAGTTGCTGCAGGCTGCAGTTCACCCCCACCGACACCATGTCGTCGGGATCGATGCCGAGGGCCTTCACCGCCTCCAGGTTGGTGAGCTTGACCCCGTCGATCCATTCCATCGTGAGCACCCGGCGGCTGGTGGCCGCACGGAAGATCCGGGGCACCGCGATGCGGGGGTTGTGGGCGTGCAGCCGGGCGAAGGCTTCGGCGTTGTCGGCCTCGTTGACGTAGTCCATCTCCTCGAACACCCGCCGGCCCAGCTCGTCGATCAGGGCCACCAGATCGCTGCGGATCAGCCGCACGTTCCGGTTGAGCCAGGCCGCGATGTTCCGCACGATGTAGAGATCGAGGGTGATCTGCTCCCGCAGACCCGGCCGCTGCACCTTCACCGCCACCGCCTGCCCACCGTGCAGCAGGCCGCGGTGGACCTGCCCCAGGGAGGCGGCCGAGATCGGCTCCCGTTCCAGATGCTCGTAGATCTCCGTGACCGGCGCCCCGAGGTCCTCCTCGATGCAGGCCATCGCCAGGGCCGAATCGAAGCCCGGCAGCTGGTCCTGCAACTGGGCCAGTTCCTCCAGCAGCACCGGCGGCACGATGTCGGGCCGGGTGGAGAGGGCCTGACCGGCCTTGATGAAGGCCGGCCCCAGCTGGGCCAGCAGCTCGGCGCACTCCCGTGCCCGCGCCCGGGCCCGCTCAGGCGCGGCGAGCAGTCCCAGCAGCCGGTCGATGCCGACCCCCACCAGGTAGAGGCCGATCGGCACCAGGGTCTGCCAGAGGCGCCGCAGCAGCCGACGCGGGTGGCCGGCGTAGATGCGGCTGATGGCCTCCGGGTCGTAACGGAGCAGGCCCGCCGCCTCGATGAAGTCGCTGAGATCGTCGTCGAGCGGCTGGGCCTCGCTGGAGCTGCCCACCACGTCGGAGCGGACCATCGCGGGAAGAAGGGCTGACCCCCTTCTAAACGAATGCGACCGTCGCTACGGTCGGGCGGATCACCGGAGGCCGGCGTGCTCACGGGTCTGCGCCTCGAGAACATCGCGCTGATCGACGCCCTGGACCTGAGCTTCGACGCCGGTTTCACCGTGCTCACCGGGGAAACCGGAGCAGGCAAGTCGTTGCTGCTCGATGCCCTCGACGCCCTGCTCGGCGGTGCCCAGGGCAGCCAGGGTGCCCGCCTGCTGCGGCCCGGCTGCGGCCGGGGCCGGATCGAGGCCGCCTTCTCGCTCACCGCCCCGCTGCGGCGCTGGCTGGAGCGCCAGCAGCTCGAGATGGAGGACGGCGACCTGCTGGTGAGCCGTGAATGGCGCCAGGTCGACGAGCGGATCCAGAGCCGCAGCCGCGTCAATGGCGTGGCGGTGAACCGCTCCCAGCTGCTCGAGCTGCGCCCCCTGCTGCTCGACCTCACCGTGCAGGGCCAGACGCAGCAGCTGGCGCTGCCGGGCCAGCAGCGCCGCTGGCTCGACCGCTCCGGCGGCAGTCCCCTCCAGGCGGCCCTGGAGACCGCCGCCGCGGCCCATCGCCGCTGGAAGGCGGCGGCGGCGGCGCTGGAGCGGGCCCTGGCCGACCGTGAGCGCCTGGAGCGGGAGCGGGAGGGGCTCGCGCGGCTGCTGACCGATCTGGAGGCGGCCCGGCTGGAGGACCCCCTCGAACTCAACCGCCTGGAGATCGAGCAGGACCGGCTGGCCCATGCCGTGCGGCTGCAGCAGGGGGCGACCACCCTGATCGCACGGCTGCAGGAAGGAGCGGAGGATGCCCCGTCGGCCCTGGACCATCTGGCCGCCTGCGAGCAGGAACTGATGCAGATGGAGGCCCTCGATCCCAGCGTGGTGCCGCTGCGTCGGGCCTGCGCCGAGGGTCTGCAGCTGCTGCAGGATCTGGCCCGCGAGCTGGATCGCTACGGCGCCGCTCTCGAGAGCGATCCCGATGCCCTGGAGGCCCTGCAGGAGCGGATGGCCGTGCTGAAGGGTCTGGAGCGCCGCCACGGCCAGGACCTGGCGGCCCTGATCGACCGGCGCGACCGCCTGCGCGAGCAGCTGGGTCCGGTGGCGGCGGCCACCGGCCTGGCGGCGCTGGAGGCGGCCGAGCTGGCCGCCCGGCGCGAGCGTGATCGCGGCCACGCCGCGCTCACGGACTGCCGCCGCGAGGCTGCCCGTGCCCTGGAGCAGCGGCTGATGGAGGCGTTGCGGCCGATGGGCCTGGCCAACGTGCGCTTCGCGGTGGCGATCACCCCGGCGCCACCCGGCGAGGAAGGGGCCGATGCGGTGGGCTTTCTCTTCTCCGCCAACCCCGGCCAGCCGCCGGCACCGCTGCGGGAGGTGGCCTCCGGCGGCGAGATGAGCCGCTTCCTGCTGGCGCTCAAGACCTGCCTGGCGGCGGCCGACCCCGACGTCACCCTGCTGTTCGACGAGATCGACAGCGGTGTCAGCGGGCGGGTGAGCGGTGCGATCGGCAGCCTGCTGCGCCGCCTGGGCGAGCAGCGCCAGGTGTTCTGCGTCACCCACCAGCCCCTGGTGGCGGCGGCGGCCCAGCACCACTTCCAGGTGAGCAAGCGGGTGGAGGCCGGCCGCACCCTCACGCGGGTGACACCGCTGCGGGAGGCGGGGGAGCGGGAACGGGAGCTGGCGGAGCTGGCCGGCGGCGACTCCGGAGAAACCCGCAGCTATGCCGCCAGCCTGCTGGAGCGAGGAGTGGCCTGAAGCCCTCCCTCGCGGCAGCGCCCATAGAATCCCTCGTTCACGAACACGCCGGATGCCCCGCGCGCGAGCCGGTTCCCAGTCCAGCAATGCCGCGACGACGAACGGAGCCGCCCCGGTGCCACCCAGTTCCCAGCAGCCGGCGGCTGCGGCGCTCCGCACCCTGAACGGCGGCAGCCTCGAGGAGGTGATCCGGGTGCGCGGCGCCCGCCAGCACAACCTGCGCAACGTGGATCTCACCATCCCGCGCAACCGGTTGGTGGTGTTCACCGGCGTGAGCGGCAGCGGCAAGAGCTCCCTCGCCTTCGACACGATCTTCGCGGAGGGTCAGCGCCGCTACGTCGAATCGCTCTCGGCCTACGCCCGCCAGTTCCTCGGTCAGGTGGACAAGCCCGACGTGGACGCGATCGAGGGGCTCTCGCCGGCGATCTCGATCGATCAGAAGTCCACCAGCCACAACCCCCGTTCCACCGTCGGCACGGTGACGGAGATCCAGGACTACCTGCGCCTGCTGTTCGGCCGTGCCGGCGAACCCCACTGCCCCCAGTGCGACCGCTCGATCCGGCCCGAGAGCATCGACGAGATGGTCGACCGGATCCTGGCCCTGCCCGAGGGCACCCGCTACCAGGTGCTGGCGCCGGTGGTGCGCGGCAAGAAGGGCACCCACGCCAAGCTGCTGGCCGGTCTGGTGGCCGAGGGCTTCGCCCGGGTGCGGATCGGCGCTGAGGTGCGCGAACTCTCCGACAACATCGAGCTCGACAAGAACCAATCCCACGACATCGAGGTGGTGGTGGACCGCCTGGTGGCCCGCGACGGGATCCAGGAGCGGCTCACCGATTCGCTGCGCACCGCCCTCAAGCGCGGCGACGGCCTGGCCCTGGTGGAGGTCGTTCCCAAGGCAGGGGAGGAGCTGCCCGAGGGGGTGGATCGCGAACGCCTCTACTCCGAGAACTTCGCCTGCCCGGTGCACGGCGCGGTGATGGAGGAGCTCTCGCCGCGGCTGTTCTCCTTCAACAGTCCCTACGGCGCCTGCCCCGACTGCCACGGCATCGGCCACCTGCGCAAGTTCACCACCGAGCGGGTCATCCCCGATCCCGCGCTGCCGGTGTACGCCGCGATCGCCCCCTGGAGCGACAAGGACAACTCCTATTACTTCTCGTTGCTGTATTCCGTGGGCGAGGCCTTCGGCTTCGAGATCAAGACCCCCTGGAACCAGCTCAGCGAGGAGCAGCGCCAGGTTCTTCTGCACGGCAGCCGAGAGCCGATCCCGATCCAGGCCGACAGCCGCTACCGCAAGGGCCAGGCCTACGTGCGGCCGTTCGAGGGGATCCTGCCGATCCTCGAGCGCCAGCTGCGCGACGCCAGCGGCGAGGCGATCCGCCAGAAGCTGGAGAAGTTTCTGGAGATGGTGCCCTGCGGCACCTGCCAGGGGCTGCGGCTCAGGCCCGAGGCCCTGGCGGTGAAGGTGGGGCCGTTCGCGATCCATGAACTCACGGCCGTGAGCGTCGGCGAGACCCTCTCGCGCATCGAGGCGCTGATGGGCGTCGGCGAGGCGGAGGGTGCCCCGCCGCTGCTCACGCCCCGCCAGATCCAGATCGGCGACCTGGTGCTGCGGGAGATCCGCATGCGGCTGAAGTTCCTGCTGGACGTGGGGCTCGACTACCTCAGCCTGGACCGCCCCGCCATGACCCTCTCGGGGGGGGAGGCCCAGCGCATCCGCCTGGCCACCCAGATCGGCGCCGGCCTCACCGGCGTGCTCTACGTGCTCGATGAACCGAGCATCGGTCTGCACCAGCGCGACAACGACCGGCTGCTGGCCACCCTGGTGCGGCTGCGGGATCTGGGCAACACCCTGATCGTCGTCGAGCACGACGAGGACACGATCCGCGCCGCCGATCACCTCGTCGACATCGGTCCCGGCGCCGGGGTCCACGGCGGCCACATCGTGGCCGAGGGGTCGCTGCAGAACCTGCTCGATGCCACGGATTCCCTCACCGGCGCCTATCTGAGCGGCCGCCGTTCGATTCCCACCCCCCCCGAGCGCCGCAGCAGCGGCAGCCGGCGGATCACCCTGGTGAACTGCCGCCGCAACAACCTGCGCAGTCTCGATGTGGAGATCCCGCTGGGCCGGCTGGTCTGCGTCACCGGGGTGAGCGGCAGCGGCAAGAGCACCCTGGTGAACGAACTGCTCCACCCGGCCCTGGAGCACAAGCTGGGGCTGAAGGTGCCCTTTCCCTCCGGCCTCGACGAGCTGCGGGGGATCCAGGCGATCGACAAGGTGATCGTGATCGATCAGAGCCCGATCGGCCGCACGCCCCGCTCCAACCCCGCCACCTACACGGGTGCCTTCGACCCGATCCGCCAGGTGTTCGCCGCCACGGTGGAGGCCAAGGCCCGCGGTTATCAGGTGGGCCAGTTCAGCTTCAACGTGAAGGGGGGGCGCTGCGAGGCCTGCAGCGGCCAGGGGGTGAACGTGATCGAGATGAACTTCCTGCCCGACGTGTACGTGCAGTGCGATGTCTGCAAGGGGGCCCGCTACAACCGCGAAACGCTGCAGGTCACCTACAAGGGGCACACCATCGCCGACGTGCTGGAGATGACGGTGGAGCAGGCCGCCGAGGTGTTCTCCGCCATCCCCCAGGCGGCCGACCGGCTGCGCACCCTGGTGGACGTGGGTCTGGGCTATATCCGCCTCGGCCAGCCGGCCCCCACCCTCTCCGGCGGCGAGGCCCAGCGGGTGAAGCTGGCCACCGAGCTCTCCCGCCGCGCCACCGGCAAGACGCTCTATCTGATCGACGAACCCACCACCGGCCTGAGCTTCTACGACGTGCACAAGCTCATGGACGTGATGCAGCGCCTGGTGGACAAGGGCAATTCGATCGTGGTGATCGAGCACAACCTCGATGTGATCCGCTGTGCCGACTGGCTGATCGACCTGGGCCCCGAGGGCGGTGATCGCGGCGGCGAGATCGTCGTCTGCGGCACGCCGGAGCAGGTGGCGGCCCATCCCGGCAGCCACACCGGTCGCTACCTCGCCCAGGTTCTGGCCCAGCATCCCCCCCAGCCGGTGGCGGCCTGATCCCCACGGGGGATCATGGGGGCATTCCGCTCTCCGTCCGTGCGCCAGCCCGCCTCGCTGCCCCTCCCCTTGCTGGCGATGGTGGGTGCCGCCCTGCCCCTGCTGCCCCTCCCGGCGGCGGCCCTGGAGCAGATCCAGCTGCGCCTCCCCCTCCTCGAGACCAGCTTCACCCTGAATCTCAGCGAGCTGGGCAACACCTCCCGCCTGCTGAGCGGCAACAGCGATCTCGCCGAACTGGACCGGGCCATGAACGGCGCCATCGGCCGCAAGATGGTGGCGCTGTTCAACGCGCCGCTGCCCCTGCAGGCTACGGCGGTGGTGAACGAGGCGGTGGGTTCGCCGCTGCTCAACCAGTCGCTGCTGCTGCTCTCCGCCCTCGGCGGCATCGATGGCCTGCCGGCCGACATCGACGGTCGCGAACTCTCGGCGGCGCTCGACCGGGCCGCCGCTGGCGGACGGCTCACCCTGCTCTCGGTGCTGCAGGCCTTGCCGGGGCGCACCGCCTCGGTGGATCTGGAGCGGGCCCTGTTCGCGCTGCAGCGCCTGGCCCGCCAGCAGCAGCCGGCCGATCAGCTGCTCGCGCAACCCACTCCCGCCAGCTCGGATCCCCGGCTGACTGCGCCGGGATCCCTGCCGGTGCAGCGGCAGGAGCTGAGCCTGGGCGTCAGCCATCGGCCCGCCCCGCTCCAGCTGGTGCTGATCAGCCCCCGGCAGGGGGCCAGCGGGCGGCTGGTGGTGATCTCCCACGGGCTCTGGGATGCGCCCGAGAGCTTCGAGGGCTGGGCCAACCACCTGGCCAGCCACGGTTACACGGTGCTGCTCCCCCGCCATCCCGGCAGCGACCAGAGCCAGCAGCGGGCCATGCTCTCCGGCAAGGTGCCGCCGCCGAGCCCGGCCGAACTCAGACTGCGCCCCCTCGATGTGAGCGCCCTGCTGGATGGGGTGGCGGCCGGCCGGCTGCCCGTTCCCCCCGGCGTGAGCAGCGATCGGGTGGTGGTGATCGGCCATTCCTGGGGCGCCACCACGGTGCTGCAGCTGGCGGGCCTGCGGCCGAGCGCCAACCGGCTGTACAAGGAATGCGACGACGTCCTCGATCCGTCGCGCAACCTCAGCTGGGTGCTGCAGTGCAGCTTCCTCAGCTCCGCCGATCAGGCTGGCGTGGCCGATCCGCGCGTGAAGGCGGCCGTGGCGGTGAGCCCCCCCCTCTCGCTGCTGTTCGACCAGGGTGCGGCACGGGCGATGCAGGCACGGGTGCTGATCGTGAGCGGCAGCCGTGACTGGGTGGTGCCGCCCGGGCCGGAGGCGATCACGCCGATGACCATGGAGGCCGCCAACGCGGGAGGCGGCCATCGGCTCGTGCTGGCCCGGGGCGGCGATCACTTCAACCTGCGGGCCCCCGCCGCCAGCGCCGGTGCCCCGCTGCGGGGGGTGATCCTGGCCTGGACGAACGGAGCCTTCGATGCCGGCGCCGCGGCGGCGCCGGGGGCCGGGGCACCCGCGCTGCTGCCGCCCGACGGCTGGGGCGACACCACGGTGCCGCTGGTCGACGTGTCTCCCCAGCTGCGGGGCCCCCGCTGAGGCGGATCCCTTCAACGGGGATCCCTGCGACTGTGTCGAGACCGTGACATCGACGGGCCCCGGGGACGGCGCGGGGATCCCTTTGTCCATCATGAGTCTTGCCATGGATTCGGTGACCGCATGAACCCTCAGCGTGCTGCTCGCGCTGCGGGATCTGGCGAAACTGGCTAGTGATGAGAAGGCCGCGGATGCTTCGTGAAGTGTCCCACCGCCCCTGGTGCATCCATGGGTCTGTACGTTCTCCATCTCCATCTGCACGGTCTGTTTCGGAGCCGTGACCTGGAGCTCGGTCGTGATCCCGACACCGGTGGTCAGACCACCTACGTGCTCGAACTGGTGCGCGGTCTGGCCGCCAGACCTGAAGTCGAGCGGGTGGAGGTGGTCACCCGCCTGATCCAGGACCGCCGCGTCGCCTGGCACTACGCCGTGCCCGAGGAGACGATCGCGCCGGGCGCCGTGATCCGCCGGCTGCCCTTCGGCCCCCGCCGCTACCTGCGCAAGGAGCAGCTCTGGCCCCACCTCGACGAACTCGCCGATGCGCTGGCCGAGCGTCTGATGGCCCAGCCCCGTCTCCCCGACTGGATCCATGCCCACTACGCCGATGCGGGTTACGTGGGGGCCCTGCTGCGCCGCCGTCTGGGTGTGCCGCTGGTGTTCACCGGCCACTCGCTGGGGCGCGAGAAGCGCCGGCGGTTGATGGAGGCCGGCCTCGACCCGCTCCAGATCGACCATCAGTACGCCATGGACCGGCGCATCGATGCCGAGGAGCTGGCGCTGGCCCACAGCCAGCTGGTGGTCACCAGCACCCGCCAGGAGCTGGAGGACCAGTACGCCCGCTACGGCCGGTTCCGGTCGGATCTGGCCCAGGTGATCCCGCCCGGTGTCGACGGGACCGCCTTCCATCCCCCGCCGGCGGGCGACGACGAGCCGGAGGTGCGCGAGCTGATGGCGCCCTTCCTGCGGGAGCCGCAGCGCCCCCCCGTGCTGGCGATCTGCCGCGCCGATCACCGCAAGAACATCCCGGCCCTGATCGAGGTGTTCGGCCGCTCCGAGCTGCTGCGCCGGCGCCACAACCTCGTGCTGGTGCTCGGCTGCCGCCAGGATCCAGGTCAGCTGGAGAAGCAGCAGCGCGAGCTGTTCCAGCAGGTGTTCGAGCTGGTCGACCGCCACGACCTCTACGGCCTGGTGGCCTATCCCAAGCAGCACCGGCGTGAGCAGATCCCGGCGATCTACCGCTGGGCCTCACGCCTGAAGGGGGTGTTCGTGAATCCGGCCCTCACCGAGCCCTTCGGGCTCACCTTGCTGGAGGCGGCGGCCTGCGGCCTGCCGCTGGTGGCCACCGACGATGGCGGCCCGCGCGACATCCTCGCCCGCTGTCAGAACGGCGTCCTGGTGGACGTGTCCGACCTCGACGCCCTCCAGCAGGGCGTCGAGGAGGCCTGCGCCGATCCACAGCGCTGGCGCCGCTGGAGCGAAAACGGCATCGAGGCCGTTGCCCGCCACTACACCTGGGATGCCCATGTCTGCCGCTACCTGGCCGCCGCCGCCGCCAGTGCCCGTGAGGCCGCCCAGCAGCGCCGCCCCCGCTGGTTCCAGCCCCCTGCCCAGGCGGCGGAGCCTGTCACGCCGTTCGCGAGCCGTCTGCTGCTGCTCGATCTCGATGATGCCCTCGCCGCCCCCGATGCCGGCGGGCTGGAGGCGTTGCGGGTCCGTCTGCGTGACGACGCCGGGCTGCGCATCGGCCTGGTGAGCGGCCGCTCCTTCCCCGCGGCCCGCTACCGCGCCGCCGAGCTGCATCTGCCGCCGGCGGTGCTCTGGATCACCCAGGCCGGCACCGAGATTCACTATGCCCAGGGCGCCGGGTGGAGCGGCGATCAGGCCTGGCAGGAGCAGATCGGCCGCCGCTGGAACCGCGCGGCGGTGGAGGAGGCGATGGCGGAGCTGGCGCCGCGGCTGCGTCTCCAGGACCCCTCCCAGCAGGGGCCCTTCAAGGTGAGCTACCTCCTCCAGGAGCCGGATCAGGCGATCCTGCCGCTGGTGCGGCAGCAGTTGCGACGCCATGACCTGGCGGCCCGGCCGCACCTCTTCCAGCACTGGTATCTCGATGTGCTGCCGCTGACGGCCTCGAAATCGGAAGCGATCCGCTATGTGGCCCTGCGCTGGCAGCTGCCGCTGGAGCGCATCCTGGTGGCGGCCAGTCAGCAGGGCGACGGGGAACTCCTGCGCGGTCTGCCGCTGGGGGTGGTGCCGGAGAACCACGACCCGGCCCTGGAGGTGCTGCGCCGCAACCGCCGGGTCTACTTCGCCAGTCGCCCCCAGGCGTGGGGGGTGCTCGACGGCCTCGACCACCACCGCTTCATCAGCCGCTGAGCTCAGGGCGCCGTCGCCGCCGCCTCCACCTCGCCGTCCTCGGGAATCTCCCGGTAACGGGGGTTGCTCGCGGGCATCCAGTAGCTCAGATCGTCCTGCCAGATCGCCCGGCCAGGCAGTGACGCGGTGCTCAGGCGCGTGCCGGCCATCGCCGACACGAGCGCCCCCAGTTCCACCGGCGAGAGGTCGGTGCGGATGTCACGGCCGGCCACCTGGAGCAGTTCGGGAAGCCGGGTGACGGTGGCGGGATCGGCCAGCTTGCGGAACACCTGACGCAGAACCATCTTCTGCCGCTCCAACCGCCCGATGTCACCCAGTTCGTCATGGCGGAACCGCAGGAAGCCTTCGAGATCGCGGCCCTTGAGCAGCTGGAGGCCCGGGTACAGATCGATGTACAGCCCCTGGCTGTTGTCGACGTAGGCCATCCGCTTGGGCACGTCCACCTCCACGCCCCCGACGGCCTCCGCCAGGCGCTGCACCGCATCGAGGTTCACCATCACGTAGCGCTCCACCGGCACCGACAGGAGCCTGGAGAGCTCCTCCTTGACCGTCTCCACACCGCCGACCGCATAGAGGGCATTGGCCTTGAGCACGCCATGGCCCTCGGACTCGATGTAGGTGTCCCGCGGCACCTGGGTGAGCCGGGTGATGCCGTCCTTGACCTGGAGCGTGAGCAGCACGTCGGTGTTGGCGCCCACCTGGTCGGTGCCCATCACCAGGATCCGCCGCTCGGCCAGGGGGTTCACCAGGGAGGCGATGGCCGGGGTGGCGTGGGACAGGCCGGCCAGCACCGGCCCCACCAGGCGGGGCAGGGGGCCGGACAGGCCGTAACCCAGGGCGAGCCCGCAGACGAAACTGAGGCCGACCTTGACGCGGCCCCGTGTCCCGCCGACCGGGCGCAGCCCAATCTCCCGCGGCGTCACCCCCGGCACGGCGGCAACGGCATGCTCGCCGTCTGCGAGGCGGGACCGGCGGCTGCGGCGGGCCGGTGGGCGGGGTTGGGCCTGGGCCATGGGGCCTCCTGACCGGCGCACCTTAGGGGGCGAAACCCGCTCGGGCCAGGGGCTCAGCCGGCTGCCAGCACCCGCACCCGGGCCGCGGCCCGGTCAGCGCGCTCCCGCGCCTGGGCCACATCGGCACCGCCGGCCACCACCACGCCCATGCGCCGGTGGGGTCGGGCATCGGGCTTGCCGAACAGCAGCAACTGGGTGTCGGGCTCGGCCAGGGCCTCGGCCACCCCCCCGTAGGCCACCGCCGCCAGGCTCTCGCCGGCCAGCACCACCCGGCTGGCCGCCGCTCCGGTGGAGCGGATCTCCGGGATCGGCAGGCCCAGCACCGCCCGCAGGTGCAGCTCGAACTCGCTGAGGTTCTGGCCCTTCAGGGTCACCAGGCCGGTGTCGTGTGGGCGGGGTGAGAGCTCGGAGAACACCACCTCCTCCTCTCCCGGTCGGCCGCAGAGGAAGAACTCCACCCCGAACAGACCGGCCCCGCCCAGCTCGTCGGTGACGGCGCGGGCCATGGCCTGGGCCGCCGCCAGCTGCTCCGGTCCCAGCCCCGCCGGCTGCCAGCTGCACTGGTAGTCGCCCCGCTCCTGGATGTGGCCGATCGGCGGGCAGAACAGGGTGGGCCCTTCCCACTGCTTCACGGTGAGCAGGGTGATCTCCAGATCGAAGCGGAGGAACTCCTCCACGATCACCCGGGTTCCGGCGCCACGGGCCCCCGCCAGCGCCGCCTCCCAGGCCTGGGCGATGCCGTCCGGTCCGTCCACCACGCTCTGCCCCTTGCCCGAGGAGCTCATCACCGGCTTCACCACCACCGGCCAGCCCAGCGGCGCGGCGGCGGCGGCCAGCTCCGCCGCACTGCCCGCGTAGGCGAAGCGGGCCGTGCGCAGCCCCAGCTCCGTGGCGGCCAGGTCGCGGATGCGGTCGCGGTTCATGGTCACCGCCGTGGCCCGGGCGGTGGGGATCACCGTGATGCCCTCCGCCTCCAGTTCGGCGAGGGCATCCACCGCCAGGGCCTCGATCTCGGGGATCAGCACGTCGGGCCGGTGGCGGCGCACCACCGCCTTGAGGGCTTCGGGATCCGTCATCGGGATCACCTCGGCCGTGTGCGCCACCGCCATGGCGGGGGCGCCGGGATAGCGATCCACCGCGATCACCCGGCAGCCCAGGCGCTGGGCGGCGATCGCCACCTCCTTGCCGAGCTCGCCGCTGCCCAGGAGCATCAGGGTGCGGGGAAAGTGGGGGGCTGCCATGGCGGAGAGGGGCTTGAGGCGGGCGTGGCCGTGGCACCGATCCTCCCCCGCGGCCCGCCGTCCCGGCGCCCGCCGCTGCTAGAGAGGGCGTCGCCGCCGGGGCTGCCGATGCCGGGTCCGCTGCTCTCCTCCCTCCTGTCCCCCGTTCCCGGCAGCGTTGCCGCCGCCGGGCCACTGGCCTTCTCCACCGCCGGCGATGCCGCCGACGGCTTCCTGTTCGGCGGCGACATCGCCAGCCTGCAGCGCTGGGTGCTGGTGTACCTGGCCCTCTCCTCCCTCGTGTTCGTGGGGGTGTGGGTGGTGGGCTATCTGCGCCGCCGGTAGGGGAGCGCTGCTCAGCTCTCGGGGATCAGGTCCAGCTGCCGTTCCGGCGCCTCCTCGCTGATGAAGCCGTAGGCCTCGAACACGCCGGCATCGGGGTGGGTGATGTGCTGCCCATCGGGATGGCGCTCGAGCGCGAAGCCCTCGCTGGCCATGCGCCGCATCAGGGCGGCCGCCTCCTCGAAGCGGGAGGCCATCGCCTCCAGGCTGGCGCAGTCGGCGGTCAGGCCCGCCTCCTTCCAGGTGAAGTAAGCCACGCGATCGTCCGCGACGGGGGAAGCGGGCGAGCGGTCCGCGCGCCCGGTGAGCCTGATTCTGGCGGCAGCGGCCGAGCCCGCGCCCAGGACGCCCTCAGGGGAGCAGCACCAGCCCCAGGCCCACCAGCACCACGCTCGCCGTCCAGAAGCTCACCACCACCCGCTGCTCGGCCATTCCGCCCAGCTCGAAGTGATGGTGTAGCGGCGCCATCCGGAACAGCCGCCGGCCCTGACCATCGGCGCCCTTGGTGGCCTTGAAGATCCACACCTGCAGGATCACCGAGAGCGATTCGGCCAGGAACACCCCGCCCATCAGCAGCAGCGGCCAGAGGCTGTCGCTGAGCAGGGCCACGGCCGCCAGGGCGGCACCCATGGCCAGGGAGCCCGTGTCGCCCATGAACACCCGCGCCGGGTGGTGGTTGTGGGCGAGGAAACCGAGCCAGGCGCCGGCCATGGCGGCGCAGAAGCCGGCCAGAGCCGGATCCCCCAGGTGCCCGCGCAGCATCAGCTGCAGCCCGAAGCCGCCGAACACGATCGCGCCGCAGCCCGCCGCCAGCCCGTCGAGCCCGTCGGTGAGGTTGGTGGCGTTGCTCTCGGCCAGGAACACGAACAGGCCGAGGGGCACGATCAGCAACCCCAGGGGCAGCACCCAGCCCAGGGGCAGCGACACGGCGGCCGGCAGCCAGTCGTTCCAGAGCGCCCAGCCGAGGAAGAGGGCCGCGGCCAGGGCCTGGAGCAGCAGCTTGCCCCGCGGCGAGAGGCCGGTGTTGGTGCGGCGGGTGAGGCTGCGCCAGTCGTCGAAGCCGCCGATCGCCAGATACGCCATGGTGATCGCCGCCACCGCCGCCAGCCGATCGTCGGAGGGGGCCACCAGCGCGCCCACGATCACGCCCACCGGCACCACCAGCAAGCCACCCATGGTGGGGGTGCCGGCCTTGCCCTGGTGGGCAGCGGGGCCCTCCTCGCGGATCACCTGGCCCAGCTTGAGGCGGCGCAGCCGCGGCACCCCCCAGCGGCCGAGCGCCCAGCTGATCAGCGCCGCCACCAGCAGCGGCGGTGTCAGCTGCGGGGCTCCGGAGAGCGCGTCGCCGACCCCGCAGGCCAGCAGCAGCACCAGTCCCAGGCACAGGGCCGCACCGCGACCGGAGGTGGCCGGGCGGGCAGGGGTCGGGATGGTGGAAGCCAACGGGGACGGGCGCCGGTGGCGCGCAGCGGGCGGGCGGACCCTAGGTCAGCACCCGTCGCCGCGCCGACCGGCGCCCGTCCGGCCCAGCCGCTCAGTCCTCCCAGTCCTCCTCGGGCTGCTCATCGGCCTGGTTGTAGTCCTCCTTCTCGCCCATCAGCGCCGAGAGCTCCTCTTCCTCCACCGTGCTCACGTCGGGAGCGGCGGTTTCCTCGTCGGCCACCAGACGGCCGCTGCTCTCCAGCCAGCTGAGCAGATCGGGCTCGTCGCGCAGCGGCAGCACCGGTGCCGGTTCCTCCCGCCGGTAGCGGGTGAGGGAGGGGTTGATGCTGTCGAGGGTGCTCATGGCGGGGCCTGGAAGGGCGATCGGGCTCGGGGCCTGGTGTCGGGGGGCAGGCGACCCCTGCCGGCCGGGACACGCTCACCGGACGCCGATCGACCACCATAAACCAGCCTCTCCTGGCCTCTCTCTTGCCGCTGCCCGTCGCCAAAGCCCTCACCGTGCTCCCCTCTTGGGCCGTGGCACTGCTGTTGAGCGCCCTGCTGGTGGCGGCGGGGCACCGCTGGAGCGATCCGCTCCAGCCCACCGCGCCCGTGGTCTGGACGCTGCTGCTGCTGCCTCCCGCCCTGATGGCTCTCTGGATCGCCGTCCGCTGGCGGCGGCCCCTCGCCGGCGAGGGGGGAGAATCCACGGGCAGCACGCGCGCACAGGACTGAGGGGATGGCACAGGCGCAGACGGAACCGCGGCAGGCCCGGGCCCGCAGGGTGGTGCTCGCCTACTCCGGCGGCGTTGACACCAGCGTCTGCATCCCCTACCTGCGGCAGGAGTGGGGGGTGGAGGAGGTGATCACCTTCGCCGCCGACCTGGGGCAGGGCGATGAGCTCGAGCCGATCCGGCGCAAGGCGCTCGACGCGGGGGCCAGCCAGTCGATCGTGGGCGACCTGATCGAACCCTTCATCACCGAGTTCGCCTTCCCCGCCATCCGCGCCAACGCGCTCTACGAGGGGCGCTATCCCCTCTCCACCGCCCTGGCCCGCCCGCTGATCGCCCGGCGGCTGGTGGAGGTGGCCCGTGAGGTGGGCGCCGACGCCGTGGCCCATGGCTGCACCGGCAAGGGCAACGATCAGGTGCGCTTTGACGTGGCCATCGGTGCCCTCGCCCCCGAGCTCAAGGTGCTCGCCCCGGCCCGGGAGTGGGGCATGAGCCGCGAGGAGACGATCGCCTACGGCGAACGCTGCGGCATCCCGGCACCGGTGAGCAAGCGCTCGCCCTATTCGATCGATCTCAACCTGCTCGGGCGCAGCATCGAGGCGGGCGAACTGGAGGATCCGAACGTGGAGCCCCCCGAAGCGATCTATGCGATGACCTGCTCGGTGGAGGCGGCGCCCGACCAGCCCCAGGTGGTGGCGATCGACTTCGAGCGGGGCAATCCGGTGGCGATCGACGGGGTGCGACTCGATCCGGTGAGTCTGATCCGTCGGGCCAACGCGCTGGCCGGCAGCCATGGGTTCGGCCGGCTCGACATGGTGGAGAACCGGGTGGTGGGAATCAAGAGCCGTGAGATCTACGAGACCCCGGGCCTGCTGCTGCTGATCCGCGCCCACCAGGAGCTCGAGAGCCTCACCCTGGCGGCCGACGTGCAGCGCTACAAGCGGCAGATCGAGGCCAGCTGGGCCGATCTGGTGTATCAGGGCCTGTGGTTCGGTCCGCTCAAGGAGGCCCTCGACGGCTTCCTCGACCGCACCCAGGCCAGCGTGAACGGCACGGTGCGGGTGAAGCTGCACAAGGGCAACGCCACGGTGGTGGGCCGCAGCAGCCCCGGCGACAGCCTCTACGTGAGCGACATGGCCACCTATGGGGCCGAGGACCGCTTCGACCAGCGCGCGGCCGAGGGCTTCATCTACGTGTGGGGTCTGCCGACCCGCCTGTGGGCGGCGCGCCACCGCGGCGACTGAGTCGCCGCAGACGGTCGCCGAGCGCCCGGAGCGGTTGGAGTCCCTGGCGGGGCGCCCCCTGTTCCGTCCCGGAGGCCGCTTCGGCGGCCGGGGCCGGCGGCGAGGCCGGCGCTGCGGGCAGGGCCCTTCGGGCCCGTTCGCGCAGGGCCTGGTTGTCCTGGGCCAGCAGGTGCTGCTGGTCGAGCAGGGGCTGGAGCCGCTGCTGGAACTTGCGTTCGAAGATCTGCGGCAGATCGCGGACCAGATCCTCGAGTTCGGCGAGATGGCGCTGGGCGGCCTCCAGTTCCTGCTGGCTGGCCTGGAGCTGCAGGCGGGTGGCCTGCAGCTCCAGGCGCAGATCCTCCGCTTCCACCGGTTCGCTGGCCGCTCTGGGGGGAGGGGGCGCCGGCGGGGGAGTCGCAGCCTGGGGTGGCGGCGGCGGGTCGGGCGGCGCCGTCAGCCGGGACGGTTGATCAGGGCCGGATGGCTTCCTGATGGGCGTTTCGGCCATCGCACGCGATGCTCCCGGGGGGCTGATCATCCCCCGGATCGGCGCTGCCGTCATCCGGGGGTGGGCGGCGGTGGCACGGCACCAGCGGTGCGCGCTCAGGCCTCGACGGCCACGGGCTCGCCACTCCCGGCGCTCGCCGGGGCGTTGCGGGGAGCCGGCAGCGGGCCGTCCTGCTTGACGGTCAGGTAGCGGATCACGTCTTCGCTCAGCCGCATGGCGCGCTCCAGGGGTGCCACCTGCTGGCCGTCACCACTGTGGTTGAGCTGCACGTAGATGCCTTCGCGATGCTTGGCGATCGGGTAGGCCAGACGGCGCTTGCCGCGCATCTGGGTATCCAGAACCTCGGCGCCGGCTTCGGTCACGATGTCGCGGTACTTGGCCACGTGGGTTTCCACTTCCTCCTCCGGAATGTCCGGACGAAGGATGTACATCGTTTCGTAGTAGGGCTGCTGGGACATGGTGGCGGAGACTCCGTGACGGGCTCGGGTGGAGGCCGGCGGCCCGGGGGCTGCCAGCGACGGATCGATCACCCTATCGCGCCACCCTGCCCCGGACCGCGGCGCCTCAGTAGAGCTGCATGCGCACCGCTTCCGACACCGTCGGGATGTCGGCTTCCCGGCCCCGCACGCTCTGAACCACGGCGAAGACCACCAGCAGCAGGGCACCCAGGAACACGGTGTTGCTGAGGGTGCGCAGGGCGAAACCCGCCCCGAGCGGCTGGAGCAGCACGCTGAAGGCCAGCGAGAGCAGCACCAGCACGATGTCCAGCAGGATCGCCTGCAGCACGTTGAAGCGCACGAAGTAGGGAACCCGGGGGTTGCGCACCACCGCCAGGAACAGCACCAGGAAGAGGAGGAAGCTGCCGAAGGGAATCAGCCGCTGCAGGCTCATCAGCGGCAGGGCCGGCAGGATCAGCCACTGGAGCGGAGGGAACAGCCCGAACAGGGCCTGGCCGAAGGGCACCGCGTCGCTCCAGGGGAGGAGGTAGGCCAGCACGGCCAGCAGCCGTTGCCAGAGCGGAGGGCCTTGCATGGGGCGGGCCGTGAGGCGAGGGATCGGCCCAGGCTAGGAGCGCCGCCGGCCCGGCCCGCCCCCGCCCGTTTCAGTGCGCCGCCAGCTGCCGCAGCGCCGCGTCCCGCATGGCGGCGGCCGGCACCGCCGACCCGCTGCCTGCGGTCCACAGGCGCAGGGCTGCCGCGCCCTGCTGCACCAGCATCTCCAGTCCGTCGATCGGGCGGCAGCCCCGCCGTTCGGCCGCCCGCAGCAGGGGGGTGGGCCGGGGCGTGTAGATCAGGTCGTACACGGTGGAGCCGGGCCGTAGGGTCTCCAGCTGGGCGGGGGTCAGCGGACAGGGGCCGGCGGACTCGCCCCCGGCCCGGCTTCCGCTGGCCATGCCCACCGGTGTGGTGTTCACCACCAGATCGGCGGCGGCCAGCGCCTGGGCGAGGGCTTCCCCGTCGGCGCCGCCGTCCTGCCAGGGGAGCGCCTCGAGCTGTGGTGCCCAGCCGCGGCAGGCGTCCACCACCGCCGCCAGCCGTTCCGGCCGTCGCCCGGCCAGCTGGATACGGCCCAGGTTCAGCTCCGCCAGGGCGGCCACCACGGCCCGGGCGCTGCCGCCGCAGCCCAGCACCACGGCCCGGCCCCCCTGCGGCGGAGCGCCGCTGGCCTGCAGCGGGGTCAGGAACCCCTCCACGTCGGTGTTGGTGCCGAGCCAGCCGCCCCCACTGCGGCGCACCAGGGTGTTCACCGCCCCCACCCTCCGGGCCAGGGGGGTGAGTTCCGCCGCCAGCTCGGCCACCGCCTGCTTGTGCGGCAGGGTCACGTTGAGCCCGCGGCAGTCGATCGCCTCGAGCCCCCGCACCGCCGCGCCCAGGTCGGCCGGCGCCACCGGCAGGGCCAGGTAGACCCAGTCGAGCCCCATCCGCTCCAGGGCCGCGTTGTGCATGGCCGGCGAGAGCGAGTGGCGCACCGGATCGCCCAGGACGCCCAGCAGGGCGGTGTGGGCAGTGATCGGCGTCGGCATGGCTTCGGTGGCGGTGGCGCGGCTGGCGGCACCGTACGGCGGCGGTTCGGAAACCACACCTCGCCTGCACAGGCCCCGGGTGCGGAAGATGCTTCAGGAACGATTCATTCTTCACGAGGAGGTGGGAACCCATGGGCAAGGTTGTCGGCATCGACCTGGGCACGACGAACAGCTGCGTGGCGGTGATGGAGGGGGGCAAGCCCACGGTGATCGCCAACGCCGAAGGGTTCCGCACCACTCCCTCCGTGGTGGCCTACACCAAGAACCAGGACCAGCTGGTGGGCCAGATCGCCAAGCGCCAGGCGGTCATGAACCCGGAGAACACCTTCTATTCCGTCAAGCGCTTCATCGGACGCCGCGTCGATGAGGTGAACGAGGAATCGAAGGAAGTGAGCTATGGCGTGGAGAAGGCCGGCGCCAACGTCAAGGTGAAGTGTCCGGTGCTCAACAAGCAGTTCGCCCCGGAGGAGGTGTCGGCCCAGGTGCTGCGCAAGCTGGCCGACGACGCCGGCAAGTACCTCGGTGAAACCGTCACCCAGGCGGTGATCACCGTTCCCGCCTATTTCAACGACTCGCAGCGTCAGGCCACCAAGGACGCCGGCAAGATCGCCGGCCTCGAGGTGCTGCGGATCATCAACGAGCCCACCGCGGCGGCCCTCGCCTACGGCCTCGACAAGAAGAGCAACGAGCGCATCCTGGTGTTCGATCTGGGCGGCGGCACCTTCGACGTGTCGGTGCTGGAGGTGGGCGACGGCGTGTTCGAGGTGCTCTCCACCAGTGGCGACACCCACCTGGGCGGCGACGACTTCGACAAGGTGATCGTCGACTTCCTGGCCGACTCCTTCAAGGCCAACGAGGGCATCGACCTGCGCCAGGACAAGCAGGCCCTGCAGCGCCTCACCGAGGCGGCCGAGAAGGCCAAGATCGAGCTCTCCAGCGCCACCCAGAGCGAGATCAACCTGCCGTTCATCACGGCCACCCCCGAGGGGCCCAAGCATCTCGATCTCACCCTCACCCGGGCGAAGTTCGAGGAGCTGGCCAGCAAGCTGATCGACCGCTGCCGGGTGCCCGTGGAGCAGGCGCTCAAGGACGCCAAGCTCTCCGCCAGCGAGCTCGATGAGGTGGTGATGGTGGGCGGTTCCACCCGCATTCCGGCCGTGCTGGAGCTGGTGAAGCGCGTCACCGGCAAGGAGCCCAACCAGACGGTGAACCCCGACGAGGTGGTGGCCGTGGGCGCCGCCATCCAGGGGGGTGTGCTGGCCGGTGAAGTCAAGGACATCCTGCTGCTCGACGTCACCCCGCTGTCCCTCGGCGTGGAGACCCTCGGCGGCGTGATGACCAAGATGATCACCCGCAACACCACCATCCCCACCAAGAAGGCCGAGACCTACTCCACCGCGGTGGACGGCCAGACCAACGTGGAGATCCACGTGCTCCAGGGCGAGCGGGAGATGGCCAGCGACAACAAGTCGCTCGGCACCTTCCGCCTCGACGGCATCCCTCCGGCCCCCCGTGGCGTGCCCCAGATCGAGGTCACCTTCGACATCGACGCCAACGGCATCCTCAGCGTGACGGCGAAGGACAAGGGCAGCGGCAAGGAGCAGAGCATCTCGATCACCGGCGCCTCCACCCTCAGTGAAAACGAGGTGGAGAAGATGGTGAAGGACGCCGAGGCCAACGCCGCGACCGACAAGGAGAAGCGCGAGCGGATCGACCTGAAGAACCAGGCCGAGACGCTGCTCTATCAGTCGGAGAAGCAGCTCGGCGAACTCGGCGACAAGGTGAGTGCCGAGATCAAGGCCAAGGTGGAGGAGAAGCGCAAGGCGCTGCAGGAGTCGCTCGACAAGGAGGACTACGAGGCGATGAAGCCCCGGTTCGAGGAGCTTCAGAAGGAGCTCTACGAGGTGGGCTCCGCCGTGTACCAGCAGGCCGGTGCCGCCGAGGCGGCTGCCGGTGCCGCCCCCGGCGGCAACGGCTCCGGCAGCGGTGCCCCCTCCAGCGACGACGTCATCGACGCCGAGTTCACCGAGAGCAAGTGAGCCACGGCGCGGGTGTGGGCCGCTCCGCTCCGCACCCCCGCTTCCCCGGCCCCCTGGCTTCAGCCAGGGGGTTTTTTCATGCACGCTCCGGATCCGTGCTGAGCGCGCCACCGGTCTCGATGCACGCCGCCACCCAGGCCGCGCTGGCCGGCGCCAGCAGCACGCCGTTGCGGTAGTGGCCGCTCACCAGCAGCAGGCCGGGCTCGAGCACCTCGAGCAGCGGCGCCGGCCGCCCCAGCGGGCGGTGACGCAGGCCCTGCCAGCACCGGCGCACCTGCGCCTCGCGCAGCCAGGAGGGGGCGGCCCCATCGAGTTGCCGCAGCTCCTCCAGCCGGGCCGGATCGGCCCGCTGGCCCGGCTCGAGGGTGGCTCCAAGCCAGAGGCGGCCTTCGGGGCGGGGCACCAGGTTCCAGCCCCGCCACACCACCGGCCCCGGCCAGTCGGGCGGTGGATCCACCGTGAGCTGAAGCTCCAGGGCCTGGCCGAGCACCGGCTCCATCGGTCGCTCGTGGCCCAGGGGCTCCAGCAATGCCGCGCTGGTGATGCCGGCCGCCAGCACCACCCAGGGGGCCGCCAGTGCGTCGCCGCCGCCGAGGTGGGCGTTCCAGCCGCCGCTCCGCCGTTGCAGCTCCACCACGGTGTCGCCCCGCAGCCGCAGTCCGAGGCGCAGGGCGTCGCTGCGCAGGGCCTCCAGCGCGGCCAGTGGATCGAGCTGCCCGTCGGCGGGGGAATGGAGGCCGCCCACCGCCGGGGGCAGCGCGGGCCGCAGGGCCTCCAGCGCCTCCCGGCTCCAGAGAGCCAGGGCCAGGCCGGCCCGCTGCCGCTCCGCCGCCAGCCGTTCCAGCCCGGCGAGTTCGCCGGCGTCGGCGGCCAGCAGCAGCAGGCCGCTCAGACCGGGGATCGGATGTCCCCGTTCCTCCAGTTCGCTCCGCCACTGGCTCCAGAGGGCCAGCGACTGCTGGCGCAGCCGCCAGGCCCGGCCGCCGGCGCGGTGGAACACCTGGCCCATCAGCACCCCGAGGGCGGCGCTGCTGCCGGCGCCGGCGCTCTGGGGCCCGGCGGCGTCGGGCGCCACCAGGGTGACGGCATGGCCGCGGCGCTGCAGCCACCAGGCACAGGAGAGGCCCACGATCCCGGCTCCGATCACCAGGATCGGCCGTGGATCGCGGGCCCCGGCGGGATCGGCCAGGGACTGGCTCAGGCCTGGGCGCCTGAGGGGATCACCTCGGCGTAGGAGCCGAAGCCGCTGGCCACCTTGATGTAGGCCTTGCGGAGCCGCTCACCGTCCTGGAGCCGGGCCGCCTCGTCGAGTTCGGCCAGGGCGCTCTTGAGCTGGTCGGCCCGCTCGGTGGCCTCGGCCCGGTCGGCCGGCAGCAGCCGCTGGTTGATGTAGAGCATCTCGCGGCCCACTTCCTGCATCGGGCCGTGGATCAGGTTGCGGGTGAAGACCCAGTTGCGCTCGTTGACCAGCGCGGCCAGTTCGGGCAGCCGATCCTTGGCGGCCAGGAAGCCCTCGGCCTGGCGCTGGATGATCGCCAGATCGGCCGGGGCGATGGTCGGCGGTTTCTGGCCCTGGCTGCCATCACAGGCCGCCAGCCCGAACGAGAGCGCCACGGCGAGGCAGAGCAGGGCCAGACGCCGCAGGGCGGGACGAAGGGCGGTAACCAACGGGGCAGCCATGGCGAGCGCGGAAGGCCCGGCGACTGTACGTCCGCTGTCCGTTCGCTCCCGTAGGCGCTGTGGCGGCAGCGACAGTCAGGAAGGGGCCGGCCCGCGGCCGATCGGCTAAAACGGAGTCACTCCGAGTTAAAGGCCTGTCATGCGTGTCGAGACCCTGCCCCTGGCCGCCATCACCCGACCGCTCCAGCGGATCCTCGACGAGCCCAAGGTGGCGGCCCTGATGGCCTCGATCCAGGCCGAGGGTCAGCGCGAACCCATCGACGTGCTGGAGGTGGACGGCCGCTACTGGGGCTTCAATGGCTGCCACCGGGTCGCCGCCCACGAGCGGCTGGGCCGCACCACGATCCGCGCCCGCGTGCGGCGCGCCACTCCGGAGGTGCTGCGGCTGCACCTGCGCTGAGCGTGGGCCGGTCCCGGCGGGCACAATGCCCCCTGTGTCGGCCCCCGGCGATGAGCCTCCCCACGGCGATCCTGCAGGTGATCTGCCCCGACCGCCCCGGTCTGGTCAGCGAGCTTTCGGGCTGGGTGGCCGCCAACGGGGGGAACATCCGCCACGCCGATCACCACACCGACGCCGGCGCCGGGCTGTTCCTCAGCCGGATCGAATGGCAGCTGGAGGGGTTCGGGCTCCCCCGCCCGGCCATTGCGCCGGCCGCCATGGCCCTGGTGGAGCGCCTCGGCGGCGAGGGCCAGCTCCACTTCTCCGACGCCACGCCCCGGGTGGCGATCTTCGTGAGCCGCCAGGACCACTGCCTGCTCGATCTGCTCTGGCGCACCCGCGCCGGCGAGCTGCCGATGGAGGTGCCCCTGGTGGTCTCCAACCACGGCGATCTGCGCGCACTCGCCGAGGACTTCGGCGCCGGCTTCGTGCACATCCCGGTGCCCCCCGGCGGCAAGGAGGCGGCCGAGGCCGAGCAGCTGCGGCTGCTGGCCGAGCACGGCATCGAGCTGGTGGTGCTGGCCAAGTACATGCAGGTGCTCAGCCCCGCCTTCCTCGCCCGCTTCCCGCCGGTGATCAACATCCACCACTCCTTCCTGCCGGCCTTCAAGGGCGCCCAGCCCTACCACCGGGCCTGGGAGCGGGGCGTCAAGCTGATCGGCGCCACCGCCCACTACGTCACCGAGGAGCTCGACGGCGGACCGATCATCGAGCAGGCCACCGTGGCAGTGAGTCACCGCGACGAAGTGGAGGATCTGATCCGCAAGGGCCGCGACAGCGAACGGCTCGCCCTGGCCCGGGCCGTGCGCCTGCACCTGCGGCGGCAGGTGATGGTCTACCGGGGCCGCACCGCCGTGTTCTCGTGAGCAGCTCGCTGGTGCAGCGGCTCGATGCCGTGCGCCCGCCCGGGGCCGCTCCCCTGGGCTGGCGGTGCTTCCAGCTGGGCATCCTGTTGCTGGCGAGCAGTGCCCTGCTGGCGGGGTTCCTGCTGCTGGTGGCGTTGATCCTGGGCAGCCGGGGGCGGCGGCCCCTGGCCGATCCGGCCAACGGGCTGCTGCTGCTGACGGCCGCGCTGATGGTGCTCGGCTGCCTGGGAGCCAGCAGCGGCGCGCTCGCCTGGCTGGGACTGTTCAACTGGCTGCCGTTCTTCTGGGCCTTCTGGGGATTCCAGCCCTATCTGGCCAGTGCGGCCGCGCGCCGGCGGGTGGGGCTGTGGCTGCTGGCCGGCACGGTGCCGGTGGTGCTCACCGGGCTGGGCCAGCTCTGGTGGGGCTGGAGCGGTCCATTCCAGATCCTCGGCGGGGCGATCATCTGGCACCTGGCACCGGGCGGCAACCCGGAGGGGCGGCTCTCGGGGCTGTTCGACTACGCCAACATCGCGGGTTCCTGGCTGGCCATCGCCTGGCCGTTCGCCCTGGCGGCGCTGCTGCAGCATCCCCTCCCCTGGCGGCGCCGCCTGCCGGCTCTGGTGGTGGCGGCGGGGGTGGTGGCCGCCCTGGCGCTCACCGATTCGCGCAATGCCTGGGGCGCCCTGGTTCTCGCCCTTCCCGTCGTGGCCGGGCCTGGTGCCTGGCTGTGGCTGCTGCCGCTGCTGGCCCTCGCCCTGCTGCCGGTGGGGCTGGCGAGCCTGCCGGGGGTGCCGGCGGTGCTGCAACAGCCGGCGAGAGCCCTGGTGCCGGAAGCGATCTGGGGGCGGCTCAGCGATCTGGAGTTCGCCGGCCGCCGGCCCCTGGCGATCACGCGCCTGAGCCAGTGGGGCGTGGCCGTGGGCCTGGTGGCGGAACGGCCCTGGCTGGGCTGGGGCGCCGCCGCCTTCAGCGTGATCTATCCCCTGCGCACGGGGCAGTGGCACGGCCATCCCCACAACCTGCCGATCGATCTGGCCGTCAGCCATGGCCTGCCGGTGGCCGTGCTCGTGGTGGGGCTGGTGCTGGGGCTGCTGATCGTCGCCGCGCGGCGGGGCATGGCCGCCGGGCCGGTGTCAGAGCGGGCCTGGTGGGCCGCCGCCCTGGTGCTGGTGGTGCTCCATGCCACCGACATGCCCCTCTACGACAGCCGCCTCAACATCGCCGGCTGGGTGCTTCTGGCGGGGTTGCGGGCCTTTCTGATCAACCCGCCGCCGGCACGCTGAGCGAAGCGGCGAGGGCCTCGAGGCGGTGGCGCTGCAGGGTGGCCTTCGGCAGGGGCCCCTCTAGGTGTTCCCAGGGCAGCACGTGCCGATCGATCCAGACGGCGTGGATCACCTCCTCCCAGGGGGGTGGCGGCTGCTCGCCGGCCCGCGCGTCCCGGTAGGCCTCCTTCCAGCCGCCCAGGCTCTCCTGGCGGCCGCGCACCGCGGCGATCACCGGCGCCAGCCGCCGGTCGCCGCGGGAGAGCAGGGCCTGGATCACGCTCCAGCGGTAGCTCTCGGGCCGCAGCTCGATGCCCTTCGGCTGGAGCCGCCGCGCCAGCCGCTTCAGCCGCTTCTCCGCCTCCGGACGAACCCCCTCCCACTGGAAGGGGGTGTGGGCCTTGGGCACGAAGGTGCTCACGCCCAGGCTCAGCCGCAGCCCCGGCGTGGCCGCCTTGAGGGCGAGGAGCAGATCGGCGGTGGCTTCGATGTCGTCGTCCTCCTCGGTGGGCAGGCCCGCCATGCCGTAGAGCTTCAGGCCGGTGAGCCCGCCTTCCCTGGCGTGGCGGGCGGCGGCGAAGATCTCCTCGGTGTCGAGTTTCTTGTTCACCACCCGGCGCATCCGTTCGCTGCCGCTCTCGATCGCGATCGTGAGCGACTTGCTGCCCCGTTTGGCCAGGATCCGCCCCAGCTGGGGCGTCACCGTGGCGGCCCGCACCGAGCTGACGCTCACCCGGGTGCCGTCGAAACGGTCCTGATCCAGCCAGCTCAGCAGTTCGCCGAACTGGGGGTGCTGGGTCACCGACGCCCCCAGCAGCCCGAGCCGCCGGGTGGCGCCCAGCCCTGCCTCCACCGCCGGGATCAGGCCGTCGTCGAGGGAGGGGGTGCGGAAGGGCAGGGTGAGATAGCTGGCCAGGCAGAAGCGGCAGAGCTCCGGGCAGCTGCGCACCACCTCCACCATGTGGATCGAGGGCCAGGCCGCCTCCGGCGTGATCACGGTGGAGTGGCTGAGGGTGTTACCCCGCCAGGTCTGCTTGGCCACCGTGGCGGGGATGCCGGCTTCGACCGGCTCCACCCCCAGCAGCTCGCCCTCGTTGCCGTAGCGGGGGGCGTAGAG
The DNA here is from genome assembly GCA_943368365.1 of Mesorhizobium carmichaelinearum. GTDB lineage: Bacteria > Cyanobacteriota > Cyanobacteriia > PCC-6307 > Cyanobiaceae > CALRKZ02. The sequence goes on from CALRKZ020000005.1 coordinate 135,434, forward strand.
GGCCGGCACGTACACGCCGGGAACCCGGGCCAGGGCCCGCAGCCGCTCGGCGCGGGGGGCGCCGCGGCAGGCGAGCAGCGCGTCGAGGAAGGCGGGCAGCAGCAGCTCGCCGTCGCCCAGGAGCACCGCATCGAAAAAGGGTGCCAGCGGTTCCGGGTTGGCCGTAAGCACCGGCCCGCCGCCGAACACGATCGGATCCCGCTCCCCCCGCTCTGCCGCCCAGAGGGGGATGCGCTGCCGCTCCAGCAGATCCAGCAGCACCGGGCCATCAAGCTCCCAGCTCAGCGAGAGGCCGAAGAGATCGAGGTCGCGGTGCGGCGGATCGCCCCGGTCGGTGAACAGGCGCCGCACGTCCACGTCGTGGCGCCGGGCCAGCGTGGCCCACACCACCTGGTAGCCCAGGCTGGTGATGCCCACCGAGTAGGTGCTCGGGAAGGCCAGCACCACCCGCAGGGCGCCCGGCTGCGGCACGGCGGGATCGAACAGCAGGGTCTCCTGATCCAGGGGGTGTGAGGACGCCGTGGTGTCCCCAGCGTCCCACCGCGGGGGCGCTATGGAGCGATCAGGGCGCTCAGGGGGCCGATCAGTCCTTGGATCGCGGTGCCGGCCGCCGCCGCATCGGGGCTGGCGCCCTTGTCGAAGGTGCTGAGCACCAGGTTGGCGGCACCGTTGATTGCCGTCCACTTGTCGCCGGCCAGGGGCTGGATCACCGGTGCCGCTTTCTCCCACAACACCTTGAAGCCGCCCATGGTGGCGACGGCGGCGGCCAGGTTGCCCCCCTTCACCTCGTTCTCGCCCTTCCTGAGCAGGTCGAGAACGGGGTTCACGGCCGGGGCGAGGGCGGCCTGGCCGGTGGCGGTGGCGGTGGCACTGATCTGTTCCTTGGTCTGCCGAGCGGCTTCCTTCTGGCTCTGGGAGCAGCTGCTGAGGCTGAGGGCACCCACCACAGTCAGGGCCAGGCCGGTGGAGATCAGTCGGTTGGGACGCATGATCGATCCGCGATCGGTTCGATCAAAACGTACGGACGTCAGGCCGGGCGGGCCGTTTCCTTGGCTTGTTGTAACCGTTGTTACATGGGTTTGCGCGGGTGGGGGTAGGCGGATCACACCTCCGCCAGCACCTTCGCCTCCTCCTCGGCGCTCACCACCCGGCCCTGCTCCTCGAAGCCCTCGATCTGATCGAAGTTGAGGTAGCGGTAGAGCTGGGCGCCGAAGGGATCGATGCGCTCGGCGGCGATCGCCAGATACTCCTCCTTGGTGGGGATGCGGCCCAGCTGGGCGCACACCGCCGCCAGCTCGGCGCTGCCCAGATACACCTGGGCGCCGTTGCCGAGGCGGTTGTTGAAGTTGCGGGTGCTGGTGGAGAACACGGTGGTGTTGTCCTCCACCCGCGCCTGGTTGCCCATGCAGAGCGAGCAGCCGGGCAGCTCCATGCGGGAGCCCGCCGCCTCGAAGACGGCGTAGTAGCCCTCTTCCTTCAGCTTCTCCTCGTCCATGCGGGTGGGCGGGCACACCCACAGGCGGGCTCTGTTGGCCCCTTGGCCCTCCAGCACGTTCGCCGCCGCCCGGTAGTGACCGATGTTGGTCATGCAGGAGCCGATGAACACCTCATCGATCGGCTTGCCCGCCTCTTCGGAGAGCAGCTTCACGTTGTCGGGGTCGTTGGGGCAGGCCAGGATCGGCTCGGTGATCGCATCGAGGTCGATCTCGATCACGGCGGCGTACTCGGCGTCGGCGTCGGCCTCCAGCAGCCGGGGATCCGCCAGCCAGGCCTCCATCGCCTTGATCCGCCGCGCCAGCGTGCGGGCATCGCCGTAGCCGCGGGCGATCATGTTCTTCAGCAGCGCCACGTTGCTGCGCAGGTATTCGCTCACCGTGTCCACGCTCAGCTTGATCGTGCTGCCGGCGCAGGATCGTTCGGCCGTGGCGTCGGTGAGCTCGAACGCCTGCTCCAGCTTGAGATCGGGCAGCCCCTCGATCTCCATGATCCGTCCGTTGAACACGTTCTTCTTGCCTTCCTTGGCCACCGTGAGCAGCCCCTGCTGGATCGCCACGTAGGGGATCGCGTTCACCACATCGCGCAGGGTCACGCCCGGCTGCAGCGAGCCGGAGAACTTCACCAGCACCGATTCGGGCATGTCGAGCGGCATGGCGCCGATGGCGGCCGCGAAGGCCACCAGGCCCGAGCCGGCCGGGAAGGAAATGCCCAGGGGAAAGCGGGTGTGGCTGTCGCCGCCGGTGCCCACGGTGTCGGGCAGCAGCATGCGGTTGAGCCAGCTGTGGATGATGCCGTCGCCGGGCCGCAGGGCCACACCGCCGCGGGAGGCCATGAAGTCGGGCAGCTCGGCGTGGGTCTTGAGGTCCACCGGCTTGGGATAGGCGGCGGTGTGGCAGAAGCTCTGCATCACCAGATCGGCCGAGAAGCCCAGGCAGGCCAGCTCCTTCATCTCGTCGCGGGTCATGGGCCCGGTGGTGTCCTGGCTGCCCACGGTGGTCATCAGCGGCTCGCAGCTGGTGCCGGGGCGCACGCCGGGCAGGCCGCAGGCCTTGCCCACCATCTTCTGGGCCAGGGTGTAGCCCTTGCCGGTGTCGGCCGGAGCCACCGGGCGGATGAACAGATCGCTGGGCGGCAGGCCGAGCTGGGCGCGCACTTTGTCGGTGAGTGAGCGGCCGATCAGCAGGGGAATGCGGCCACCGGCGCGCACCTCGTCGGTGATGGTGCTGGGCTTGAGCTCGAAGCGGGCCACGATCTCGCCGGCCTTGGCCTCCCCGGCGGCGCGCTCGATCGTGCCGGCGTAGGGGCGGATGGTGATCACGTCGCCGCTGGCGAGGGCGCTCACGTCGCACTCGATCGGCAGGGCGCCGGAATCCTCGGCGGTGTTGAAGAAGATCGGCGCGATCTTGCCGCCCAGGATCACCCCGCCGCTGCGCTTGTTGGGCACGTGGGGGATGTCGGTGCCGGTATGCCAGAGCACCGAATTGATGGCGGATTTGCGCGAGCTGCCCGTTCCCACCACGTCGCCCACGTAGGCCACGGGATGGCCCTTGCCCTTGAGCTCGGCGATCAGCTCCAGCCCGCCGGGCATCCGGGTCTCCAGCATCGCCATGGCGTGCAGGGGGATGTCGGGGCGGGTGGTGGCGTGGGTGGCGGGGGAGAGATCGTCAGTGTTGGTCTCCCCTTCCACCTTGAACACCGTGACCGTGATCTCCGCCGGCAGCTCCGGCCGGGCGGTGAACCATTCGGCGGTGGCCCAGCTGTCGACCACCTGCTTCGCCCAGGGGTTGGTGTTCGCCAGCTCCAGCACGTCGTGGAAGGCGTCGTAGACGAGCAGGGTGCGGCTCAGCCCCTCGGCGGCCGCCTCGGCGATCGCTGCATCGGCGCTGCCGAGCAGCTCGATCAGGGCGCCGACGTTGTAGCCGCCGATCATGGTGGCGAGCAGCCGCACCGCCTCCACCGGGCTCAGCAGCGGGCTGGTGACTTCGCCCCGTGCCACGGCGGCCAGCCAGCTGGCCTTCACGTAGGCGGCCTCGTCGACACCGGGGGGGATGCGCTCGCTCAGCAGCTCGAGCAGGAACGCCTCCTCGCCGGCGGGCGGCGCCGCCAGCAGCTCGGTGAGCGCCTGGGTCTGCTCGGCGCTCAGGGGCAGGGGCGGCACGCCGAGCGCCTCGCGCTCCGCCGCGGCCTGGCGGTAGGTGGCCAGCAGGTCGGCAGCCAGCATGTCGGTTCGGTCCGAACGGTGATCTGTGCACCATTGTTTCGGTCCGCCGGTCCCCCCACGGTCACCGACGCTGCCAAAGGCGTCCGGGGGTGGATGCGTGCCTAGGGTGGTGGGTCCGCTTTCGGTCCTGGGCCGCGTCCGGCATGATCCCCACCTCCGATCTCCATGTGGTGGAGACCCGGCCGCTGGTGGCGCCGGCGGTGCTGCATCGCGAGCTGCCGCTCCGCGACCAGGCCGCCGCCACGGTGCTGCAGGCCCGCGAGCGGATCAAGGCGATCCTGCACGGGCTGGATCAGCGCATCCTGGTGATCGTGGGGCCCTGCTCCGTCCACGACGTGGAGGCGGCCCGCGCCTACGCCGACGCCATCGCCGAGGTGCGCGAACGCCACCGCGACCAGCTGGAGGTGGTGATGCGGGTGTACTTCGAGAAGCCCCGCACCACCGTGGGCTGGAAGGGGCTGATCAACGATCCCCATCTCGATGGCAGCTACGACATCAACACCGGCCTGCGCCGCGCCCGCGCCCTGCTGCTGCACCTGGCCGAGATGGGGCTGCCGGCGGCCACCGAACTGCTCGATCCGGTGGTGCCGCAGTACATCGCCGATCTGATCAGCTGGACCGCCATCGGCGCCCGCACCACCGAGAGCCAGACCCATCGCGAGATGGCCTCCGGGCTGTCGATGCCGATCGGCTTCAAGAACGGCACCGACGGCAGCGCCGTGACGGCCATCCACGCCATGCAGGCGGCCTCCCGCCCCCACCATTTCCTGGGCATCAACCGCGACGGCCACGCCTCGATCGTGTCCACCACCGGCAACCCCGACGGCCACCTGGTGCTGCGGGGTGGCAAGCGGGGCACCAACTACCACGCCGAGGCGATCGAGGAGGCGGCGGCGGTGCTGGAGGGTGAGGGCCTGCCGGCCCGCCTGATGGTGGACTGCAGCCACGGCAACTCCAACAAGGACTACCGGCGCCAGGGCGAGGTACTCGGCCATGTGGCCGAGCAGGTGAAGGCGGGCTCCCACCACGTGATGGGGGTGATGCTGGAGAGCCATCTGGTGGCCGGCAGCCAGAAGATCCCGAAGGATCTCTCCCAGCTCACCTACGGCCAGAGCATCACCGACGCCTGCATCGACCTGGCCACCACCCGGGAGCTGCTGGATCAGCTGGCTGCGGCGGTGGAGCGGGCCCCGCGCCGCACCCTGGCGGCGGCCTGAGCGAGGCGCCCGGGTGCACTGGGCTGGCACTCGGCGATGGTGATCGCCAGATTGATACCGAGTGCAACACGGTGTTCCGGTTGAACAGTGACCCGGAACGGCGTACCTAGCTTGCTCGGATCAACGCCTGGAGCGGTCGATCCATGAGCTATCTCCTTCAGTTCTGCGGTGTATCGGAGCCCCTTCAGTTGTTCTATCTGGAGCAGAGCGGCGGCGTCTCGGCCCAGTCGGGGCCCGTGTTTGCCGGGTTCCGGCCCTTCCGGCTCGACGATCTGCTCGGCTGGGCCCTGGGTTCGGCCCGCCAGCGCGGCTGGGATCCCGAGGGGATCGAGCGCACGGTGCTCGATGTGTGGATGGAGCGGGCCGAGGTGATCCGCCAGTGGCAGGAGCGGCTGCGCCAGGAGCCCGCCGACCGGCTGGTGGTGGCCGGGCTCGGAACCCGCATCGACTGGCAGCGCCGCTGCGAGCGCATGCTGCAGGCCTGAACCCGGCCTCGTCAGGCTTCGCCTCAGGCCGGGCGGCTCAGCAGGTGCCAGAGCAGGCCGGTGGCCAGCGGCACGGTGAGGTTGTCGAGGCCCAGGGGGGCGCACTGCTCCAGCAGTGCGGCCACCAGGCCGATCAGCAGCAGAGCGGGCACGGCCGGCCCCGCACCGGTCGCCAGCCGCAGCAGCAGCAGCACCGTGAGGGCGGCCGCCAGCATGGCCGCCGTGCCCATCAGCGACTTGCGCTGCCCCAGCACACGCCAGCTCGGCGATGCGATCGAGGCGCCGAGCAGTCCGGCCAGGCCGTCACCGAGGGCCATCACCATCACCCCCGCCACCACCGCCTCGGGCTGCTCCGGCCAGAACAGCGCCAGCAGCACGGTGATGGAGGCGCCGCAGGCCATGGTTCCGTAGCTGTGGCGGCCCACGTCCTCGATGGCGGGCAGAAGGCGATAGCGATGGTTGAGGGCGGTGAGCAGGGTCACCAGGCCGGCGGCCGGCAGGGCGATCCAGCGGTCGATGGCCAGGGCCCAGGCGATCAGCACCACCGGTCCGGTGCCGATGTGCAGCACTTTGCGGCTCCACTCCGGCTGCCGCGGCCAGCGGTCACGCACCTGCAGCGCCAAGAGCACCACCAGAGCGAGCCAGATCACCACCGCAGCCACCCCCACGGCCTGGCGGAAGGATCCGGCCGGCAGGTTCCCCATCTCCAGAGGCAGTTCCAGCCCCAGTGCCATCGGCCCCAGCCCGGCGAACCGGGCCAGCCTGGCAGCCGGATCAGGCGACCTGCTGAAGGTTGCTCATCAGTCGCAGCTTCATGATCGCCTTGGCCTCCAGCTGCCGCACTCGCTCACGGGACACGTTGATCTTGCGGCCGATCTCGGCGAGGGTGAGGGGCTCCTTGCCCTCGAGACCGAAGCGGAGCTTGAGGATCTCCTGTTCCCGTTCGTTCAGCTGGGACAGCCAGGCGCCCAGGTGCTCCTTCTGGATGCTGCGGTCCATGTGGTCCATCGGCTCGGTGCTGGCCGGATCCGGGATCAGTTCCCCGAGGGTGCTGCGGTCCTCCTCGCCGCGGGCGTGGGCATCGAGCGAGGCGCAGGGAGCGCTCTGGGAGATCAGCTCCTCGAGGTCGTCGGGGGCCATGGCCATGGCGTGGGCCAGTTCGAGCCGGTTGGGCTGGCGGCCGAAGCGGTGCGAGAGCTCCCGGGTGATGCGTCGCATCTTCGAGAGCTTCTCGCTGATGTGGATCGGCAGGCGGATGGTGCGGGCGCTGTTGTCGATCGCGCGGGTCATCCCCTGGCGGATCCACCAGTAGGCGTAGGTGGAGAACTTGTAGCCCATGGCGGGGTCGAACTTGTCGACCGCGCGCTCCAGGCCGATCGCACCCTCCTGCACGAGATCGAGCAGTTCGAGACCTTGATTCTGATATTTCTTCGCGACGCTCACCACCAGACGCAGGTTGGCGGCCATCATCCGGTCGCGGGCGCGGCAACCCATCCGGATCTGATGACGCTGGCGCGGCGTGAGCGTGGCGTCGGGGAGCTCCTGCAGGCGCTTCATGGCCTGCACGTGATGAGCCAGCTCAATCTCCTCGGCGGCGGTGAGCAGCGGAACGCGGCCGATGTTGCTCAGATACCAACCGATCGAATCCGCACTGAGCCGGCCGGCTGCGGCGCCCGAACGGGGCTGTGTGGCCTTGGCTGCTCCACGGGCCGCGGCCGGCTTGAGCCCGGTCGCGGGCGTGGATTGCAGAGGTGTCCCCATCACCCCGCCTCCTGAATTGTTGTGGCCGGAACATAGCAGGGCCGACCGGCCCGCATCGGTCTGAATGCGAAGATATTCCGTAGGGATGTCGCCACGGATTCGAACGCCGGTCGCCATCGCTGCCGATCCACTTTTCCTGGTAGCGAAGCGCACCCGGGAGCTGGAATCGTTTCCGCTCCCGTCGCTGCGGCAGGTGGGGCCGTTCGGGGTGTTCAGCTCCTGGGCAGCAGCCCGGTGCGCCAGCCGGCGATCAGATCGCGCTGCACGCAGCGCGGCTCGCCTTCCGGTTGTCGCTGATGGAAGCTGCCGTCGCTGGCCATGTCCCAGGCGGAGCAGTTGTCGTTGAGATAGGCCTCCAGCAGCCGCTCCAGCTGGCTGCGCAGCTGGGTCTCCTCCACCGGTGCCACGGCCTCCACCCGCCGGTCGAGGTTGCGGGGCATCCAGTCGGCGCTGCCGAAATACATCTCCGGCTCGCCGCCGTTGGCGAACCAGAACAGACGCGAGTGCTCCAGGAAGCGGCCGATCACGCTCACCACCCGGATGTTCTCGCTCACGCCGGCCAGCCCCGGCCGCAGGCAGCACATGCCGCGGATCACCAGCTCGATCGTCACCCCCGCCTGGGAGGCCTCGTAAAGCAGGGCGATGATCGCCGGATCCACCAGCGCGTTCATCTTGGCGCGGATGTGGCCGCCGCGGCCCTCGCGGGCGTGGCCGATCTCCCGCTGGATCAGGTGCTCCATTCCCTTGCGCAGGGTGACCGGCGCCACCAGCAGGCGCCGGAAACTCTGCTGTTTCGAGAAGCCGGTGAGGTAGTTGAACAGTTCCACCAGATCCTCCCCCAGTTCGGGACGGGCCGAGAGCAGGCCGATGTCGGTGTAGAGGCTGGAGGTCTTGGAGTTGTAGTTGCCGGTGCCGATGTGCACGTAGCTGCGCAGGCGCTCCTTCTCCTTGCGCACCACCAGCATGATCTTGGTGTGGGTCTTGAGCCCCAGCACGCCATACACCACGTGCACGCCGGAGCGCTCCAGCTGGCGGGCCCACTGGATGTTGTTGTCCTCGTCGAAGCGGGCCTTGAGTTCCACCAGCGCCATCACCTGCTTGCCGTTCTCGGCGGCGCGGATCAGCGCGGCGATGATCGGTGAATCCTTCGAGGTGCGGTAGAGCGTCATCTTGATGGCCAGCACCGAGGGGTCGTCGGCGGCCTGGTTGATGAACTCCTCCACCGAGGTGGCGAACAGGTCGTAGGGGTGGTGGAGCAGCACCTCGCCGCGGCGGAGCACCGAGAAGATGCTCTCGAACTCCTCGGCCTTGATCGAACCGTCCTCGAGGCGGCTCTTCTGGGCCCGCGCCAGGGCCGTGGTGGTGCGGCCCAGGTGGGGCTTGTCGCGCAGCTGGGGCAGGGGAATGGCCAGCAGGCTCATCAGATCGTCGAGACCCAGGGGTCCGTTGATCCGGTAGAGGTCCTCCGGGTCGACGTCGGTGCCTTCCACCAGCACCTCCACCACCTCGTCGGGCATCTCGTCGGCCACTTCGAGCCGCACCACCTCCCCACCGCGGCGCCGCTTGCGCAGGCCCTCCTGCAGGGCCTCCATCAGGTCGTCGGCCTCCAGGTCGCGCAGTTCGAGGTCGGCGTCGCGGGTGATGCGGAAGAAGTAGTGCCCCTCGATCGTCATGCCCGGGAAGAGCAGCTGCAGGTTGAAGGCCACCACCTGCTCCAGGGGCACGGCGGTGAACACCGGCGCCGGCCGGCGGCTGCTCAGTTCGACGGGGATCTCCACGAAGCGGGGCAGGTTCTTCTGGGGCACCTTCACCCGGGCGAACTGCTGCTGGCCGGTGTCGGGATCACGGATCAGAGCGGCCACGTTCAGGCTGAGGTTGCTCATGAACGGGAACGGATGGGCCGGATCCACCGCCAGCGGCGTGAGCACCGGGAAGATGGCCGTGCGGAAGTAGGTGTTGATCCAGTTCTTCTGTTGCTTGTTGAGGCGCTGGTAATCGAGCAGGTGCACACCGTGCTCGGCGAGCTGCTGCTTGAGGTAGTGGCGGTAGTGGGCCTGCTGGCGCTCCAGCAGGGGGCGCAGCCGCTCGTGGATCGCCTCCAGCTGCTGGCGGGGGGTGAGGCCGTCGTCGCTGAGGGTGGTGACGCCGGCCTCCAGCTGCGACTTCAGCGAGGCCACCCGCACCATGAAGAACTCGTCGAGGTTGTTGCTGAAGATGGCGCTGAACTTCGCCTGCTCCAGCAGGGGTGTGTGCTCGTCGAAGGCCTGGGAGAGAACGCGGCTGTTGAACTCGATCCAGCTCAGTTCGCGGTTGATGTAGAGCTCCGGAGCCACCACTGGATCGCCCATCAGCCGCCTGCGCCACCATGTGTTGCCGCCCGCAACGTAGCAATCACCCCATGGCCTCTTCGGTGTGCTGCTTGCTTGCCGCCGGCGGGCCTCCCGTGGGACGGCCGCCACCCACCAGCAGCGCCACGCCTGCCATCAGGGCGATGCTCAGCCAGAAGGGGCTGGTGCGCCCGAGCAGGTCGTAGGCCAGGCCGGCCAGCGGCGGCCCGATGAAGCCGCTCAGGCTCTGGAGCCCCTGCAGGGTGCCCAGGGCCGCCCCCTGGCCGGTGTCGTCGCTCAGCCGGCGCGACACCTGGCTGCGCAGGCAGGGGGTGACGAGCCCGGTGCCGCAGGCCAGCAGGGCCACCGCGATGAACACCAGCGGCACCGCGGTGGCGGCGGTGGCGGCCGGCACCAGCAGGCAGCCGGCGATCACCAGGCCCAGCCCGGCCGGGATCAGCCGTGATTCACCGAAGCGCTGCACCAGCGGCCCGATCAGGGCCCCCTGCACCACGGTGGCCACCACGCCCACCACCAGGAAGGCGCCCGCCGCCAGGCCCGGCCCCCAGCCGAAGGCCTGCTTGAAGTAGAGCACCAGCAGGGCGGTGAAGCCGTTGAAGGCGAGGAAGAAGAGGAAGAAGGCCAGGCCGAGCCGTCGCACCGGGCCGCTGGCCAGCACCCGGCCCAGCTGGGTGAAGGGGTTGAGGGCCCGCTTGCGCGGCAGGGCCAGCCGCGCCTCGGGGGGATGGGTTTCCGGCAGCAGGGTGAGCACCAGCACCAGGTTGAGCGTCGCCACCCCCACCGCCAGCAGCAGCGGCACCACGATGCTGATTTCGGCCAGCAGGCCGCCGAGGGCGGGGCCGAGGATGAAGCCCAGGCCGAAGGCCACGCCGATCAGGCCGAAGGCCCGGGCCCGCTGCTCCGGTGGACTGATGTCGGCCAGCACGGCGCCGGCGGTGGCGGCGGTGCCGCCGCTCACCCCGTCCACCAGCCGGGCGGCGAACAGCAGGGCCAGGGGCCAGGGGCTGCCGGTGGGCCAGGGGATCGCCAGGGTGATCGCGAAGCCCGCCAGGCCCAGCACCGATCCGGCCACGCAGGCGGCGATCACCGGCCGACGGCCGAAGCGGTCGCTCAGGGCACCGATCAGGGGCGTGAAGAGGAACTGGGCCAGGGCGTAGCTGCCGGCCAGCAGGCCGAGGCTGCGGCCGTCGCTGGTGAAGCTGGCCAGCAGGAAGGGCAGCAGCGGAAACACGATGCTCTCCCCCAGCCGGTCGTTGAGGAGGGTGAGGAAGACGCAGACGAGGGTGGAGGGGCGGGACCAGCGCACGGGGCGACCCGACGACCGGATCACGATCCCATGGCGGCCACCGCTCGACCGTCGAAGCGGCAGGCTGGTGCGACCAGCAGCGCAGCGGTAACGCCGATGGCCGATCCGGCAGCGGAACTCACCCATCTCGACGCCCGCGGCGAGGCCCGGATGGTGGAGGTGGGCGACCGGCCCGCCACCGACCGGCGGGCCACCGCCGAGGGGTTTCTGGCCATGGCCCCGGCGGTGCTGGCCCTGGTGCTGGAGGGCCGGGCCCCCAAGGGCGACGTGCTGGCGGTGGCGCGGGTGGCGGCGATCCAGGCGGCGAAGCGCACCTGGGAACTGATCCCGCTCTGCCACCCGATCGCCCTGAGCGGCCTGGAGGTGCGGATCGAGCCGGCGGCCGACGGCTCGGGGCTGCGGATCGAGGCCAGCGCCCGCACCACCGGTCCCACCGGGGTGGAGATGGAGGCGCTCACTGCGGTGCAGGTGGGGCTGCTCACCCTCTACGACATGGTGAAGTCGGCCGATCCGGCGATGACGATCGGCCCGGTGCGGCTGCTGGAGAAGACGGGCGGCCGCAACGGCGCCTGGCGCCATCCCGCCGCCCTCCAGCCATGACCGCCGGCTCCGATCCCTTTCCCGCCGAAGGCCTGCCGCTGGAGCAGGCCCGCGAACGGGTGCTGGCGGGCCTGGAGGCGCTGCCGGGGGAGGAGCGGCTGGCCACGGCGGCGGCGCTCGGGCGGGTCACGGCGGCGCCGGTGCTGGCCGGCGGGGCGGTGCCGGGATTCCGCGCCTCGATCCTCGATGGCTATGCGGTGGCCGATGCGGATGTCCCACGTGCGGGACACTCGTGGCCGCTGGTGGGCCGCTCGGCGCCCGGGGCCCCCTACGGCGAACCGCTGCGGGACGGTGAGGCGATCCGCATCCTCACGGGAGCGCCGCTGCCGGAGGGGGCGACGCGGGTGATCGCCCAGGAACTGGTGCAGCGGGAGCCCGCCGCTGGCCACCCTGCCGCCGCCGGGCGGATCCAACTGCTGCGCGACGCCTCCTCCGCCAGCTGGATCCGTGCGGCCGACGAGGAGGCCGCCGCCGGTGCCGTGCTGCTGGAGGCCGGGGTGCGGCTGGGGCCGGCCGACCTAGGCCGGTTGGCCGGCTGCGGTGTGGCGGAGCTGGCGGTGCGGCGGCGGCCGGCGGTGGGGCTGCTGATCAGCGGCGACGAACTGGTGCCCCCCGGCACGGCCCGCTCGCCCGGGCAGATCTGGGAGAGCAACGGCACCCTGCTGGCTGCCCTGCTCGAGCGGCTCGGGCTGCCGGTGGTGGAGCGGCGGGTGGTGGCCGACGATCCGGCGCTGCTGCGCCGGGCGCTGCGGGAACTGGCGGCCGCCGCCGACGTGGTGGTGAGCACCGGCGGCGTGTCGGCCGGCGACAGCGACTGGATCCGCCCGCTCCTGGCGGAGCTGGGGGCGGTGGGGTTCTGGAAGCTGTTCCTCAAGCCGGGGCGCCCCTTCGCCTTCGGCAGCCTCGAGGGCAAGCCGTTCTTCGGCCTGCCGGGCAACCCGGTGGCCGCGGCGGTCACCGCGCTGCAGCTGCTCTGGCCGGCGCTGCAGGTGCTGGAGGGGGCGCCGGTGGAGCCGCCGCTGCGGCTGAAGGTGCGCCTGGCCCAGCCGCTGCAGCGGGCCCCGGGCCGGCCGGAACTGGCCCGGGCCCGGCTGCAGGCGGGGCCGGGCGGGGAGCCGCTGGCCGTGGTGGAGGGCAGCCAGGCCTCCTCGCGCATCGGTTCGCTGCAGGGGGCCGACCTGTTGCTGGAGATCCCGGCCGAGGCGGGCCGCCTGGAGGCCGGCCACGAACTGTGGGCCCAGCTCTGGCGGCTGCCGCTGTTCTGAAGGGCCTGCGGGCAACCTCGGCGTTCACCCCAGCGGCGTGTTGCCGTCCACCCAGGTGCCGCGGCCGCCGCTCCATTCGCGCTTCCAGAAGGGGGCCTCGTGCTTGAGGGCCTCCAGCAGCTCCAGGCCGCCGCGCTGGGCGGGCCCGCGCCGCTCGGCGGCCGCCGCCACCAGCACGATCGTCTCGCCCGGCGCGACCCGGCCGATGCGGTGCTCCACCCGCACGGCCAGCAGCCCGTGGCGGGCGGCCACGGCGGCGGCGAGGCGTTCGATCTGGGCTTCGGTCATGCCGGGGTAGTGCTCCAGTTCGAGGGCCTCGAGCGGTTCGCCGGCGGCGTTGACGCCGCGCACCCGGCCGAGGAAATGGGCCTCGGCGGGCGGGAGCGGCCCGGCGGCCGCCAGGGCGGTGTGCCAGTGGGCCAGCGCGGCGAGCGGGTCGAACGGTGCGGCATGCAGCCGCAGCCAGGGCCCCGGCCCGGGCAGCCGGCCGGGGCTGTCGGTGCCGGGGCTGTGCGGGGGTTCAGCCACCGCTGATCGGCGGCAGGAACGCCACCTCGTCGCCCGGTTGGAGCGGCTGATCGGCCGCGGCGAAGACCTGGTTCACCGCCACCCGCATCGTGGCCGGCAGGGCGTCCGATCCGGCGTCGTTCAGGCCGAGCCGCCGCCAGAGCGCCGCCGGGGTGGGCGCGGCGGCCCGCTCCGGCTCCAGCGGCAGCACTTGCTCGGCCCAGCCGGCCCGCTCCCGTAGTCCGGCGAACAGCCGCACGGTGACCGTGGGGACGGGCGCGGCGCTCATGGCCGGGTGCCGCAGATCACCCGGTGGCGGTGGTCGGAGGCCACGCGGCGGATGGCGCCGAAGCCGGCCTCGGCGAAGGCGGCGGCCATGTCGAGACGGAAGTAGTCGGCCAGATAGGGCTCGGTGCTCTTGAGCAGGGTGGCCAGCGGCGCGGGCATCGAGCGGATCACCGTGGAGTCGGGATCCTGATCCACCTGCACCAGCACCCCGCCGGGTCGCAGCAGGCGGAAGGCCTCGCGCAGTACCGCGCGGGTGGCCTCGGCGGGCAGCTCGTGGCAGAGGAACTGCAGCGTGACCAGGTCGAAGCCGGCGTCGGGCAGGCCGCTGGCCTCGGCGGCGGCGTGGTGCCAGGCGCGGATGCGGCCGTCGGCATCCCGCACCCGCGCCACCGCCAGCATCTGGGGGGAGAGATCGAGGCCGCTCACCGCCACGTCGGTGCCTTCGCGCCCATCGAGCCACGCCTTGAGGGCCAGGGTGCCCAGTCCCACCGAGCAGCCCATGTCGAGGGCGTGGCGCACCGGGCCGCCGAGGCTGGGTTCGATCGCGGCGAAGATCGCCTGCCGCATCCGCTGCTGGGCCTGCGCGGGCGTGAGCGGTTCGTTCTTCCAGACGCGCAGCGCCACCGACGCGGTGGCCTGCTCCGCCTCGCAGGCTGCCTCCCAGCAGAGGTTTCCCGCCTCGTAGGCGTGGAAGCGGGCGCGGTAGTAGTCGGGCACCGCCACCCCGGCGGTGGTGCTGGCCGCCAGCAGCGGCTCGGCCTGGCGCCGCAGCTCCTCGCGGCGGGCCCGCCAGGCGATGCCGCGCTTCTCGGCGGTATCGATCATCATCCGCCGCGCCTGCCGGAACAGCAGCTGCTTGAGCGGCTCCACGGCCAGGATCCCCGCGATCAGAGCGCCCAGGGGGGTGCGGTCGTCCACCCAGTTGGGCGGTGGCGTGAAGGTGGGGGTGGAGGTCATCGAAGCGGGGTGATCGACGCGGGGGGTGAGCGACGCCGGCGCGGCGGCCGGGGGCTGACAGTTCCTGGATCGAAGCACAGGATGACGGCAGAACGGCGGGGGATGCGGTGGCCAGCAGTCCGGTTCCGGTCACGCTCAACTGCTCGGGCGGCATTGCCCTGGGGGCCTACATGGCCGGGGTGTTCACCGAGCTGGTGAAGGCCGCGCTGCGGCCGCGCCACGGCCAGGCCGCGGAAGCCATCCGCATCGACACGATCACCGGCGCCTCGGCGGGGGCGATGACGGGCCTGATCGCCGCCCGCAGCCTGCTGCAGGACCCCGACCGCTCGCTGGCCGATCTGGCGGACGACGGGGTGGGCGGGAGCGGCGCCGAGCCCCGCAACGGCTTCTTCCGGGCCTGGGTGCGGCTGGCCGACATCCAGGCGCTCCTCGATGACCGGGCCGAGGAGGAGGAGCTGCGGAAGCCGGCGAGCACGGGCACCCCGCCACGACCCCGGCTCGGCCTGCTGAGCGGCGCCAGCATCGCGACCATCGCCGAGACGGTGGCCGGCGACTGGTCGGTGGGCGATCTGCCGGGCCTGCGTCGCGCCCTGCAGCAGCGCAGCCTGGCCCTGCTGATGACGGCGACCAACCTGCAGGGGGTGCTGCGTGCGAGCGCCAGCGGACCCCTCTCGGTGAGCCATGCCGAAACCCGGCGCTTCCTCTTCCACCGGGCCATGGAGGGATTGAACGGGGGTGATCCGAGCGACCTGAGCCGGCGCTGGCGCAAGGCCAAGGACTCGGCGCGGGCGTCCGGGGCGTTCCCGGTGGCTTTCCCGCCCCTCTCGAACGACAGCAGCCCGCGCAGCATCAACCTGGCCCTCGATGCCACCAGCGAGGGGCTGTACACCGAGGAGGCCAGGGCGCTGGCCGAGGACGACCCCGCCGGGGATCCCGACCGGGTCTGCTGGATGGAGGATGCGAACGGCCAGCCCGATCCGGCCGGCCCCCATCTGCGCCTGCGCTTCGACTACACCGACGGCGGCGTGCTCGACGGCCTGCCGATCCTCAAGGGCATCGGCCTGCTGAACCAGCTGGCGGCGCCGGAGCAGGGGGAGCCCGACGACGAGCTGCGGGCTTTCGCCGCCGAGTGGTTCCACACGCCGCCTGTCGAGGAGCGGCGGCGCTTCGTGTACGTGCAGCCGATCCCGGTGACCGACCTGCGCAGCAGCCCCTCCCTGCTGCGGCGGTTCTTCGGGGCGCTGGCCAGCGGCCTGGCCGGCCTCACCTACCCCAAGGCCGAGCACGACCACCTGCGCCTCCAGCAGATCGAGGAGATCAACCGGCTGGTGGAGCGGCGCGAGGCGTTGATCGATCAGGTGGGGCGCTCGAGCCCGGAGGCCGAGCGGCTCCGCCAGGCCCTTCCCTTCCGCCCGGTGAACCTCGATCCGATCGATCCGGTGCTCACCTTCCGCTCGGAGGCCTTCCGGGCCCTGCTGCTGCAGGAGACCGAGCGGGAGATGGGGCAGCCCCCCGCCGGCGCTCCCGCCAGCGAGGCGGAAGCCCTGCTCCGCTTCGAGACCCTGCTGGGCCAGCGCACCGGGGCTCAGCCGAAGCCGAGCGGGCGTCTGGCGCCGGCCGATCTGCTCGCCAGCGATTTCCTCGGCGCCTTCGGCGGCTTCTTCGACGAGCGCTACCGCCGGCACGACTACCTGATTGGCCGCCTCTCCGGCCTGGCCTGGCTGCGGCAGGAGGGCCCCCGGGGTGAACCGCCGCTGCTCACGGACGACGACATCCGCGCGGAGGTGCGTGAGCTGGTGCGGCGGGCCCGCCGCGACTACCTGCCGCAGACCGAGCGCTCGGGTCTGCGTTTCCCGGCCGACTGGCTGCGGCTGCTGCGGCTGCTGGCGGTGCGGCTGCCCTACGTGCTGCTCAGCGACGTGCTGGCGGCTGCCGGGGATGGGTACCGGCCCCTGGCGGCCTGGCAGCGGCGCCTGCTGCGCCAGGTGATCGCGCCGCTGCTGGGGATCGCGGCGCTGCTGGTGGTACCGCCGCTGCTGGCGGTGCTGGCGGCCGTGGTGTGGCTGCTCGGGGGTGTGCTCGGCCTCTGAGCCTGCGGAGCGGCCGGGCCTGGCCCCTCCAGGACGGTCAGATCGAGAGCATCCGGATGCCGAGCAGCAGCAGCACGATGCCGGCCACGAACTCCACCCTGCCACCGAAGCGCATGGAGAGGCGGCGGGCCAGGAACAGGCCCAGGTAGGTGGCCAGCACGGCCCCGATGCCGATCGCCAGCGAGTAGAGCACGATCGGTTTGCTCACCAGCCCCAGCGAGACGCCAACCCCCATCGAATCGATGCTGGTGACGGTGGAGACGAACAGGATCTTCGCGGCGCCGTGCACCTTCACGCCCGGCTCCTCCGCCTTGCCATCGCGGATTTCGAGGTAGGCCTGCCGGCACATGTGGATCCCCACCGCCGCGAGCAGCACGAAGGCCACCCAGTGGTCGTAGTCGACGATCAGGTTGCGGGCGATCTTGCCCAGCCCGAAGCCCAGGGCCGTGGCGAGACCCTCGGCGAAGCCGGAGCTGAGGGCGAAGAACAGGGCCCGGCGGGGCGAGAAGTGCCGGAAGCCCAGGGCGATGGCGGCGGAGAAGGAATCCACGCTCAGCACGAGCGTGAACAGCAGGAGTTCCAGCGTCACTTCGGCCACCCGGCTGCTGAGACCCTATCCCCCCGGCCTGGGGTGCGCCCGGAGCCGGAAGACGCAGCGTTGATGAACGCCTTGAAGGTGACGCCCTGGGCGTCGTTAGGTTTCGTGGGATTGGGAGCCGATCCGATGAGCAAACTCGCCGTGAATGTCGCTGCGGCCACGCTTGTCCTCTCATCGTTGGCCTTGGCCGGCTCCGCCAGGGCAGACACCGTGAAGGCCCGTTGCGATGTGTTTCCCAAAGGGGAAGACCGCGCCACCTCTTCTGCGCTCTGCACGTTCTCGCAGCGGCAGGGTGTTGTCGGGATTCAACTGGAGAGTGGCCAGCGCTATGAGCTGGTGCCGGTGGGCGATCAGCCCTCCGCCTATCGGGATCAGGATGGTCGCGAGGCTTTCCGTGAATTGGGATTGGGCGACCGGGGGCAGATTTACCGCCTCGCCACGGAATCCATCTTCGTCTACTGGGACACCGCTCCCTTCGGATCGAGCGCCACGCCCAAGCCACTCGCCGGCGCGGCAGGGGCGAGCGGCCTCAAGCCGGAGTTTTGGGTGGTGACATCCGGCACGACCTTCATCAAGGCCAGGCCCGGCATCTTGTCGAAAACGGTGAGCCATGACCTTGCCGGTGGCACGGTCCTGCGGAACCTGGGTTGCCAGTCGAAGCAGATGCCGACCTGGTGCAACATCGAAGTGCGCGACAATCCCCAGATCAGGGGTTGGGTCTGGTCTCCCACCATCAAGGCGTTCCGGCCTGAGGTGGGCACCACCGTTGCCGGGTTGAGCGATCTGGTCGGCAGCAGGGCCGGCCAGGCCGAGAACACCATCCTCCAGCGCGGGTACACCTTTCTGAGATCCGCACCCTCCGGCGATGCTGTGTTCAGCTACTGGCGCGAGGCCAAGACCAACCGATGCGTGATCATCCGCACGGCCGACGGACGCTATGCGTCGATTGTGTATGGCTCGCAGAGCTGCGATTGAGCGGGGCAGCCTGCTCTGACGCGCTGACGCTCCTGATGCCGGTGTTCCCCTCTCTGAACGTTAGAAGGACTGCTGAAACTGCAGCCGCAGTTGCCAGCCATCGGGGCTGTTGTCGTTGCCCGCCAGCACGGCACCACCGGTGAGGGAGAGCCTGGCCTTCGACCAGGGACTGCCGCCGATCGTGGCGCCCAGAGCCGTCCAGGCCTGTTGATTGTCGGCGGCCTGGCCGTCACTGGAGGTTTCACCGCCCAGCCGGGAGTAGGAATCCAGCGACACCCACAGCTTCTTGTTGAGGTCGTGGGTGAGGTGCATCTCCAGGGTGCCCATCGGGGCCTGCGTGGTCTGATCCGGGGCCAGCAGGTTCGCGAGCCTGCTGCCCACCTGCCGCCCCCGGATCGAGAACTCCGGGAAGGCGGGGTCGTTGTTCGGCGTGTAGACATCCACGCTGGGCAGGATCTCAAAGGTGGTGGTCTTCCCCGGTGCCCAGTTCGGGCTGAGCCGCACCGTGGTAGGCAGGCCCGCCCGGAAGGTCCAGCGGTTGGTGCCGATGTTCACCAGCCGGTCGTTCTGATAGTCGCCGGTGGGGGGCATCACAGCCACCAGGCCGTAGACCACCACGGGGGGATTGTCCTTTTGCATGTAGGCCCCGAACTCCGCCGGTGCCAGGGCCGGGGTGTTCACAAGGCCCACGGTGAAGTGGGCGTAGCTGTCAGCCAGGCCCTGCTTGCTCGGCGTCACCCCGCGGTTGGCCGTGGAGAGGCTGACATTGGCCCAGGCATAGGGCACTGCCACCGACACCTGGGAGAGCCGATTACCGATCCCGAAGAAACGGGCATAGCTCGGCACCAGCACATAGGTGTCGACGTTCAGGTTGGGAAAGATGATGCTGGTGTCGACGACGGTGTTGGAGCTGCTGTACATCCCCGAAACCGTGAACACGTTCGTGCCGGCGGGAGCCAGCCAGAACTGACGGGGGCCATAGGCCTGCGCCTGGGCCGGCCGACCGCAGCCAAGGGCCAACGCCAGCCCGCAGGCCGCGAAGGAGGCGGTGCGCAACGCATTGAAGCAGCGCTTGGAAGAACGGCGTGCGGATGCTGGCATGGAGCAACAGGAACGAAGAACAGCTGAGGTTGCAGACGTCACGCTGGCTCAGTTCATCTTCACCTCCACCTTGTGGATCGTGCCGTCGAAGCGGAAGGGCCGGCGCTCGGAGTAATCGAGCGACACCGTCGATCCAAGATCCACTCCCACATCAAAGGTTTCGCTGGCGGAGAAGGCAGCGGGCACGGTGCGAGCCGCCGTGGTGCGCGCCACCTCCTGGCCATCCAGCTTCAGCACCACCTCAGCCGGCGAGAGCGGCTTGGCACTGGCGAAGGTGGTGGTCACCTCGATGCGGTGCCGGCCGGCGGGGATCCTGTCCTTTAAGCGAGCGGTATAGCGCTCGATGATCATCATGTTGTACTCGTAGACCAGCTGTCCCTTGTCCAGGTAGAGGCTGAGTCCACCGCCCGATCCGCCCAGGGCGTACAACACACCGGAGGCATTCTCCTTGAAATTGGCATCAATGGAAACCGTGTTGCTTTCACGGCCCAGTCCGGGGGCCGTGAACTCCGGCATGCGGGTGGTGGTGGCATCGAACTGCCAGCTCCTGTAGGGCGACTTGATCCGGTCTTCCGGGTGGAGCCGCAGCCAGATGCCGGCGCCGAGCGGATAGACCTTGTTGGCCAGGGCCTGCTGATCGAAGCTTTTCTGCAGCTGGGCCAGCCGCTGGGGTTCGCGGGCGGCGAGATCATCGGCTTCGGAGAAATCCTGATTGAGGTTGTAGAGCTCCCATTGGTCCTTGGCCGAATCCCAGGAGGCCAGCCCTGGAGCGCCGGGCAGCCAGGGGACCAAAGGGCCGAAGGTGGCAGCAAGCCAACCGTCCTGGAAGATGGCACGACTGCCGTTGTTGTCGAAGTACTGAACCTTCTTGCGGGTGGGCGCTTGGGCGTTGGCGAAGGTGTAGGCCAGGCTCACCCCATCGATCGGATCCTGTTTGAATCCATCCACCATGGTGGGCGGCTTGATGCCGATGAGTTCATAGATCGTCGGCGCGATGTCATTGACATGGTGGAACTGGGCCCGGGGTGTCCTGTCGGGCTTGATCCCTTTGGGCCAGGAGATCACCATCGGATTGCGGGTGCCGCCGAAATGGGAGGCGATCAACTTGGTGTACTGGAACGGCGTGTTGCCCGCCCAGGCCCAGCCGGCGTGGTACATGCTGTCGGTCTTGGGACCGCCCAGCAGGTCGAGGCCGCCCATGGTGTTGAGTGCCGCGATCTGCTGCTCGACGGTGTTGGGGATGCCGTTCTGAGCCAGCAACTCGCTGATCGTGCCGTTCTGGCCTTCGGCGCTGGCGCCGTTGTCGCCGAAGATGTAGATCACGATCGTGTTGTCCCGCACCCCCAGGCGATCGAGCTCATCGATCACCTTGCCCACCTGGGCATCCACGTGCTCCACGAAGCCGGCGTAGATCTCCATCAGCCGCAGCTGGAACGGTCGCTGGGCCGCCGGAATGCTGTCCCAGGCGGGCATGGTGGCGGTGCGGGGCGTCAGTTTGGTGTTGGCGGGAATCCAGCCGAGTTGCTTCTGGCGGGCAAACACCCGCTCGCGGTAGGCATCCCAGCCCGCATCGAACTTGCCCTTGTACTTGTCCGACCATTCCTTGCCCACCTGGTGGGGGCCGTGGGCGGCGCCGGGGGCCCAGTAGAGGAAGAAGGGCTTGTCCGGTGAGAAGGCCCGGTGCTTACGCAGCCAGTCGATGCTGCGCTGGGCCATGTCCTCGCTGAGGTGGTAATTCTTGTCGTGGGGAGGCTCAATGGCGGTGGTGTTCTCCACCAGGCGGGGCTCCCACTGGGAGGTTTCACCGGCGAGGAAGCCGTAGAAGTAATCGAAGCCGTGGCCCGTCGGCCAGCGATCGAACGGCCCCATGGCAGTGGTCTGATCCGCCGGTGTGTTGTGCCACTTGCCGAAGGCCGCCGTCTTGTAGCCGTAGTGGTGCAGCACTTCGGCGATGGTGGCCGAGGTTTTCGGAATCACGCCGGTGTAGCCATCCCAGTCGACGGCGCGCTCGGCGATGGTGCCGTTGCCTACCCGCTGGTGATTGCGTCCGGTGAGCAAGGCCGCCCGGGTGGGGGAGCAGATGGCGGTGGTGTGAAAGGTGTTGTAGCTCAGGCCCTGGTCCGCCAGTTTGCTGAGGGTGGGCGTGTTGATCTCGCCGCCGAAGGTGGAGGCCTGGCCGAAGCCGACATCATCCAACAGGACGATCAGCACGTTGGGAGCATCGGCTCTGAGGTGCTGCGGCTGGGCGCGGCGTTTGTGCACCGAGTCCTGCAGCCGTGGTCTGGCGATGCTGGCGCTGGGCACCGGCGGGAAAGGCAGCACCGAGCCGTCGCTGGGGGTGGCGGCTGGGCTGGCTGTTGATTGGGCTGATGCCGCGGCTGATCCGCTTGGACGGGCCCAGGCCCCTGAGATCACGCCGCTGGTCAGCAGCAGGCACACCAGCGCCACCGCCAGGAACCGGAATGGCGGCTTCATGGCTTGGGCAGCACCGGCTTCTGTTGCGGCAGTCCGCCGTCATCGATGTCGAAGTCGGGGTCGAGGATCGTCTTCTCGCCCTGGGCGCCGAGGTAGTCGGGCTGGGCCTTCAACCACTCGCTCATCTTCTGCTGCCTGGCATAGGCCTGCAGGCGGGCCTCGAGATCGCGCACCACCTCGGGGTTCTGCTCGGCCACGTTGTTCTTCTCGCCGGGGTCGGCCTTGAGGTCGAACAATTCGATCTTGCCCGGCAGCAAGGCGACTTTCACCAGCTTCCACCGGCCCTTGATGATCGCGCCGCGGAAGGCTTCGACGTTGATCAGGAGGTCGTCGTGGGGCGAGGGCTTGCCTTCTTTGAGCATCGGCAGGAGGTTCTTTCCATCCAGGGGCTTGCTGGCGGGGTTCGGCGCCGCGCCGGCCAGGGCCAGGGCGGTGGGCATGATGTCCACCATCTGCGCCGGCTCACTGATCACGGCGGGCTTCAAGGTGCCGGGCCAGTTGAAGATCGTCGGCACGCGCACACCACCTTCGTAGAGGCTGCCCTTGCCGCCGCGCAGGTTGCCGTTGCTCGCCGGCAGGGAGCTCTGGACCACGCCGCTTTCGGCCCGCTCTTCGGGGGAATGGGCGCCGCTGGCGATCACGGCACTGCGGGGGCCACCGTTGTCGCTGGAGAAGATGATCAGGGTGTTCTCGCGCATCCCCCGCTTGTCGAGGGCGGCCACGATGCGGCCCACCTGGTCGTCCACCGAGGTGACCATGGCGGCATAGGTGCGGCGGGTCGGGTCCTTGATCGTGGCGGCGTAGCGGTCTTCATCGGACTTCTGGGCCTGGTAGGGGGCATGGGGCGCCAGGGAGGCGAAGTAAAGGAAGAACGGCTTGGTCTTGTCCTGCTGTTCGATCTGCTTCACCGCCTCGTCGCCGATCAGCGGCAGGTAGTAGGTGGTCTCCTGCAGGAATTTGCCGTCGCGCTGCCAGTCGACGATGCCGCCGCGCATCTTGGTGAAGTAGTCGACCTCGCCGACGAGATTGCCGTAGAAGTGATCGAAGCCCCGGTTCTGCGGCCAGTATTTCTTGTCGGCATGGCCCAGGTGCCACTTGCCCACCATCGAGGTCTGGTAGCCCGCCTCCTTCAGCGCCTGGGGCAGCGTGCGTTCATCGGTGGGCAGGCCGTAGGTGTGGTTGGGGAAGATCACCAGGGTCTGCAGGCCATAGCGCATCGGGTGGCGGCCCGTCATCAGGGCGGCCCGGGACGGCGTGCAGACGGGCATGCCATGGAACGACTCCAGCCGCACGCCCTCTCGGGCGAGCTTGTCGATGTTCGGCGTCTTGATGTCGCTGCCCCGGTAGCCGAGATCGGCATTGCCGAGGTCGTCGGCCAGGATCACGATGATGTTCGGCCGGTTCGCCCCGCCAACCGCCCCAGCAGCGGGCCGGTTGGCCTCCAGCGCCAAGGCGGGCACCAGGGCGAACCAGACCAGGCAGGCCAGAGCCGTCAGGCAGGCCAGCGAGATGAGCTTCCGATGGGGAATGGACTTCATCGCGTGCACCCTTGGAGGCTGAAGGACGATTCAGGCATGGACCAATCAGCGCCAAGGCTTTTGGTCAAACTAGATAGGGAGAATCTCTGCGGTAGCCGGCGGGAGAGATTTGCGCAAAAGTTCATACGCGAGCATGAGGATGCTCTGGTGACCGTTGTCGCTTGCGCCATCGGGTCCCATTGGCTGGCTGAATTCAGATGTTTGCCGTTGGTAAGACTGGGGAACCTTCTTCACCATCGGCGGGATCCAGGTGCCGTTCTTCGGCCAGTCCATGCGCAGTATCGGGATGACATCGCCGGCAGGTGCCGGCAGCCAGTTGGCTTCCTTGTCCTTGCCGGGGGAATCCTGCTGGACTTAGAGGGTGATCGGAACCGTTGCGTCTCGCTGTGGTTGGCCACCGGTTGTTCGTCTGGGCCGCGGAAGTGCAGGGTTCGATGACGAGCGCTCTGTTCTGTGGCTCCGCTGTGGCGCGCTGAAGCGTCCGATCAGGGAGCTTCCCGTTGGATCCGCAGCATCGCGTCTGCCCCTCGCTGGAACTCGTAGTTCACCCGTTCCATCGTCACCCGGTGCCCTGCTGTGCGCAGCCTCGCCACACTGCCCTCGAGATGGGCCGAAACCGCACCGCCCAGCTCCAGCAGCGGAAACACCCTCACTTCCTGGGCGACACGACATAACTCCAGCAGCGAGGAATGGTGAAAGGCCTCGTCCAGCTGGCGGCTGTAGAGGAAGAGGAGATGGGAGCAGAGAGCCAGATCGAAGGCGTTGTCGGCAAACGGAAGCGATGGCAAGGCCGCCTTCACATACCGACCCTCGCCCAGGCCCACGGGATAATCCTCCAGGAAGGTGTGCATGGCCGCCATGCGGACCTGCCCAAGCTCCTCGACGGACGCGATGGCATCCCAGACGAAGGCGTCCTGATTTTGCCTCGTCTGATCGATGACCTGCTCGTAGGTTGCCTGGATGCGCGCTTCGATGTCTGCCCTGCTGAAGGCATAGATCGGATCACAGGACACGACCTGCGCGCCTCTTCTCGTGGCTTCGGCATTGAAGCTTGCCGGGCCATCCCCACAGCCAAGGATCCGGCCCGCCAGGTCGGCCTCGGTGAGCGAGAACATGGCGGCATACTCCTGGAAGGAGCGGCCCCAGGGAACGACCTCATCGAGCGTGAACATGCTGGTTGGCGGCAGGGTCAGCCGATGGTGAGTCCCAGGGCGGCCTTTCGCTCGGCCATGGAATCCAGCAGCACTTGTCTCGTGTCCGGTGATGTCGCCGACACGATATCGCGCACCTTGATGTGCCTGAGCCTGGCGCCCGTTCCCTCCAGGCTCGGATGGGATTCCGCAAGGCTGGCGCCGTGGTAGAAGCCCAGATTCGCATAGGTCTTCTGGGGCATGATGTAGGCGTAAGCCTCGGACATCTTCTTCTCGCCGAATCCATAGGCCACAGTTCGCTCACCTGAGCGCGGCACTTCTGTGCAGTCTGGATGAAGTTCAAGGATCAGTGTTCGCAGGGCGAGGCAGATCCGGCGCACATCGTCGGGTGAGGAGGCAAGAACGTCATCGACGGTGCCGCGTGTCGTGATGGTGTTCATGGTTGCTTCCCGGGCAAGGTCCCGCAGACCCCCATTCTGGTTCGGCGTGTCCTCATCGCAGGAGTCCGGTGCCCAGGAACGAATCTGGATTGGACAAGGCCACGTAGAGCGACACGTAGCTTGCCAGTGCCAGCCACAACACCCGGAGCAGGATGAACCCGGCCGACAGGCGGTCGAGCCGCACCGCACACGCCAAGCTGACCAGCCCGGCGCCTAGCCCGGCGATGGTGTCGGCTGCCCCGAGAACCGGGCTATGGAGCAGGAAGTAGACGGTGGTGAAGGCGGCAAACAGCACCCACCCCACACCCTCTGACCACAGGAACACCGTCCTCCGGGCGGATGGCACGGGTGCGTTGGCGACGCGATGCAGGGCGAGCAGGGACGTCACGTTGAGGAACAACCAGACCGGAGCGAAGGCCCAGTCGGGCGGTGCGACATCTGGCTGTCTGAAGGCGTTGAAAAAGGCGAAGTCCCCACCGAACCCAGCCGGGAGCGCGCTGGTTGCATTAGCCGCCACGAAGATGAGCACCCCATGCCACCATCGGAACCCGCCTTGCTCGTTCATCACTTACCCTCCTGCCATCGAACGAGTCCATTGAGCCGCCGCCAATGGGTGAAGCGCGCCTGCAGCGGTTGGCTCGGTCTGGGAGTTAGAGCGCACGGCTTGACACCCCAACCGCTGATTCCCAGGCGAAGAAAGCCGCTCCATGGATCAAGACAGTGGCCAAGGACAGCAAGGATAGTGTCGGAAGGATTCTGATTGGCCTGAATCGAATTGGGCCACCACCTGGCCAGTGGTCCCAAGCCGTCAATCGTCGATTCATGACGGAGGAGAACCAGCTCTGCTGGTCAGCACGTCAGCGCTCCGTCAAGGATGAAGACGTGGGTCTGCGTGCCTACAGCGAGGGCTGGGAATGGCCATGGAAGACCGCACAGCGCACTGGGGGCCGAACTCCCCACGAGGTCTACAATGAGTCCGATTCCAGTTCCTGCTGGCCTGGGTTCATGATGCCAGGCGGCAGATCTGTCCAATGACAATCATCCACTTCGCTATCCTCGATCTCCAGCACTGATGCAGGGCACCTTATTCACTTCTGTCTTGCTGCCGCTGGCTCTGGCCATTGTCATGCTGGGCATGGGGCTCAGTTTGGTTCCGGAAGACTTTCAACGAATCACTCGCTATCCCAAGGCGGTTGCAGTGGGCACGGTCTGTCAGGTGTTGCTGCTGCCGCTGATTGGAGCCCTGATCACACTGGTCGTTCCCATGCAGCCAGAGATCGCTGTGGGTCTGATTGTTCTGGCGGTTTGTCCCGGTGGACCTTCCTCGAACCTCATCACCTATCTGGCCAGGGGCGATGTTGCTCTGTCGGTGACGCTCACGGCTGTCAGCAGCATTGTCACCGTGTTTACAATCCCCTTGTTTGCCAATCTGGCGCTTCAGCACTTCCTGGGTGAAAGCGCTGCGATCGCCCTGCCAGTAGGTTCTACCATCCTGCAAATCTTTCTGATCACGCTGCTGCCTATCGCGATCGGGATGGCCATCCGTTGGCAATATCCTGACACGGCACGCCGCCTGGAGAAGCCAATGAGCCGCCTTGCCGTAGGGCTGTTGGCGCTGATCATTGTGCTGTTGGTGATCAGGGAAGGCAGTAGGCTTCCGGGATTCCTGGTGCAGGTGGGAATCGGCGTCGTTCTGCTGAACTTGCTCGCAACGCTGGCAGGGTTGTTTGCCGCAAAGCTGTTTCGGCTGCCGGTGGCTCAACAGGTCTGTATCGCCATCGAAGTAGGCATTCAAAACGGAACGTTGGCGATCGCCATCACGGCTGGTCTGCTCAACAACCCCGACATGGCTGTGCCCGCTGCCGTGTATAGCTTGTTGATGTATGTGACTGGCTTCGGAGCTATCCTCTATGGCAGGCAAGCGATCGGGAGCGCGTCTGGCTTGAAGTGTTGAATGCAGTCCTTGGTGGACAACGGTTTCCTGGGATTCTCGGCAGGCATGGATTGTCGCCCCTCCATCTCAGACGGTGATGACGACCTTGCCTTCCGCGTGTCCCTCCCCGAAGTAGGCCATCGCTTCGCGAGCCTGGCTGAGTGGGTACGTCCTGCCAACGACCGGCGTGAGCTTCCCGGATGCCACCAACGCTTTCAAGACCAGCAGGTCACGCTGATTGGGGTGTTCCGAGCACACGCGAATCCGCTGCTGCACGACCATCGAGAGCAGGGGTGCCTTGATGAGGAGGACGCCGGTGCTCCCCAACCAGCGCTTGTGGAACTGACCGCCGTTGGGCACCAGCGTTCCCTGGGGGTTCAGCGCTCGCAGGAGGTCCAGCAACGAATGCTGCAGAACGTTGTCCAGCAACAGGTCATAGCGCTCCTCACCTTGGGTGAAGTCTTCCTGCGTGTAATCGATCACGTGGTCGGCGCCGATGGATCGGACAAGTGCCTGCTTCGACGGACTGCACACGCCCGTCACTTCCGCGCCGAACGACTTGGCGATCTGCACCGCCAACGTGCCGATGCCTCCTCCGGCGCCGACGATCAGCACCTTCTGCCCGTGCTGGATGCCACCGGCGTCCCGTAGGGCCTGGAGAGCGGTGAGGCCGGACATCGGAACGCCGGCAGCCTGCTCGAAGCTGATGGCCGCCGGCTTGGTCACGAGGTGCTCCTCGGGGGCCACCGCGTACTCGGCGAACGTGCCGACGCCACGGCCGAAGACCTCATCCCCGACCCGGAGTCCGGTCACGTTCCTGCCGACTGCAGCGACGATTCCAGCCATGTCCGAGCCGCGAACGGCGAGCTTCGGTCTGCGGACCCCGAAGGCCAGGCGGACGATGTAGGGCACGCCATGAACGCCGGCCCAGTCAGGAGGGTTCACCGCTGCCGTGCGCACACGCACAAGCACCTCGTCGTCCCCGACCGATGGCTTGTCGATGTCCTTCAAATCCAGGACATCTGGAGAGCCGTAGTCGCTCTGAACAACCGCCTTCAAGGTGTCCCCCCGATGTGTACTCTGTCCTGTCGGTCTAACGCATCATGGGTGAACAGACACACGGCTCGGCCGCGTGTCTGTTCGATCCTCATGTTGGGCATCATCCGTCGGCCTCACGACTATCCAGGTGCTTCGTGAAGATCACTCGGTCTTCGCCTTGCCCGTCATAGGCCACGGCGACAGGTACGCCGTCGATCTTGTCGTCGGAGTCAAGGAGCGAAAAACCAATGCGACGATGGAAGGCAATCGAGCTGCGATTGACCGGAGCGGTCACGCATTGCACAGTACGGCAGCCAAGCGAGGCGGCCATGGCAAAGAAATGCTCATAAAGGAGGCGACCCAGCCCCTCTCCACGTCGTGCGGGGTGCACGCCAAGGAAGTGGACGTAGGCTTGCTCCGGATAGGTCTGCGAAACGAATCCGATGAGGAACGCGATGATCTGACCATCATCAACGGCAGCGTAGCTGGTGGACCTGAAGTGGACGAAGAAGAGCTTGGGAAGCATTGCGGCCATATTCCGACCGCCCCACCATTCATCAATGACCGAGATGATCGGTTGATAGTCGTACTGCTCTACATGGCGGATGACGATCGCGTTCACGGCCACCTCATCAACTGACAGCTTGCCCAACGATTGCCATGACCTGGCCGCAGATTGGTGGAGCTATCCATAGAGAACTTGTGGAGGCGGCTCCGGTGAACGACAGGGTTAGATCTCTCAAGTCTAGTGGTGCCCGTTGTAGCGTGGCTTCAACCACAGGCTCCCTGATGGAGATCCGCCCGTCTTCCTTTCTGGCTCTACTCCTGATCGGGGGATGTGCTCAAGCACCGATCAGCACAACTCCATCCAAGACGGCCACGACTCAACCCGCTTCGGAACAGCCGGCACCTCTTGTCAAACCCGGTACCACCCTGTTCGAGAACGTGCGTGTTTTCGATGGCACCTCAGCCCAGCTTTCGCCACCCTCGAACGTACTGGTGGTGGGCACCACGATCCGCACCATCTCCCTAGGGCCCATCACCCCGCCAGCAGGGGAAACGGTGACCCGGATCGCTGGTGCCGGGCGCGTGCTGATGCCAGGGCTGATTGACAACCACGTCCATGTGGTGATGAGCGCCAGCAGCCAGGCGGATCTGCTCGACCCGAAGGTGGAGCCAAAGGTGTTGCAAGAACGGGCCACCGCCGAGGCGGGCCGGATGCTGCTGCGGGGCTTCACCAGCGTGCGCGACCTGGGCGGCCCGATGCTGGTCGATCGGCCAGCCATCGACCGAGGCAGCCTGCCGGGTCCACGCATCTACCCAAGTGGGGCGATGATCTCCCAGACCTCCGGTCATGGCGACTCACGACTCCCCCACGAGCGTTCACGCCGGTTCTTCAGGGAGGTGTCGCGGGGAGAGGAGCTGGGGGCGAACTTCGTTGCCGATGGGCGGGATGAGGTGCTCACCGCTACCCGGGAAGATCTCAGGGCCGGCGCCAGCCAGATCAAGGTGATGGCCGGCGGCGGTGCAGCCTCGGCCTACGACCCCCTCGACGTCACTCAGTACACCCTTGACGAGATGAAAGCTGCTGTAGAAGCAGCTGGCGATTGGGGCACCGATGTGACGGTGCATGCCTACACCCCGAAGGCAGTGCGGCGCGCCGTGGAGGCTGGCGTGAAGTGCATCGAGCACGGCCAGTTGCTTGATCAGGACACGATGAAGCTGCTGGGGGAGAAGGGATCTGGTTGAGTCTGCAGGCTCTCGATGAAGCTCCCCCCACGGCACCGGAGAATGTGCGGCAGAAGAAGTACACAGTGGTGGCAGGGACCGACAACGCGTTTCGTTGGGCGAAGCAGTTCAGAGTGAAACTCGCCTGGGGCACCGACTTTCTGTTCATGCCCGCCCAGAACGTGAAGCAGAACTCCGACATCCTCAAGCTGAAGAAGTGGATGACATCGGCCGAGATACTGAAACTGGTGACCCACGACAACGCCCACCTGTTGGCACTCTCGGGGCCCCGCAATCCCTAC
Source organism: Mesorhizobium carmichaelinearum (assembly GCA_943368365.1). Lineage (GTDB taxonomy): Bacteria > Cyanobacteriota > Cyanobacteriia > PCC-6307 > Cyanobiaceae > CALRKZ02. The sequence continues at coordinate 165,255 of CALRKZ020000005.1, forward strand.
CCGGGACAACTTGGCATTGTGCAGCCCGCTGCCCTCGCCGACCTGATTCTGGTGGATGGGAATCCGCTTGAGGATCTCAGCTTGGTTGCTGATCCTCAGAAGCGCTTTCTGGTGATCATGAAGGACGGCCGTCTTTACAAGAACAGCGCCGGGCCACAGATACCTACATGAGTAGATCTAACGCTCAAGATCTGCGGCGGGCAAGATCCCAAGGGATTTATCAAGAATTTCCGACCCCATTCGCTGGATCTTGATGTTAGAGAGTGGCAGTAACTCACGGGCTTAACCAGCGTTACAATCTTGATCTTATTTGCTAGCCAAGTGGTGCAGATGCACGATGAATCTGCCAGGCTTTCAGAGCTCGCCAATCCTAGCTCTTGGGCTGATCAGCAAGAACTACGCACCTCCATGCTCTTTGGCGAACTATAGGGAGTTACTGATCCGTATGGCGGCGACAATGATAGGCGGAATTCCCAAAAAGAGTGTCGAACACCAAAGCCCAAGGACCGACCCACGTTTTGCACTGAATACCAACGCTGCACCACCCACGCCAACAAACGCCAAAGTGAATAGAAGAAAGAAAACCGCATAAGCAATCTCGCCATCTCGAGTGCTTGCCGTGAGAGCCCAGTTTAGGAAAGCGAGCATCGCAGCTGCATCGATCGCAAAGAAGAACCAACCGACTGCTTTAAGTGTTGTCTTCATTCAGTCTCCACCAAAAAATCCATGGCTGATTCTTGTATAGGCCGATGTTTTATGTTTTGTCCGCATGATCCCTTAAAGGCATCTCTCTAACGCTCAAGATCAACGGCGGGCAGAGGCTCAATCCATTGATCAAGCACTTCTGCTGCCGACCGACCGCTGAATCTTGATGTTAGGCTGCTCTTGTAAGCACAGGCAGAGATATGCTTTTTCGATTCGCATTCATGGCAAACTTACACTCTCTGCAGACGTAGAGCCCACTTCAGTAGGAGCAACTATGCCTAGGATTGACTAAAGAAGAGCCAAGGCGTTGTTGCGGACCTTTCTCGCAATGGCCAAGCCTAATTTGAAAGCGTCGTCAGCCCTTTTCTCGTCAGGCTGGCTACCATTTGCCACGATATAAGAATTGAGCATCACATTGTACAGATTGTTCAGCGTGTCAACATACGCGTCATCAATGGCGTCCTTGTCTTTGGCCATTTCGCTTCCTCCTGATTCACAAGTTGTATAACGTGATCCTACCTCAAGGAATGGCTACAAACAAGAACTGAGCCTGGTTTGCAAGGATGAAGCGCCGAGTTGATCATTGTTACCGGCTACCCTGCCGTGACCCCCTTCATTGGTCGAGGCACAATGAGAGTGGGTGGTCATGCTGCAGCTGGTTTAGCTGCCGGCCCACCCCTTGCCACAGCTGAGATCTGAGGGAGGTGAGCCGTCAGCCCCGGCTACGCCGGGGCTGATCCCCCCGAGTTACACCACTACATGGGACGCCGCTCTACGACAGGTGCGCGACCGCTGGAGCATTGAGAGCTGGCACTGGATCCGAGACACACAGCTGCATGAGGATGCCCATCTTTACCGGGGTAATGGCGCTGGCGTGATGGCGAGCCTGCGAACGGCAGCCCTCAACCTGCTGCGCCTCGAAGGGTTTCATTCGATCCGGGAGGCCTACAGGCGGTGATGCACGACATCACGGCGCTGCTGGCGATGGCCATGCGTCAGCTAAGACACAACCAATGCTGAGACTTTAAATCAGCCATGGGTCTTGTCCTGAGCGATCAGCTGCTCAGCGGTTTTGAGCTTGCGGATGATCTGCTCGGGTGTGTGGCGGATTCGTTTCATGGTGAAGTCCCCGGCCCAGTCTGGCCGGATGAGGACTCTCATTCACCGTGGATCGAGCTCCGGGGGCCACGTCACGACCGACGAGGCAACCAACACCAAAGCGCTGATGACAGGAGTCAGTCCTCCGGATTGACAGGCTTCAGGGAGTCCGTTGATTTCATCAGCACACGTGCTTCTGGGGCCTGAATATTCCCCTTGCCGCTATACTGAGCAAGATTGTGTGTAATCGGATCGACGGCTGCAACCACCAAAAACTTGTCCTCTAAGATACCAACGCGCTGAGGACAGGGCAACTGATCGGGCCCATCATTTCCCGCCGCAACAATAACCATAACACCGCTGTCATACAGAGCCCTGGCTTCATTGCAAACCGGACAGTCGGAATTACAAGGGAGGAACCCCCACTTGTTGCCGTAAATACCAGCGCTTAAATTCGCAATTCTTATGTTATAATGAGCAGCATTCGCTCTGACCCATCGCAGACCTTTCACCAACCAGTCCTGCCGTCCGAAACCGGATTTATTGAGGACCTTCACATTGACAATGGCATGGCTGGTGTTTTGGGTGTAGCTGAGCAAGGCCACCATGGTTCCATGGTCATTAAGGTCTTCAATCCCTTCGCCCGTGAAATCAATCGAAGTGCGGAGCCGATGGCTGATGACGGGGTGAGCAGTCATCACACCACTATCGAGAAAGGCAATGGCGATGGCATCCTCTTGGGGGTCCGCCAGGAGGAGGCTCGGATCAACACGCATCTCGGGCGTGGTCGGGAAGAAGTAGGTCTTGGTGGCGGGATCAAACAGGGCTTGCCGATCGCCGCTCGTCGAATCCCCTTGCAAATCCAGTAACTCGACCGCGAGGGGTTCATCGCCATGGTCAATTGGGTAGTTCATTGCTTCTTGCGTATCCTCAGCAGCCGCACGCCGATGGCATCGGCGCCCGTTAGGATTGGCGAGATCAGAACTGCCGATATGCCTGCCACAGCCGGTCCACCGAGCGCATCCTGAAAGGGGCTGTGTGGTGGCGCCAAACCCCAGACTATGAAGGCAACGGCAGCAAGCAGGGCGCGCCAGACAACCGCCTTCAAGGGAGGCCAGGGAATCTCATCCATCGCACTGCTGGCGAATTGGAAGAAAACAGTCAGAAGCGGCGTTAAAACAACAAAGCACCAATAGATAGTTTTGGTCGAGAATGTATCGTTGCTGTTGGCGAAGGACAGGAGGGATACATAAGGTGCCAGAATCTCTGTGGGGATGAATCGGGTCAGCCCATCCAACATATCGCTATTGGCCGGCGCTGCGCCTGGCTCCAGGCTAAAGGCACGCACCCCCTGGGGAGCAAGATCTCGATTGAGCAAGGCAAGGGACATCGGAGGAAAGCGAAGTGGGCTATGGCGGGCACGGTTTCAGTGGCGGCGACGCTGCACAGGGAAAATGCACAGCAAAAATGCTTAACAATAATCAAAACTCTTATTTATGCTAGTAAGCGGCGACCTTGTGGTCAAGGCCAGCCGCAGCTTCTGCCATGTTGCTTCAATGAGCTGGTCTTAGGCCTGAAGATGGGCGAGACCTCGCCTCGGGATCTCCTTGGCATAGTCGGTCCAGACGCCCTGGCCTCTTGCGAAGCTGACGCTCAGTTTCTTGAGGGAACGGAATGTGCCCAGACGTGGCCTCCTTGTCGCATGCAATCCTCTCAAGTTCGGCGATCGTCTGTCCAATAACTCAGAAGGAGTGCATCTCTCCTTCTGATGGGTCTTGAAAGATGACTGGGGACCAACTATGATATGGATTTTAAAACTTCACTGAACCCTTTACCTTTCGGTACTCAGGTATCTTTTCCTGAGGGCCACGCCCACTATGCTCCGAATTGATCCATGACTCGAATTCGCTGAGTTTAAGCTTTCGCGCGATGACCAAACTTCCGCAATAGGTCAGTCACAGAACCTGACAGATCTAGTGATTCTTGTTGAAGCTGAAGCACTTTGGCGCTATGTGATCTAGGTCTCTCTGGGTTTAGGTCTAACGCCCATCATCACCCGCCCGCAGTCAACCTCGCGAAAAACCAAGCCGCATGCATCGGGTCGGGTGAATGATGATGTTAGGCATTCTTCACTTCTCAAGAACTCCCTCCCTTTCAAGAACCTCACGAACCTGCTCAAATGCGGCGCTAATCCTTCCGCATGGGTATCGTAGTTGGCCAAGGCCAGCGATGTTAGAAAAATCCTCACATTCTTCCTCAAGTAGAACTATTGCCTTTGTAAATCCAAGCCTTCCTTGAAATAAGCCGACTTCATGAATTACATTCTGTCGCGCCCGTAGCCGACCCTCGCTGGTCTCATCTTCGGCTGTCATCACCAAGAATGCAAACGCTGCTTGATCAAGCATCTGCTGTAAGCGCTGTATATTTGTAATGCCAGCGACTGGGACGCGATTGAACTCATCAACCGGAAGCCTGAGTCTTTCTGTTATGAAGTCTTTGAGTTCACGCCATTGCTGGCTGCGACCATGGCCAATGAAGATGTTAATACCAATTCCGTGAGACTCTATTGAAGCTTTATGCTTGTTCTCAAGATGCTGAGCAAGTCGCTTGACCTGGATGCTCAGCTCTTGCGCCTTCTCGAATGGACTTAACAGGCTAAGCGCAACAGCGTATGCCTCCATGTGCGCCGGCGTCCAGAAACCTGCATTGATAGCATTGATATCTCTAGACATCTGCTGTCCACTTGGAGACATGCACTTGATGACTTCAGCAGCAGAGAATGGTTTTATGCCTGATATGCCTTCACACAACTGAGAGCAGTAGCCATCAATATCAGGCAATCGATTGGCCGCTATAATACTGAGAATTGTAGATGTGCGCTCCTCAAGTTCTCGAGATCCATCTGCGCATTTTTGCTTGAGACGATCAAGGTCTGGAGCCCCGGCACGCTCATAGATGTGCGCAAGGAGCTGATCTCTGTCTACAATGACCCATTCACCCGTTGATCCAAGCCGGCCAACTCGCTCCATGAGCCCCCATTCCTTAGAGAATACAGCTCCCGGTGGCGGCGGATTTAGATCTCGATAGTAAACATCCGCATGATAGCCAAGCCAAGACTGTGACCAACTCTTTGCCACTTTCTCAGCTTCTTCAATAATTACTGAGGGCTCACTTGGCTTTTGCGCTGCAATATTGGCAAGTACGGCAGCCTCAGTGAGGAGACGTCTGATTAGCTCATACATTGCTTGCACCCAAGTATTGTAACCCTAACAGTATTTCGGCGGGTCCGGTATCCATCCTGCTCGGGGCTCTCCGGCCGTATAAGACGCCTGCGAAGCCTTGACTATGGCCTGGAACTCCATCCAGCGCAAGGTTTTTTGTCGCCGTTGCTCTTGGGTTGCGGAGACATGGGCGGGTCCGAGATCCAGAGGTTCGACTCGCTACAGAAGGTCCACCGGGCTCATCACCCCACAAGGGCCGCGATTCAGCACATGCGTATAGATCATCGTGGTCTTCACGTCGCTGTGGCCAAGCAATTCCTGGATGGTGCGGATGTCCTGTCCACGTTCCAGCAGGTGAGTGGCGAACGAATGCCGGAAGGTGTGGCAACTGGCCGGCTTGCTGATCCCGGCCCGCAGGATCGCCCGTCTCACGGCCTTCTGGATCACGCTGGGATCGACGTGGTGCCGGCCTTCTGTTCTGGTCGTTGCGTCACGCCAGCGGTGAGCCTGCGGAAACACCCACTGCCAGCCCCATTCCGCTGCCGCATTCGGGTACTTCCTTGCCAGTGCCATCGGCAGCATCACCCTCCCCCACCCTGTGGCCAGGTCTGCGCGGTGGATCTGCCGCACGGCCTGCAGATGCTTCTGTAGCGGCTCCACCAGGCTGGCTGGAAGCACGGTGACACGGTCCTTGTCGCCTTTCCCGCTGCGAACGGTCAGTTGCCGGGCCTCGGTGTCCACATCCTGGACCCGAAGCCGCAGGGCTTCCATGAGCCGCAGACCGCTGCCGTAGAGCATCTGCGCCACGAGGTGCTCGGTTCCCTCAAGCTGTTGCAGCACGGCCCTCACCTCCGCCACTGTGAACACCACGGGCAGGCGCTTGCGCTGCCGTGCGCGCACCACCCCCTCCAGGTTGCCCACATCACCCCCCAGAACTTGTCTGTAGAGGAACAGCAGGGCGGACAGCGCCTGATTCTGCGTGGAGGCACTAACCTGGGCCACCGTGGCTAGATGGGACAGGAAGGCATTGATGTCCTGCTCGCCCAACTCCCGGGGATGCCGCATGCCGTGAAAGCGCAGAAAGCGACGCACCCACTGCGAGTAGGTGGTGATGGTCCGCCGGGCGTAGTGACGCACCTGCAGTTCCTCCCGATAGCGATCCATCAGCCGGGGACCTGATGTGGGAACCATGTGAAAGCCGCGGTGCCGTCTTCAGTCTTCCCCGCCCTGCCCTTGGCCCTCCCGAGCCCGCGCCAGTGTCGCCTCCAGTTCACGCCGCCATTCGCCTGGCGCGAAGGCATGCCAGCGGCCGTGGCCGGGCAGCAGCCAGCGCACGTCGTGATCGAGCAGCCGCTCCACCGAGCGCACCTGCTCCACCCAGTTCCACCAGCAGTAGCGCCGTGAAGCCACCACCCCCGGCGGATCCACGCCCCACCAGAGATGGTCGCCGCTGAACAGCACCTGAGCGGCGAACAGCACCGCCACCGAGCCGGCCGTGTGGCCCGGCACCGGCAGCACCAGCAGGTCGTTGGCCAGCACCACGGGTTCGCTCCCCTCGAAGCGGTGCTCCGCCCCCGGGGCCGCGTCGGCATCGGCGGCATGGATCCAGCGCTCGGCGCCGAAGCGCTCGGCCCAGGCGGCGTGGTCGGCCACGTCGTCGCGGTGGCTGAGCAGGATCCGCTTCACGCCGCCCAAGGCCTCGATGCGGCGGGCCAGGGCCCCGCTCCAGCGCGGCGAATCGATCAGCACGTTGTCCGGCCGGCCGTCGCTCCCGCGCCGGGTGATCAGCCAGCTGCTCGCCCCGAAGCTCTTGCGCGAGGCCCAGCCGCAATAGTGCACCTCCCCCTGGGGCAGGGCCGTCACCAGGGCCGGGAAGCCGTCGGCCGGGGTCTGCGCCAGCAGCTCCCTGGTGGTGCCGATCGCCGCCACCGGGCAGGCCTGCAGCGCCAGGAGCGCCGCGTGGATCTCGCCCTCGTCCTGCGGCTGGGCCCACACGTGCGACGTGCTGCCGGTGGGGGCGAAGTGGGCCGGATCGAACTGCCAGCAGGTGCCGCAGTCGATGCAGGTGGCATCCACGTAGAACGGGCCTGCCGCGTTGGCGGCCAGGCGCTGCTGGGGGCGGGCCATGGGACTGCGGCGGCGACGTCCCCCTAGCCTGGTCGGTGATGGCCCATGCCCTGGTGCTGCTGGCGAGCGCGTCGCGCGTTGAGGCGCTGCTGCACTGGCTGGATCGCCATGGCCCCTTCCTGGCCAGCTTTCCCCTGCTCGCCACCGCCGATCTGGCCCGCCGCCTCCAGGCCGATCCGCGCACCGCGGCGCTGCAGGTCACCACCCTCGCGGCCCTGGCCGCCGGGGGCGACATCCAGGTGGCCGCCCGGGTGCTGGCCGGTGAGGTGGCGGCGGTGATCGCCTTTCTCGATCCGGAAGCGCCGCCGGGGGCAGCGCCCGATGCCCGCCTGCTGATCCGCGCCTGCGACCTGGCCGCGGTGCCCCTGGCCCTCAACCCCGCCACCGCCGAGCTGGTCCTGCGTGGGATGGCCCATGGCCGGGTGGCCTACCTCCTCTTCAATCCGGTGGCGGGCCAGGGGGATCCCAACGCCGAGCTGGCCCTGATCCGCTCGATCCTCGAGCCCCAGCTGCTGGTGAGCGTGGTGCTCACCAGGCCCGGCAGCGATCCGGCCGAGCAGACGCGCGAACTGGTCGATCTGCTGCAGGCCCGCCCGGCCGGTGAACCCGGCAACGTGATGATCGTGGCCTGCGGCGGCGACGGCACCGTGTCGGCCGTGGCGGGGGCGGTGGCCGGCACCGGCATCCCCCTCGGCGTGATCCCCCGCGGCACCGCCAATGCCTTCGCCGCGGCCCTGGGGATCCCCACCGACCTCGTGGCCGCCTGCGACACGATCCTGGCCGGCCACACCCACGTGGTGGACGCGGCCCGCTGCAACGACGTGCCGATGATCCTGCTGGCCGGCCTGGGCTTCGAGGCGGGGATGGTGGACCGGGCCACGCGCGAGCTCAAGACCATGCTCGGCCCGCTCGCCTACGTGCTCGCCGGCGCCCAGCAGCTGGTGGCCCAGCAGCCCTTCCAGGCCCGCATCGAGATCGACGGCGCCGTGACCGAGGTGCAGGCCGCCGCCATCACCGTGGCCAACGTGGCGCCCGGCACCTCCGTGCTGGCCCAGGGCTTCGGCCAGGTGATCCCCGACGACGGCCTGCTGGAGGTGACCATCGCCTCGCCCGCCACCCGCCTGCAGGGGCTCAACGCCCTGGCCTCCCTGCTGGCGTCCGCCGTGGTGCAGTCGCCCACCACCCATCCCGATCTGCTCTGCCTGCGCGCCCGGCGGATCACGATCACCACCGATCCACCCCAGAAGCTGGTGATCGACGGCGAGATCCTCGAGGCCGACCCGGTCACCTTCACCTGCCTGCCGGATGCCCTCACGGTGTTCGCGCCGCTGCCGCCGCCGTGAACCTCGCCTCCGAGGCGGGCATCGCCACCAAGATCCACCGCATGGCGGCGCGGGTGCGCTGGGGGCACCCGGCGCTGCAGGCCCGCGGCATCGATCCCTGCCGGCTGGCGATCGAGGGGGATCCGGCCACGCCCGAGGCCTTCTCCTTCCTCGTGCTGGGCGACAGCGGCACCGGCCGCCACCGCCGCAGCAGCCCCCAGCGCCAGGTGGCCGAGCAGCTGCTCGCCCATGGCACAGGTGCCCGCTTCCTGCTGCACACCGGCGACGTCGTGTATCTGGTGGGCTCCAGCGAGCAGTACCGCGACAACTTCATTCGCCCATACCGCGAATGGATCGTGGGTGGCGACGACTGGCGCCGCCTCCGCTACGACCGGCTCGTGTTCCGGGTGCCGTTCCTGCCGGTGCCCGGCAACCACGACTACTACGACCTCCCCGCGCCGCTCGCCCTGCTCGCCGGCCTCACCGCGCCGCCGCGCCGGCTGCTGCGCGCCTGGATCGACCTCGACGTGGGCTGGCACGGCTCCTTCGTGGGCCAGGCCTGGGCCCGCGCCTTCCTCGACGTGCTCGCCGCCGTGCCCGAACCCCGCCTCGGCGCCCACCTCGATCGCACCCGCACCGCCGTAGTGGACGGCGCCCGCTGCCTGCTCTACCGCCCCGGCCGCTTCACCCGCCTGCCCAACCGCTACTACGCCGTGCGCTGGGCCGGCGTCGACGTGTTCGCCCTCGACTCCAACACCTTCAACCAGCCCCTGCCCCCCGAGGCCGATGGCCCGGCCGAGGCCACCGCCCGCGACGAGGCCCTGCGCCGCCGCCGCCGGGCCCTCGAGGCCGAGCGCTCGGCCCTGCTGCGCACCCTCGCGGCCGGTGTCGCCGATGAGGATGAACAGGACGATCGGGGCGCCAAGGCCGAGCAGCTCGACGAGCAGATCCGCGACATCGACAAGCAGCTCGCCAGTGGCGCCACGGCGCGGGCCGGCCTGGCGCCGGAGCTCGATCAGGCCCAGCTCGACTGGTTCGCCGAGGCCCTGATCGCCTCCTGGCGCAACCCGGCGGTGCGGGGCCGGCTGCTGGTGCTGCACCATCCGCCCTACGTCACCGAGGCCAGCAAGTGGGACCAGGGTCAGACCCTGGCCGTGCGCGCCCAGCTGCGCCGCGTGCTCGATCGCGTCGCCGCCGCCCTCGGCCCCCTGCCGGCCGGCCGGCCCCTGCTCGATCTGGCCTTCAGCGGCCATGCCCACTGCCTCGAGCTGCTCGCCACCGGCGACACCGGCCACGGCGACGCCCGCATTCCCTGGCTGATCTGCGGCGGCAGCGGCTACAGCCTTCGCCGCCAGCGGCCGGAGGGGCCCGAGCTGCTGGAGGGCCCGCCCGGCGCCGAGCGCGTGGTGGCCCGCTCCCGCCTGTTCCTCGGCCGCAGCGGCCGCGGCTCCGCCCTGCGCCGCGTCTACTCCGCCCTCCGCGTCGACGTGGCGGCCGGCACCCCGCTGCGGCTCACGCTCACGCCGCTGGTGGCCGAGAAGGCCGAAGGCCGCTGGCATCCCTGCCGGCTGCCCGGACTCCAGCTGTAGACCTTCAGGGCCCCGTCCCGCTTCCATGGACCCCAGCGCGGATCTCACTAGCCGCTTTCTGCAGCTCGCCAGCGGCAACTGGGTCACCCAGATGATCCACGTGGCCGCCGAACTGGAACTCGCCGACCATCTGGCCGCCGCCGGCCCCGAGGGTCTGATGGCCGAGGAGCTCGCCGGCCGCTGCGGCGCCGATGCCGACGCCCTGTTCCGGCTGCTGCGGGGCCTGGCGAGCCTGGGCCTGTTCGCCGAAACCGAGCCGCGCCGCTTCGTGCTCACCCCCCTGGCGGAACTGCTGCGGGGCGACCATCCCGGCTCCCAGCGCCAGTTCGCCCGCATGCTCGGCGGCGAGCACTACGACGCCTGGACCGACCTGCTCCACAGCGTGCGCACCGGCGAGAGCGCCTTCCGCCACCACTACGGCGAACCCGTCTTCGCGTGGTACGGCCACAACCCGCAGCGCGGCGCCATCTTCGACGGCGCCATGACCGACTTCTCCCGCGTCGAGACCCAGGGCCTGCTGGCCACCTACGACTTCAGCGGCGTCACGCACCTGATCGACGTGGGCGGCGGCCGCGGCCAGCTGCTCCAGGCGGTGCTGCGCCACCACGGCCACCTGCGCGGCATCCTCTTCGATCAGCCGGCCGTGGTGGCGCCGGTGGCGGTGCCGCCCGAGCTGGCGGGACGCTTCGAGGTCGCCGGCGGCGACTTCTTCGCCGCGGTGCCGGCCGGCGGCGACGCCTACCTGCTCAAGCACATCCTCCACGACTGGGGCGATGACGCCTGCCTCACGATCCTCGGCCACATCCGCGCCGGCCTCGCTCCCGGCGGGCGGCTGCTGATCCTCGAGCAGGTGATTCCCCCCGGCAACGAGCCCGCCCCCGGCAAGCTGCTCGATCTCAACATGCTCGTGATGACGGAGGGCGGTCGGGAGCGCACCCCCGCCGAGTACGCCCACCTGCTGGAGCGCGCCGGCCTGCGCCTGACCGCCATCCATCCCACCCCAGCACCGGTCGCGGTGGTGGAGGCGGTGGCGGCCTGAGTCACTCAGCCCCGCCGATGCCCGTCGGCAGGCCATCGAGGCTGCGCGCGTTCTTGCGCGACCAGTAGCGCCGCAGCCCCTCCTCGCCCTGCTGGAGCGCCCAGCGGTTGAGGTCCTGGCGTTCGGCCACGAACGCATAGCGCGGCACCGCCATGCCGCAGGAGGTCTGCACCAGCTCGATCGCCACGTCGAACACCTGCCGCGCCCCCGGCAGCGGCGGGAACAGCGCCGCCAGCTCCTCCCACTCCGCCTCGCCGGGGTGCACCGCCCGGGCGCTGCCGTACACCCGCAGGATCTGCGGCTGGTCCTCGAAGGCGCAGAACATCAGGGTGATGCGCGGCTGGCGCTGCACGTGGGCGGCGGTCTCGTTGCCGCTGCCGGTGAGGTTCAGCCACACCAGCCGCCGCGGCCCCAGCACCCGCAGCGCGTCCATTCCCTTGGGCGACACGTTCACGTGCCCCTCGGCCAGGGCCGTGCCCACGAAGAACAGCTTCTGCTCGCCGATGAAGGCGATCTGCTCCGCGCTGAGGGCGGCGTGGCGCTGGCCCATCGTGCTGGCCCATTCACAATGGGCATCCTGCCGCGCTCCGGCCTTGAGCCTCGCCATCGCCCTGCTCACGGTGTCCGACCGGCGCAGCGCCGATCCCTCCAGCGGCGATCCCTCCGGGGATGCCCTGCTGGAGCGGCTGGAGGCGGCGGGCCACCGGCTGATCGAGCGCCGGCTGGTGCCCGACGACCGTTACGCCATCCGCGCCGTGGTGAGCGCCTGGATCGCCGATCCCGCCGTGCAGGTGGTGCTCAGCACCGGCGGCACCGGCCTCACCGGCCGCGACGGCAGCCCCGAGGCCGTGGCGCCCCTGCTCGACAAGTCGATCGAGGGCTTCGGTGAGCTCTTCCGCGTGCTCTCCTTCGAATCGATCGGCACCAGCACCCTGCAGAGCCGGGCCCTCGCGGGCGTGGCCAACGGCACCGTGATCTTCGTGCTGCCCGGCTCGCTCGATGCGGTGTCCACCGCCTGGGACCGGCTGATCCGCGCCCAGCTCGACGGCGCCACCCGCCCCTGCAACCTGGTGCAGCTGCTGCCGCGGCTGCGCGAGTCGCCCGATCGCGCCGTCGTGTCGGCGCCGCCGCCGCCCGGTTGATCGGTGCCGTTCCTGGCCGATCCGCTCCTGCTCGCCGCCCTGGCCCTGGTGGCGTTGCTCTACGCCTGCGTCGGCCATGCCGGAGCCTCGGGCTACATCGCCGTGCTGGCCCTGGCCGGCCTGGATCCGGTGGTGATCAAGCCCACCGCCCTGGTGCTGAACGTGGCGGTGGCGAGCCTGGGCAGCTGGCAGTTCGCCCGCGCCGGCCACCTGCGCTGGCGCACCTTCTGGCCGGTGGGGCTGCTGTCGGTGCCGATGGCCTTCCTGGGTGGTGCCATCGATCTGCCCGTCGTCTGGTTCCAGCGGCTGGTGGGCCTGGTGCTGCTGGCTTCAGCCCTGCGCTTCCTCAGCCAGCCCCGCGATCCCCTCTCCCTGCGCGAGCCGCGGCCGGCCGTGCTGCTGCTCAGTGGCGGCGCGCTGGGTCTGCTCGCCGGCCTCACCGGCACCGGCGGTGGCATCTTCCTCACGCCGTTGCTGCTCCTGCGCGGCTGGTGCACCACACGCCAGGCGGGGGCGGTGTCGGCGCTGTTCATCCTGGTCAATTCCCTGGCCGGTCTGGCCGGGTTGCTGCTCGGACGGCTGGGGCGGGAGGGTCCGCCGCTGCCGGGTCCGCTGTGGCCCCTGCTGGCGGTCGTGGTGGTGGCCGGCGGCGTGGGAGCCCGGCTCGGCAGCCGCCATCTGCCGGTGGCCGCGATCCGCTGGCTGCTGGCGCTGGTGCTCGTCGTGGCCGGTCTGAAGCTGCTGCGTCTGGGCGCCTGAGTGGCCGGCCGGATGGTGTGGGCTGAACGGTGCGAAGCGCGGCGGCCGCCTTGGATGGGCCGTGCAGCGCGACGGCCGCGGGCCGGGGGATCGGATGACCGAGCGGATCGTCGGCGAGGTGGAGGCGCTGTGGCGCTATCCGGTGAAGTCGATGCTGGGGGAGAGGCTCGAGGGGGTGGCCGTCACCGAGCGCGGCGTCTGCGGCGACCGTGCCTACGCCCTCTGGGATCACGCCACCGGCCGGGTGGCCAGCGCCAAGAACCCGCTCGTCTGGAAGGCTCTGCTGGGCTTCCGCGCCACGTTCGTGGACCCGCCGCAGCCCGCCGCGCCCGCGCCGGCGGTGTCGATCGCCGTGGCCGGGCCGGAGGCCGGTGTGTCGGCCGCCGGCCCGGCGCCACTGCTGAGCAGCGATCCGGCGGTGAGCGAGAGCCTCACCGCCCTGCTCGGCCGCCCCGTGACCCTGCTCGATCAGGCCCCCGAGCGCGCCAGCCTCGATCAGTACTGGCCCGATGTGAAGGAGCGGGAGTTTCAGGAGGTGGTGAATGAACTGGTGCTCCCCAGTGGCACGTTTTTCGATTCCTGCCCGATCCATGCCCTCACCACCGCCACCCTGGAGCGGTTGCGGCAGCTGGAGCCCCAGCTCGATTTCGCGGTGGAGCGCTTCCGTCCCAACCTGCTGATCCGTCCGTCCGACGGTGCCGAGGGTTTCGTGGAGGAGGCCTGGATCGGCCACACCCTCCGGATCGGCGACCGTCTGGTGCTGCGGGTCGACAACGGCTGCCCCCGCTGTGTGGTCACCACCCTGGCCCAGGGCGGTGTGCCGCAGGAGATCGAGATCCTGCGGGCCACCGCCCGCCACAACAAGGTGGTGGCCGGCATCCGGCTCTCGGTGCTCACGCCCGGCCCCATGGCGCTGGGCGATCCGGTGACGCTGCTGGATCCCGGCTGAACACCGCCGCGCTATCCCTCGACCGTCGCCGCCCGCTCCTGCAGGAAGCGGGCCACGGCCCCATCGCTCGTGAGGGCGATCGCCCGCGCGTACGCCGCCGCCGCTTCCGCCTGCCGGCCAGCCCGGGCCAGCAGGTGGGCGCGCAGGGCCCACCAGGGCTGGTGCCGCTCCACGGTGACCTCGCCGGCCAAGGCGTCCAGCAGGGCCAGCCCCGCGGCGGCGCCCCGCACGTCCGCCACGGCCGCCGCCTGGCCCAGCCGCGCCCCCACGCTCGGCGCGATCCGGTTCAGACCCTCGTAGAGCCGCAGCAGGGCGGGCCAGTCGGTGGTGCCGCTCACCGCCCGCTGCGCATGCACCGACTGGATGGCGGCCTCCAGCTGGAACCGGCCCAGGCGGCCCAGCGCCGCCGCCCGCCGCAGCGTCGCCTCGGCCTCCTCCCGCAGCGGCCCTGACCAGAGCCGGGTGTCCTGCTGCTGCAGCGGCACGTAGGCGCCCCTTGGGTCACGCCGCGCCCGCTGCCGGGCCTGTCCGTGCAGGAGCAGGGCCAGCAGCCCCAGGCTCTCCGCCTCGTCGGGCAGCAGTTCGGCGCAGAGACGCGCCAGCACCACCGCCTCCTCCGCCAGGCCGGAGCCCGGTGCCGTGGGCGCCTCCCCGGCCGCGGCCTCCCAGCCGCAGCCGTAGGCCGCGTAGATCGCCTGGTGCACCGCCGCCACCCGCCCGGGGAGCGCGGCGGCCGGCGGCAGCACGAAGGGGATGCGGGCCAGGCGGATCTTGGCCTTGGCCCGCACCAGCCGCTGCCCCATTGCGGCCGGCGCCACCAGGAAGGCGGCGGCGATGCGGGCGGCATCGAGCCCCAGCACCGTCTGCAGCATCAGCGGCGCCTGCATCGACGGCGCGATCGCCGGATGGGCGCACAGGAAGAGGAGACGCAGCCGATCGTCGGGGATCCGGGCCGGCTCCCCGCTTCCCGCCACCGGTTCAGCCGGCATGGCCCCCTCCTCCCCGGCCAGCAGGGGCAGCAGCCGTTCGTGCAGGCGCCGGCGGCGATGGCCGTCGAGCCAGCGCCGCCGCGCCGTCACCAGCAGCCAGGCCTCCGGCCGCTCCGGCACGCCCCGGCGGGGCCAGTCGGCCAGGGCGGCGAGGAAGGCCTCGGCCAGCGCGTCTTCCGCCGCCGCCGGGTCGCCGCAGCGGGCGGTGAGCCAGGCCACCAGCTTCCCGTACGACTGGCGGGCGGCCAGCTCCGCCGCCCGGCTCGCCTCCATTCAGACCTCCCCCATGCGCAGCACCGGCCGCACCTCCACGGCGCAGCGGCCAGCAGCGGGACAGCGGGCCGCCCACTCCAGGGCGGCATCCAGATCCGGCACGTCGATCAGGAAGAACCCCCCCAGCTGCTCCTTGGTGTCGGGGAACGGCCCGTCCTGCACCTGGCGCTGCCCGTCGCGCAGGCGCACGGTGCTGGCCGTGTGGGTGGGATGGAGGCATTCGCCGCCCAGGTGGGCACCGGCCTCCTCCAGCGCCTGGGCGTAGGCGGCGTAGGCCGGCATCAGGCCGGGGCGGTCGCCCACGTCCTGCTCGGTTTCGTAGATGAGAACGGCGTAAGGCATCGGTGGGGTGCGATGGATCGGGGAGGGCGTTCGGGGCCCTCCACCGTCATGACGGATGGCGCCCGCCCGTTTCGACATCGTCGACACCGGCCGGTTCAGGATTCCTCGGGGCGGTTCAGGTCCGGCAGCAGGGGAGGCGGGCCCAGCTGCTCCAGGCGGAAGGCGCTGCCGTAGCTGGGCGTGGGGTGCATCGAGTAGAAGCGCGGCGGTGGCTCCCCCACCAGGCGCCGCCGCAGCCGCAGCCAGGCGGCGGCGATCCGGCTGCGGCCGCGCAGGGCCGCCAGCACCAGCCGCTGCACAGCCCCCGGTGCCGCGGGCCAGCCCAGGCTGCCGGCCACGTCGGCGGCGAGCAGGGCCTGCAGCACCCGCCGCAGGGCGGGCCGCAGCGGTGGCGGCCAGTCGGCCAGCAGCATGCCCAGCGTGGCCTCGGCGATCCGCCGGTTGCTCGCCGCGTAGCGGAACGCCTCCCGCTCCACCCGCTCGTTGAGCGCCAGCAGCTCCGCCAGGCTGCCCGGAATGTCCCGGATCCCCATCCGCTCCCCCACCGCCTGCCAGAAGCGGAACAGGTGCCCCTGCTCCTCGGCGGTGAGCGGCCGCCAGCCGTAGCGCTCCAGCCAGCGGATCGGCTCCGCCACGAAGCTGGAGAGCACGTAGAGGAAGTCGTCGTTGGTGATGGCGTAGTGGCCGTGGATGCGGTTCATCCGCGCGATCACCGCGGCTCCCGCTGGGCTGTCCAGGCCGTGGCGCAGCAGCTCGGCCACCATCAGGCCGGTGTCGTCGTAGCGCTTGCGGGGCCGCTGCTCGAACTCGCCCGTGCGCGCCAGCAGCGTCGAGATCGACGGCAGGCAGAAGGTCTTGAGCAGGGCCAGTTCCAGGGCGCGGGTCACATCCCAGGGGAAGAGCACGCCGGCCAACCGGTGGCAGCAGGCCTCCGCCGCCGGCAGCGTCGGATCGGGGCGGGAGCAGGAGTCGGGCGCGGCGTCTGTCATGGGTTCAGCCCCGACGGAACGTGTCCAGCTGGCTTTCGTTCCAGGTGATCCCCCCCAGCCAGCGGCCCAGGGCGGCGCCGCCGGCCGATCCGGTGAGCAGCAGCGGCAGCAGGCTGGGCTCGTTCTGCAGGCTGAACACGAACAGGCCGCAGAACAGCGGGGTGCGGCAGGCGCCGGCGAAGGCCGCCGCCGCGGCCACCCCCGCCAGGGCGGCCCGCTGCTCCGGCGGCAGGTCCCCCAGCCAGGGCGCCACCAGCACCGCTCCGAGGCTCATGCTGTCGTGCATCAACCCGCCCGGCGCGCCGATCGCGATGCTCAGCAGCGGCCCCAGCAGGCGGGGCAGGGCAGCCCACCACAAGATGGTGTTCCCCTCTCCCTGCAGGGCCGGTCCCAGCGAGAGGGAGCCGTCGTTGAGGCTCAGCCCGCCGCTCACCACCGCCAGCGCCGCCAGGGCCAGGCTCACGCCTGCTCCGGCCAGGAGCGGCCGCCGCCGCAGCACACCACCGAGCCGGCCGGCCAGCGGCGGCAGCCCCCGCGCCAGCAGCACCCCCCCCAGGCCGGCCACCACCACCACCACCGCCGCCAGGGGCAGCAGGGCCGGCTCCAGGGTGGCGGGCTGCCCTCCGGGCAGGCGCGCCGGCGCCCCCAACCCGGAGTGGAGCAGCGTGCCGATGCCGGCCAGGGCCAGGGTGGGGGTCACCAGGGCGAAGCCCTTCTCGGCGCTCAGTTCCTCCAGGGCGTAGGCCGCCCCCAGCAGGGGGGAGCGGAACGCCGCCCCCAGGCCGGCGCCGCCGCCGATGGCCGCCAGCAGCGCCGGGGGCAGCGTCCGCAGCGGTGCCAGCCGCCCCCGCAGCGCCAGCAGGAGCGAGGCCCCGAGGGCGGCGGACGGGGATTCGGTGCCCACGCTCAGCCCCGCCAGGTGGGTGAGGGCCACCAGCGGCAGCCGCGCCAGCTGCCGCCGCAGCGCCAGGCTCGCCAGCGCCCGCTCCTCCAGGGCACTCGCGCGTCCGTCCTGCAGCGCCAGGATGCCCGTGATCCCGCCGCCGCGGCCCGCCGCCAGCGGGCCCCAGGCCAGAGCCAGGAACAGGGCCGTGCCCGCCAGGGTCAGGGCCGGCAGCAGGGCCGGCAGGGGCGCGTCGCCGCCCAGGGGCCAGAGCGCCTGCAGCCGGAAGCCCGCCTCCGAGAGCCATTGATAGGGCCATTCGGCCGCGCCGATCAGCACGCCGGCCACCACCAGGCTGAGCAGCCAGCCGAGCAGCGTGCTGAACCTCCTGTCCATGCTCAGCGGCCTCCGGCCTCGGCCGGCCGCCGCAGGCGCGTCCGGTAGAGCCCCACCACCATCGCCAGGATCAGGGCGATCGCCAGCAGCGACGCCGCCAGCGGCAGAAGCCGCTCGGCCGGCAGCCGGGCGCCCAGAGCCACGAACAGGCCGGAGCCCTCCTGCTGCAGGAAGCCCGTGAGGGCTGAGGCCGCGCCGGCCCGTTCGGGAAACGCCTGCATCGGCATCGCCAGACCGATGGGGATCATCAGGCCGCCGCCCACCACCACCGGCAGCATCGGCAGCAGCACGGTGCCGACGCTGAACCATCCCGCCAGGGCGGCCAGCAGCATCGCCGCCGCGCCGGCCAGGGCGCAGGCGGCGCCCAGGCCGAGCAGGCGCGCCTGGCCCAGCCGCACCACCCCGCGGTTCACCACGATCGCTCCCACCAGGTAGGCGCCGGTGAGGCTCAGCGAGAGATCGCCGAAGGCGGTGCGGCTCAGCCCCAGCCCGGTTTCGAGATCGAAGGGGCTCACCGTGTCGTAGAGGGCGATCATCCCGGTGGCGAGCGTGCAGAGGGCCGCCGGCAGCAGGAACCGGGGATCGGCCAGCAGCCGTCCATAGTCGGCGGCGATCCGCCGGGGCCGGATCGCCGCCC
>CALRKZ020000006.1:0-158672 GCA_943368365.1 Mesorhizobium carmichaelinearum
GCCTCAGGGGCGGCCACCGCGCGGCTCGCCGGAGCGCAGCCCGAGGGCCTCGGCTCCGTACTGCTGGCTGAACTGCGACTGGATCTGCCAGGCACGCAGCAGGGTCTTGGCGACCCGGCGCAGCTCCTCGATGTCGGTGCAGGCATCGATGGCGCGCGAGTGGGCCGCCACGGTGAACTCGCGACTGAGGGAGAGGGATTCGGACATGAACGACCGGTGACGTAACAAGACGTTACGAAGATCGGCTGGGTGACTGTCGCCGGTAAGCCGCACCTGCGGCGGCCCACCGCAGCCAGGCTGGGGACCCAGCGGAGCGCCCGATGGCGAACCGACTCGTCTATCTGGTGCTCGATGCCCTCAGTCTCGACTTCGTCCAGGCGCACAGGCAGCACCTCCCCCAGTTCGACCGGCTGCTCTCGCAGAGCCCGCCGCGCTCCCTGCGCTCGCCGGCGACCGTGGCCAGTGCCAGCGTCTGGCCCACCTTCGTGCAGGGCACCCTGCCGGGGGAACACGGCGAGTACTTCCCCATGCAGTGGGATGCCGCGAGCATGGGGTTCCGCCGCACCGATCGGGGGGGATGGTTCTCCGGCTCCGCCGGCGAGCCCTTCTGGTACGCGATGGCGCGGCAAGGCATCCCCTGTCTGGTGCTGGATGCCGCCCACGTGCACCCCGCCGCCGCCGTGCCATGCACCGAGGTCATCAACTGGTCGTACCAGAGTTCCGGCCAGGCGTTCTCCCAGCCACCCCGGCTGCTCGCCCAGCTGGAGCGCCGCTTCGGGCGACGCCCCATCGGGCCGGAGGTACCGGTCCCCAAGGGCCGTCGGCGCCTGCGGGCCATCCGGGATGCCCTGATCCGCTCCCTGCGGGCGAAGGCCGACGCGCTGCTGTGGCTGGCCGACACCCATTCCTGGCGGTTCCTGCTGGCGGGCTTCTACGAACTCCACCGGGCCGGGCACAACGCCTGGCCGATCGAGGCCGACTTCGCCTCCGAAGCCGAACCGGACTCCCTGCTGGCGGTGACGCTGGAGGCCGACCATCAGCTCGGCCGGCTGATCGAACGCTTCGACGACGGCCACACCCAGATCGTGGTGATGGCGTTGCACGGCATGGAGCCGAACCGGGCCCAGGACCACTTCCTGGCCCCGATCCTCTCGCGGCTCAATGCCCGCTGGCTCGGTCAGGACGCTCCGAGTCCACGGGAATCGCGGGGCTTCAATCCGGTCGGCGCCCTGCGCCGCACCCTGCCCTTCGACCTCCAGTACCGGGCCGTCCACCTGCTGGGTGAGACGGTGCAGGACTGGGTGGTGAACCGTGCGATGACCGGAGGCCTCGACTGGCGGCGGACACCGGCCTTCCCCGCCCTCGGCGGCGGGGAGGGCTACATCCGACTCAACCTGCAGGGCCGGGAGCGGGAGGGCTGCCTGGCTCCCGCCGAGGTGCCGGCCTTCCTGACCTTCCTGGAGCGGGAGCTGCTCAGCATCCGGGTCGCCGACGGCGACGGCCCACTGATCGGGCAGCTGCGTCGTCTGCCGGAGCTGTTCCCGGGCCCCCTGGCGCACCGCCTGCCCGATCTCTGTGCCATCTGGGCACCGGCGGAGCCGGCCACGGCCATCGTGTCGCCGACGCTGGGCCGCATCGAAGCCCGGCTCGCCACCGGCCGTGGCGGCAACCATGAAGGATCGGCCTTCCTGATGGTGGCCGGCCGGCAGGAGGGCGCAGACGGGGCCCTCGAGGCGGTGGAGGGGATCGAGGATCTGGGCCGTTACGCCAGCACCTGGCTCGGGGCCGACCTCAAGGCCCCTCCCGGGTGACCTCCACCCCACAGGGCGCGAACAGGAAGACCATCTCGCCGAGCCGTTCCTGCTGACCGTCGAGCGCGAACACGCCGCCCGAAACGAAGTCGGCAGCCCTCTGCGCCTCCTCGGGCGGCATCGAGGCGAAGTTGAGCACAACCGTCTTGCGTTCCCGCACCGCCTGCACGGCCGGCAGCACATCCTCGAAACGGTGGGGCTCCATCAGAACCACCTCTGGAGGCAGGTCGGGAAACCGGGTCATGGGGCCACGTGCTGGCGACACGGTGCCACGGGCGCGGCACGCTGGCCAGCACCGGCCCCTGTCGCGGTGATCAAGTGCTGGCGGAGCAGGGCGGCAGGAACGCCTCCGGGCTGAGTTCCGGCCGCCGCCGCAGGGCAAAGAGCGTGCCGGCATTGCCGCGGCAGACGCGCAGTGCTTCATCGAGCACCGTGATATCCAGCCAGGCGGGATAGCTCTGGCGCACGCTGCGCAGCAGTTCCAGGCGTCGATCCCCGAAGCGCGGACCGATCCAGCCGCCGCGACGGAACGCCACGGTGACCCGCTGGGGGCCGGCCACCGCGATCGCCGCTTCCACGCTGATGCCGGCGAGCGGGCCGAGTGGACCGGCGAAGCGCAGCAGATTCATGCCGGCGCCATGGTCGGGATCGAGAACCTGAAGGTTCTCAAGCCACGGAGCCACCAGCAGATAGGGAGCCCGGCTGCTGCTCCAGCGCAGCTCCCACACCCCCCGCAGCAGGTGGCTCTCACGGTTGAGATCCGCCGGCTGCGTGCGCTCCAGGTTCTCGATCAGGTCACGGATCTGGCCATCGGAACGAAGGCCCGGACGGGCCAGGGCTTCGAGCAGATCGTCACGGGCGGTCATGGAGGCGGCGCCGGGAGCGGCTCAATCCTCGCCTTCGTCCTCAGCGCCGACGGGCACCAGCCGGATCTGCTTGCGGCCGATCTTGAGCTCGAACTCGTCGCCGGGCTTGAGATCCAGGAGCGCGGTGTAGGCCTTCCCCACCAGAAGGTTGCCATTGCCCTGCACCGTGGCGATGTAGCTGAGCTTGCGCCCTCCCTTGCCGGCGGCGGTGCCGGAGCTGGAGGAACCGAGGCTCACGCCCTTGGCCTCGAGCAAGGCCTCATAGAAGGCGGTGAAGTTGAGCCGTTCGCTGCCGTCCTTCTTGGTGCTCACGTAGCCGGCGGCCCGCACCAGATCCGACTTGTTCGCATCACCCATCTCCTTGACCTTGGCCAGGAGTTCCGCACCGGTCAGCATGGCAAAAGTTGCAACGTTCGCATTCAAGCTACTGAATCATGGGCGCCTGTCCAGAGTGATTCAGCGCACGATTGTGCGACCCCTGCTCTCTGTCGCGGACGAACCACCAGCGGCGCCGGTGCGTGAAGGCTGCGCTCAGAGCGTCGGACGGAGCAGGCGGAGCATCAGCCCACCGCCGCTCATCAGCAGCAGGGGAGCCTCCCCCCAGCGGGTGTAGGGGGTGAAATCACGCAGGATCTCCAGCTGCAGCACCCCGCTGGCCGGCCGGCCCCTCGGCAGCTCCTGCCGCACCCTGCCCTGGCCATCGGCCACCAGGCTCGGCCCGGTGTTGGCGGAGCTCACCAGCCATCGGCCGGTTTCGATCGCCCGCAGCCGTGCCAGGGCCGCGAACTGCTCCTGCAACTGACGCGGGTACGGATCGAGATTGGCGCTGGCCATCAGCCAGCCGGCCCCGTCGCGTACCGCGGCCGCCAGGGCCCGGCCATCGGAGAGCTCGTAGCAGATGGCCACCCCCACCGGGCCGCCGGGCCGGAGCAGCAGCCGCGATGGCGCTCCGGGTTCGATGCCGCCCACCGCCGAGAGCCCGCTCCAGCGCCACAGCCGCGCGAAGGGCACCCATTCACCGAGCGGCACCACGCGCACCTTGTCGACCCAGCCGATGGGCCGTACATCCCCCGGGCCGAAGCGCAGCACGGCGCTGCGCACCTCTTCCCCCGCCTGGCGGAACCCGCCGCTGAGCACCTCCACCGGCTCCCGGCTGGGCAACGGCTGGGCGAGCACCAGCGATCCCTCCGGCAGGAGCAGGGGGCCCACCCCGCGCTCGGCCGCCTCCCCCCGCGCCGCCGCGAGCCGCTCCAGCAACCGCCGTTGGCGGGCCGGCTCGAACTTCTCCCGGGTGGGGATCGCAGGCTGGAGCACCAGGGGCCGCAGCGGCGGGCCCCGTTCGGCCTGCTCCGGCCGCAGCTGGGCCCAGCCGACGCCATGGATCACCACCACGGCCGCCAGCCCCGCCGCCAGCCACCAGCCCCGCCGGCCGCCATCGACCAGCAGCGCCCGCCACAGGAACCAGCCGAGCAGCAGTTGCAGGGCCGCCACCAGACCCGCGCCGCCGAGGGCGGCCACCCCGGCCAGGGCCCGGTCGCCCGGCAGCGGCGCCACCCCCAGCCCGATCCAGAAGAGGGGGCCGCTCGAAAGCAGCACCTCCGCCAGGCCCCAGAGGCCGGCCCCGAGCAGGGCGGTGCCGACGTGCCTCGGCCCCAGGCGGCTCACCAGCAGGCTCCAGCCGCCCACCAGCAGGGCGCCGGCCAGTCCGCAGCCCAGCCAGAGGAGGAGGCAGATCGGCAGGCTCAGCGGCAGGGGCACGCCCACCCAGTCGAGCGGGTGCAGCCACAGCAGCCAGCGGTGGCTCACCAGCACCGCCGCCGCCGCCCACAG
Source organism: Mesorhizobium carmichaelinearum (assembly GCA_943368365.1). Lineage (GTDB taxonomy): Bacteria > Cyanobacteriota > Cyanobacteriia > PCC-6307 > Cyanobiaceae > CALRKZ02. The sequence continues at coordinate 4,508 of CALRKZ020000006.1, forward strand.
CGCCGCCGCCCGGGGACCCGCCGCCCAGAGCGGCACCAGGGCCAGCCAGAGCAGCGGCGGCCAGCCCAGCGGCGGCAGGGCCAGGCCCGCCAGCACACCGCCGAGGACTGCGGCCGGCGGCGCGCCCACCCAGCGCCTGCGCCGGTCATCCCCCATGGTGCGAACCCCCCTCAGGCCGACATCATCCAGGCAGACCCCTCCGGCGGCCCACCGTCACATCGCCACCACGCGTCATGGACCGGGACAATTTTCTCCAACAGCTGATCCTGCGGGGGCTGGGCACCAGCTCGCTGCTGGCCGACCGACTGCGCAGCGTCACCCAGGACTGGGTGAGCAGCGGCCGGCTCGATCCCGGCCAGGCCACCCAGCTCGTCGACGACGTGATGCGCTCGCTGCGCGGCGAGAACCCCGAGCTGGAGAAGCAGACCGAACGCACGATGGAGCGCAACATCGACCACTTCCTCCAGGACGTGGGTCTGGCCCGTCAGCGGGAGGTGGATGAACTGCGCGGCCGGATCGACCGGCTGGAGCAGCAGCTGCGCAGCCGCCGCGAGGCCGGCGAAGTGCCCGACTGAGTTCACCCGATTGAGCCAACCCGAGGAAGCATGCCGGTGGCCGGGAGCGCCGCTGGCAGAATCCGGAACTGCACCCTGCCGCCGGGCCGCCCCGCACCCATGCGCGACATCCTGATCAGCACCACCGTCTGCGTCGCCTTCCTGCTGCTGGCCTTCGTGAGTCAGCTGGTGGCCCCCAGCACCGTGCAGGCCGCTCCCGGAGCCGCCGCCGAGGCGCCCGCGCCGGCGGTGGTGCGCCAGGCCACTCCGGCCCGCGAGGCGGCGCCGGCCGGCGGCCGCTTCGAGCTCGATCCCGACGATTCCAACCCCACACTCTTCGCCATGGCCCCTGACAGCCCGCCCTCCGGCGGCAGCGACGACGGCACCCTCGCCCAGGCCGCCGGCCTGGGCGGCGAACTGGTGACCCCCAAGGAACGGATCACCCCCAGCGGACTGCGCATCACCGATCTGGTGATCGGCGACGGTGCCGAAGCCGTGAGCGGGCAGACGGTGCTCGTGAACTACCGCGGCACGCTCACCGACGGCCGCGAGTTCGACAGCAGCTACGGCCGCAACCAGCCCTTCGCCTTCCCCCTCGGGGCCGGCCGGGTGATCAAGGGCTGGGATGAGGGCGTGGCGGGCATGAAGGTGGGGGGCAAGCGCAAGCTGGTGATCCCTCCCGACCTGGCCTACGGCGAGCGCGGTGCCGGTGGTGTGATCCCCCCCAACGCCACGCTGGTGTTCGAAGTGGAGCTGCTGCGGGTCGGCGGCTGAGGCCCGGGCCTCGGGCAGCTGCGGCGATCCGGCCGGTTCCACTCGTTAGGATCGGCCCCGCGGAGAGCCCGGCCTTCCGATTCCGTCCGAGCGGCACAATCCAAGCGACACCGGCCGAACAGCGTCATCCGAGTGATCCCAGCCGAGCGCTGCGCTCGGAACCGATCTCCGAACCGATCGACGATCCCGTCTCCTCCACCGTTCTTTTCTCCTCTCCCATGGCCCATCAGCTGCCCCCGCTTCCCTACGACCTCGACGCGCTCGAACCCCACATCTCCCGGCAGACGCTCGAGTTCCACTACGGCAAGCACCACGCCGCCTACGTGACCAACCTCAACAACCTGGTGGCCGGCACCGAGCTGGAGGGCAAGAGCCTGGAAGACACGATCCTGGCGGTGGCCGGTGACGCCGCCAAGGCCGGCATCTTCAACAACGCCGCCCAGGTGTGGAACCACACCTTCTACTGGCAGGGCATCAAGCCCGGCGGCGGCGGTGCTCCCAGCGGCGAGCTGGCCGCCAAGATCGATGCCGATCTGGGCGGTTTCGACAAGTTCGTGGAAGCCTTCAAGGCCGCCGGCGCCACCCAGTTCGGCAGCGGCTGGGCCTGGCTGGTGCTCGACGGCGGCACCCTCAAGATCACCAAGACCGGCAACGCCGACCTGCCCCTGGCCCACGGGCAGAAGGCCCTGCTCACCATGGACGTCTGGGAGCACGCCTACTACCTCGACTACCAGAACCGCCGCCCCGATTACATCAGCACCTTCCTCGACAAGCTGGTGAACTGGGATTTCGTGGCCGCCAACCTGGCCGCCGCCTGAGTCGGGCGTCAGCCGTGATCGGCCTCGCCCCCGCCCCACGGCGGGGGCTTTTTCATGGCCGGTCCAGGGCCTGCTTCAGGGCCGCGCCCCCTCCAGCACCGCCTCGGGCGGAATCCACATGGCGTCGCCGTAGGAGAAGAAGCGGTAGCCCTCGGCCTTGGCTTCCTCATAGAGATCCAGGAGCCGCTGCCTGCCGATCAGGGCGCTCACCAGCAGCAGCAGCGAACTCCTGGGCAGGTGGAAGTTGGTGAGCAGGCCCTGCACCACCTGGAAGCGGAAACCGGGCTGGATCACCAGATCCACCGGCCCGCGGTGGGGCGCCAGCGTGCCGCCGTTCAGGGCGGCCACCCCTTCGAGGCTGCGCACGCTGGTGGTGCCGATGGCGATCACCCGGCCGCCGCGATCCCGGCAGGCCTGCACCGCCGCCACCAGCTCCGGACTCACCTCCACCCACTCGCTGTGCAGTTCGAGGGCGGAGAGGTCTTCGGTGTCCACCGGCCGGAAGGTGCCCAGGCCCACATGGAGGGTCACGGTGGCTCGCTCCACCCCCCGCTCGGCCAGGGCCGCCAGCAGTTCATCACTGAAGTGCAGGCCCGCCGTCGGCGCCGCCACCGCGCCGGGGCGAGCTGCATAGCGGGTCTGGTAACGACTGTCGTCGTCGGGGCCGTGCTCGTGGATGTAGGGGGGCAAAGGGATCTCGCCGTAGCGGGCCAGCAGCCGCTCGATCGTCTCGGCGCTGCTGCACTCGGGCGGGAAACGCACCACCCGGCCGCCGCTGCCCTCATCGATCGCCACCACCTCCACCGGCAGGGGCGGCTGGCCCGGCGCGTCCAGCAGCAACCGTTCACCGGGTCGCAGGCGCCGGGCCGGCCGGGCCAGGCAGAGCCAGCAGCCGGGATCAACCCCGCGGGCGGCATCGCTCGTCCAGGGCTGCAGCACCAGCAGCTCCACCTCGCCGCCGCTGGGCCGGCGGGCCTGCAGCCGGGCCTTGAGCACCCGGGTGTCGTTGACCACGATCAGATCACCGGGACGCAGCTCCTGCTGCAGCTGCCAAACCGTGAGGTGGCGGGCTCCGGCTGCGGGCTCCACCGCCAGCAGCCGGGCCCCATGGCGGGGTTCCACGGGGCGCTGGGCGATGAACGACTCGGGCAGCTCGAAGTCGTAGCTCGACAGCCGGAGGTCGGAGCCCGGCAGGCAGGCCGGATCGGCGGCCTGGTCAACCTCGAGGGCGCTCATCCCTTCAGAGCGCCAGGCTCTCGGGGTTGGTCTCGATCAGCTGGGCCAGGTCCTTGAGGAAGGCGGCGGCGTGGGTGCCGTAGATGACGCGGTGATCGGCGGTGAGGTTCACCTGCATCTGGCGCTTCACGGCGATCGAGCCGTCGGCGTTGGCCACCACGGTGGGGCGTGACGCGGCCACGGCCAGGATGGCGCCGGTGCCCGGGGGCAGCACCGCATCGAAGCGGTCGACCCCGAACATCCCCAGATTCGAGAGGGTGAAGGTGCCGGTGCTGTACTCCTCCGGCTTGAGCTGCTTGCTGCGGGAGCGGGCCACCAGATCGGCCCAGCTGCGCGAGAGCGAGTAGAGGTCGGTGCGGTCGGCGGCGGCGAGCACCGGGGTGATCAGCCCACCGTCGTCCATGGCCACCGCCACCGCCACGTTCACGGCGGCGGGATAGCTCATGCCCTTCTCGGTGGCGGCGGCGTTCACCTGGGGATGGCGGGCCAGCACCACACCCACGGCCTTGGCCAGCAGGGCCGTCATCGTGACGCCCTTGCCCTTCACCTGCTTGTAGAAGGCATCGAGCCGGTCGGTGGTGATCGTGTAGCCGACCCGGAAGCAGGGCACCGCCAGGCTGGCGTTCATGTTGCGGACCACCGCCGCCTGGAGCGTGTTGTAGGGCACGCTTTCCCCAGGCCGGCCGAAGGCCTGACCCGCCGGGGCGGGAGCCGGAGCGGACGCACCGTGGCCATTGGCGGCGGCCGCAGGGGCGGCCACGGCGGCGGCGGTGCCTTCGGCCACCCGCGGCACGCTCACCGGCTGGCCGGCGGCCCTCTCCACGTCCTCGGCCTGGATCCGGCCATGGGGGCCGCTGCCGCGCAGGGCCTCGAGCGCCACGCCGAGCTGGCGGGCCAGCTTGCGGGCCCGGGGGGTGGCCACCAGCCGACCGTCGGCGGCAGCAGGGGCGGCGGCCGCAGGGGCCGGGGCCGCCACCGGCGCGGGGGTGGGGGCAGGAACCGGAGCTGGCGCGGGTTGCGGCGGGGCGGCGGCCACCGGTGCCGCCGCGGGAGCGGGAGCCGCCGGAGCCGGGGCCTGCGCCGCGGCCGGAGCGGCCGGGGCGGCGGCCTGGGCCGCGGCGATCTCGGCCTCGCTCTCGACGATCAGGCCGATGGTTTCACCCACCGGCGCCGTGCCGCCGGCCGGCATCAGCACCGCGGCCAGGAACCCCTCGTTGAAGGACTCCACGTCCATGTCGGCCTTGTCGGATTCGACGACCAGCACCGACTCCCCCCGCTCGACCCGATCGCCGGGTTTCTTGAGCCACTCCACGATCTTGCCCTCCGTCATCGTGGAGCTCAGGGCGGGCATGAAGATTTCGTGGGTCGCCAAAGTCCTGGTCCCTAGCAGCCGGAACCGGGAGTTTACGTCTGCCCCAGCCGGTGACGGCCGGGGCCTGGCGTGGGGTTCAGCCCCCCTCGATCGACTCGATCACCCCGTCGCGCACCAGCACGGCCACCTGCAGCTTCTCGACCAGGTTGTCGCCCACCTTCACCTTGCAGGCCCCCTCGATCTGGCCCTGATCGACGATCTGCTCCATCTGCAGCTCGCGCACCTGGCGCTGCTGCTCGATCAGGGTGCGCTTCTGCTCCTCCAGCTCGGCGCGCTTGGCGGCCACCTGCTGCTGCACCGAACCCACCTGCTCCTGCACGCGGGGATCGAGCGGATTCATGCTCTGGCGACGGATCTCGTCGATGAGCTGCTGGCCCTCCTGCTCCAGCTGGGCCAGCTGCTGGTCGGTGTTGCTCACGGCGGCGCTGAGCTCGCGCTCGGCGTCCTCCTTCCAGCGGGGGGTCACCACCGCCCGCACGGTGATGGTGCGCTTGATGGTCAGCGCTTGGCCTTCGGACATGGGAGGACGACAGGAACGTTCAGGCTGTCAGCCCGTCGGCCGCGGGTCAACCGAGACCGGGCCGGCGTGCCTCAGCCGGCGTAGATCGCCTCGATCGCCGCGGCGTCGCGGTCGCTGATGCGGTCGCGGCGCTGCTTGAGGGTCTGGGTGAGCAGGCCGTTGTCGATCGTGAACGGGGCCACCAGCGCCACCCCGGCCAGCCGCTCATCGGCGCGGGAGCCGGAGCGGGCCGCCAGAAGTCTGTTGAATTCGCTCTTGAGCGCCCGCAGCAGGGCGGGATCGGGCTCGCCCCCCTCCACCGGAGCCGGAACGCCGAGACCGGCGGCGAAGGCCGCCAGCGGTTCGGCCCGCGGCACCACCAGCGCCCCGAGCTGGCGCCGGTCCTGGCCCACCAGCATCACCTGCTCCACCAGCGGGTGGGCCACAAGCAGTTCCTCCAGCGGACCGGGCTCGATGTTCTCGCCGTTGCTGAGCACGATGGTGTCCTTCGCCCGGCCGGTGAGCACCAGGGTGCCGTCGGGCAGCAGATGCCCCAGATCGCCGGTGTCGAACCAGCCCTCGCCATCGAGCACGGCGGCCGTGGCCTCCGGCTTGCGGAAGTAACCGTCCATCACCTGGGGGCCGCGGGCCAGCACGCGGCCCCGCTCCCCCCAGCCGAGGGGCATGCCGCTCTCGGCATCGACGATCCGCAGCGAGGTGTCCGGCAGGGGCTGGCCGGTGCTGCCGCGGCGGTTGCGCCAGGGGCGGCGGCAGGCCAGCACCGGGCTGGTCTCGGTGAGGCCGTAGCCCACCAGCAGCTCGATGCCGATCGCCTCGAAGAAGCCGTCCACATGCAGGGCCAGGGCGCCGCCACCGCTGATCGCGGTGCGCATCGCGCCGCCCGAGAGCTGCTGACGCACCTTGGGCCACAGCAGGCGCGAGGCCAGGGCGTGGGGCGCCCAGGTGGCCAGGGCCAGGGCGGCGGCCGCCAGGCGATCGGCGGAGGACTGGGCTGTGAGGGTCAGGTCCCGGGCCCGGCGGCGGCTCTCGCAGTGGCGGCGACTGAGCCGCAGGGCCCCCTCGATCAGCGAACGGCGGCTGGCGGGCATCGCCGCCAGGGCGTCCTCGAAGCCGGCCAGCAGCGCCTCCCACAGCCGAGGCACGCTGATCATGTAGACCGGCTTCACCCGTTGCAGATCGCTGCGCAGGTGCCGGATCGTGGTGTAGCTCTGCCGGCAGCCGCAGGAGAGCAGGAAGTATTCCGCCGTGCGCTCGTAGGTGTGCCAGATCGGCAGCACGCTGAGCGCCCGGTCGCCCGGCTGGGGGATCACCGCCACCCCGAGGGTGCGCAGCTGATGCAGCAGGTTGGCGTGGGTGAGCGGAACCCCCTTGGGCCGGCCGGTGGTGCCGGAGGTGTAGAGCAAGGTGGCGAGCCGCTGCGGCCCCCCGGCCGGCAACGGCGGCGGCGGCGCGGCCGCACCCCGCTCCAGGAAGGCCGGCCAGTGCAGACAGGGCACCACCGGCGCGCTCAGCGGGCGGGCGGGGTCCGGATCCTCGAGCACCAGCACGAAACGCAGGCGGCCCAGCTCGGCGCTGCCGAGGGCGAGCCGCTCGAGCAGGGCGACCGACTCCACCACCAGGCCGATGGATCCAGAGTCCTCGAGGATGTAGCGGAGCTCCTCCTCCGGTGCCGTGGCGCCGCGCACGGCGTCGGCGGCGCCGGCGCGCAGCAGGCCCAGGTCGGCCACCAGCCAGCGGGGGCCGTTCTCCGCGAACAGCGCCACCACATCCCCCTCGCGCACCCCGAGGGCGGCGAAGGCGGCGGCGGCCTGCTCCGCCCTGCGGTGCAGCGCCGCGTAGCTGAGCTGCTCGGGCGGCTCGGCATGGGGCGCATCGAGGGCGATCGCCTCGCCGTGCCGCCGCGCCAGCTCCGGCCAGAGCTGCTCGATCCCGCTCAGGGCGCTCCAGTCATTGGAGCGCGCCAGGGCCGCCTGATCGCTGCGATCACCCTGCCAGGTGATCTCCGCCCTGCCCTCCATGCTGGTCATCTCCGGATGCCGCACAGGGATAACACCGCCAGGCCGGATCCGTGGGTTCTGCAGGCCGCAGGCGGAGGTCGAAGCGTGTTGCGAAGGCCTCGGCCAGCAGCGGCCGCACCGCATCGGCGGTGAGACCGGGCACCCAGTCGCACAGGCGCCCCACCGGCCGACCGGCGAGACCGCAGGGCACGATCGCCTCGAAACCGCGCAGATCGCACGCCACGTTGAGGGCCAGCCCGTGCTGGCTGATCCAGCGGCGGGCCCCCACCCCGATCGCCGCCAGCTTGCGGCCCTCCAGCCAGACGCCGGTGAGGCCCTCGAGCCGCTCCCCCCGCAGACCGAGGGCCGCCAGCACATCGAGCACCACCCCCTCCAGCTGGCGCAGGTAAAGGTGCAGATCGCCCCCATGGCGCTGCAGATCCAGCACCGGATAGGCCACCAGCTGGCCCGGCAGATGGTGGGTCACCTCGCCGCCCCGGTCGACGCGATGGAGCGGGGCCGGCGGTGCGGCGGGATCGAAGCGGAGGAAGGTCTCGCTGGCGCCGCGTCCGAGCGTGTAGCAGGGGAGATGCTCGAGCAGCAGCAGGGCGTCGGGGGCGGAGGGATCGTCGAGCAGCCGCTGCTGCAGGGCGCGCTGCCAGCCCCAGGCGAGGTCATAGGGAACAAGCCCCGGGGGTTCTAAAAGGATTGCGTCGAGGGGGGAAGGCATGGGAAGGCACTCCTTACAGTCGAGACAGACCGATCGCCAGAGGAGCGCTTCGATGAAGCTGTTGATCCACGGCCGCAATCTCGATGTGACGCCGGCGATCCGGGATTACACCGAAGCGAAACTCGGGCGGGCCATCAATCATTTCGAAGGCCTGGTGAAGGAGGCGGACGTGCATCTGTCGGTGGCCCGCAACCCCCGTGTGCCGCAGCAGACGGCGGAGGTCACGGTGTTCGCGAACGGGCTGGTGATCCGGGCCCAGGAGCGCAGCGAGAACCTCTACGCCAGCATCGACATGGTGGCCGGCAAGCTCAGCCGGCAGTTGCGCCGCTACAAGGATCGCCTCAGCGATCATCACCACAGCGACGGCCACAGCGCCAGCCCCACCCCCGGCACCGAAGCGGTAGAGGAGGGCGTGGCCCTGGAGAGCGGGCTGCCCGGTGATCTGCTGGCCGGCCGTGAGCCCGCCCTGCCCGATCCCGGCGTGCGCCGCAAGTATTTCGCCATGGCGCCGATGAGCCTCGACCAGGCCCTGCATCAGCTCGAGCTGATCGATCACGATTTCTACGTCTTCCGCGACGAGAAGAGCGGTGGGATTCAGGTGGTCTATCGGCGCAACCATGGCGGCTTCGGTGTGATCCAGCCGAAAGAGTCCTGATCCTTTCCCATCCTCGCCTGCCGCTCCATGGCCTCCCACGCCAGTCCGCCGCCGGATCTGGCCCCGCTGATTGAGCATGCCCTGTTGGATCCGCACCATGGCCGCGAGGCCGTGCTGCGGTGCTGTGACGAGGCCCGTCATTTCGGCTTCGCCGGCGTCTGTCTGGCCTCGCGCTGGCTGGCCCCGGCGCGCGAACGGCTCGGTCGCGAGGGCCGCGTCCGGCTGGTGGGGGTGGTGGCCTTTCCGTTCGGCGCCGTTCCGGGCGCCATCAAGCGGGCGGAAGCCGAAGCGGCGGCCATCGCCGGTGCCGACGAGCTCGACGTGGTGCCTGACTTCGGAGCCCTCGCCGACGGCGACGGCGGGGCGGTGTACGAGGAGCTGGGCGCCATCGTGGAGCTGGGCCTGCCGGTGAAGGTGATCCTGGAGGTGGGCCGGCTCAGTGCGGCCTCCCTGGCGCTGCTGGTGGAGGCCGCGATCGATGCCGGCGCCGCGTTCCTCAAGACCGGCAGCGGCTTCGGGCCGCCGGTCACCGCCGCCCAGGTGGAGCGGGTGCGGGAGCTGGCGCGGGGCCGGGCGGCGGTGAAGGCCTCGGGCGGCATCAACAGCCTGGAGCAGGCCTTCGATCTGGTGGCCGCCGGGGCGAGCCGTCTGGGCACCAGCCGCGGCGTGGCCCTGATGGAGGCCCTGCGCGGACCGACGGCGTGAGGCCCGACGGCTGGCTGGAGGGCCTCTCGCTCAAATGCGGCCCGCTGGGGGAGAGCGACCGGCTGCTCACCCTGCTGAGCGAACGGGAAGGCCTCTGCCGCCTGGCGGTGCCCGGAGCGCGGCGGCCGCGCAGCAGCCTGGCAGCGGCGGTGCCCCTGTCGCTGCTGCAGCTGCAGGTGAGCGGCAAAGCCACCGGGCTGCGGCGGGTGCGCCAGCTGCGGGTGCTGCGCAGCTACGGCAACCTGGGCAGCCGGCTGGAAACCCTCGCCGCCGCCCAGGCCCTGGCCGAGCTCTGCCTGCTGCTCGTGCCCGGAGGGGACGGCGTGGCCGGCGCCCTGGAGGACCTGCTGCTGCAGCTGGGGCGGCTGGAGCAGGTGGTGACGGAGCGGCAGGACAGCCTGGAGGCGCTGGCGGTGGCGGTGCAGGGCTGCGTCCACCTGCTGGCGCTGGGGGGCTTCGGCCTGCCCCTGCAGAGCTGCAGCCGCAGCGGCCGGCCCCTGGAGCCTCCTCTGGGCGACTGGTCGTGGCGGTGCAGTCTCCTGCCCGGGGAAGGTCTGGCGATCGGCAGCGTGCCCGGGGCGGTGCTGGTGCTCAATGCCTCGGAGCTGGCCCTGCTGCAGCGCCTGCCGCGGCCGGGGCTGCCGCGGCGGCGCGACGGCGCCCTGATGGGGCCTGCGCCGGTGTGGCTGCGGCTGCTGCAGCTGGTGGAGGCGTGGAGCCGCGAGCACCTCGGCCGCAGCGCCCGCTCCCTGCGGCTGCTGCGCGAGTGCTGGGGTCCGGCCCAGCGGACGGGGTCGGGCCCTGCGCCATCATTGCCCCGGAACGGTTGACATCTTGAGCGGACTTTCCCGACCCTCGCCGAGCGAGCCCAGGCCCGGTTCACGCTCGGAGGGTCTGCAGGCGGTGCTGGCCCTGCCGGAATTCCGCCGTCTCTGGCTGGGGCAGATCTTCTCCCAGCTGGCCGACAAGTTCTACATCGTGCTGATGGTGTTCCTGATCGCCCAGTACTGGGTGACGGACACTCCCGGCAGCAACACGGCCCTGGCCGAGGCGGCGGCCAGCCTGCGGCTGGACATTGAGACCCGTGCCCAGGTGATCACCCTGCTGGCGACAGGGATCTACGTGGCCAACACCCTGCCGGCCATGTTCCTGGGCACGGTGGCGGGCGTGTGGGCCGACCGGTGGCCCAAGCGCCAGGTGATGGTGGCCTCCAACGGCCTGCGGGCCGCCCTCACCCTGCTCGCTCCGCTCTGCCTGCTGCCCGGACCCGAATGGCTCGGGTTGAGCTGGGGCTACTGGGGCCTGGTCCTGATGACCTTCCTGGAGTCGGTGCTCACCCAGTTCTTCGCGCCCGCCGAGCAGTCGGCCATCCCGCTGCTGGTGCCGCGGCCCCATCTGCTGGCGGCGATGTCGCTCTACCAGGCCACGAGCATGGGGGCCACGATCGTGGGCTTCGCCCTGGGCGATCCGGTGCTGCGGCTGCTGCGCAGCGGCCTGGCCGCGGTGGGCATCGGCGGCGGCGAATTCGTGCTGCTGCCCCTCTGCTACGGCCTGGCGGCCCTCTGCATCGCCACGATCCCGATGCGGGAGCAGCCCCGGGTGGAGAGGGGCACCAGCGTGTGGGCCGAGATCGCCGAGGGGGTGCAGGTGCTGCGCGAGCAGGCGAGCGTGCGCGGCGCCATGGTGCATCTGGTGCTGCTCTACAGCATCCTGGCGGCGCTGTACGTGATGGCGATCAGCCTGGCCTCGGCGATCGTGGGGCTCGGCCCCACCCGCTTCGGCACCCTGCTGGCGATGAGCGGACTGGGCATGGCGCTGGGGGCGCTGGGCGTGGCCCAGCTGGGCCAGGGGTTCAGCCGCCGGGTCATGGCCTCCACCGGCCTGGGCACCATCGCCTTCAGCCTGGTGCTGCTCGGCCAGCTGCGGGGCAATCTGGTGCTCACCCTGGGGCTCTGCGGCGTGCTGGGCCTGGGGGCCTCGCTGCTGGCGATCCCGGCCCAGACCACCATCCAGGAGGACACGCCCGAACCGATGCGCGGCAAGGTGTTCGGCCTGCAGAACAACCTGATCAACATCGCCCTGAGCCTTCCCCTGGCGCTGGCCGGCACGGTGGTGAGCCGCTACGGACTGCTGCCGGTGCTCTGGGTGCTGGCCGCGATCGCCCTCGTGGCGGCGCTGATCGAGCAGCCCTGGAAGCGCTGCTAGCGTTCGATCAGCTCGATCCGCACGTCGTGGCGCACATTGCCTGGCTGGGCAAGAAGTCGCCCTTCTGCGGCAACGTCACCTACGGCCTGGCCACCACCGAGCGGCTGCGGGAACGGGGCCACCGGATCAGCTTCATCCATTTCGACACCCCGAGCAGCGGCCTGGGGCTCCCCTGGGATGCCCATGCCTACGAGCCCATGGGCCCCGAGGAGGACGGCCGGGAGGTGGCCCTGCCCTACCTGGTCAAGTCGCAGGTGTACACCATCCCCTCGCCGGGGGCCCAGCGGGAGCTGCGCGAATCGCTGGAGCGGCTGCGGCCCGATCTGGTGCACGCCAGCCTCACCCTCTCGCCGCTGGATTTCCGGCTGCCCGATCTCTGCCAGCAGCTGGGGCTGCCGCTGGTGGCCACCTTCCACCCGGCCTTCGATGCCGGCCTGCGCAACCTGACCGCCGGCACCCAGCAGCTCACCTACCAGCTCTACGCGCCGTCGCTGGCCAAGTTCGACCGGGTGATCGTCTTCTCGGCCCTGCAGGCGGAGGTGCTGATGCGGCTGGGGGTGAAGGACAGCCGGCTGGCCGTGATCCCGAACGGCGTCGACCCCGAACGCTGGACGCCGGCGCCGGCCGGCGGCGTGTCCCCGGCGCTGGCGTCCCTGCGCCAGCGCTTCGCCGGCCGGCGGGTGTTCCTCTACATGGGCCGGATCTCCACAGAGAAGAACGTGGAGGCCCTCCTGCGCGCCTGGCGGCTGGTGCGGCCGGCGGGCTGCGTGCTGGTGATCGTGGGCGACGGCCCGCTGCGGGCCTCACTGCAGCAGCTGACCAGCGAGGAGGGCGACATCGTCTGGTGGGGCTACGAGCCCGACGTGGAGCGGCGGGTGGCGCTGCTGCAGGTGGCCGAGGTGTTCCTGCTGCCGTCGCTGGTGGAGGGTCTGTCGCTGGCGCTGCTGGAGGCGATGGCCAGCGGCACTGCCTGCGTGGCCACCGACGCCGGCGCCGACGGTGAGGTGCTGGAGGGCGGTGCCGGGATCGTGATCAGCACCCAGGGGGTCACCACCCAGTTGCGCACCCTCCTGCCGGTGCTGCGCGACCAGCCGGTGCTGACCGCCGAACTGGGCCGCCGCGCCCGGGTGCGGGTGCTGGAGCGCTACACCCTCACCCGCAACATCGACGCCCTCGAGCGCCTCTACGCCGAGCTGGTGCCGCAGGGGAGCCTGGCCGCCTGACCACCGCCGCCGCCCCGGGCGGGTGCTTGGCGCTGTTCAGGCGGCGATCAGCACCTGGAGCCGGTCCTCGAGGTCAGCGGTGAGGGAGGCGATGGCCCGCCGCCGCTGCTCGGCGTAGGCCCCGGCCCGCGCGCTCACGTCGATCGGTTCGCCCACCCGGATGCTCACCTGCCGCGGGCCCAGATCGGGCGGCCGCTCCCCCTCGCGGCCGCGGATCCAGGCCAGGGCGTGCCAGAGGATCAGCAGCATCTCGCCGTAGCGATCGACGCTGGGCTTCTCGGCCACATAGGAGCCGCTCACGCAGGCGAAGTGCTCCACCAGCCGCATGTGCCCCATGCGGATGCCCGCCTCGATCGCCTCCCAGTCGGCCAGGCCGCGCTCCACCGGCGCCAGCGTCTCCAGGTCGTCGCGGTAGATGCAATCCCAGGCGGCCTGCTCGATGCGGCGGCACCGTTCGTAGATCGAGCCCTTGGCGGAGAGGTTGAAATGCGACTCCGCCACCGCCAGGGCCACCTCCCGCAGCCGTGCCAGCCGGAGCGGGAACGGGGTCTCCGGAGTGGCGGCGGCGCCAGCCTGCGCCGCTCCGACCCCGTCGAGCACCCGGCCATAGGTGTGGCGGTAGAAGGCCTCCAGCAGGGCGAGCAGCCGTTCGGCCAGGCCGATCAGCCGGCCATAGCGCCGCTCGGCCGCCTCAGCCTCGCTGGCGGCGGTGGCCGACGGCAGCCCCACCTGGGCTTCGAGCTCGGCCAGCAGCCGGTCGATCGGGGCCCAGTCGGCGCTGATCGAGCGGTAGCGGAGCCCCACGGGCACGATCAGCACCCGCTCGTCACGGCGTTCGGCGGCGAGATCCTCGCAGCACCAGAAGGCCATCTGGGCGATGCCGGGCTCCAGGGGGCTCAGCAGTTCCCCCTGGTTGTTGGTGGCGCCCTCGGGGGCGATCGCCAGGGGGAAGGGACCGTGGGCAAACAGGTCGCGGGCGGTCCGCAGGGCGTTGCGGTCGAGCTTGCCCCGCTGGATCGGCACACCGCCCAGCCGCGCCAGGACCCAGCCCACGGCGGCACCCGCCCAGAGCGGGATCCCCCGGTCGTAGAGGAACTGGCAGTGCACCATGCGGCGCAGCCGCAGCCCCTCGCGCCGGGCGGCGGCGGGCACCTCCCGCCAGAGCAGCTGTGCCATCACCAGCGGATCGGTGGTGCTGGGGTGGCGGAAGGCGATCAGCAGCCGGATCCGGCCGGCCTGCACATCGCCGAACAGATGGGCCAGCCGCTCGCCACCACTGAACTGGCAGCGGGCGATGCTGCGGGAGCGCAGCAGCAGGGGCAGCAGCAGCCGCGCCAGGCGCTGCAGCCAGGGCGTGTAGGCGGGAGGGATGAAGCGGAGGGCGGGCTGGGCGGCGACGATCCCGGCTCTGGGCATGGCACTCGGCGGGCAGGGGCGGGGCTTCAGGCGAACAGCGCGGTCCAGCGGGCCACCTGATCGTCGGCGGCGGCACTGCCCTCGGACGGGAACATCGGCAGGAAATCCTTGTCGGCGGAAGGGATGTAGGGCCCCTGCTTGATCTCCAGCATCACGGCATCGGCGCTCAGGGCCACCAGGGTGTGGAACTGCCCCTCGGCCAGTTCCAGGCCCCGCAGCGGGCCGGCCGCCTCCAGGCGTTCGCGCTGGATCACCCGGCCGTCGGAGGCGAGCACCAGCAGGCCGATGGTGCCCTGCAGCACCACGAAGCACTCGAAGCCCGTGCCGGGCTCCGGGCGCAGATGGCGGTGGGGACGCACGTAGGTGCCCGGCTGCAGCACGTTGAGGAAGCGCTGCACCGCATCGGGCTCGGCGTGGAGATTGTGGTTGCGCCGCCGCCGCGGCGAGAGGAGCGCCTCCGCCGCCACGGCATCGAACAGGCCCTGGTCGAGCCGCCGGAGACGGACGGGGGGATCGGCGTTCATCGGGCGAGGCTGGCGGCGTAGCGGCGGGAGACCACGCCCCAGTCGACCACGGACCACCAGGCGTCGAGGTAGTCGGCCCTGCGGTTCTGATAGGCGAGGTAGTAGGCGTGCTCCCAGACGTCGTTGCCCAGCAGCGGCGTGCCCCGTTCGGGCGCCAGGTCCATCAGCGGATTGTCCTGGTTGGGGGTGCTCACCACCTGGAGCGTGCCGGCGTCATCGACGATCAGCCACACCCAGCCCGAACCGAAGCGCTGCAGGCCCGCCGCCCGGAAGGCGCTCTGGAACTGCTCGAAGGAGCCGAAATCCCGCTCGATCGCGGCACGCAGCTCCGGCGAGGGCTCACCCCCCTGGCCGGGCCGGCTGAGCGAGGGCCAGAAGAAGGAATGGTTCCAGTGGCCGCCGGCGTTGTTGCGCACGGCGGCCGGGGTCTGGGAGGCCCGCCCCAGCAGCGCCTCCAGCGACAGCCCCCTGAGCGCCGGCTCCCGGGCCACGGCGGCGTTGAGGTTGTCGACGTAGGCCTGGTGATGGCGGTCGTGGTGGAGCGTCATCGTGGTGGCGTCGATCGCGGGCTCCAGCGCATCGCTGGGGTAGGGCAGCGCCGGCAGGCGGAAGGGAGCCGGTGCCGCCCAGGCCGTGGCGGCGCCCGTGAACAGCAGCATCAGGGCCAGCAGGGCGGGGAGGAACCGGCGCATCGGCGGGCCGCCATGGCGGCTGGATCGGGGGCTCAAGTATGGGCGGGCCGTCCGGCCTCAGGCCAGCTCGGCGCAGCAGGCCGCGAAGGCGGCGGCCGGATCGGGGGCGGCCGTGATCGGCCGGCCGATCACCAGGTGGCTGGCACCGGCGGCGATCGCCTGCGCGGGGGTCATCACCCGGCGCTGATCACCCGGCGCCGCACCGGCCGGGCGGATCCCAGGGGTGACCAGGGCGAAGGGGGCGGGATGGGCGGCCCGCAGGGCGGCCACCTCCCGCGGCGAGCACACCGCACCGCCGATGCCGGCCGCGGCCGCCAGGCGGGCCAGTCGGGGCACGTAGGCCTCCAGGGGCTCGTCGATCCCCAGCTCCGCGGCGAAGCGCTCCGGGTCCCAGCTGGTGAGCACCGTCACCGCCAGCAGGGTGGGCGGCTCCAGCCCTGAGGCGGCGGCCGCCTCCAACGCCGCGGCCTGGGCCGCCGCCAGGGCCTCGCCGCCGGCGGCGGCGTGCACGGTGATCAGCTCCGCCCCCAGCCGCGCCGCGCTCCGGCAGGCGCCGGCCATGGTGGCGGGGATGTCGTGGAACTTGAGATCGAGGAACACCCGCTGGCCGCGCTGGCGCAGCTGGCGCACCACCTCCGGCCCGGCCGCGCCGAAGAGCTCCAGACCCACCTTCACCCAGCGCAACCCGGGGATCGCCTCCACCAGGGCCAGGGCCTGCTGCGGGCCCAGGCCATCGAGGGCCACGATGATCCGGTCGGCGGCGGTCTCGCTCACGGGTCGTTGCGCAGGTCAGCTGGTGGCTCACGCTACGGATCCCCGGGGCCGCCCCCCTGCAGCCGCCGGGAGGAAGGCTCAGCCCGCCACCAGGCGCCGGAAGGTCTTCCTGCCCAGCTGCAGCACCCTGCCGCTGAGCTCCTCGGCCGTGGCGAACTCCTGGTTGGGGTCGGCGAGCTTGCGGCCATCGAGCTTCACACCACCGCCCTGGATCTGGCGCCGGGCCTCGCTGCTGCTGGCGCAGAGGCCCAGGGCACTGAGCAGATAGAAGGCCTTGGCCGGGAAGTTCACCGCGGCGAGGGAGGCTGCCGGCACCTCCGCCTCGGCGGCCGCATGGTCCGCCGCGCCTCCCACCAGCTGGGCGGCATCGGCCTGCGCGGCCGCGGCGGCCTCCGCCCCGTGGCGGCCCGCCGTGATCGCCAGGGCCATGGCCTTCTGGCGCTCCCGCGGGTTGGAGGGGAGGGCGGGAAGCTCCAGATCGGTCAGCAGGGTCACGTACTGATCCACCACCGCGTCGGGCACCTTCTCGAGCTTGGAGTACATCGAGAGCGGGTCCTCCCGCAGGCCCACCGTGTTGCCCAGGCTCTTGCTCATCTTCTGCACCCCGTCGAGGCCCGGCAGGATCGGCAGCAGCAGGCCGAACTGGGGCCGCTGGCCGAAATGGCGCTGCAGATCGCGGCCCATCGCCACGTTGAACTTCTGATCGGTGCCGCCGAGTTCCACGTCGGCCTCCACCGCCACCGAGTCGTAACCCTGCAGCAGCGGATAGAGGAACTCGTGCAGGGAGATCGGCGTGCCGGAGCCGTAGCGGTTGGCGAAGTCCTCCTTCGCCAGCATCTGACCCACGGTGGAGATCCCCAGCAGCTCGATCACCTTCGGCAGATCCAGGCCGGCCAGCCATTCGCTGTTGCGGCGCACCTCGAGCCGGCCGGGGGTGACGAAATCCAGCAGGGAACGCTCCGGCGGCTGCCCCAGCCCCAGCTGCACCAGATAGGTGTCGGCATTGGCCTCCACCTCCGCCGCGCTCAGCTGCACCCGGGTGGCGCTCTTGCCGGTGGGATCGCCGATCCGGGCGGTGAAATCGCCGATGATCAGCACGGCGGTGTGGCCGGCGTCCTGGAAGGCCCGCAGCTTGCGGAACAGGATCGAGTGGCCGAGGTGGATGTCGGAGCCGGTGGGATCGATGCCCAGCTTCACCCGCAGCGGCCGCTCCGCCCGCTCGGCCTCCTCAAGCCGCGCCGCCAGGGCCTGGTCGGGATCGGCAGGAGCACCGGCGGGGAAGAGATCGGCCAGCCCCCGCTCCAGCCCGTGCGGCAGCGCCCCGTTGCCCTTGGCCATCAGCCCGCCGCCCCATCGATCCGGAGAGGGATGGTAGGCAGGCGCCGCGGCAGGGCCCGCGCGGCGTTCAGCCGGCTTTCTCCAGTTCGTTCTTCATCCGCTCGAGCGTGCGATGCATCTGGCTGAACATCTGATCGGGCGTCATCCCGAACTGGCCCAGCTGGGTGCGCAGCTGCTCCACGGTGAGCTTGGCCTGGAAATCCTCCGAGAGCTCGAAGCGCTTCATGAACACCGCGTAGCGCTCCATCAGAGCTTCCATCCGCTCGATGAAGAGCTTCTTGCCCTCCCGATCGAACTTGCCGTAGTCGGAGCCCAGCTGGGTGAGCTGCTGGTAGTCGGTGAACAGACGTCGGGCTTCGTCCTGAACGATCTCGGATTCGAAGAAGCCCATGGGCCGCGGCGTGGAAGGGGCGATGGGCCCGATTCTGTGGTGCCGGGCCAGTGGAGGGGAGTGGGGAGCGGGTACGGATTGACGTATTGGCGCCGGGCTGCCGCTAACTTCGGCCCAGTTCCACGCCACCTCGCGTGCCGCCATGGCCAAGGGGCACTGGTTGGACCCCCTCGCCCGCACCTTGCTGGAGGCCACCGGCCAGATCCGCCCCCGGCCCGGTTTGGCGGCACCCGCCGGTGCCCAAGCCGCGGCCGAGGCCGGAGCCGAGGCCGCTCCGGCGGTGGCGGCTAGCGACGCCGTCGAACGCGACCTGCTGGCCCTGAAGCTGGCCCAGGATCCGGGCCTGCGCCTGCGCAGCCCCGAGGAGGTGGCCCACGCCGCCGCGCTGGGCTGGCGCCTCGACGTGAACCGCGCCACCGCCGCCGACTGGCTGCGTCTGCCGGGCTGCACCCCCGCCCAGGTGGACCTGCTGCTGCGTCTGCAGGCGGGCGGCGTGCAGCTCAGCGGCCCGGAGGATCTGCAGCGGGTGCTGGAGCTGGGCGAGGCCCAGCTGCGCTGCTGGCAACCGCTGCTGGAGTTCCGCTGGTACGGCGAGGGGGCACCGGCGCCGCCACCGCGGCTGGATCTCAACCGGGCCGGCCCCGACCAGCTGCGCGGCGGCCTGGGTCTCGACGAGGAACGCTGCCGGCGGCTGCTGCGCGAACGGAGCCGCGGGCCGTTCCGGGATCTGGCCGATCTGCAGCAGCGGCTCCAGCTGCCCCCTGCCGTGGTGGAGAGCCTGATCGGCCGGGTCCGCTTCGGCCAGGGGCCGGTGGGTCCCGATCTCCCCCGTCCGGGCGGCTGAGCCGTGGGCGGCGCACGCCAGGGCGACCTGTTCGCCGCCGACGGCGCTCAGCTGGCGGCAGGCGGGGCGGCGGACGAGCTGCCGCTGCTGCGCCACCAGCTCCTGGCCTGGCAGGAACGGCTCGGCGCCTTCCAGGAACCCCTGTTCCGAGCGGCGGCGCAGGGCGGGGAGAACCTCGCCGACGGCCCGCGCCAGGTGGACCTGTTCAGCGCGGCGGGCCTGGCGGGCGGCCGATCCGATCCAGGCGCCTGGGAACCCGTCGAGCGGGCGGCGCGGTTCAATCCGCTGGAGCTGGCGGCGCAGAGCCTGCAGTTCTGGCGCTGGCCGGAGCCGGCCCAGCTGGGGGCGGCGCTCTACCTGGTGCTCGACCGGCCGCCTCAGCTGCCCCAGCCCCTGCTGCTCTACGTGGGCGAGACCGGGCAGGCCGGCCGCCGCTGGAAGGGCGAGCACGACTGCAAGGGCTACCTGGCGGCCTACGGCGAGGCGCTGCAGCGCTGCGGCCTGCCCTGCCGCACCAGCATCCGCTTCTGGGTCGACGTGCCGGCGGCGGTGAAGCCGCGGCGGGCCCTGGAGCAGGCCCTGATCCGCCGCTGGCAGCCGCCGTTCAACAAGGAGACCCGCCAGCGCTGGGCCACCCCGTTCACCGCCGATCCGCCCTGAGCGGGCTGGCTACGATCGCGTCCCCATCCGGCCGCCCCCATGGAGTTCCGCTGCACCCCCGCCTCCGCGAGCGACTGGAGCGGCGACACCCTGGCGGTGGGGTTGTTCGCGGAGGATCGGGGCCCCCTGCGCCAGGCCCTGGAGAGCCGCTTCGGGGAGGGTCTGGGCGCGCTGCTCGAGCAGCGGCGCTTCCGGGGCAAGCCGGCCGAAACGCTCACCCTCACCCTGCCGGGCGGCACCCCGGGCCAGGTGATCGTGGTGGGGCTGGGCGAGCCGGCACGCTTCGACCCGGCGGCGCTGCGCCAGAGCGCCGCGGCGATCGCCAGGGCTGCCGCCGCCGCCGGGGCCTCCAGCCTGGGCATCGCCCTCCCCCTCGACGCCCTCGACCACGGGAGCGCCGCCAGGGCGATCGCCGAGGCGGTGCGTCTCTCCCTGTTCAGCGACCAGCGCTTCAAGAGCGAGCCCGAACCCCGCTCGGTGCCCGCTCAGGTGGAGCTGCTCGGCCTGGGCGATGGGGCGGCGGCCGGCCTGGCGGGGCTGGAGGCCACCTGCGCCGGCGTGGAGCTGGCCCGCCAGCTGGTGGCCGCGCCACCGAACGTGGTGACGCCCCAGGCCCTGGCCGACACCGCCACCGAGATCGCCACCACGTTTGGCCTCGAGCTCAAGGTGCTCGAACGCGCCGACTGCGAGGCCCTCGGCATGGGCGCCTATCTGGGCGTGGCCCGGGGCTCCAGCCTGCCCCCCAAGTTCATCCACCTCACCTACCGGCCCGCCGCCGGCGCCACCCGGAAGCTGGTCCTGATCGGCAAGGGGCTCACCTTCGACTCCGGCGGCTACAACCTCAAGACGGCCGGCTCCCAGATCGAGATGATGAAGTACGACATGGGAGGCAGCGCGGCGGTGCTGGGAGCCGCCCGGGCCATCGCCGAACTCCGGCCGGCGGGCGTGGAGGTGCACGTGATCGTGGCCGCCTGCGAAAACATGATCAGCGGCGAGGCCATCCACCCCGGCGACATCCTCACCGCCTCCAACGGCAAGACGATCGAGATCAACAACACCGACGCCGAAGGACGCCTCACCCTGGCCGACGCGCTGGTGTACGCGGCGAAGCTCCAGCCCGACGCCGTGGTGGATCTGGCCACCCTCACCGGTGCCTGCGTGATCGCCCTGGGCGAGGAGATCGCCGGCCTCTGGTCGCCCAGCGACACGCTGTCGGACGCACTGCTGGAGGCGGGCCGGCAGGGCGGCGAGCTCTTCTGGCGCATGCCGCTGCAGGCCTCCTACAAGGAGGGCCTCAAGAGTCCCGTGGCCGACCTGAAGAACACCGGCCCCCGGCCCGGCGGCTCGATCACGGCCGCCCTGTTCCTGCAGGAGTTCCTGCCGGACGACCTCGCCTGGGCCCATCTCGACATCGCCGGCACCGTCTGGAGCGACAAGGGCCGGGGGATGGATCCGGCCGGGGCCACCGGTTTCGGCGTGCGCACCCTGGTGAACTGGGTGACGGGCGGCGGCCCCGCTTAGGGTTGGGCCCGCTGACGCCGGACCCCGACGCCATGGCTGCTCAGAAGATCCGCTGGTACATCCGCGCCCAGCTGGGTGTCCTGCTGCTCCCGATGGGCGTGTGCCTGGTGGGGGAGGCGATCACCCGGCGCACCCTCCAGCTCACCCTGCTCAGCCAGGGGGTGGCGGCGCCCGGTCCCTGGTTCTGGTACGGCACCCTGGGGCTGATCTGCGTCACCGCGGGCGTGGGCCTGATGGTGGAGAGCGGTCTGCTGCGGGGCTACCCCGGCGCCCGGCGTCTGCCGGAGCCCTGAGCCCTTCACGCCGCCGTCGCCGGTTCGAACACCTGGGCGGGGGCCTCCAGTTCGTGGATCTGCCAGCGGGCCCGCTCCCCGAAGGCCGTCATCAGGCGATCAAGGTCGTCGACGGCCTGCTTCGGACTGGCGTAGGGACCGATGTGGCGGGTCACCAGGCCATCACGGATCGTCAGCAGATACATACACCGACCTGCACGCGACACCTCAGTACCGTAAAGGGGATGGCCGGTTCTGGGAAGAGCCGGGCTCAGCGGGCCGTGGCCCAGGGCAAGGAACGGCGGGCCGAGCCGCCCCACACCTGATCGAGGCGCCGGTCACGGCCGCACGACCAGCGGTAGTAGCCGTAGCGGAGCCTGTTGCGCACCGCATAGTTCTGGTGGTAGGCCTCGGCGGGCCAGAACCGCTCCAGCGGGCGGATCCGCACCCGGATCGCCGCCGGCTTCACCCCCAGCTCGCGCGCCGCGGCCTTCTGGCTCGCGGCGGCCTGTTCCTGCTGCCGGCCGCCGCGGCTGAAGATCACGGCGCGGTAGGAGTCGCCGCGATCGCAGAACTGACCGCCGTCGTCGAGGGGGTCCACATGGCGCCAGTAGGCCCGCAGCAGGGTGGGGTAGTCGAGGCGGGCGTCGTCGAAGCGGACCCGCACGCTCTCCACGTGGCCGGTGCCGCCGGCACTCACCTGGCGGTAGGTGGGGTTGGCCAGGCTGCCGCCCGCATAGCCGCTCTCCACCTCCAGCACCCCCGGCAGCACCTCCAGATCGTGCTCGAGGCACCAGAAGCAGCCCCCCGCCAGCACCGCTTCCTGGATCGCCGCCCGGGCCGGCGCCGCCGGCAGCAGCACCAGGGCCAGCAGCAGCAGCGCCAGCAGCGCGCGAAGGCCCCTCATGCGCCCACGCTCCCCAGCTGATCGAGGATCTCCCGCGCCGCCCGGCGGGTCACACCCGGCTCCCCCAGCCGCTGCCGCAGACGGCCGTAGCCCGCCAGCATCCGCCGGCGCTCGGGACCCTCCTCCAGCAGGGGCAGCGCCTCGTCCACGATCGCGGCGGCGGTGAGCCCGTCCTGGAGCAGTTCCGGCACCAGCCGCTCCTCCAGCACCAGATTCACCGGCGAGATGTGGGCCACGTTGAAGCCCAGCAGACGCCGGGCCACGAAGGCGGTGACGCGGCTGAGCCGGTAGCCCACCACCTGGGGCACATCCCGCAGGGCCAGCTCCAGATTCACCGTTCCCGACTTGGTGAGGGCCAGATCAGCAGCGGCACAGAGCACCGGCTTGAGGGCATCGGCACGGTCGGCCGGGATCACCAGCGCGTCCACCACACCGGCCTCGCGCAGCTGGTGCGTCAGCGGCCCGTCGAATCCCGCCAGACCGGCGGGGACGACCACCTTCAGACCCGGCCGGCGCCGCTGCAGCTCGGCGGCGGCCGCCGCCAGGGGAGGAAGCAGGTAGCGCAGCTCCTGGGGCCGGGAGGCGGGCAGGAGCAGCAGCACCGGGGCATCGGCGGGCAGGCCCAGGCATCGGCGCGCCTCCGCCCGGCCGGGCGGCGTGCCGATGGTGTCGATCAGGGGATGGCCCACCCAGGTGACCTTGGCGCCGCGGGAGGCATAGAAGCGGGCCTCCTCCGGGAAGATGGCCAGGATCCGGTCGGTGAAGCCGATCAGGCGGGTGGTGCCACCCTCCCCCAGCCGGAAGGCCCACTCCTGGGGCGCGATGTAGTAGGTGATCGGTACCCGGGGCCAGCGGCGCCGGATGCGGCGGCCCAGGCTCACGTTGGCCCCCATGTAGTCGATCAGCACCACGCCGTCGGGCGGGCAGCGGCGCAGCCAGCGCCCCACCTGGCGCTGCAGCCGCAGGGTGGGCAGCACCAGGGGCAGGGCCTCCCAGAGGCCGATCGCACCCATCGGGGCGGTGTTGGCGAGCAGATGGGCACCCGCCCGCTCCATGCGCTCCCCGCCGAGGGCGGCGATCTCCAGGGGCAGGTGACGGGAGTCGGCCTCCTGGTGCAGGGCCTCGATCAGCAAGCCCCCCTGGAGATCACCCGACACCTCGCCGGTGCTGATCAGCAGGCGCACCATCAGCGCTGGGGCGGCAGCGGGCCGCGTCGCCCCGGACCGATCGAGGCCTCCAGGAAGCTGCAGAGCTCCTCGGAGGCCGGCAGCAGCGGCTCGGCGCGGATGCGGGAGAGGGCCTGCGCCAGCACCTCGTCGCCGCGGTAGAGCCGGTTCCAGACCTGCTGGAGCTGCCTCAGCTCGGCCCCCCCCTCGCGCTCGGTCAGACCGCTGCGCTTCAGACCGATCCGGTTGAGGCCCCGCAGGCGGCCGGGATGCCCTTCCACGATCGCGAACGGGGGAACGTCGCGGTCAATGCGGCTCATGCCGCCCACCATCGCCAGCTTGCCGATGTGCACGAACTGGTGGATGCCGAGCACCCCGCCGATCACGGCCCGGTCGCCGATCACCACATGGCCGGCGATCGCCACGCTGTTGGCCACCACGATGCGGTCACCGAGCTGGCAGTTGTGACCCACGTGGCTGTAGGCCATCAGCAGATTGCCGCTGCCCAGGCGGGTCTGCTCGCCATCGGCGGTGGCGCGGTTGATCGTGACGCACTCGCGGATGATGTTCTCGTCGCCCATCACCACCTCGGTGGGCGCGCCGCCGTACTTGAGATCCTGGGGCTCCAGGCCGATGCAGGCGCCCGGGAAGATGCGGTTGCGGGCGCCCATGCGCACCCGTCCGTCGATCACCACGTGGGGGCCGATGCGGCTGTCGGCACCGATCTGCACCTCCGGACCGATCACGGCGAACGGACCCACCTCCACCCCGCCGGCCAGTTCGGCGCGCGGATCGACCACCGCGGTCGGATGAATCGTCGTCTCCACGGCTGCGCGGGTCATCACCTCAGTCCACCAGGGAGAACATCAGTTCTCCGGAGCACACCAGTTCGCCGTCGACGGTGGCTTCGGCCTTCACTTTGCCGAAACGCTTGCGCTTGAGGCTGAGCAGCTCGCAGCTGATCAGCAGCTGATCACCCGGCACCACGGGACGGCGGAAGCGCACCCCGTCGATGCCGGCGAAGACGAACAGGCCCTTGGGCAGCTCCGGCATCTGGACGACGATCAGCCCCCCCACCTGGGCCATGGCCTCGACGATCAGCACCCCAGGCATCAGCGGCCGGTCGGGGAAATGGCCCTGAAACTGCGGCTCGTTGAGGGTCACGTTCTTGAGGGCCACGGCCCGCTTGCCGGGCTCGTGCTCGATCACCCGGTCGACCAGTGCGAAGGGATAGCGGTGGGGGAGCAGGTTGAGGATCTGCTCGCTCGTCAGGGGAGCGGTGCCGGCGGGAGGAACGGACAAGGAGCTTCAGGTCGATCGGGACTGGGCGGCCAGGGCTGTCGCCAGAGCGGTATGCAGCCCATGGGACCCGCGGAAGGCGAACACCTGGGCCTGGGGCAAGCCCACCAGCGCCAGATCCCCCAGCAGGTCCAAGAGCTTATGGCGCACCGGTTCCTGGGCGAATCGCAGCGGCGGGTTGAGCCAGGCGGCCCCGTCGCAGACCAGGGCGTTGTCGAGAGCACCGCCGCGGATCAGCCCCGCGGCCAGCAGCGCCTCGATCTGCTCGCGGAAACCGAAGGTGCGCGCCGGGGCGATCTCCTCGACGAAGGCACGGGGGGTGAGTTCGAGTGAGAAGACCTGGCGGCCGATCGCCGGCTGAGCGAATTCGATCGCCGCGCCAAGCCGTGGCCGGTCGCTGGGCAGGGCGGTGGCGAAGCTCTGACCCTGCTGGAGCGTGATCGGTGCCTCCAGCCGCTGGAGCGGCGCCCGTTCACCCAGCTCCCGCAGGCCGGCTTCGCCGATCGCCTCCACCCAGGGCAGGGCTGAGCCGTCGAGCAGCGGGATCTCCTCCCCCTCCACCAGGATCGTGGCCGAGGAGAGACCGCAGCCCGCCAGAGCCGCCAGCAGATGCTCCACGGTGGCCAGGCGGCGTTGATCCAGCTGCAGAGCGGTGCAGAGGCGCGTGTCCCCCACCTGGCCGGGGTGCAGCGGGATCAGGCCGGCAGCTGGGGCATCCAGCCAGCCCACGGCGAAACCCGGGCGCTCGGAGGGTTCGAGCCGCACCCGGCAGGAACTGCCGCTGTGCAACCCGACACCGGCGCGCTCCACGGAGCCCGCCAGGGTCCAGCCCCGGCCGTAATCGTCAGGCCAGACGGTCACTAGAACTTCCAGCCCACACCCAGGTTGAAGCGCCAGTCGCCGCTGAAGTCCTCGCTGGCCACCTCCAGCCGCAGCGGACCCACCGGCGTGGTGACGATCAGGCCCGTGCCCACCGAGAAGCCACTGCCGGGTTTGCGCAGCAGACCGCCGGGGTTGCCCGGCACGTTCGACTGGGTGCCGAAGGCGGTGCCGCCGTCGATGAACAGCTCGCCGCTGACGATGCTGAACAGGGGGAAGCGGTACTCGATCGTGGCTTCTCCAAAGCTGCGGCCCACCCCCAGATCGCAGTCGGCATAACCGCGCACGGAGTTGGAGCCACCCAGGCAGAACGCCTCGTAGGGAGGGAGGTCACCGATGATCGTGCCCGCCGACACCTGGAAGGCCAGGGCCTGCTTGCAGTCGCTCGTCTCGCCCGGCTTCGGCCGGCAACCCTTGTAGAAGCGGATCCAGTTGACCGGAATGAAATAGCTGTAGCTGGCCTTCATCCGATTGAAGGTGGGCGAGTCGGGACCGACCGAAACGAACTGCTCGGTGCCGAAGCTGAAGAAGGAACCGGAGGTGGGGTTGCGGGGATCGTTCAGGCTGTTGCGGTTGGCGGCGAACCTGAGGGCCACCAACTGATTGCTGCGGGCACAGTTGAAGGCGATGCAGATCACGTTCTTGATCGGTGCCTTGGAGCCGTCGAAGTTGTTGGTGCTGACGCCGAACGGCATCACGTCGCCGGCGAAGTTCATCGGCGTGACTTCCTGGGCGCTGGCGCCCACCACCACGCTCCAGAGGGCGCGCTTGAAGGGATTGCCGCCGTTGAGCGGCCGGATGAACTGGAGGTTGCCGCCGGCCCGCTGGATGGCCACGGAGTTGCCGTCGTAATCGAACCAGCTGATGTCCGAATCGGCGTTCTCAGCTTCGGACACCGAACCGAAGTCGCGGTTGAGCGGATTGTCGTTGCTGTTGATGTTGTAGGCCACCCGGGTGCCGGGGGCCTCGTAGAAGGCTGAAGCGGTGTTGATGTTGCCGTTGTTCTGGCTCTGGAACACCTGGGGCACGTCACGGCTGAGGAAGAGCCGGGCGCGGAAGGCGGTGCGGTAACGATCGCCCTTGATCCAGGGATCGGTGAAGGAGATGTCCGCCAGGCCGCCGAACTGGCCATAGGTGAAGTTCACGCCCATGTCCCAGGCCCGGCCGAATAGGTTGGTGTCCTGCAGCTGGATCTGGCCGAACACCCCCTGGCTCTGGCTGTAGCCCAGGCCACCGGAGAGGGAACCCGACGACTGCTCGACGATCCCGAGCACGATCACCACATCACCCGGCTGGGCGGGCACCGGCCGCAGCGAGACCTTGATGTCGCCGAAGAGTCCCGTGCCGTAGAGCCGCTTGAGGTCTTCCTCGAGGTTGCGGCGGTTGAAGGTCTCGCCGGGCTTGATCGAGATCTCGCGGGTGATCACCCAGGGCTTGGTCTTGCCGCGGATGGGCTCGTCCTTGTCGTTGGTGGCGGAACCCTCCTTGTTGAGGAACTGCACCTCCACCCCCTGGACAGTGCCCTCGCGCACGGTGAGCTGCACCACCCCTTCCGGACTCACCCGGTTGGGTCCGGTGACCCGCGCCAGGGAGTAGCCCTGATCGGCATACCACTTCTGCAGCTCCTGCATGCGGGTCTGCAGGGTGGTGAGGTTGAGGGTGCGGCCGTAGTCGCCGGCGAAGGTGTCCTGGATCACCGACGGCGGCAGCTTCGCCTTCGGCGTGTCGAGCTCCACCTTCTGCAACACCGGGTTGGGAGTGGCGAGCACCACCACCTGCACCCCCAGGGGCCCGTCCTGCGGCTGGATGCGCACGTCGGAGAACCAGCCCGTGGCGTAGATCGCCGCCAGATCGGTCTGCAGTTCGCTGCGGGTGACCCGGCTGCCGGGACGGACGGCCATCGCGTCGTAGGCGGCCAGTTCCAGCCGTTCGCGCTCGGGGTGGCCCTCGAGGCCTCGCACCACCACCTCGCTGACCAGCACACGGGGCTCGGCGGACGGGGCGGGGCTGAGCGGTTCGGTGGCGGCGGGAGCGGGTGCCTCGGGTGCGGGAGCGGGAGCCGACTCGGCCGCGGGTGCCGGAGCCGGAGCCGACTCGGCGGCGGGTGCCGGAGCGGGCTCTGCAGCGGGTGCGGGCTCGGTGGCCGGTGCCGCCTGGGGGTTGGCCGTGGCGGGAGCGTCGGTCTGGCCGGGGGGCGGGGACTGGCCGCTGCCGGGTACCTGGGCGAGTGCGCGGGTGGGGGCCACCAGCGCCACCGCGCTGATCAGCGGCAGGCTGACGGCCAGCGCGAGGCGGGAGGACCCCAGTGCCCGGCCGAGGGGCCCGAGTGCACGCAGCGGCGAGGAGCGCCCGGTGCCCAGGGGGCTGGCATCGCGGTGCGAGGCGTTGCGGCTGCCACCCATGGTTCTCCGAGACAAGGCGGCAGCGCCGCAAATTGGCGTGACCTTACCCGTAGACGAGCGGTTCCGGGATCACCCCTTGGACCCGTTTGAGGACCTCCCCATAGGCTTCCGTCACACCGCCGAGGTCCTGGCGGAAGCGGTCCTTGTCCAGGATCCGGTCGCTGGCATCCTCCACCTCCAGGTCCCACAGACGGCAGGTGTCGGGACTGATCTCATCGGCCACCACCAGCTGCCCATCGGCTGTGAAGCCCAGTTCCAGCTTGAAGTCGACCAGCTCCAGGCGGACGGAGGCGAACAGCTCGACCAGCGCCGCGTTGACCCGGCGCGCGAGGCCGTCGATGGCCTGGAGCTCCCCGGCCGACACCAGCTCGAGGCGCTCCAGCCGCGCCTCGGTGAGCAGGGGATCGCCGAAGGCATCGTCCTTGTAGTACAGGTCGAGCAGGGGCGGATCGAGCGGGGTGCCGAAGGCGATCGGCATCTGCTTGCACAGTGAGCCGGCGGCCCGGTTGCGGATCACCACCTCGAGCGGGATCACGCGCACCGGCCGCACCAGCATCCAGGTGGTGCCATGCACGCCCCGGTAGTGGGTGGGGATGCCGGCACGGCCGAGGTGCTCGAACAGGAGGGCGGAAATGCGGCAGTTCAGCTCGCCCTTGCCGGCCAGCTGGGCCTTCTTGAGGGCATTGAAGGCGGTGGCGTCGTCCTTGAACTCCACGGCCACCAGATCCTCGCGGTCGGTGGCGAAGACGCGCTTGGCCTTGCCCTCGTGCAGCAGCGGACCGAGCTCGAAGGCAGTCATGGCGGAGTCGGGGTGACGGTGGGGTCGGGGGGGCCGGCCCCAGCATGGCCGCCGGGAGTGCGGGGCGAGCGCAGCTGCCGCTCCAGCTCGCCGCTGCGCTGGGCCTGGGCGGGGTCGCTCCGGCGCAGGCGCCACTCGGCGTAGGCGTCGTCGACCCGGCGGCTCAGGCGCAGGCGGCGCTCCTGGGCCCGGGCCGGATCGCCGCCCGCGCTCAGCTGCAGCCAGCGCTGGCCGTCAAGCAGTTCGGCCGCCAGGCCCCAGGCACCGGCGGCCGCCGCCTGATCCAGCGCGGTCTCGATCAGGGCATCGCGCTGGGCCAGGGGAAGGTCCTCGAGCAGACGCACCACGGAGCGCAGCCGCTCCGCCGCGATCACGCCCGGCAGCCGCCCGGCCAGCAGAACCTCCGCCGCCTCCCGGCGGCGGCCGAGCACCTCCAGGTGGCCGGCCAGCACGTCGAGGGCCGGGCGGGTGTCGAGGCTGCCGTCCTGCCGCAGGCGCAGCGGCAGCGGCATGGTTTCGAGGGAGGCCAGGTTGCCCGCCGCCAGCCGGCGCAGGGCCTCGGCGGCACGGCGATGGTTGAGTCCGGCATCGGCGGCGCGCCACTGCTGGATCAGCCACTGCTGCCGCTCCAGGCCCGGCCCGGGCCCGTAGCGATCGAGCACCGCCAGGGCCGCCTCCGGGGCCCGGCAGCTGATCAGGGCATTGGCCTGGGCAAGGATCACCGCCAGCGGCTGGGGGGCCGGCCCCAGCTCCAGCAACCGGGTGCGCAGCAGGCGCAGGCGTTCGGGCAGGTCGAAGCGGGCGGCGTCCTGGCAGGCCAGCTCCAGCGTCGGCAGGTCATCGCCAGCCAGGGCCGCGGCGAAGGCCGCCTCCGCCATCGCCGGGCCGGGCACCCCGGGCGGAGGAGTCTGGGCCCGGGCCGGCGCCAGCAGCAGGGCCGCGGCGGCCACCGCCACCAGCGAGCGGAGCCGGCGGCGGCCCGCTGGTGGCCGGGATCGGGAGCGGCGGGGGCTGGCCGGCATGTAGAGAAGGAACGACACGACGGGCGGTCCACCGGGCACAACCTAGGGGACACGCCCCGCCCGCTCCCGCGCTCCGGCTCCCATGACTGATCCGGCCCTCAGCACCGCCCCCGGCGCCGCCACCACGGTGGCCCCGGCGTTTCCCACGCCGACCCGCGTGCTGGTGGTGGGCTCCGGCGGACGGGAGAACGCCCTGGCGTGGGCCCTGCGGCGCTGCCCCGGCACCGAGCGCGTCTGGGTGGCCCCCGGCAACGGCGGCAGCGACGCGCTGGAGGGCTGTGAACCCCTGCCCATCCCCGAGAGCGACCACCAGGCTCTGCTGCAGGCCTGCCGTGAACGGGACGTGCAGCTGGTGGTGGTGGGCCCGGAGGCACCGCTGGCGGAGGGCCTGGCCGACGTGCTGCGGGCCGGCGGCCTGGCGGTGTTCGGGCCCGGAGCCGACGGCGCCCGGCTGGAAGCCAGCAAGCAGTGGGCCAAGGCGCTGATGGTGGAGGCCGGGATTCCCACGGCGGGCCACTGGCCCGCCGCCAGCCGCGAGGAGGCGCTGGCGGTGCTGGAGCGCGAGGGCCGGCCGCTGGTGGTGAAGGCCGATGGCCTGGCGGCCGGCAAAGGGGTCACGGTGGCCGAGACGATCGCGGAATGCCGCACGGCGATCGAGGAGGTGTTCGAGGGCCGCTTCGGCGCCGCCGGCGCGTCGCTGGTGCTGGAGGAGCGGATCAGCGGCCCGGAGGTCTCGGTGTTCGGCCTCACCGACGGGCAGACCCTCGTGCTGCTCCCGCCGGCCCAGGATCACAAGCGCATCGGCGAGGGAGACACCGGCCCGAACACCGGCGGGATGGGGGCCTACGCCCCCGCCAGCCTGCTGGATGCCACCGGGCTCGAGCAGGTCCGGCAGTCGGTGCTCGAACCCACCCTGGCGGCCCTGCGGCAGCGCGGCATCGACTACCGCGGCGTGATCTACGCCGGCCTGATGCTCACCGAGGACGGCCCGAAGGTGATCGAATTCAACTGCCGCTTCGGCGATCCCGAATGCCAGACCCTGATGCCCCTGCTGGGCGGGGAGCTGGCGGCGGTGCTGCTGGCCTGCGCCCGCGGCCGGCTGGCCGAGGCGCCACCGCTCTCGATCGACAGCCGCTGCAGCGCCTGCGTGGTGGCCGCCGCCGGCGGCTATCCCGGCCCGGTGCGGGGCGGCGACGTGATCCACAGCAGCCTCGTTCCCTCTGACGATCTCCAGCTGTTCCATGCCGGCAGCCGCCGGGATGCCGCGGGCGCCTGCGTCACCGCCGGGGGGCGCGTGCTGGCCGTGGTGGCCCAGGCCCCGGATTTCGATGCGGCCTTCGCCGCCGCCTATCGGGGCCTGGGGCAGGTGCACTTCGATGGCATCACCTACCGGCGCGACATCGGCCATCAGGTTCGCCGCACCTAGGGTGCACTGGAACCCCCCGGTCCGCGCTTGAGCGTCGCGCCCCCTTCCCCGCAAGGCCCGCTCCACACCGCCACGGCCGTTGCGGTGCCGCCCAGCTGGGCCCAGCGGCTGGCCCTGTGGTGGGCGGAGTTCAGCCTGCAGACGAAACTGCTGGCGGTGGCCACCCTGGTGGTGAGCCTGATGATGACGGGCATCACCTTCTTCGCCCTGAACGGCATCCAGACCGATGCCCGGATGAGCGACACCCGTTTCGCCCGGGATCTGGGCCTGCTGCTCTCCGCCAACGTGACGCCGCTGGTGGCCGAGGGGAACGACCGGGAGCTGGCGGCGGTGGCCGAGCGGTTCTGGCGCTCGAGCCGCAGCCTGCGCTACATCTTCTTCGCCGATCCCGAGGGGGTGATCTACCTCGGCATCCCGATCGGCGCCACCAACGGCGGCAGTGAGCTGCTGCTCAGCCGGCGCCTGGAACTTCCCGCCGATCTGCAGCGCCGTCCCCAGAACCCCCTGATCCGCCAGCACCTCAGCCCCGACGGCCAGGTGACCGACGTGTTCGTGCCGATGGTGAGCGGTGGCCGCTACCTCGGCGTTCTGGCCCTCGGCATCAACCCGAACGAGGCGGTGCTCGCCAGCGCCGCCCTCACCCGCGAGGTGACGGTGGCGGTGTTCATCTCGATCTGGGTGCTGGTGATCCTGGGGGCCGTGTTCAACGCCCTCACGATCACCCGGCCGGTGAAGGAGCTGCTGCGCGGGGTGCGCGCCATCGCCGGCGGTGACTTCGAAGCGCGGATCGCCCTGCCGGTGGGCGGCGAGCTGGGCGAACTGCTCAACGGCTTCAACGACATGGCCTCCCAGCTGGAGGTCTACAAGGCGGCCAACATCGAGGAACTCACCGCCGCCCAGGTGAAGCAGCAGACCCTGATCGCCACCATGGCCGACGGAGCCGTATTGCTCGACGGCGAGGGAAGGATCGTGCTGGTGAACCCCACCGCCCGGCGGCTGTTCCGCTGGGAAGGGCGCAACCTCGAGGCCAGCGAGCTCTGCGGGGAGCTGCCCGACGTGCTGGCGATGGATCTGCAGGGGCCGCTCGACACCCTGATCAGCGGCGAACGGGACAGCGCCGACGTGCGCTGCAGCTTCGGCGAACCGCCGCGCACCCTGCGGATCGTGCTCCAGACCGTCAGGGATGTCAGCGGCGAGAGCCTCAAGGGCATCGCGATGACAATCCAGGACCTTACCCGCGAGGTGGAGCTCAACGCCGCCCAGAGCCGCTTCATCAGCAACGTGTCGCATGAGCTGCGCACGCCGCTGTTCAACATCAAGAGCTATGTGGAGACCCTCCACGACCTGCGCGATCAGCTCAGTGAGCAGGAAACCCAGGAGTTCCTGGCGATCGCCAACGCCGAGACCGACCGGCTCACCAGGCTGGTGAATGACGTGCTGGATCTCTCGCGGCTCGAATCCGACCGCACCTGGACGCTCGAGCCGATGGAGCTGCGGCCGGCGATCGAGCAGACCCTGCGCAACTACCGCCTCAACGCTGAAGACAAGGGCGTGCAGCTCGATCTGGCGATGGATGGGGAGCTGCCGCGGGTGCGGGGTAACTGGGATCTGCTGCTGCAGGTGCTCGACAACCTGGTGGGCAACGCCCTCAAGTTCACCCCCCGGAGCGGCCGGCTGCTGCTGCGGGCCTACCCCTGGCCCGATTCCTGCCACCTCGACGCCAGCACCGCTCCCGATGGGGCCATCCCCTCCTGCCCGCTCACCTCGAACCTGCCGCGGCTGCGGGTCGAGATCGCCGACACCGGCTCAGGCATCTCCCGCGAGGACCAGGAGCGGATCTTCGAGCGCTTCTTCCGCGTCGAGAACGCCGTGCACACCGAGGTGGGCACAGGCCTGGGGCTCTCGATCGTGCGGGGGATCCTCGAGAAGCACGGCACCCGCATCCAGATGGCCAGCGAACCCGGAGTGGGCACCACCTTCTGGTTCGATCTGCCGCTGGAGCAGGCCGACACCGACGAACTGTTCGTGGAAGGTCAGCGCCGCCAGGGCGAGCGCCAGGCCAATGGCAGCCGCGAGCGCCAGGACGCCCTGATGGCCTGATCGGGCCCGCCGTTCAGAAGCCGTCCTCGGTGGCCACACCCCGCACGATGCGGGAGAGTTCGCTGCGCTCGTCGGTGGTGATGCGGTGCGGCACGCCGCTGATGATCCTCTCGAAGTTGGAGAAGG
The DNA here is from genome assembly GCA_943368365.1 of Mesorhizobium carmichaelinearum. Classification (GTDB taxonomy): domain Bacteria; phylum Cyanobacteriota; class Cyanobacteriia; order PCC-6307; family Cyanobiaceae; genus CALRKZ02. Next base: position 37,855 of record CALRKZ020000006.1, read on the forward strand.
AATCCTTGATCTCGGGGCCATTTCCTGTGATCACGAACTCACGGATGCCCTTGTCGTGCCAGGAGCCGCGCATCTTGAACACGTTGATCGCCCGCGCCATTTCACCGCGGATCTCCACGTACTGCAGCAGCAGGATCGTGTCAGTGATCGTGGAGATGTGGGAGTCGGTGATCGAATGGCTGCCCATGAACTCCTCCGAGGTGTTCGTGAAGAAGCCGGCGATCTCCTCCTGCTTGGCATAGCCCGTCACGCCGATCACGAACTGACGGAAGGCGTTATGGCTGACCCCGCGCGACAGGGCCGAGAGGGAGTCGATCGCCATCCTGGAGGGCTTGAACTCGCTGATCTCGGTCTGGATGATCTGGAGATGGTCTTCCAGGCCAGTGGATTCCGGATAGGCACAGATGATCTTGAGCAGGCCATCCTGCTCCATCTGCTCGAAATCGATGCCCCAGCTGGTGGCATTGCGCAGCAACTGGGCCCGCGACTCCTCGTAGGCGAACAGGATGGCCCGTTCCTTGTTGGCGCAGGCGTTCTCGACGAACTTGCTGATCAGCAGCGTCTTGCCCGTGCCGGTGGCGCCGGTGGCAAGGATGATCGAATCCTTGAAGAAACCGCCACCGCACATCTCATCGAGGCGCGGCACACCGGAGCTGACCCGCACGTTGGAGGAGCGCTGCGTGAGCTGCATGGCACCGAGCGGGAAGATGGAAACGCCGTGGGCCCCCATCGTGAACGGGAACTCACCCTTCATGTGGGTGGTGCCCCGCAGCTTGAGGATCTCCACGGTGCGGCGTCGCCGTTCGCCTTCCAGCACGTTGCGCAGGATCACCACGTTGTCGGAGACAAATTCCTCGACGCCGTAGCGGGCGATCGGACCGTACTCATCGATGCGTTCGGTGGTCATCACCGTGGTGACGCCGATCTCCTTGAGCCGGGCGATCAGACGGAAGATCTCGCGACGCACCACCGAAACGGCGTCGTACTGCTGGAAGACGGCCGTGATCGAATCGATCGCCACCCGCCTGGCCTTGTATTTTCGGATCGCGTAGTTGATCCTCTCGATCAGCCCTGAGAGGTCAAAATTGCCGGCAACATCCTGACCATCGGGATCGGGGGAAGCATCGAGGATGAACAGCTTGTCCTGGGCAACCAGATCCTGAAGATTCCAACCGAAGCTGGCGGCATTGCGAATGATGTCGAGCGGTGATTCCTCGAAGGTGACGAAAATGCCAGGCTCGTCAAACTGATGAATCCCGTTGTAGAGAAAGTGCAACGAGAACACCGTCTTGCCGGTGCCCGAGGTGCCGCTGATCAGGGTGGAGCGCCCGATCGGCAACCCCCCCTGGCAGATGTCATCAAGCCCCTCAATCCCGGTGGGGAGCTTCTGCACCTGCAGGCGTGGCTGGTTGGCGGGGCTGAGATCCTGCATGGAAAGGGTTGGACCGTTGGAAATCTAGAACTCGGCTTCGCGAGATTCCGCCGACGCGGGTTTCATCTCAAGAATTGCCCTCCTCAGCGGGTGGGTCCAGCAGAGGATCCTGCTCAGGAAGCTCGCCCTCGGTGAGCTCGTCATAGAGCAGGTCCAGTCCGATCAGCACGCGCTCACGGTCGGAGAGATCGCCGATGATGCGGCGAACCGGGGGCGGCAGAATCTTGGCGAGGGTCGGCGTGGCCAGGATCTTGTCCTCCTCGGCGAGCTGAGGATTCTTGAGGACATCGATCACCTTGAGGGCATACACGCCCTTGAATTCCTGCTCGAGGATGTTGCGCAGCGTCTTGAGCGCGCGCATCGAGTTGGGGGTGTTACCCGCCACATAGAGCTTGAGGATGTACGTTTTCTGGGGGCTCATTCAGCTGACCTCCGAAGTGACACGGTCGGGATCCGGCATGGCGCCTTCGAGGGCCTGCTCGGGGGGCAGGGAGCGCCGATACATCTCGCAAAGGTGAGCCATCACGTCGAGCAGGGCAAGCCGGTAGTCCTGCAGGAAGTCGTTCTTGTGCCCCTCCAGCTTGAGCTGCTTCCAGAAACCGTCAATCAGATTCATATGGATCTCCACCGTGCGGGTGATCGGCAGGTCGCTGAAGAAGGCGGTGTTCACGAAGCTCTCGAGGGCCTGATTGGCCGCGGCCGGATCGCGGAAGTAGCTGATCAGCAGATCGCGATAGGTGCGCTCCAGCGAGCGGAGCAGATCCTGGCGCTCCCCGCCGGGCAGGTTGCGCAGGAAGCGGGAGGGATCCCGCTTGTAGAACACCCCCAGATAGCCGAGACGCTCCCGCAGCCGATCGGAAAGATGCCACTGCTCGTGGCCGTTGCTGCCCGCATCGGGTGGCGCGGCACCGGCGCGGCCGCGGCGCAGAACTCGGGAGATCGCCGCATCGAGGCTGTAGCTGAGTTGCTCGAGCTGATCGGGGGGCAGATGCACCTCGGCATCGTGGTACTCGACCTGGCCGCTCATCCGGCCCAGCACCACGGCCGGCAGCACCAGCCCCTGGGCCCGCAGCCGCTGGAAGGCCTCCAGCGAGAGCGCCCCCTGTTCGAGGAGCACGGCATCGAACGACTCCCAGCGCCGCTCCAGTTCCGTGGCCGGGTCCTGGGCCGTGCCCAGCTCCACCAGGTCGTAGCGGCCACCGCGCAGCACCTGCTGGCAGGCGTCATGGAGCCGGTTCTCCCGGATCAGGGAGGCGATGGTGAGCGCCGGCTGGGGCATGCGCTGCGGCGGGGACACCTGCTGGAGGAACCCTAGTGTTGACGGAGCGGCCTGCAACGGGGGAAGATCTTTGTTTGTATTTCGTTCGGATGTGCGCCAGGCCTGAATGACGGATCCGATGGCGTCCCGCTCCGCCGGGCGTCGCCTCTCCGCCATGCCTGTCCACGCCCCCTCAGCCCATGACCGCAACCCCAGCCTCCAGCAGCACCGGCCCTGCGAACGCCGACGGCGCGGCGACCGGGCCCTACGCCATCGTCGAGGCCTCCGGCCAGCAGTTCTGGCTCCAGCCCGACCGCTACTACGACCTCGACCGCATCGCCGCCGAGGTCGATGACACCGTCACCCTGGAGAACGTGCTGCTGGTGCGCGACGGCAGCGGCACCACGCTGGGCCGCCCCTACGTGGAAGGCGCCACGGTGGAGCTGAAGGTGCTCGCCCACCGCCGCGGCCCCAAGGTGCTCGTCTACAAGATGCGCCCCAAGAAGAAGACACGCCGCAAGAACGGTCACCGGCAGGAGCTCACCCGGGTGATGGTTCAGTCGATCCGCGTCGCCGGCAAGGCGATCGCCTGAGCGCGGCGGCTCTCCCCCCCGAACCTCCGCCTCCCGTCCCCTCCCCCATCCCGATCCCATGGCCCACAAGAAAGGCACAGGCTCCACCCGCAACGGCCGCGACTCCAACAGCAAGCGGCTGGGCGTGAAGCGCTACGGCGGTGAGACCGTCACCGCCGGCTCGATCCTGATCCGTCAGCGCGGCACCTCCGTGCTGCCCGGTCCGAACGTGGGCCGCGGCTCCGATGACACCCTCTATGCCCTGGTGGATGGGGTGGTCGGCTTCGAGACGATCAAGCGCGGCCTGCGTGCCCGCAAGCGGATCAGCGTGGCCGCCGCCGCCTGAACCCGCCCCACCCCGCACCGTCTGAGCCACCGCTCCCGAGCCCCCGCTTCCGAGCGCCGGTGGGGTGGCCTCAGCCGGCCGGATACAGCCGGTAGGCCCGGGTGGTGATCAGGTAGGGGTGGAACACTTCGAGGAACCGGCTCTGGAGGATGCGGAAGAAGCGCTCCACCAGGGCCGGATCGTCGAAATGGAAGGGGTACTCGCCGGCGAACCCCTGGAAGAAGTACCAGTTGAGCAGGGCCGTGGCGTCCGGGCTCATGCGGGAGGCGAAGATCTCCAGCTGAGCGGCCGGATCCGGCAGGTGCTCCAGCACGTCCAGGCACACCACCGTGTCGAAGCGGTCCGGCAGGCGCGGATCCGCCAGGTCACGGCAGGTCACGAGCCGATCCTCCAGGCCGAAACGGGCGGCGCGCTCCGCCACGAAGGCCCGGTTGTGGGGGTTGAGATCCACGAACCACACCCGCTCCACCGCCGGCAGTGAGGCGGCCGCCAGGGCATGGGTGCCGATGCCGCCGCCGAAGTCGAGCACCACACCGGCAGCGAAGCGGCTCTGCAGGCGCAGGGTGTCGGCGATGTAGTCGGCACTGCCCAGGTGCCAGGCGGCCAGCTCCAGCAGGTGGCCGCTGCCCACCGTCTCCTCGTAGAACGCGCTGACCCGTGCCGGATCGAAGGCCACGGCGCCGGGATGGAGGGCTGCCAGGGCGGAGCGGCTCTCGGGCAGCTGGGCAGCGAGCTGATCGGGGTTCAGGTCCAGATGCGCCGCCAGCTGCTCCCTCAGGGCGAAGCCGTCGCGCAGGAACCGTTCCGGATCCAGCGCCACCGTCGACGGGGGCGTGGCGGCAAGCCGGTCGATCACGCCTGGTCACACGGGGGCCATGGGTCAGGTTACGGCTGCTCCAGTTCGGTGCCGTCTCCGGGCACCTCCAGCCAGCGGCGCAGCCAGCCCACCAGCAGATAGAAGGGCAGCGTGTCGAGCAGGGCGGCCACGAACTTGAACAGATAGCCGCTGGCGATGAAGCTGCCCAGCTGCGGCAGCAGGGCCTCACCGGGCCGCACCGGCAGCACGTGGGCGCCGAAGTGGCTGATCAGCACCACGGCGGTGGTGTCCACCAGCTGGCTGACCAGGGTGGAGCCGTTGTTGCGCAGCCACAGCGCGCGGCCGCCGCTGAACCGCTTCCAGAAATGGAACAGCCGCACGTCGGTGAACTGGGCGGCCAGGTAGGCCGCCATCGAGGCGCCCACGGCACCGAAGGCCAGCCGCCGCATCTCGAAGAACACGGGCAGCCCGCCCGCGGCATCGGCGGACGGCAGCCCCGCGGCGCCGCCGTAGCCGTCGAGGCCGGGGAGGATCCCCCCCAGCCAGAGGATCAGCACGATCCAGCCGTTGAGCAGCAACCCCACCCACACCAGCTGGCCGGCCGCCCGCTCGCCCCAGATCTCGCTGATCAGGTCGGTGCAGAGGAAGGTGAGCGGGTAGGGCAGGGCGCCGACGGCCACCACGATCGGCCAGCCGGCGATCGATCCCAGGGTCAGGAAGCGGGTGAGCCCCAGGATGTTGAGCATCCCCATCGTGCCGAGGAAGAGTCCGGCCAGCACCAGGAAGGCCAGCTCGCGGCGGTGTTGGACGGTCACGGCGTCGATCGATCGCGGCGGCTCCAGCCTGCTGGCGGCGGCGCCGGATGCAACAGTGCCGAGCAGAGACCTTCCCCGTCGATGTCGGCAGCGGATGCACCCTGCGGCTTTCTGGTGCTCGACAAACCCGCCGGGCTCACCTCCCACGCCTGCGTCGCGGCGGTGCGCCGCCGCTACGGCCTGCGGCGCGTGGGCCACGGCGGCACCCTCGATCCGGCCGTGACCGGCGTGCTGCCGATCGCCCTCGGCGCCGCCACCCGGCTGCTCCCCTACCTGCCGGGTGGCAAGACCTACCAGGGCGCGGTGCGGCTGGGCCTCCGCACCGACAGCGACGACCTGAGCGGCCGGGTGCTGGAGCAGCGGCTGCTGCCGCCTCTGACGCTCGCGGAGCTGGAGGGGGCCCTGGCGCGCTTCCGCGGCCCGATCCGCCAGCGGCCACCCCAGGTGTCGGCGGTGCACGTGGCGGGCGAGCGGGCCCACACCCGGGTGCGCCGCGGGGAGGTGCTGGAGCTGGCGGAGCGGGCGGTGACGATCGAACGGCTGGAGCTGTTGGGCTGGGATCCGGCCGGCGGGCTGCTGGAGATCGAGGTGCGCTGCTCGGCGGGCACCTACATCCGCTCGCTGGCGCGCGATCTGGGGGAGCTGCTGGGCTGCGGCGGCTGCCTGGCCCGGCTGCGGCGCACCGAGGCTCTCGGCTTCGACCTGGCCCGCAGCATCAGCCTGGAGCGGCTCGAAGCGGAGCCGCCGGCACCGCTCGACCCGCTCGAGGCGCTGGCATCGTGGCCGCGGCGCCACCTGAGCGAGGCGGAGCTGCCCGGCTGGCGCTGCGGCCGGGCCCTGCCGCCGGGCGGCCCCGATCCGGCGGCCGCGGGGGCGACGGTGGAGGAGGGCGACACGGCCGGCGAGGGGGCGGTGGTGATCGTCGATCCGGCCGGAAAGCTGGCGGGCATGGCCCGACGGCGCGACGACGGCTGGCTCCAGCCACGGCTGGTGCTCGACGCCGCCGGTTGACCGGCGAGCGGGGCAGGGGGCAGGGTGCCTGCTCATCCCCATCCGACGCTTCCACGATGGCCGGCCACAGCAAATGGGCCCAGATCAAACGCCAGAAGGCGGTGGTGGACGCCAAACGCGGGGTGGTGTTCACCCGGCTGGCACGGGAGATCACGGTGGCAGCCCGCAGCGGGGCCGATCCCGCCGGCAATTTCCAGCTGCGCACGGCGATCGAGAAGGCGAAGGCAGCGGGCGTTCCCAACGCCAACATCGAGCGGGCGATCGCCAAGGGCTCCGGCCAGGCGGGAGGGGAGGCCGACCAGTTCGAGGCGGTGCGCTACGAGGGCTACGGGCCCGGCGGAGTGGCGGTGCTGGTGGAAGCCTTCACCGACAACCGCAACCGCACCGCCGCCGACGTGCGCCTGGCCTTCGCCAAGCACGGCGGCAACCTCGGTGAGAGCGGCTGCGTGGCCTACCTCTTCGACCAGCGCGGAGTGGCCAGGATCGATGGCCCGGCCCCGTCGGAGGAGGAACTGCTCGAGCGGCTGCTCGCCCTGGAGGCGGCCGGCGGGCCGGCGGTCGTGGGCTATCAGCTCGAGGAGGACGGCGCCGAGATCCAGGTCGGCTACGCCGATCTGGAGGCTCTCCAGGACAGTCTGCGGCGCCAGGGCTGGCCCCTGCTCGACTGTGAACACCGCTGGATCGCCTCCACCGCCTGCCCGCTGGAGGACCCCGAAACGCTGCGCCGCTGCCTGCGCCTGCTCGATGCCCTCGACGATCTCGACGACGTGCGCTGCGTGACCTCCAACCTGGAGGCGGAGGCGGAGCTGCTGGAGGCGGCGTCAGCCTGAGGCGCCGCCTGCCAGGGCCCCCTCATCGACCAGCAGCCACAGCCCCGGATGGCCCTGCAGCCAGCTCGCCGGCAGGTTGGGGCGGGGCGGCTGCCTCAGGAGGCGGCCGAGCACCGGGGCCTTCGCCGGACCGCTCACCACCAGCAGGATCACCTGGGCCCGACGGATCTCCGCCAGGCCCAGGGTGATGGCGCGCTCCGGCACGGCGTCAGGGTCGCCGCCGAAGGCGGCCGCGTTCTGCAACCGGGTGGCGGCCGTCAGCCGCACGCAGCGGCTGGGGGCGGTGGGGCCGCAGGGCGGCTCGTTGAAGCCCACATGCCCGTTGGCGCCCAGACCCAGCAGCTGGAGGCCGATGCCGCCGGCTGCCGCCACCGCCGCGGCGTAGCGGTGAGCCTCCAGCGAGGGATCGGCCGCCAGGCCATCGGGGAGATGCACCCGGGCCGGATCGAGCCCCAGAGGCACCGCCAGATGCTCGCGCATGGCGGCGGCGAAGGAGCAGGGATCGGCCGGGCCCAGGCCCACGTATTCATCCAGGTTGAAGCTGCACCAACCCGCCAGGATCCGCTGGCGCTCCCGCGGCGGCAGCTCCAGCAACCGCCTCACCAGCGCGGCGTAGACGGGCTCCATCGTGCGGCCGGTGGCCAGCCCCAGCGGGCGACTGGGGGATGAGCGCAGCAGCGCCAGCAGGCGATCGGCCACGGCCTCGGCCAGGCGGGCCGGATCCGCGGCCACCTCAAGCCGCCCCTCAAGCCAGGCGGGCAGAGGCAGCCCCGCCACCCGAGGCACCACCGCCGCGGCGGCAGCGGCGTTCAGAGCTGAGGCTTTGGCGCCTCGGAGCGGGACATCCATGCCGCCGAGCCTGGCTCAGGAGCGACGTCGGATACCACCGGCGGAGCCTTGGTGTCACGGAACGGCCGCAGCTCGGCACCGCGGTAGTAATGACGCAGGATCTGATCGAAGGGCTGACCGCGCTGGGCCAGGGCGTAGGCACCCCACTGGCTCATGCCCACCCCGTGGCCGAAACCCCGTCCGATCGCCACGATCACCGGCGACGGGGGGAGCAGGGGAACGGAGGGTGGCGGCAGGGGAGCCCCGAACGCGGTGGTGAGCAGCTGCATGGGGCCGCTGGCCGAGTCGACCGGGGCGGTGCTCTCCACCGGAAGCGGCTGGGCCGGGGCCACCAGGCTGAAGGGGGCCGCCTCGAAGCGCACCAGGGTGCTGCGCAGCCCCAGCCGGTTCCGCAACTCCGCTCCGCTCAGCACGAGCTGACCGGCGGGGCCCACCACCCGGGCCTGGCGGATGCGGCCGGAGCCGGTGGTGGAGAGCACATCGATGCGGCGCACGCCCCCGATCTCCGCGAAGGCGCGCCGCAGCAGATCGGGGGTGAGCGGCTTTTCCCAGCGATGAACCGGGCTGGCCTGATCGAAGTCGGGCACGCTCACCAGGTAGGGCGTCTGCCGCGTCCAGAGATCGCCGCTGTTTTCCGTCACCCCACCGCTGCTGCTGTGGAACACGGCATTGATCAGGGCGTTGCCGTGCATGAGCACCAGGCCCCGGGTGGTGCGCACGGCCTCGCGGGTGGAGGGGGTTTCGGCCTCCAGGCCCTTGTAGACCTGGCTGGCGACGGTGGCACGCAGATCGAACGGTGCCGCCGGTTTGCGTTGGCGCAAGGCATAGGTGCGGGCGGCAACGGCCTGGGCGCGCAGGGCCTCCAGGGGCCAGCTGGCGGGCATCTCGCTGCCCACCACGCTTGGAAGGTAGGTCTCGGTGGCGATGTGATTGATGGCCTGCAGACGCCCACCCGCCACCGGACGCACCTGCAGCCGGCCACGGTAGCGGCGCTTCTCGAGCTGCAGGGATGGAAGACCGGCGGCATCGGGCAGCGGTTCGAGCCACACCTCGGCCAGGGTCAGTGAACGGCCGGCCGTGGAGCCGGGCACGTCGCTCTCGGCCACCACTTGCCCGCCGGCGGGCCGCAGGCTGAGCCGTGAGCCGGCGGGCAGCCGTGTCAGCTCCCTGCCACGGGGATCGCGCAGGGTGAGTCCGCCGGTGCCGCCCACCCGCAGCAGCTCCGCTTCCTGGACCAGAACCCGCAGGCTGGGGTTGGCGGAGGAGCGGAGGGCCAGGGGATCCTCCTGCTGGGCCAGCGCGGACGGCGGCAGAACCTGCAGCAGCGGCAGGGTGAGCGCCGGCAGCAGCCCCAGGACGGACCAGGGACAGGTCACACCTCCAGCCATGGGCACGGGACCGGGTTCGCAGGAGAGGGCCATTGTGACCAGCGCGGCGCCACCCCGCCAGCCCGGCAGCGGACAGAGGCTGACGTGGCAGCATGCGGCACAGACGCCGGTCGGTGTGCAGGTCACCTTTCTCGGCACCAGTTCGGGAGTCCCCACCCGGGGCCGGAACGTCTCGGCGGTGGCCCTGCGGCTCCCCCAGCGCGCCGAGCTCTGGCTGTTCGACTGTGGCGAGGGCACCCAGCACCAGTTCCTGCGCAGCGAACTGCGGGTGTCGCAGCTGCGCCGGATCTTCGTCACCCACATGCACGGCGACCACGTCTTCGGGTTGCCGGGCCTGCTGGCGAGCCTGGGGCTGGCCGGCCGCTGCAGCGAAGGGGTGGACCTCTACGGCCCCGATCCGCTGCGGGAGTTCCTGGAGGGGGCGCTGCGCACCTCCTCCACCCGGATCGGCTACCCGCTGCGCACCCATCGGGTGCGGGAGGCCGCCAGCACGGGGATGGTGCTGCTCGATGACGGCGACCTTCAGGTGCGCTGCGCCCCGCTCACCCACCGGATCCCGGCCTACGGCTACCGGGTGGATCAGAAGCCGCGGCCGGGGCGCTTCGACGTGGCCCGGGCCACGGAGCTGGGCATTCCTCCCGGGCCGGTCTACGCGCAGCTCAAGGCGGGTCGCACCGTCACGCTCGAGGACGGGCGGATCATCCGCGGCGAGGCCCTCTGCGGCGCGCCCCGGCCAGGCTGCAGCGTCGTCTACTGCACCGACACCGTGTTCTGCGAAGCGGCAGTGGAGCTGGCCCGCGGCGCCGACCTGCTGATCCACGAATCCACCTTCGCCCACGGCGAGGCGGAGCTGGCCTTCCAGCGGCAGCACTCCACCAGCACGATGGCCGCCCAGACGGCGGCACTGGCTGGGGTGAAGCAGTTGGTGCTCACCCATCTCAGCCCCCGATACGTGGCCGGCAACCCGCTCGGGCCCGACGACCTGCTGGCCGAGGCCCGGGCGATCTTCGCCGACACCCTGGTGGCCCGCGACTTCCTGAGCCTCGAGGTGAGCCCCGCCGAGGCCTGAGCGCGGCCGGGAGTCGCTGCAACAGTTCGTGATTCCGGGCCGGGGGGCCCTTCGCCCGTGATACAAGGTCTCAGGTGCGGTGTCCACCGCCTGTTCGCCAGCTTCCTCGATGGCTTCTTCCCTTTCCTCCGCCCTGCGGGCGGTCGCCCGGACCCTGCTGGTTCTGCCCCTGGCGCTGCTGCTGGGGCTGGGCCTGAACGTGACCGCCGCCCAGGCCGCCCAATGGGATGCCGCCACCCTCACCGTGCCGGGCTCCGCCGAGGGCAGCCTGGTGACCTTCAGCGAATCGGAGATCAAGTCGGGCCGCAAGCTCTTCAACGACAGCTGCGGCACCTGCCACGCCGGCGGCATCACCAAGACCAACCACAACGTGGGGCTGGATCCGGAAACCCTCGCGCTGGCCACCCCTCCCAGAAATTCGGTCGACGCCCTGGTCGACTACATGAAGGATCCCACCTCCTACGACGGTGAGTACAGCATCGCGGACGTGCATCCGAGCCTGCGCAGCAGCGATGTGTTCGTGAAGATGCGCGACCTCGATGAGGACGATCTGCGTCTGATCGCCGGCTACATCCTGGTGGCGCCGAAGGTGAGCGGCATCCAGTGGGGCGGCGGCAAGGTCTACTTCTGATCCCCTCGCGCTCCGACCAGGGCGGATCCGGATCCACCAGCGCCGCGGCCGTCAGGTCGCGGTGATTTGCGTTTGGACGCTGCTGAGCACCGGCGGCGGCGGGCTCACGTTGGCCGGATCGAGGGAGTGGGGCTGGCGGCTGTACCACCACTCCTGCAGGGCCGGGCTGAGGCGCTGGGGGAAGAGGGTGAGCACGGTGCGGGTCGGGCGGGAGCCCGGCTGCAGCAGCTCCACGGCATAGGAGGGACAGCGGCGTGAGGCCAGATCGGCCACGAAGCGGCGGCCGATGCGGCGCCAGCTGGGCTCCTTGCTGCGCCAGGCCAGCCGGCAGCAGGGCCAGGGCAGTTCCTCGCGATCGAACAGGCGGCAGCAGGGCCCCAGCACCCGGAAGCTGTACTGGCCGCCGGGGCTGCAGTGCTCGCTGCCGGGCTCCAGCAGGCTGTCGACGGGGGACACAGGCATCAAAAAGCCACCCCGAAGGGTGGCAGAGAAGGGTGGGCGGTTCAAGCGTCGCCGGGGCGACGGCCCAAGGCCCGGGCGATGGAGCGGCTCAGTAGAGCTCTTCCTCGGCGTGGGTCTTGATCGTGCAGTCGGAGGTGGGATAGGCGACGCAGGTGAGCACGAAGCCGGCTTCGATCTGGTCGTCGTCAAGGAAGCTCTGATCCGACTGATCCACGGTGCCCGAGGTCAGCTTGCCGGCGCAGGTGGAACAGGCGCCCGCACGGCAGGAGTAGGGGAGGTCAATGCCCTGCTCTTCAGCCGCATCGAGGATGTACTGGTCGTCGGGAACCTCGATGGTCTTGTTGAGGCCCTCGCTCTCGTTGATGAGGGTGACCTTGTAGGAAGCCATGGAAGGGATTGGAGCTCACAGACGCCGGAACGGACCGGGTCTGTAGGACCGCACCTTCCTACATCCGACCGGGGGCGTTCCTGCCGATCCACGGGAGCGAGCCCCGGAAGCCCAATCAAACGATCCCTACGCATAAGCGTGATTTATGCGACACCCTGGGGTGCCAGGGCGATTTCGGTGGAGGCGCGGCGGATCTGCAGCAGGCCCCAGGAGCCCTCGCAGGCCCGCAGCTCCGCGTCCCAGCCGCAGGCGGCCAGCACCCCCTGCAGCCCAGCCGCCTGCTCCACCAGCAGGCCGCTCAGCAGCCCCACGCCCGACGGGGCCAGCACGGTGTGGAAGGAGGGCGCCAGCGCCTCGATCACCGGCGCCAGGATGTTGCAGAGCAGCAGATCGGCCGGGCGCCGCTCCAGCAGCGCGGCCAGGGCCTCCACCGATCCGACCGCCACCTGCAGCGGCCCGGCCGCATCGACGCCGACACCATTCAGACGCCCGTTCTCGGCGGTGGCCCGCACCGCCAACGGATCGGTGTCCACCGCCGCCACCGCGGCGGCACCCAACCGCAGGGCGCCCAGCCCGAGGATGCCGCTGCCGCAGCCCAGATCGGCCACCCGCCGGCCGTGCAGGGGGGCGAGGGCCTCGAGCGCCTCCAGGCAGAGCCGCGTGGTGGGATGGCTGCCGGTGCCGAAGGCACTGCCGGGATCGATGCGGATCACGGCGCGGCCGGCATGCTCCGGCGGCGGCTCGAGCCAGGCGGGGAGCACCAGCAACCGCTCCCCCACCGGATCGGGCTGCCAGTGCTGCTTCCAGCTCAGACTCCAGTCCTCCTCGGGCTGCAGCCGCCAGCTGAGCGGCGGCAGGGGGATGGCGAAGGGTTCGGCGAGCGGGGCGAGGCTGGCGGCCAGCGCGCGGCGCTCGGGCTCGGGCCAGTCGATCTCGGGCAGCCAGGCCACCAGCTGACGCTGCTCCGGGGCGGCGGGCCTGAACCGGATCGCCAGGCGGCGGATGCCGAGGGATTCCAGCTTCCACAGCAGGGATTCCTCCAGCTCGGCCGGAGCGTCCATCTCCAGCCGCCACCAGGACACGCTCACAGGGTGACCGGGTGAGCCTCCTGGATCCCGTTGATCTGGCCGATGGTGGCCAGCAGGCTGGGCGGGATCGGATCGTCGAGGCTGAGCACCATCACGGCGTCGCCCCGCACGATGCGGCGGCCCACCTGCATCGAGGCGATGTTCACGTTGTGCTCGCCGAGCAGGGAGCCGAGGTGGCCGATGATGCCGGGCATGTCCCGGTGGCGGGTGATCAGCATGTGACGGCTTGGGGTCACGTTGACCGGGAATTCGTCGATGGTGGTGATGCGCAGATCGCCGTCGGCGAACACCGCTCCGGTGACGCTGTGGCTGCCCTGCCCGCCGCGGGAGGTGAGCTGCAGCGAGCCCCCGGCGAAGTCGCGGCTGGCGTCGTCCTTCACCTCCAGCACGTGGATGCCCCGGCTCTTCGCCTCCAGCGAGGCGTTCACGTAGTTGATCCGATCGCCCAGGGCGCTGGAGAGCAGGCCCTTGAGCGCCGCCACCACCAGGGGCTGGGAGGGATGGGTGGCGAACTCGCCCTGCAGCCGCACCTCCAGCTCCTGCACCGAGCCGCCGGCGAGCTGGCTGAGCAGCAGACCGAGGGTTTCGGCCAGCTGCAGGTGCGGCTTGAGCCGCTCCATCACCTCCGGCGTCAGGCCGGGGATGTTCACGGCGCTGCGGGCCGGCAGTCCGAGCAGCACGTCGCGGATCTGCTCGGCCACGTCGATCGCCACGTTCTCCTGCGCCTCCTCGGTGGAGGCCCCCAGGTGGGGGGTGAGGATCAGCCGGTCGTCGACCCGCCGCAGGGGGGAATCGGCCTCGAGCGGTTCGTTGGCGTAGACATCGAGGGCGGCGCCGGCGATCGTGCCGGCGTTGAGGGCGTCCGCCAGGGCCTGCTCGTCGATGATCCCGCCGCGGGCGCAGTTCACCAGCCGGGCGGTGGGTTTCATCGAAGCCAGCAGCTCGGCGTTCACCAGGTTCTCGGTGTCCGGGGTGCGGGGGAGATGGAGGCTGATGAAGTCGGCCTCGGAGAACAGGGCGGCGATCGGCATCAGGCGCACCTGCAGCTGCTGGGCCCGCTCGTTGGAGATGAAGGGGTCGTAAGCCAGCACCTCCATGCCCATCGCCTTGGCGACCCGGGCCACGTGGGAGCCGATCTTGCCCAGACCCACCACGCCCAGCTTCTTCTTGTAGAGCTCGTTGCCCACATAGCGCTTGCGCTCCCATCCCCCGGCCATGGTGCTGACATGGGCCTGAGGCACATGGCGCGAGAGGGCGAGCATCAGCGCCAGGGCATGCTCGGCGGCGGCGATGGTGTTGCCCTCCGGCGAGTTCACCACCAGCACGCCGCGCTGGGTGGCGGCGGGCACGTCCACGTTGTCGACGCCCACACCGGCGCGGCCGATGATCTTGAGCCGCGGTGCGGCTTCAATGATCTCGGCGGTGACCTGGGTGCCGGAGCGGATCATCAGGGCGTCGTAGTCGCCGATGATCTGGCGCAGCTGGTCGGCCGGCAGGCCGGTGCGCACATCCACCTGGGCCACCTGGGAGAGGATGTCGATGCCCGTCTGATCGATGGGATCGGAAACCAGTACCTTCGTCATGACCCGGCGCGGTGGGGGGAGGGTGTCCGGTGCGGCCGGACACTGCCGGGGGTGAAGTGTAGTGAGCGGCCCCCACGGCCCCCGGCGGCGGCCGAGGAGAATCCGGAGATCTGCAGGTTCCGACTTGGCACAGTGCGTCGCGGTGGTGCTGGGAGACCGGCGGCGATTGCAGGAGCTGCGTGAGCGGCTGGAGGCCCTCACGCCCCCTCCCACCAGCCTGCTGGCCGTGGGCCCCGGTGAGATGGCGATCACGGCGGTGGATCGGCTCAACCCCGCCGTGGCCCGCCGGCAGCGGCAGCGCTCGATGGTGCGCTGGCTGCTGCCGTTCGGCTTCTTCGCCGGGCTGATGTTCACCTTCATCACCGACCTGCACACCTTCGGCTTCGCCGGTCCCTACGGCGAGCCGGTGATCGGCGGACTCCTGGGGATGGGATCGGGCTGGATGGGCAGCTTCGCCGCGGCCGCCAGCGTCAGCTCCGAGGAAGACGACCGGATCCGCATCCTCCGCAACCGGGTCGAGGAGGGCAACTGGCTGCTGCTGATGGAGCGGGCCGGCGAGGACATTCCCTGGACCGCGATCCAGAAGGCTGGCCCCAAGGCGGTCGTGCGGCTCGAGGATCGGTGATCCAGCCACGCCCCGCCGGCCAGGCCCCCCAGCTGCCGCGCGCCGCGCTCCTGCAGGGCAGCCGCGAGCCGGAGGCCCTGGGCGCCGTGATCGAGCGGGCCGAGCAGGCACTGCTCTGCTGGGAACCGCTCTGGACCGGCTTCGTGACGGCCGGCGTGCGCGAGGAGGCCATCGCGCGGCTCGGCGGCCTCAGCGAGCTGCGGCTGGAGAGCGCGGGAGGGATTCCGGGCGCCGAACGGCAGCGGCTGCTGCTGCGGCGGGCCGAACTCGCCGCGGCCGAGGGCTCCCCCCCCGAGCCCCCCCTGATGGGGCTGGTGGTGAGCGGCAATTTCCTGTTCGATCCCGCCAGCCCGGCCGACGTGCGGGAGGGCCTGCTGGCGGCCGGCGCGCTGGAGGAGGAACTGGGCGATCTGTGGATCCGCGGCGACCGGGGCGCCCAGGCGGTGGTGAGCCCGGAGCTGGCCGGCCGGCTCCAGGGAAGCCGCGGCCAGGTGCGCTCCGTGGCGGTGGAACTGGAGGGGGTGCCGCTGGAGCAGCTGCAGACGCCGGCCCGCCCCCAGCCGCGGCAGCTCACCACCATGGAGGCCTCGCGGCGTCTCGACGCGGTGGCCTCGGCCGGTTTCGGGATCTCCCGGAGCCGCATGGCTGAACTGATCCGCGCGGGTGCCGTGCGGATCAACTGGCAACCCGCCGCCAGCCCCAGCCGGGAAGTGGCGGTGGGCGACCGGATCCAGCTGGAGAGCCGGGGGGAACTGGCCGTGGAGGCGATCGAACCCACCAAACGGGAGCGCTGGCGGGTGGTGCTGCAACGCCGCTGAGACCGGCTGCTAGGTTTCCCACTCCGGTGCCACCGCCGGACCCGCAACCCGTGCATCGATTCCTCGATCGATCGGGTGTACCGGGCGATTAGCTCAGAGGTAGAGCACTACCTTGACACGGTAGGAGTCACTGGTTCGATTCCAGTATCGCCCACTGATTTCACGGCATCCGGAGTGACGATCCCCACCGACCAGCCCTACAGCGTGGTGGTCGGTCTCGGCCGCTCCGGCATCGGAGCGGCGCGGCTGCTGCGATCCCAGGGCCGGCGGGTCCTGGTGATCGAGAGCGGCTCCACGGCCGAGCAGGAGGCCCAGGCGCGGCGGCTGCGGCAGGAGGGGGTGGAAGTGTCGCTGGCGACGCCGCTGGCGGAGGGCAGCTTCAGCGCCCTGGCCGCGCCGCCCGAGCGGGTGGTGGTGAGCCCCGGCATCCGCTGGGACCATCCCACGCTGGCCTGGCTCCGCCGCCGTGGCGTGCCGGTGCAGGGTGACATGACGGTGGCCTGGGAGGCCGGCCGTCAGCTGAACTGGATCGGCATCACCGGCACCAACGGCAAGACCACCGTCACCCATCTGGTGAGCCATCTGCTGCGGCAGGCCGGCCTCGACGCCCCGATGGGCGGCAACGTCGGCCGCTCCCTGGCGGATCTCCTGCTGGAGCGCCGCCAGCCAGGCGGAGCGTCGCCCGACTGGCTCGTGGTGGAACTGAGCAGCTACCAGATCGAGGCCAGCCCGGACGTGGCCCCGCGCATCGGCATCTGGACCACCCTCACCCCCGACCATCTCGAGCGCCACGGCACGCTGGAGCACTACCGGGCGATCAAGCGCAGCCTGCTGGAACGCTCCGCCACCCGTCTGCTGAACGCCGACGATCCCGACCTGCGCGCCCATGCCGCCAGCTGGGAGGGGGCCGAGTGGGTGACCGCCGGAGCGCGCCAGGCGCTGCCGACCAGCATCGATCCCCTGCTCTGGGTGGAGGACGGACTGGTGCACTCCGCCGCCGGAGCGCTCCTTCCGGCCGACTGCCTGCCGATGCCGGGGGCCCACAACCGCCAGAACATGCTGCTGGCGCTGGCCACAGGCCTGGCGGTGGGGCTCGATCCGGCCACGATGGAGGCGGCCTTCCGCCGCTTTCCCGGAGTGCCCCACCGCCTGGAGCGGATCCGTGAGCACGACGGCGTCACCTGGTTCAACGACAGCAAGGCCACCAACTTCGATGCCGCCGAGGTGGGTCTGGCGGCCGTGAGCGGCCCCCTGGTGGCTCTGGCGGGCGGTCAGCCCAAGCAGGGCGGCGACCCGCAGCGCTGGCTGGAGCAGCTGCGGCGACAGGCCGCGGCGGTGATCGTCTACGGCGCGGCCGCCGAGGCCTTCGCCGCCCTGCTCGGCTCCGCCGGCTACCCCGGACGGGTCGATCGGGTCGAGGGGCTGGCCGAGGCCGTGCCGCTGGCGGCCCAGCTGGCCGGGGAGGCGGGCTGCCGGGCGGTGCTGCTCTCGCCGGCCTGCGCCAGCTTCGATCAGTACAGCGACTTCGAGGCCCGCGGCGAGCACTTCCGCTCCCTGGTGACGGCCCTCTGATCAGCGGCGATCCCGCTCAGGCGCCGGAGCCCTGCAACGCCGGCTCGGCACCGAGCTCCCAGGCCGCGAGGTACTGCTGGATGAAGATCGCCGCGAGGGGAACGGTCACCAGCAGGGGCACCAGACAGAAGAGGGCCGAGATCGCGATCAGCACCAGGGCCAGGAGCTCGTAGCCCACCAGTCCCCAGCTGTGGGGGCTGGAGAAGAAGTCGCGGAAGCTGGCCAGGAAGGCGGGCCAGATCGGCTGCTCGGTGGTGAAGATCCGGCGGATCACGATCGGCGTGACCGCCATCACGATCAGCCCGGGCACCAGACAGAGCAGCAGACCGAGGAATCCCGCCACCGCCACCAGCAGCCCGGCCAGCACGTAGCGGGCCGGGCGGGCCCGCAGCAGGGCCAGACCCTCGGCGAAGCTGGGGTGGGAGCCCCGGGCGAAGTAGAGCGCCGGGAAGGCCGGGAGCAGCACCCCCACCAATCCGGCCAGCAGCTGATAGATCAGGCTGAAGGGAAGATTCAGCACCGATTGCACCAGCGTGGTGACCGATTCCCGCTGTTCCGGGGCCACCCCGGCGGTGACCGCCACCGCGATCAACGTGACCAGGAACGTGAGCAGCATCGAGGCGAAGGCCAGCCCCACCAGGGTGAGCTGAACCCAGAGATAGGCCCGCCAATGAGCGAGGAAGAGGTTCCAGGCGGCCTGCAGGCTGGGGCGCGGGGCCGCGGAACGGCCGGGCAGGGTGGTCAAGGCGATGGAGCCGAACACCCTCTTCTACCGGGGAGCGAGCCTGCGGCCAACGCGGGTGTCACACTGGCGCCGAAACGATTCCCACCTGCCCGGCAGGTGGAGCTCCAGGGATATGGCCTACTGGCTGATGAAGAGCGAGCCCGACGTGTATGGGATCGACCATCTCGAGCGGGAAGGCAGCACGCTCTGGGATGGCATCCGCAACTACCAGGCGCGCAACTACATGCGCAGCATGGCGGTGGGGGATCAGGCCTTCTTCTACCACTCCAACGCCAAGCCGCCGGGCATCATCGGCCTGATGGAGGTGATCGAGACCGGGATCACCGATCCCAGCCAGTTCGATCCCGCCTCGAAGTACTTCGACCCCGCCTCCAAACCCGAGGCGCCGCGCTGGGACTGCGTGCGGCTGGAGCATCGCCGCACCTTCCCCCGGCTGCTCAGTCTCGACAGCCTGCGCGAGAAGTTCGACGTGGACCAGCTGGCGGTGGTGCGGCGCGGCAATCGCCTCTCGATCCTGCCGGTGCCGGACGACACTGCCGCGCGGTTGCTCATGCTGCTCGAATCCGCCCCATGATCCTGCCCGGGCGCACCTCTCCCCCCCTGCCGCTGCTGCGCTGCCTGCGGCGGGGCTGGGCGGCGTTCCGGCGGGCTCCCTGGGCCTTCATGGGCTTCACCCTGGTGGGTGGCGCCGGCCACCTGATCGGTCAGATCGTGCAGAACCGCTGCAGTGACGCCCTGGCCGCCGAGGGCACCCCGGTGATTCCGGTGCTGCTGCTGGCGATCGCCGGCACCACGCTCAGCCTCACCAGCGGACTGTGGCTGAGCGTGGGTCTGGTGCGCGGGGCCTGGATCGCCCTGGCCGGCGGCCGTCCCAGCCTGGCGCAGCTGATGCGCTGGAACGGGACGGCCATGGGGCGGTTGCTGGGGGTGGCCCTGCTGCTGCTGCTGCTCAACCTGCTGATCCTGGTGATGGCGGGCCTCGCCGCCGGTCTGCTGAGCCTGATCCGCAGCGAGCTGGGGCTGCTGGCCCTGCTGGCCGGCGTCGCGGCGTTCGTGTTCCTGGCCGTCGGCCAGATCTTCCACATCCCCCTCACGGTGGCGGGAGGTCTGGGGCCCCTGGAGGCGTTCCGCAGTGGCCAGGCGGCTTCCGTTCCCCAGTGGGGCCGTCTGGCCCTGTTTCTGCTGCTGCTGGCCCTGCTGCTGCTGCTGGGGCTGCTGCTGCTGGGTGTGGGACTGCTGGCCGCCTGGCCCCTGGTGATCTGCAGCCTGAGTGCCGCCTACCAGCACGTGTTCGGAGCCGACGACCGGGCCGGCCTGCTGGCGAGCGGCTGAGCGCCGCCGCCCTGGCCGCCCCGCTGGAACATGTTCGCCACGTAGCAGCGGGTCACCGCCCGGGTCTGGACGCCGTTCTGCACCAGGAAACCGGCCAGGGCGGCCTGGAACAGTCGGTACTGATCCCAGTTGGGGTGGGCATCGATGAAGCGGCGCATCGACACGAGAAGGGCCTCGGGGACTTCCGCCCGCAGGCTCACCACCGCGGCGGCCTCGACGGCCGGGGTGGTGGAGACGACCATGTCGGCGGCGGAAGCACGGAAGGCCGGCTGGGGGTTCATCGTCGGGGCGCCATCGAACGTCCTCCAGTTCCCCACGACGACGGGACCCCGTCAACTCGGCGGGCCACCGTGGCCGGCGGGCTGATCCCAGGCTGAGATTCCACCGCCGGAGCGGCCGTCAGGGCGATCCGGCGGGGCAGGGGCCGCGCTTGAACGGGCTCCGGGCGGGTGTCAAGGGGAGAACGTCGGGAGGGTCCGTTTCTCCACAGCCCACCGCGTCCCCCGCCCGGTCGATGGCGAGGGGATGTGGAAAACCCGTGGAAAAGCGTGGGAGGGTGGGGAGTGGCCGTGGAAAGCCGGCCTCGATCAGCACTGCTGATCCCCCCTCAATCCCGTTCCCGTCTCAGCGATACCGGGCCCGCCCGCCGCCGGATCAGAGCGGAAGCTGCTTCAGGGCTGCAGCGAAGCCGGCGCTGGCCGCTGCCCCCCAGCCACCCTCCACGGCCCGCCCGCCTGGGCCAGGGCTCAACACGAAACGAAGGCACCAGCTGCCGTGATCCCCCTCCAGGCCGAGCCACCAGCCCTCGCGCTCAAGCTCGAGGCTGAGCGACTCCTCGGCCATCAGCCGATCCGCGATCGCGGCGCGCTGGTCGAGAAGCGTGAGCACGGACTCACGCAGACCGTGGGCCTCGGCAGCCGTGAGCTCCGTGGCCCAGTCGGCGCCGCCGATCAGCAACACGAAGGGCTGGCGATCGGCCTCCCAGGCCAGCCGCCAGCCCTTCCCTTCGGCGTTGAAGCGTCCTGGATGCACCCGCTGGATCAGCCAGGCAGCAGGTCGGGCTGATCCTGCTCGTCGCTGAGCTCCACGATGGCGCGCTGCACCGGCTTGATCATCGAATCCTCCAGCAGACCGTCGAAGTCGTCGAAGCGGCGCTGCTTGGCACGGAAGGCGATCCGCACCGTGGTGAGGTAGCGGTTGCTCGACTGACGGATCAGGCTCTCGGCCCGCTGGGCCAGTTCCTTGGGATGAACGGTCGCGCCCCTGTACATACAGTCCAGCCAGTTGACGTGAGCCTAGGGCAGGGTGTTCAGACCACGTCAGCCGGCCCCATCCGCCATGCTGCCCGGCAGAAGGCCGCATCCGACGATGGCCACCGCCGGCACCCTGGCGATCGACCTGGGCAGCAGCACCACGGTCGTGGCGTTCCAGCCCGCCGACGGCTCAGCGATGCGGCTGCTGGCGATTCCTCCCTACAGCAGCGCCGATCCTTGTGTGGTGCCGAGCCTGCTGTGGCTGAGCGCCGCCGATGGGGAGTCAGCCCTGATCGGCCGCCAGGTGGTGGACGCCGGCCTGGCCGCCCTGGACGACCCGAGGCTCTGCCGGGACTTCAAGCGCTGGATCGGGGCACCGCTGGCGGGAAGCTGCCCCGGAAGCCATCCCAGCCGACTGGAGCCCGAGCAGGCCGGCCGGGTCCTTCTCACCCGGCTGTGGGCCCAGCTGCCCGACGACGTGCGCCCTTCGCGGCTGGTGCTCACCGCGCCGGTGGAGCACTACCAGGGCTACCGGCAGTGGCTGGAGTCAGTCAGCGCCGAACTCGACGTGGAGGAGGTGGCGCTGGTGGACGAACCCACCGCCGCTGCGATCGGCGCCGGACTGGCCCCCGGCAGCCGGGTGCTGGTGGTGGACCTGGGCGGCGGCACCTTCGACCTGTCACTGGTGGAGCTGCAGGGGGGTGAGGGGCGGGCCGCCCCGATCGCCCAGCTGCTCCGCTTCGCCGGACGCCGGCTCGAGTCCGACCGCCAGACCCTGCGCTGTGCCCGGGTGCTGGGCAAGGCCGGCATCGCCCTGGGCGGACGCGACATCGACCGCTGGATCGCCGCCAGCCTCTGCCCGGGCCAGGAGCAAGACGCCGGCCTGCTGGCCGTGGCGGAGCAGCTCAAGTGCGCCCTGAGCGAGCGGGAGCAGGCGATCGGGTTCTGGAGCCCGCCCGGCGGCGCCGCCCGGGAGCTGCGCCTCGACCATTCCGCCCTCGACGCCCTGCTGCGGGAGCGGGGGCTGCCGCAGCTGCTCGACGAACTGCTGGAGCGGGTGCTGGCCGCGGGCCGGGCCGACGAACTCAGCGGCGGCCGCCTCGACGCCGTGCTGCCGGTGGGAGGCACCAGCCGCCTGCCGACGGTGCGGGGCTGGCTGCAGGAGCGTTTCGCCACTGTCCCCCTGCGCGATGAGCGGCCGATCGAGGCGGTGGCGCTGGGCGCCCTCGCCCTCACCCCCGGCGTGCGGGTGAAGGATGTGCTCTCCCGGGGGGTGTCGCTGCGCTGCTGGGACCGGCGCAGCCGCGAGCACCGCTGGCATCCGCTCTTCCTGGCGGGCCAGAGCTGGCCCACTGATCAACCGCTGGAGCTGGTGCTGGCCTGCAGCCGCGATGGGCAGCGGCAGCTGGAACTGGTGCTGGGCGAGCCCACGGCGGAGCAGCGCAGCGAGGTGGTGTTCGTGGACGGGCTGCCCCGGCTGCGCCGCCGCCCGGCCGGCGAGGCGCGGGTGGAGCCCTGGGCGCACCAGCCGGAGCCGCTGAACCTGGAACCACCGGGCCAGGCGGGGGTCGACCGGCTGCGGCTGCGGTTCGCCGTCGATGCCGGCGGCGCCCTGGTGGTGGCGATCCACGATCTGCTCACCGACCGCTCGCTGCCTTCCCGCAGCCTGGGTGCCGTGCGCTGAACGGGCCCGCCGCAGGGAAGGGCGGAAGAGCACAGGGAGAACGCCCGGGTGGACGACACGGGGGCTGCCCCCTGCGGGCCGTGCGGTGACGGGGTTCTCCATAGAACGGTGTGACGCACACCCGACACCCTTGGCCATCCGCCGCCACCGGCTGCCCCGCTTCTGGCTGGCGATCACGCTCGGTCTGGTGACCGCCGGCGTCGGCACGGCCTGGTGGTGGGAGGCCCAGCTGCCGGGGCGGCTGGAGCGGGCCGCGGCCACGGGCCGTTACGACGACTGCCTCCGCTACAGCGAGCAGCTCGCCGCCCTGCGCTGGATGACCGGTCGGGCTCCGCGGGAGCAGGGACGCTGCCGCCGCGCCAAGGCGGCCAGTCTGTGGGCGCAGGAACGCTTCGAGCCGGCCCTCAAGCTGCAGCTGCAGCTGGTCAACTCCGCCGCCGGCACCGCCGCCGACCGGGTGCGGCTGACAGCCTGGCAGGAAGATCTCAAGTCGCGCTCCCTGGCGCGGTTCGAAGCCGGCGACCTGGAGGGGGCGCTGGCGCTGCTCAGACCGATGGGCGAGCACGCGCGCCCCGACGGCACCGCTCTCGGCGACAACCTCCGCGAGTACTGGGGCCGCAACCGCCTGCAGCAGGAGCGGGCGCGCAAGCTGGTGGCCGAGAAGCGCTGGTGGGAAGCCCTCGACGCCCTCAACCGCATCGACCACCCCTGGTGGAAGTCCGCATCGAGCGGCCTGCGGCAGCAGGTGACGGCGGCGATCGAGGGGCTGCGCAGCCAGGAGCAGGAACACCACAGCCACGGCTCCACGCCGGCCGACAGCGTGCCCATCCCCGCCCTCGATGCCGCCATCCGGCGCCATCTGGCCGGCGGCCTCGATGAGTGGACCGCCTTCACCCGGGCCTGCGGCGAACTCGGAGGGAAGGTGGTGGAAGCGGGCCCCGAAACCTCCTGCCGCCGCTGATCCGCGCCACTGCTCCACGCCACTCCTCCACGCCACTGCTCCACGCCGCCGATCCAGGCGCGTGACAGGATTGGCCGCGCCCACGGAACCGCCCCCATGAAGCCGGGAGAACAGGTCAGAGTCCGTCAGAGCGTGGTGGTGTACACCCATCCGCAGCACCGCGGCCAGGCCTTCGATCTGCTCGGCCAGGAGGGGGAGGTGTTCCAGGTGCTGGACGACTGGAAGGGTCGGCCGATCAGCCCGAACCTGCCGGTGATCGTGGCCTTCGGCAAGTTCCGGGCCCACTTCCGGCCTGACGAGCTCGAACCGCTCGAACGCTGAGGGTTCAGCCCTTCAGCAGATACACCCCCTCCTCACCGTCAATCTCGCTCAGACAAAGCTGGATCGATTCCTGGCGGCTGGTGGGCACCACGCGACCGCAGAAGTCGGGCTGGATCGGCAGCTCCCGGTGCCCACGGTCCACCATCGCCAGCAGCCGCACCGCGGCAGGACGGCCCCAGGGATGGAGGGCCTCCAGCGCCGCCCGCACCGTGCGCCCGGTGAAGATCACATCATCGACGAGCACCAGCTGGCGACCCTCGATCTCCGCCGGCAGACGGGTGGCCTCCACGAGCCGGGTGCCCACCCGATCGAGGTCGTCGCGGTGGAAGGTGGGATCGAGGCTGCCCTGGTCGATCGGATGG
Organism: Mesorhizobium carmichaelinearum; assembly: GCA_943368365.1. GTDB lineage: Bacteria > Cyanobacteriota > Cyanobacteriia > PCC-6307 > Cyanobiaceae > CALRKZ02. The sequence goes on from CALRKZ020000006.1 coordinate 62,067, forward strand.
CCGCACTGCTCGGCGATCTGGCGGGCCAGCACCCGGGCCAGGGCCACGCCGCGGGTGGGGATCCCCAGCAGCAGCAGCTGACGACTGTCGCCGACGCTCTCGAGCACCTGGGAAGCCAGGCGGTTGAGGGTGCGGGCCAGGTCGGCCGCGGAGAGGATCTCCACCCGTGCGCTGCCGGGGGGAGACGCGCTCGGGCGGTTCACAGGATGGGGAAGCCGGGCCGTCACCGTAGCGGCGGCGGGCCTGTCCCCAAAAGCTGACGCGGCGAGACGCAGGAGAAAGCAGACCACCACCCGGGAGTAGCCTGGTCTCGAAGGACGTGACGCAGGGCATTCGGAAGACACGGTGAACGCAATTCCTTCCACCAGCTCTGGGATTTCCGCCGCAGCGGCATCCAGCGAAGGCACCGTCGCTCCCGTGGTCCTGACGATCCTCGACGGCTGGGGCCACCGTGAGGAAACGGCCCACAACGCCATCCGTGCCGCCGAGACCCCGGTGATGGATGCGCTCTGGCACGCGTATCCACACACCCTGATCGAGGCCAGCGGCGGCGATGTGGGCCTGCCCGAAGGCCAGATGGGCAATTCGGAGGTGGGCCACCTCACGATCGGCTCCGGACGGATCATCCGCCAGGAGCTGGTGCGGATCGGTCGGGCGGTCCGCGACGGCAGCCTGGCCCGCAACCCGGCCCTCAACGCCCTGGCCGACCGGCTCCTGGCCGAGGGCGGGACCCTGCACCTACTGGGCCTGGTCTCCGATGGCGGGGTCCACAGCCACCTCGATCACCTCGGCGGCCTGCTGCGCTGGGCCGCCGCCCGCGGCCTGGGCGATGTCTGCATCCACGCCATCACCGACGGCCGCGACACGCCCCCGCAAAGCGCCGTGGCCTTCCTGTCCCGGGTGCAGGAGCAGATCGCCGCAGCCGGGGTGGGCCGCATCGCCACCCTCTGCGGCCGTTACTGGGCCATGGACCGCGACAACCGCTGGGATCGGACCGAGAAGGCCTGGCGACTGCTCTGTGAGCAGACCCCACCGAGTGGCCTCACCGCCACCGAGGCCATCGAGGCGGCCTACGCCGATGGGGTGAACGACGAGTTCCTCGAACCGATCCGGCTGGCACCGGGGGCCCTGGCGCCGGGCGATGGACTGATCTGCTTCAACTTCCGCCCCGACCGGGTGCGCCAGCTGATCCGGGCCCTGGTGCTCGACGACTTCGACGGATTCCCGCGTCAGAAGGTCGAGCCCCTCGAGGTGATCACCTTCACCCAGTACGAGCAGGGGCTGCCGGTGCAGGTGGCCTTCCCGCCGGAATCCCTCGACGGCCTGCTGGGCCAGGTGGTGTCGGAGCACGGCCTGCGCCAGTTCCGCACCGCGGAAACCGAGAAGTATCCCCACGTCACCTACTTCCTCAACGGCGGCATCGAGCAGCCCTTCCCCGGCGAGGAACGGCACCTGGTGCCCTCCCCCCGCGTGGCCACCTACGACCAGGCGCCGGCCATGTCGGCGGAACAGCTCACCGACAGCTGCATCGCCGCCATCAACAAGGGCGTGTACGCGCTGGTGGTGATCAACTACGCCAACCCCGACATGGTGGGCCACACCGGCCGCATGGCGGCCACCACCGAGGCGATCGCCACGGTCGACCACTGCGTCGGACGGCTGCTGGAGGCCACCAACCGGCGCGGCGGAACGATGCTGATCACCGCCGATCACGGCAACGCCGAGGTGATGGAAGGGAACGACGGCCGGCCCTGGACCGCCCACACCACCAACCCCGTGCCGGTGATCCTGGTGGAGGGTGAGAAGCGCAAGCTGCCCGGCCACGGCGCCCAGGTCACCCTGCGCACCGGCGGCGGTCTGGCCGACATCGCGCCCACGCTGCTCGAGATTCTGGGGCTGCCCCAGCCGGCCGCCATGACCGGCACCTCCCTGATCGAGCCCATCGGCGTCACCCGGCCGAGCCCGGTGCTGGCCCAGCCCGTGCAGGTCTAGGGCGTTCGTTAGGCTCCACCCATGATCACCGCCGTCCTCTCCTGGTTCTGGTTCGCCACCGGAATTTTCCTGATCATCAGCGTGCTGCTGCACAGCCCGAAGGGCGACGGCATGGGCGGGCTGGCCAGCAGCGGCGGCTCGATGTTCAGCAGCGCCCGCAGCGCCGAAGCCACGCTGAACCGCATCACCTGGACCTTGCTGGGTCTGTTCCTCGGCCTGGCGGTGGTGCTGAGCGCCGGCTGGCTGCGCTGATGACCCGCCGCGGCCTGCTGGCAGCGCTCACCGCCCTGACCGCCCCGCTGCTGGGTCCGCGCCCTGCCGAGGCGGCCAGCACCGCCGCCGATCCGGCCTGGCGGCTGAGCGAGGCGGAGTGGCGGAAACGACTCAGCCCCGCCGCCTACGACGTGCTGCGCCGCGAGGGCACCGAGCGGCCGTTCACCAGTGCGCTCAACCGGGAGAAGCGCCAGGGCACCTATCGCTGCGCCGGCTGCCGCCTGCCCCTGTTCAGCTCCGACGCGAAATACGACAGCGGCACCGGCTGGCCCAGCTTCTGGCAGCCCCTGCCGGATGCCGTGGCCACCAAGACCGACTTCAAGCTGCTGATTCCGCGCACCGAATACCACTGCCGCCGCTGCGGCGGACACCAGGGTCACGTCTTCGCGGACGGCCCCCGGCCCACCGGCCGCCGCTACTGCAACAACGGTGTGGCCCTGGTCTTCGAGCCCGGCTGAGCAGCGCTGGAGGTCCCGGCTGCAGACAACGCCTTGTGAACGATTCGGCGCAGGATCGCCGGAAGGACCAGCAATTGCGTACGGTCCCTCCACGAGTCCCACCGTGCCGGGTGCCTGACGCATGGGGAGCCCGATCAGCAAGGAAACCTTTCTGGGCCGCGCCAGGGCTCGCTTCGGCGATCAGTACGACTATTCCGCCATCGTCTACAAGAGCTACAAGACTCCGATCCGCATCCGCTGCCGGGAGCACCCGGTGAAGGAGATCGTGATCACGCCGGAGAAGCATCTGCAGACCACCGGTGGCTGCAAGTACTGCCTGCGCGAGAAACGGGTGAGGATCCTGGAACGGGAGCTCTCTCTGCCGGCCGCGGCGGATCGTTCGCTGCCCCCGGAAACCCCCAGCCCATCGAGCCCCCGGCAGCGGATCCAGGGCTGAGACACGCTCCGGAACCAGGACCCAGAACGACACGGCACAGAAAAAAGGGGAGGGGGGCCTGGGCCCCACCTCCCCCGAAAGGGCGATCGCCGCGGCGATCAGTAGTCGAAGTCGCCGCCCATGCCGCCGCCACCGGCGGGAGCCGCTTCCTTCTTCTCAGGCAGGTCGGCCACGATGCACTCGGTGGTGAGCACCATGCCGGCGATCGAGGCCGCGTTCTGCAGGCCGGAGCGGGTCACCTTGGCGGGGTCCACGATGCCGGCGGCCAGCATGTCGACGTATTCGCCGGTGGCGGCGTTGTAACCCTCGTTGAAGGGCTTGTTCTTGACGTGCTCGGCCACGACGGCACCGTTGGCACCGGCGTTCTGGGCGATCCGCATCAGCGGAGCGGTGAGCGAGGCGGCCACGATCTGGGCACCGATCAGTTCCTCACCGGAGAGATTGGCCGACGCCCATTCCTCCAGGGCCGGAGCCAGGTGGGCCAGGGTGGTACCGCCACCGGGAACGATGCCTTCCTCAACGGCCGCCTTGGTGGCGTTGATGGCATCTTCCAGGCGCAGCTTCTTGTCCTTCATCTCGGTTTCGGTGGCCGCGCCCACCTTCACCACGGCCACGCCGCCGCTCAGCTTGGCCAGACGCTCCTGCAGCTTCTCCTTGTCGTAGGAGGAGTCGGTTTCGTCCATCTGCTTGCGGATCTGCTCGCAGCGGGCCTTCACCGCCGCCTCGTTGCCTTCGGCCACGATGGTGGTGGTGTCCTTGTTGATGGTGATGCGGCGGGCGGTGCCCAGCATCTCCAGCTTGGTGTTCTCCAGCTTGAGGCCGGCGTCCTCGGTGATCAGCTGACCGTTGGTGAGAACGGCGATGTCCTCGAGCATGGCCTTGCGGCGGTCACCGAAGCCGGGGGCCTTGACGGCGGCCACGTTGAGCACGCCGCGCAGACGGTTCACCACCAGGGTGGCGAGGGCCTCCTTCTCGATGTCCTCGGCGATGATCAGCAGGGGCCTGCCGGTGCGGGCGATCTGCTCGAGCACGGGGACCAGGTCCTGCACCAGGCCGATCTTCTTGTCGGTGAGGAGGATGTAGGGCTCCTCGAGCACCGCTTCCATGCGCTCGGTGTCGGTGGCGAAGTAGGGCGAGATGTAGCCCTTGTCGAAGCGCATGCCCTCGGTGACCTCCAGTTCGGTGGTCATCGACTTCCCTTCTTCGAGGGAGATCACGCCTTCCTTGCCGACCTTGTCCATGGCGTCGGCGATCATCTTGCCGACCTCTTCGTCGTTGCCGGCGGAGATGGTGCCCACCTGGGCGATGGCGTTGGAATCGCTGATCGGCTTGGCGTGCTCCTCGATCTTCTTGACGAGGAACTCGGAGGCCTTGTCGATGCCCTTCTTGAGGGTGATGGCGTTGGCGCCGGCGGCCACGTTGCGCAGACCCGCCTTGACCATGGCGTGGGCCAGGACGGTGGCGGTGGTGGTGCCGTCACCGGCGGCGTCGTTGGTCTTGGAGGCGGCCTGACGGATCAGGGCCACGCCCGTGTTCTCGATGTGGTCCTCGAGCTCGATCTCCTTGGCGATCGTCACGCCGTCGTTGATGATCTGGGGAGCGCCGAATTTCTTCTCGAGCACGACGTTGCGACCCTTGGGGCCGAGGGTCACGGCCACGGCTTCGGCCAGGATGTCAATGCCCTTCTCGAGAGCGCGGCGGGCGTTCTCGTTATAGATGATGCGTTTGGCCATGGAAGGCGAATCTCGGTAGGGGTGAGGTCTTGCTGGAAACGGTGTTTCGCTGAACGGTGAATTGATCCGCGCGGATCAGTTCACGATCGCCAGGATGTCCTTCTCAGAGAGCAGCACGAAGTCGCTGCCGCCGAGCTTGATGTCGGTACCGGCGTACTTGCTGTAAAGCACCTTGTCGCCGACGCTCACTTCCGGAGCCTGGCGGGTGCCGTCGTCGTTGCGCTTGCCGGGACCGACCTGAACCACCTCACCAACCTGGGGCTTTTCCTGGGCGGTGTCGGGCAGCAGGATGCCGCCGGCAGTGCGCTCGTCCGAGTCGGACACCTTGACGAACACGCGATCTCCAAGGGGTTTGACCGTGGAAACGCTGAGAGAAACAGCAGCCATGAATCGATGCGAGAGCAACAGCACGGCGCCGAGGGCGCCACGTCGACGGGCGAGTTAGCACTCGGCCCTGTCGAGTGCCAACCTAGGCGGACAGGAGCAGCCGTCGCAATCGACACCGCTGTGCGGTTGACCGAACCAGGCCCGTACCGGCGGGCCCGACGGCCCGCTCCGCCTCAGTGGTAAGGTTGCGGCGCTTCTGGCGGGGGTGCCTCCCGCTGCGCAATCCTTCTCCTTTCCTATGGCTGCTGCACCCGCCACCTCCGGCGCCACCACCGGCACCAAGGGCATTGTCCGTCAGGTGATCGGTCCTGTCCTGGACGTGGAATTCCCTGCCGGCAAGCTGCCCAGGATCTTCAACGCCCTGCGCATCGAGGGCAAGAATTCCGCCGGCCAGGATGTGGCCCTCACCGCCGAGGTGCAGCAGCTTCTCGGCGATCACCGGGTGCGGGCCGTGGCCATGAGCACCACCGATGGCCTGGTGCGCGGCATGGAAGCCCTCGACACCGGAGCGCCGATCAGCGTGCCCGTGGGTGAGGCCACCCTGGGCCGCATTTTCAACGTCCTGGGCGAGCCCGTCGATGAGCGGGGCCCCGTCACCTCCACCCTCACCGCCCCGATCCACCGCGAGGCCCCCAAGCTCACCGAGCTGGAGACCAAGCCCAAGGTGTTCGAGACCGGCATCAAGGTGATCGACCTGCTGGCTCCCTACCGCCAGGGCGGCAAGGTGGGCCTGTTCGGTGGTGCCGGCGTCGGCAAGACCGTGCTGATCCAGGAGCTGATCAACAACATCGCCAAGGAGCACGGCGGCGTCTCGGTGTTCGGCGGCGTGGGCGAGCGCACCCGCGAAGGCAACGACCTCTACGAGGAGTTCAAGGAATCCGGAGTGATCAACTCCGAAGACCTCTCCAAGTCGAAGGTGGCTCTCTGCTATGGCCAGATGAACGAGCCCCCCGGCGCCCGCATGCGCGTGGGTCTCTCGGCGCTCACCATGGCCGAGCACTTCCGTGATGTGAACAAGCAGGACGTGCTGCTGTTCATCGACAACATCTTCCGCTTCGTGCAGGCCGGCTCCGAAGTGAGCGCCCTGCTGGGCCGCATGCCCTCGGCCGTGGGCTACCAGCCCACCCTTGGCACCGACGTGGGTGAACTGCAGGAGCGGATCACATCCACCCTGGAAGGTTCGATCACCTCGATCCAGGCGGTGTACGTGCCGGCCGACGACCTCACCGACCCCGCCCCCGCCACCACCTTCGCCCACCTCGACGCCACCACCGTGCTCAGCCGCGGCCTGGCCTCCAAGGGCATCTACCCAGCCGTGGATCCCCTGGATTCCACCAGCACCATGCTGCAGCCCGCCGTGGTGGGCGATGAGCACTACCGCACCGCCCGTGCCGTGCAGGCCACCCTTCAGCGTTACAAGGAACTGCAGGACATCATCGCGATCCTGGGCCTCGACGAACTGTCCGAGGACGACCGTCGCATTGTGGATCGGGCCCGCAAGATCGAGAAGTTCCTCTCCCAGCCCTTCTTCGTGGCTGAGATCTTCACCGGCATGCCCGGCAAATACGTGAAACTCGAGGAAACCATCAAGGGCTTCAACATGATCCTCGCCGGCGAACTTGACGATCTGCCTGAGGCGGCCTTCTACCTGGTGGGCAACATCGACGAAGTCAAGGCCAAGGCCGAGAAGATCCTGGCCGAATCCAAGGGTTGATCCCCATCCCCTCCCTGCGGAATCATCCCCATGACTCTCAACCTGCGCGTTCTGGCCCCCGACCAGAGTGTCTACGACGGCTCCGCCGATGAGGTGATCCTGCCCAGCGTCTCCGGTCAGCTCGGCATCCTCACGGGCCACGTTTCGATGCTCACCGCCCTCGATGTGGGGGTGATGCGGCTGCGCACCGGCAACGACTGGACGGCCATCGCCCTGATGGGCGGCTTCGCCGAAGTGGAGGCCGATGAGGTCACCGTGCTGGTGAATGCCGCCGAACTGGGCAGCAGCATCGACGCCGGCAAGGCCGAACGCGATCTGGAGCAGGCCGAGCAGCTCGTCAAGAGCTTCGAAGGCCAGCCCCCCAGCACCGCCAAGCTCAAGGCCCAGCAGGATCTGGCCCGGCTGCGGGCCCGGCTCCAGGCGGCCAAGCCGGCCTGAGCCCAGCACGTTCTCCTCGCCGGTCCCCGGGAGGCCAACCTGCGCCACGCACGCCTGCCGTGCTTGGGTTCCGCAGCTGGCCACCGGGGATCTTTCGTGGCGGAGACTCTTCCCGGACGGGCATGAAAAAAGCGCCCGCTGGGGCGCTGGTGCCGGAGGCAGGACCCGGGCCCCGTTTCAGGCGGTCCCGCAGAAGGTGACGTCCGGGAACTTGAGCTTGGCTTCCTCGAGTGACTTGCCCTTGCCCTCTTCCTGCCAGTAGTTGATCACCTCGGTGGCTTTGTTGAGGATCTCCACCCGTTCGTTGTCGGTGATCCAGGATTTGGCCTCCAGCTCGCTCTTGAGCGTTTCCCAGGCATCTTCCCGGGGCCAGAAGAAGTAGGCGGTGAGGGGGCTGGGGCCGCCGCCCACGATCTGGTCGACCGCCAGGGCGACGTTGTCGGGCAGCCAGAGGATCTTGAGCAGGAACCGGCCCTCATCGGCCTTCGGGGTGTGGCCGGAGGGAACGCCGTCCTCATCCAGGGTGGCCGTGGCCAGGGCGGCGCTGGCTCCACGCATCACCGGACGCCCCTGGGTGGTGGTGTCGTCAGCGGCCGCGGCCACCTCGGGCGCATCGGTCACAGCAGCGCCTGAAGCGCTCTCGGTGGCTGTCATGGGGTCGGCGCTCAAGGCAAGAGGTCAAACAACTAACCTACCAGCCGCCCTGGCGCCATCCCCCGCCCCGTTTCGCCATGGCCCTGCGCCTGTTCCTCGATTCGGCCGACCCGGTGGCCTGGCGGGACTGGCTGCCCAGCGGCCTGTTTCACGGGGTGACCACCAATCCCACCCTGCTGCGCCGTGCCGGACGACCCTGCACGCTGGCAGGGCTCACCCAGCTGAGCGCCACGGCCCTCGACCATGGCATCCAGGAGCTCCACCTCCAGGCCTGGGGAGCAACGGCCGCCGATCTGCTCCACTGCGGCCAGAGCCTGGCGGCGATCGCTCCGGGCCGCATCGTCGTCAAGGCGCCGGTGACCCGGCCGGGAGCGGAGGTGGCCCGTCAGCTCACGGCGGCCGGCGTCCCGGTCACCTTCACGGCCTGCTACGAACCCCACCAGGTGCTGGTCGCCGCGGCGCTGGGAGCGCGCTACATCGCCCCCTACCTCGGGCGGATCGGCGATCAGGGCCGGGATGGGGAGGCGGAGGTGATCGCCATGCAGCGCAGCCTCGAGGGCATCGGCTCGAGCGTTCGCCTGCTGGTGGCCAGCCTGCGCCACACCCACCAGCTCGCCCGCCTCACCCAGGCCGGCCTGACGACCTTCACCATCAGCCCCGCCATCGCCGTCGGTCTGTTCGGCAGCGAGGCCACCCAGGCTGCCGCCGACCAGTTCGAGGAGGACGCCCGATCCTGATGGCGCCGCTCGCTGCCCCAAAAGCCGTTCTGCTGTTCGACATCGACGGGGTGATCCGGGATGTGAGCGGCAGTTACCGCCGGGCGATCGTGGAAACGGTGCACCGCTTCCACGGCCGCAGGCCCGAGCCCGCCGCCATCGACACGCTCAAGAGCGAGGGTCGCTGGAACAACGACTGGGACGCCTCGCTCGAACTGCTGCGACGCTGCGGACAGGATCCCCTGCCCGCCTACGAGGAACTGGTGCGGGTGTTCAGCGACTTCTACTTCGGCGGTGATCCCGAGGGGGACCCCGCCGGCTGGCTGGGATTCATCCGCAGCGAGCCGCTGCTGGTGGAGCCCCCCTTCTTCGCCACGCTCACCGCGGCGGGCATCGCCTGGGGATTCGTGAGCGGCGCCGAACCGCCCTCCGCCCGCTTCGTGCTGGATCAGCGGCTCGGGCTGGGGGGAGCGCCGCTGATCGCCATGGGTGACGCCCCCGACAAGCCCGATCCGACCGGCCTGCTCAGGCTGGCCGGCCAGCTGGCGGGCACCGCCCTGGGCCCCGCGGCCCCGCCGGTGGCCTACCTGGGCGACACGGTGGCCGACGTGCTAACCGTGCTGCGGGCCCGGCAGGTGGTGCCCGGTCAGCGGCTGCTGAGCCTGGCGGTGGTGCCCCCCCATCTCCAGGGCGAGCCGGCGGCAGACGGCCGGCTCCGCTACGAGGACGCCCTGCGGCAGGCGGGTGCCGACCGGATCATCCCGGCCACCGCCCGCCTGCGGCCCAGCGATCTGCTGGCCTGGCTGGAGGTCCTCAGCGTTCCATCGCCGCCGGCGTCTTGAGGGCCGCCGCCGAGAGCACCTCGTGCCCGCCGTCGGTCACGGCCACATCGTCCTCGATGCGGATGCCGATCCCCTTCCAGCGTTCCGGGATCGGCGGCTGACCCTCGGGCACCGGCAGCCGGTCGCTGAGGTAGAGGCCGGGCTCCACGGTGAGCACCATCCCCGGCTCCAGGGGCATCGGATGCTCGCCGAGGCGGTAGGCCCCCACGTCGTGCACATCCAGGCCAAGCCAGTGACCGGTGCGGTGCATGTAGAGGTGGCGGTAGGCCCCCTGCTCGATCAACCCGTCGGTCTCGCCCTGCAGCAGCTTGAGCGAAACCAGGCCCTCCACCAGCACCCGCACGGCCGTGTGATGCACCCCCTCGGCGGTGGCGCCGGGTTCCACCGCCGCCACCGCCGCCATCTGGGCGGCCAGCACCAGCTCGTAGAGCGCCCGCTGTTCACCGCTGAAGCGGCCGCTGACCGGAAAGGTGCGGGTGATGTCGCCGTTGTAGTAGTCGCTCAGGCTGCAGCCGGCGTCGATCAGCAGCAGATCGCCGTCGCGCAGACGGTCGGCGTTGCTGGTGTAGTGGAGGACGCAGGCGTTGTCGCCGCCGGCCACGATCGAGCCGTAGGCCGGACCCCGCGCCCCCTGCTCGAGGAAGTGCTGCTCGATCACCGCCTGCACCTGGCGTTCGCTCAGGCCGGGGCGGGCCACCTGACGGGCCAGTTCATGGGCTTCGGCCGAGATCCGCGCCGCCTCCCGCATCCGCTCGAGTTCGAGCGGACTCTTGCGCAGGCGCAGCTCGTGCAGCAGCGGGCAGGGGGCCACCAGGCCGAGGGCCGCCTGGCCGCTGCGCGGCGCCCGGTCAAGCTGCTCGGCCCAGGCCCGCAGCACCAGCGGCTCCACCGCCGGATGGCGGCCGACACGGAAGGCGATGCCCTCCGCTCCCTTCAGGTAGTCGCCCAGGCGCTGGGCCAGCTCCTCGCGGGGGTGGGCGAGATCGGCCCCGAACTGCTCGACGGCCCCCTCGCAGCCCCAGCGGAAACCGTTCCACACCTCGGCGGAGGCATCCTTCGGCTCCACGAAGAGCACGAAGGGGTTCTCGGGCCGGTGGGGCAGGAACAGGGCCACCGCGCCGGGCTCATCGAAGCCGGTGAGATACCAGAAGTCGCTCTGCTGACGGAAGGCATGCTCCACGTCGGCGTGGTGGGTGACCAGCGGGGCCGCCGGGATCACCGCCGCCGCCCCGCCGAGCCGCTCCAGGAAGCGGGCGCGACGCTCTCGGTACTCGGCGGTGGGGATCAGCATGAATGGACGGCCGCTACAGCGAGAAGATGGCACAGTCGCTTGCATGAAGGCGTTCCCTTGGCCGAGCCGATGACCAGCGCCGCCAGCAGCACCGGGTGCGGGGCGCCGTGCCGGCAGCCATGAACGATCTGCTCGGCCTCGGCGCCCTGGTGGTGGTGATCCTGATCGGATCGGCACTCTGCTCCGGCGTGGAAGCCGCCCTGCTCACAGTGAACCCGCTGCGGGTGCACGAACTGGCCAGCCGGCCCGGGCAGGTGCACGGCGCCAAGGCCCTGCTGGCCCTGAAGAACCGGATGGGCCGTGCCCTGGCGGTGCTGGTGATCCTCAACAACGGCTTCAACATCTTCGGCAGCCTGATGCTGGGCAGCCATGCCGGCTGGGTGTTCTCCAAGCTCGGCGTCGACCGGGTGGCCCTGCCCCTGTTCTCAGTGGGGCTCACCGTGCTGGTCATTCTGCTCGGGGAGATCCTGCCGAAGGCCCTCGGCAGCCGTCTGGCGCTGCCGGTGTCGCTGGCGAGTGCCGCGGCGGTGAGCCTGCTGCTGCGGCTGATGCTGCCGCTGGTGCTGCTGCTGGAGCGGCTGATGCCGGCGATCACCGCCGAGAGCGAGATCACCACCGACGAGGAGGAGATCCGGCTGCTGGCCCGGCTCGGCTCCCAGAAGGGTCAGATCGAGGCCGACGAGGCCGCGATGATCGGCAAGGTGTTCCAGCTCAACGACCTCACCGCCAGGGATCTGATGATCCCGCGCGTGGCCGCCCCCACCCTGGCCGGCACCGCCGAACTGGGCAGCGTGCGCGACGCGCTCCTCGCCAACACCGCCCCCTGGTGGGTGGTGCTGGGCGAGGGGGTCGACGAGGTGCTGGGGGTGGCCAGCCGCGAACGCCTGCTGGCGGCCCTGGTGGAGGGCCGCTCGGCCGACGGCGTGCTCGGCCTCACCGAACCGGTCGACTTCGTGCCGGAGATGATCCGCGCCGACCGGCTGCTCACCGCCTTCCGCCGCCGCAGCCATTCGGTGCGGGTGGTGGTCGACGAGTTCGGCGGCTTCGTGGGCGTGATCGGTGCCGAGGCCGTGCTGGCGGTGCTGGCGGGCTGGTGGCGCCGGCCGCAGAACGCCGCGGAGGCTTCACCATGACCACCGCCACCCGACCGCCGCGGACCCCGGAGCGCTGCGAGCTGCTGCTGGAGCGGTGGCACCGGAGCCTGGAGCTCAGCCCGCGCGAGCGGAGCGTGCTGGGCCCGGAGTTGGCGGCCCTGGAGCGCCAGCTGGAGCGGTTGCGGCGTCGGCGCCTGCGGGTGGCCGTGTTCGGCCGGGTGGGGGTGGGCAAGTCGAGCCTGCTCAATGCGCTGCTGGGGGAGGAACGCTTCGCCACCGATGTGGCCCACGGCTGCACCCGCCGCCAGGAGGAGGCCGCCTGGGGGGTGGTGGTGCCGGATCTGGCGGGGGTGGATCTGGTCGATACCCCCGGCATCGATGAGGTGGCGGCAGCGGCTCGCGAGCGGCTGGCGGCCCGGGTGGCCCTGGCGGCCGACCTGGTGCTGCTGGTGCTCGACGGGGATCTCACCGCACCGGAGGCGGAGGCCCTGCGGCAGCTGATGGCCTGGGGCAAGCCGCTGCTGCTGGTGGTGAACCGGATCGACTGCTGGCCGGCTGACGAACGGGACGCCCTGCTGGCCAGCATCCGCCGCCGCCTGCCCCCGGATGCGGCCGATCTGGATCTGGTCTCCGTGGCGGCGGCACCGCGCCGGGCCGTGCTGCTGGCCGACGGACGGGTGCGCAGCGCCACGGAAGCCGCGGCGATCGAACCCCTGCGCGAGCGGCTGCTCGCCCTGCTGGCCAGCCACGGCCCCCTGTTGCTGGCCCTCAACAGCCTGCGGGCGGGCGACCGCTTCAGCCGGCACCTCTCCGAGTGGCGGTTGCGGCAGAACCGGCAGCGGGCCCGCAGCCTGATCGGGCGCTTCGCCGCCCTCAAGGCCACCGGCGTGGCGGCCAACCCGCTGATGCTGCTGGATCTGGCCGGCGGTCTGGCCTGCGACACCGCCCTGGTGCTTCAGCTGTGCGAGCTCTACGGGCTGCCGATGAGCGGCCCCCAGGCCCGGCGGCTGCTCGGGCAGCTCTCGGGCCAGAGCGCCCTGCTCGGCGGCGCCCAGCTGGTGATCCAGGGGCTGCTCGGCGCGATCCGCCAGCTGCTGCTGGTGGCGGCGCCGGCCACCGGCGGCCTCTCGCTGGCGCCGGTGGCGCCGGTGGCCCTGGCCCAGGCGGCCCTGGCCGTGCAGACCACCCGCCACACCGCCCGCCTGGCGGCGGCGGCCCTGTTCGAGAGCTCCCGGCGCGGATCCGCCCATCCCGGGGCCCTGCTGCAGCGGCTGCGGCGCCAGGATCCGGAGGCGCGGCGCTGGCTGGAGCACTGGCAGGTCGCCGACGGCAACGGGCTGGCGCGGGGGCTCCTGCCGTGAGCGAGCCGGTCGGCGATCCGGCGGTGGTGGCCCTGTTCGGCACCAGCGCCGACCCTCCCACCGTGGGACATCGGAGCCTGCTGGCGGGCCTGGCCCAGCGGTTCCCGCTGGTGCTCACCTGGGCGAGCGACAACCCGTTCAAGCAGCACGGCGCCCCGCTGGAGCTGCGGGCCGCCCTGCTGCAGCGGGTGGTGGAGGAACTGGCGAACCCGCGGCTGCGGCTCCAGCAGGAGCTCAGCAGCCCCCGGGCCCTCACGACCCTGGAGCGGGCCCGGGAGCTCTGGCCCCGGGCCGAGCTGGTGTTCGTGGTGGGGAGCGACCTGCTGCCCCAGATCCGCCGCTGGTACGGGGTGGACGCGATCCTGAGCCGCTGCCGCCTGGCGGTGGTGCCGCGCAGCGGCTGGCCGCTGGAGGCGCTGCAACTGGAAGACCTGCAGCGGCGCGGCGGGCGGGTGGAGGTGCTGCCGCTGCAGATCCCCGCCAGCGCCAGCTCACGGGTGCGGCAGGAGCTGGATCCGGCCCAGGTGCCGCAGGAGCTCTGGCCGATGCTGCGCCAGCACCATCTCTATGGTCTGGCGGCTGCGGCCGACCACCCCGCCCTGCGCTGATGCGTCTCGCCCTCGCCCAGATCGATCCGCTCGTGGGCGATCTGCCCGGCAACGCCCGGCTGCTGCTGGAGTGCAGCCAGCGGGCGGCGGCGGCCGGCGCCGACCTGGTGGTGAGTCCGGAACTCTCCCTCTGGGGGTACCCGCCGCGGGACCTGCTGCTGCGGCCCGCCCTGCGGCAGGAGCAGGGGGCACAGCTCAGCCGGCTGGCGGCCCAGCTGCCGGCGGCCACCGCGCTGCTGGTGGGCGTGGCCGACCCGCTGCCGGGGCCCCGGCTGCCGGACCTGCACAACGCCGTGGCCCTGGTGGAGCGTGGCGGCTGGCGCATCGTGGCCCGCAAGCGGCTGCTGCCCAGCTACGACGTCTTCGACGAGCGCCGCTACTTCCGCCCCGCCGATCAGCCGTTCCTGCTGGAGCTCGAACTCCGGGGCCGGCTCTGGCGGCTGGGGCTCACCATCTGCGAGGACCTCTGGGTGGAGGAGGCACTGCAGGGCCACCGGCTGGAGGGGCCCGACCCCATCGCCGAGCTGCTGCCCCACCGGCCCGATCTGCTGCTGAACCTCTCCGCCTCCCCCTTCAGCCAGGGCAAGCCCGCCCTGCGCCGCCGGCTGGCGGCGGCGGCGGCCGAGCGGCTGGGCTGTCCGGTGGTGTACGTGAATCAGGTGGGCGGCAACGACGAGCTGGTGTTCGACGGGGCCAGCTTCGTGGTCACCCCCGGCGGTGCGGTGCCGCTCCAGCTGCCCTGCGCCGACACCGCCCTGGCCTTCTGGGACGCCCCCCCCGCCGCGACGGACGGGGGCGAGCGTCCGTCGGCGCCGGCAGCGCCGGCGGAGAACGGGGCCGAACCGCTCGAGCAGCTCTTCCGCGTGCTGGTGCTCGGCCTGCGCGACTACGCCCGCAAGTGCGGCTTCCGCCGGGCGCTGCTGGGACTGAGCGGCGGCATCGATTCGGCGCTGGTGGCGGTGGTGGCCACGGCGGCGCTGGGGGCGGAGGCGGTGCGTGTGCTGCTGATGCCCTCCCCCTACAGCTCCGCCGGATCCCGCGACGATGCCCTGGCCCTGGCGGCGCGGCTCGGCCTGCGCCACGACACGGTGGCGATCGCCCCCCTGATGGGCGCCTTCGACGCGGCCCTCAGCCCCGCCCTGGGGGGTCCTCCCGAAGGTCTCACGGCCGAGAACCTGCAGTCGCGCATCCGGGGCACGCTGCTGATGGCCCTGGCCAACCAGGAGGGCCGCCTGCTGCTCTCCACCGGCAACAAGTCGGAGCTGGCGGTGGGCTACTGCACCCTCTACGGCGACATGAACGGCGGGCTTGCGGTGATCGGCGACCTCTACAAGACCACCGTGTTCCGGCTCTGCACCTGGCTCGACTCCGCGGCGGCGGCGGCCTGCCGCGGCGCCCTGGGGCTGCCCGGCGAGGGGGAGCTGATCGGCGCGGCGATCCGCCATAAGCCCCCCAGCGCCGAGCTGCGCCCCGACCAGCGCGACACCGATTCCCTGCCCGATTACGCCGTGCTCGATCCGGTGCTGAAAGCCTTCATCGAAGAGCTGGCCAGCCCCGAGGACCTGATCGGGCGGGGTACCGACCCCGAGCTGGCCCGGCAGGTGCACCGGCTGCTGCGGCGGGCCGAGTTCAAGCGCCGCCAGGCGGCGCCCCTGCTCAAGGTGAGCGGCCGGGCCTTCGGCGGCGGCTGGCGCATGCCGATCGCCGCCGGGCCCCGCTGAATCGGCGGGGATTCTCCCTTGAACCTGGCGATCGGCTGGCCGCCCCGCCAATCTGGAGGGAGCTTCGGAATTCCATGGCAGCCACGGGCCCGGCGGCACCGATCGCGAGCATCGGCGTCCCGAGGGAGATCAAGCGTGACGAGCAGCGGGTGGCGCTCACCCCCGACGGGGTGCGCGAACTCGTGTCGCACGGGCTGGAGGTGAGGGTGGAGGCGGGAGCCGGCGCCGGCGCCGGCATCGAGGATGGGGCCTACGCCGAGGCCGGCGCCCGGCTGGTCGACCGGGAGGAAGCCTGGGGCGCCCACCTAGTGGTGAAGGTGAAGGAGCCGCAGCCCGAGGAGTTCCCGCTGCTGCGGGCGGATCAGGTGCTGTTCACCTACCTGCACCTGGCCGCCTATCCCGAGGTGGGCCGCGCCCTTCTGGAGGCCGGCACCACCGGCGTGGCCTACGAAACCGTGCAGCTCGACAACGGCGCCCTGCCGCTGCTGGCGCCGATGAGCGAGATCGCCGGGCGGCTTGCCGCCCAGGTGGGCGCCCACCTGCTGGAGAAACCCCACGGCGGCCGTGGGGTGCTGATGGGGGGCTGCACGGGGGTGCGGCCGGCCCGGGTGGTGGTGCTCGGGGCCGGCACGGTGGGCTGGAACGCCGCCCGCCTCGCCGCCGCCATGGACGCTGAGGTGTTCCTGCTCGATCACACCCCCCAGCGGCTGCGCAACCTGGAATCCGACCGGCGCGGCCGGATGGTGAGCCTGGTGAGCAGCCGGGGGCTGATCGAGCGCCTGGTTCCCGGTGCCGATCTGGTGGTGGGGGCCGTGCTCACCCCCGGCGGGCGGGCGCCCACCCTGGTGGAGGAGGACCTGGTGCGGCGGATGAAGCCCGGCTCGGTGATCGTCGACGTGGCGATCGACCAGGGGGGCTGCATCGCCACCAGCCGCGAGACCACCCACACCGACCCGGTGGTGACGATCCACGGGGTGCAGCACTACGCGGTGGGCAACATGCCCGGCGCCGTGCCCTTCACCTCCACCGAGGCCCTGGTGAGTGTCACGCTGCCCTACATCGTCGGCATCGCCGGCCGCGGTCTGGTGGAAGCCGTCACCGAACGGCCAGAGCTGCTCTCCGGGCTCAACACGGTGGATGGGGCGGTGTGCCACCCCGGCGTGGCCAAGGCCCTGGGGGTGCCGACCCGGCACCCGATGGCCTGCCTGCGCTGAGGGCTAGGCCGCCAGCGGCGGCAGCGGCCGTCCCAGGGCCTCGGGGGCCAGCCCCTCACGCAGCGCCAGCACCAGGCCCGCGGCCTCGGCATAGCTGCCGACCGTGTGCGCCTCCAGCCCCAGGGCCTCGGCGCTGACCTCGAGCAGGCAGGGGTTGCCCGCCACCGCGATCAGCGGCACGCCGCGCTCGGCGCAGGCCAGCACGGCCTCACCGCCCATGGCGCCGGCCGGGGCCACCACCGCGCCGATGCTCCCGGTCTCGATCGCCCCCGCCGGCAGGGGCTGGCCCGGCAGCCGCAGGTCCGGCGCCCGCGAGAGGCCCACCAGCACGCAGGGCAGGAAGGTGTGGCCCAGCTCCTCGGCCGCCGCGCGGGGATCAAGGTCGGGATCGGGCGGCAGCGGCGCCAGTGCGGGGGCGTGGGCGCAGGGGATCCCCAGGTGGCGCCCGAGCAGGTGGCTGATCACAGCCTCGGCGCCGGCCAGGGCGTCGACGCCGCCGCCATGGCGGTAGGCCTGCAGGGCGGCGCTGCCGGGATCGTCCGGGAAGCGAGCCACCACGGCGATGGCGGTGGCGCCGGCCTCGCGCAGCCGCTCACCGGCGCGCAGCAGCTGATCGGGCCGGCCCAGCCGGCCCCAGCTGGCCCCGCTGGGGCCGAGCGACAGGCTCACCTCCAGGGAGGCCTCGGTGGTGACCACCGGCCCCAGGGTGAGGCCGAGGCTGGCGCGGCAGGCGTCGGCCACCTGGCGGTGGCGCAGGCGAAGCTCGGGCTCGAGGCCCGCATCGATGAGCAGACCCACCCGCTGGCGCCGCACCGGCGCCAGCACCAGTTCGCCGGCCGCGAAGCGGTTGAGGGCCCAGCCCTCCACGTAGTGGATGCGGGAGTCGCTCCAGTAGAGGCTGGCCCCGTTCAGCACGTTCGGGTGGGTGATCAGGGCGCCCGAGGCAGCGGCGAGCAGCCGGGCCGCCGGCAACCCGTCGCCGGCGTAACCGCCGATGGCACAGCCGATCCCGGTGGGGATCAGCATCAGCACGGGCAGGGGGGCGGCGGGCGTCATGGCCGCGGCGAGGCCGGCCGCAGCACGATCGCCTCGATCCGGAGCCGGCGGCCGGCGGGCTCCACGGCGGTGATCGCCCAGCGCAGCACCGCGCCATGGGGCTCCAGGGCGGCCAGCACCTGGGGGCGGAGTGGCCCGGCTCCGGCGCTCAGCCACAACTCCAGCGGCTCCAGCACGGCAGCCTGGGGGGCCGGGGCGGCGTTCACGCCGCCCTCACTTCTGGAACTGACCGAACTGGGCCTCGTAGAGGGCATCCTCCTGGCCGGCCTCCAGGGTGAGGTCGCTGCGGGGATAGGAGACGCAGAGCAGGGCGAATCCCTGCTCCTGCAGATCGGAACGCACCCCCATGGCATCGGGCTGGTGCACGCTCCCCTCGCTGAGCCGGGCGGCGCAGGTGGTGCACACCCCCGAGCAGCAGGAGCTGGGCAGCTCCACCCCGGCCGCCTCGGCCGCCGCCAGCACGGTCTGATCGGCGCGGCAGGGGAAAGTGTGCGCCGTGCCTTGGAAGACGGCGGTCACGGTGAAGGTGTCGCTCATGGGGGGTCCCGCGGCGGCGGGGATCAGGCCTGGTCGCCCCCATCTTCCCGGATGGCGGGACCGGCCCCCGGCAGCGGCACGGGGCTCCACTGGCTGGGATGGGGGGCCAGGTACTCGGCCGGCCCCGGTTCCCCGGGGCCGGCCGGCGGAGCGGTGAGCACCAGATCGAAGCTGATCGACACGCGCAGGTCGTCCTCCTGGGCGTTGGCGGTCACCGCGTGGTCGGTGGCGGCGGGGAAGAGCACGAGCAGACCCGCCTGCGGCGCCACGTCGAGCCAGCCGGCGTTGAGGGGGTGGGCCGGCGCGATCGGGCCGCCGTGGCCCACGGCCAGGCCGGGCACCAGTTCGTTGACCTGGCGGTGGGGAAAGAGCCGCAGGCAGCCGCTGCGGCCGCTGCCGTCGCCGTTCACGTAGTAGACGGCGCTCAGATGGGCATTGGGGTGATGGTGGCGGCCCACCACCTGGCCGGGGCCGCTCACCACCGGCCAGGCCCGCTGGATATGCAGAGCCACCTGGCGCGGATCGAAGCCGAGGGCCTCCAGATAGGCCCAGGCCTGCGCTTCCAACTGCCGCACCAGCCAGGCGAAAGACTCCTGCCGGTGCAGCTGCCAGACCCCATTGAGATCGCCGGTCCAGGCGCAGGCGGGATCGGGGTTGCCTTCGGCGTGCCCGCGCAGGGCCAGCACTTCCTGGAGCAGCACCGCCGAGTCCAGCGGATCGGGCCGCAGCTGCACCCGCCCGAGGGCGAGGGGAAACAGGGCTTCGATCCGCAAACCGTGCGCCGGCTCAGCCCATGGCCGAGGCGCCACCCACCACCTCCAGGATCTCCTGGGTGATGGCAGCCTGACGGGCCTTGTTGTAGTCGAGGGTGAGGGTCTTGGCGAGCGCCTTGGCGTTGTCGCTAGCGTTGTTCATGGCCGTCATCCGGCTGGCGAGCTCGCTGGCGGCGGCCTCCTGAAGGGAGCGCAGCAGCTGGTTCTCCAGATAGAGGGGCAACAGCGCGTTCAGCAACTGGTCGGGGCTCTGCTCGAACACGAAGTCCGACTGCAGCGGCGGCTCCGGGTTGGGCGCCGTGCCCCGCTCCACCGCCAGACGACCCTCGCGGGTGGTGAGGCGGAAGATCTCGTCGTCCGGGGTGGCGATGCCCTGGGGATCGAGGGGCAGCAGGGTCTGGGACACCGGGGCGCTGCTCACCAGGTTCACGAACTTGGTGTAGATCATCTCCACCCGGTCGGTGGAGCCGGAGAGGAACTGGGCCAGGAGCTCGTCGGCGATGCCGCGGGCCTCATCGGCGTTGGGCACCTGATCGAGGCCGGTGAAGGTGGCCAGGATCGGGTACGAGCGGTTCTGGAAGTAGGTGGTGGCCTTGCGGCCGATCAGCACCAGGGACACGTCGTAGCCCTGACCCTTGAGCTCGGCGAAGCGCTGCTCGGTGCGCTTGATGATGTTGGCGTTGTAGCCGCCGCAGAGGCCCCGGTCGGCGCTCACCGCCACCAGCGTGATGGTGCGCACAGGGCGCTCCTGCTGGAGCAGCGGCGTGTTGGGAACATCCTCGAAGCGCAGGCGCGACTGGAGGTTCTCCAGCACCCGGGCCAGACGGTCGGCGAAGGGGCGGGCCCGGAGCACCTGCTCCTGGGCCCGGCGCACCTTGGCCGCCGCCACCAGGCGCATGGCTTCGGTGATCTTGCGGGTGTTCTTGACCGAACTGATCCGGTCGCGGATTTCCTTGAGGTTGGCCATGGTCGGGGAACCTCAGGCGGTGGCCAGCAGGGTGGACTTGACTTCGCTGATCGCCGACTTGAGCAGGGCCTCGGCCTCGTCGCCCAGCTGCTTCTCGGTCTGAACCTTCTCGATGTAGGCGCCGGCGTTGGTCTTGAGATAGTCGCGCAGTTCACGCACGAACTGGGACACCTGATCGACGGGGACTTCGTCGATCAGGCCCTTGACGCCCGCATAGACGATGGCCACCTGCTCGGCGAGGATCAGCGGGCTGAACTGGGGCTGCTTGAGCAGTTCGCGCAGGCGCTTGCCCCGGCCCAGCTGCTTCTGGGTGGCGGCGTCCAGATCGGAGGCGAACTGGGAGAAGGCGGCCAGTTCATCGAACTGGGCCAGCTCCAGCTTCAGCGTGCCGGCGATCTTCTTGATGGCCTTGGTCTGGGCGGCACCACCCACCCGGCTCACCGAGATGCCCACGTTGATGGCGGGCCGCAGGCCGGAGTTGAACAGGTCGGAGCTCAGGAACACCTGACCATCGGTGATCGAGATCACGTTGGTGGGGATGTAGGCCGACACGTCGCCGGCCTGGGTCTCGATGATCGGCAGGGCGGTCATCGAGCCCTTGCCCATGGCGTCGGAGAGCTTGGCGGCCCGCTCGAGCAGACGGCTGTGGCAGTAGAAGACGTCGCCGGGATAGGCCTCGCGACCGGGGGGGCGGCGCAGCAGCAGCGACATCTGGCGGTAGGCCTGGGCCTGCTTGGTGAGGTCGTCGTAGACCACCAGGGTGGCCTTGCCCTTGTACATGAACGACTCGGCGATGGCCGCGCCGGTGTAAGGGGCGAGGTACTGGAGAGCGGCGGGCTCGGAGGCACTGGCCGCCACCACGATGGTGTAGTCGAGGGCGCCGCGCTCGCGCAGCACCTCCACCACGTTGGCCACCGAGGCGGCCTTCTGGCCGATGGCCACGTACACGCACACCACGTCCTCTCCCTTCTGGTTGAGGATGGTGTCGATGGCGATGGCGGTCTTGCCAGTCTGGCGGTCGCCGATGATCAGCTCGCGCTGGCCCCGGCCGATCGGGATCATCGCGTCGATGGCGGTAATGCCGGTCTGCAGGGGTTCATGCACCGACTTGCGCTGGATGATGCCCGGCGCCATCGATTCGATCAGGCGGGTCTCGGTGGTGGCGATCTCGCCCCGGCCGTCGATCGCCTCGCCCAGCGGGTTGATCACGCGGCCCAGCATGGCATCGCCCACCGGCACCTCGGCGATGCGGCCGGTGGCCTTCACCGTGCTGCCCTCCTGGATGCCGAGGCCCTCGGCCAGCAGCACCACCCCCACGTTGTCGTCCTCGAGGTTGAGGGCGATGCCTTCGCTGCCGTCCTCGAACTGCACCAGTTCGCCGGACATCACTTGCTGCAGGCCGTAGACGCGGGCGATGCCGTCACCCACCTGCAGCACGGTTCCGACGTTGCTGACGGCGATCGACTTGTCGTAGTCCTCGATCTGCTGCTTGAGGATGGCGCTGATCTCGTCGGGGCGGATGGAAACCATGGGTGGAGATCCCCGGGCGGGGAAGCGATGGGGGAAGGCGTTGAGGGGGAGGGGGGAAGGTCGGCTGCGGGCGTGGGCTAACCCGCCTTGGCCAGCGCCAGACCCAGGCGGCGCACCTGGCCCGCCAGGCTGGCGTCGATCACCTGGGAGCCGACGCTGACGACGAAGCCACCGATCAGGGAGGGGTCGACATGCAGGTCGAACTCCACGTTCTCGGTGCCGGCCACGGCCTTGACCTTGGCGTGGAGCGCCTGCTGCTGCTCCTCGCTGAGCGGCGAGGCGGAACTGACCCTGGCCAGGGCGATGCCGCGCTGCTCCCGGTAGAGCACCAGGAAGCGATCGAGGATGGCGTCCAGCAGACCGATCCGCTGGCGGTCAGCCAGCAGCTTGAGCAGATTGAGCAGGCCAGGGGTGACCTGGCCTTCGAACAGGCTCACCACCGCGCCCTTCTTGGCCTCCGGTTCGAGCACGGGGGAACCCAGGGCCTGACGGAGCTCGGGGGAGCCATGCCAGATGGCGAGAAGTTCGCGGGCCTGCGCGGCCACCTGCTCGGTTTCCGACCGCTGGTCGGCGATCTGGAGCAGGGCCTCGGCGTAAGGGGTGGCGATGGAATTCAGGAGCGGCATCAGGCTTGCCCCAGGGTGGAGATGGACTGGTCGATCAGGCGGGCCTGGGCCTCGGCGTCGAGCTTGCCGGGGAGCACGGCCAGGGCCTTCTCGACGGCGCGGCGGGCAGCCTGACGGCGCAGCTGCTCACTGACGCGGCTGGCCTCGGATTGCAGATCGGCGGCCGCACCCTGCTTGACCCGGGCCATCTCCTGGACGGTGCGGGTCTCAAAGTCGAGCCGGATCGCATCGGCACGTGCCCGGCCGTCGACCCGGATCTGATCGGCCTTCTTCTCGGCCTCGGCCACGCCCTGCTGAGCGGCGGCCAGGGCCGCGGTGGCCTCCTTCAGACGGTCCTCGGCCTCCTGCAGGTCGGCGAGGATGGCGTTGCGACGGCGCTCGAGGATGCTGCCCAGGAAGCCCGGCAGGAACTTCCACAGGCCGACGATCACGATCGCCAGATTGATGATGTTGGTTTCGAACGGGTTCAGGTTCAGGCCGAAACCACCGTGCGAAGCCAGGATGAGGGGGAGAGGTGCAGTCATTGGGCGGCCAGCAGACGGTTGACGATGAGATCGCCCAGGCGGTCGACCTCGCTGCTGAGCTGCGCTTCGGCCTGCAGACGCTGGGTGTCGATCTCCCGGCGGGCCTCTTCGCGGCTGGCGTTGGCCTCCGCCTGGGCGGTGGCCAGGGCGCTGCGGTAGAGGCGATCCATTTCCGCTTCCGCGTCGCTGATCAGCGACTGGGCCTTCTGACGGGCCTCCTTGAGCTGAAGCCGCAGATCGGCTTCCAGCCGCTCGGCCTGGGCCAGCTTCTGCTTGGCCTCGGCGCGGCTGGTGGTGATGTAGCTCTCCCGCTCTTCCACGGTCCGTCCGACGGGACGGAAGAACAGGCGATTGAGAATGAAGGTGAGGAGCACCACCTGCACCGCCATCAGCGGCAGGGTGGCATCGAGGTCGAAGAGACCTCCCTCCGGTGCACCGGCTTCGGCGAGCAGGAGCCAGCTGGTCATGGGGCGGGAGCGCTGGGAGGAACGGGGTCAGACGGGATCGGGGTCCGTGGCCTCAGGCCCGGTGCCCCGTTCCGCGCGGAAGGCGATCAGCCAGCGAAGGGGTTGGCGAACAGCAGCACCAGGGCGACCACCAGGCCGTAGATGGTGAGGGCTTCCATGAAGGCCAGCGACAGCAGCAGGGTGCCGCGGATCTTGCCTTCGGCTTCAGGCTGACGGGCGATACCTTCGACGGCGCCTTGCGCAGCGCTGCCCTGACCGATGCCGGGGCCGATGGCGCCGAGACCGACGGCCAGACCGGCAGCCACAACAGACGCAGCGGGAATGAGGGAATCCATGGTGGAAGGAAAGGATGGGGGGCGCCGGAAGAGCGCGGGTGGAACCTGACGCCTGGGACATTCCCCCGGAGGGAATGGGCCCGGAACGACCCGGACCTGCGCGCAGGAGATTTAGCAGAACGACCGCTGGCCCCCTGGAGGACCGGCGGTGAGGGTCAGTGGTGCTCTTCGTGCACGGCCTCGCCGATGTAGTAGGCGGCGAGGGTGGCGAAGATCAGCGCCTGGATCGCGCTGGTGAACAGACCCAGGAACATGGCCGGCAGGGGCACGATCAGGGGCACCAGGAAAGCCAGCACGGCCACCACCAGTTCGTCAGCGAGGATGTTGCCGAACAGACGGAAGGAGAGCGAGAGAGGCTTGGTGAAGTCTTCGACGATCTTGAACGGGAGCATGATCGGCGTCGGCTCCACGTAGTACTCGAAATAGCGGAAACCCTTGCGGCTCAGACCGGCATAGAAATAGGCCAGCGACACCAGCAGCGCCAGGGCGATGGTGGTGTTGATGTCGGCGGTGGGGGCACCCAGTTCGCCGCTGGGCAGGTGGATCAGCTTCCAGGGCACCAGGGCGCCGCCCCAGTTGCTCACGAAGATGAACAGGAAGAGGGTGCCGATGAAGGGCAGCCAGTCGCGGTAGGCCTTCTCGCCGATCTGCTCGCGGGCCAGATCACGGATGTACGACCAGAGGAACTCGAGCAGGTTCTGCACGCCCCTGGGATCGCGCTCCAGCCGCCGGGTTCCCACCACCACGAGGGCGAGCAGGGCTCCGATCACGACCCAGGAACTCAGGAACACCTGACCGTGAATCTTGTAATCGCCGATCTGCCAGTAGAGGTGCTGACCCACCTCCAGTTCGGCGAGGGGAAGAAGGAGAGGCGACGGAACCATCGGGGAGGAGGGAGGTGCCGCGGGAGCGACGGAAGGGGAGGGAACGGCCGCCGGGGAGGGCGGTCAGGGCCGGACGAGGGCCTGCAGCAGCAGGGCCGGCTTGTAGAGCAGGAAGCCGATCAGGGCCGGCACGATCTCCAGCTGGGGAAGGCGGGCCGAGGCCAGCACCAGCACGATCGGCACCAGCAGCTGCGACTTGCCCACCTGGCGCGAATCGGCGCCGATGCGGGCCACGCTGCGGGCCAGCAGCCGGAGATAGAGCATCCCGGCCACCGATCCGAGCAGCAGGCTGAGGGCCGTGGTCCGATCGAACAGCCAGGCCGCCAGGGGAACGGCGAGGGCGGAGAGGATCAGGGTGGCCAGCAGCAGGCGGCGCTGGAGCCGTGCGTACTCCTCCATGCCGTTGTCCGGAGGGACGGGGGCGGGGGGAGCCTCGGCGGCGGGGGTGGGGGGCACCAGGGTCGGCACCGCCGTTTCCCGTCCGGCGAGGTCACGCAGCAGGGTGGCCCGCAGATCCAGCATCTCGACCGGAGGAATCCCGGCGGGATCGGCTCGGACGGGGGACGGATCCGCCGCAGGGGCTGGGAGGCTTTCGGCGGTGTCGCCGGAAGCCGTGGGGCCGGGCACGGTGGAGGCCTGCAAGCGCGCCAGCACATCGGAAAAGGCGCGCGGAATCTATCACGCGGTGTTACAAGTCGGTCGACAGGAGCGGCCCGGCGGGCTCGGCCAGCAGCAGCAGTCGGCGCTGCCAGAGCTGCCGCGCCAGGGCGGCACGCGGCGCGTCGGGCCAGGGGAGCGCCAGCGCCCCGATCGGCGTGCCGGGGCCGGCCGCCTCCACGGCCGCCAGAAGCCGCTGGCCATCGGCATCGAGATCGACGGGCCGCAGATCGGGATCCAGCAGGCTGCCGCCCGGCCAGCCCCAGAGGCAGGGGTTGCGGCGGCCGCCGGCGCCGAGCAGCGCGGCGTCGCTCTCCCAGCGGCTGCGGAGCAGGGGGCCGCGGGAGAGGAAGAACTCGAAATGGCTGATGTCGGGATCGAGGCTCTCCACCAGCGCCCAGCGCTGCCGCTCCGGCAGGGCCCGCGCCCGCTCCAGCAGTTCCCCCTGCAGCAGCCGGGCCGGGTCCCACACCTCGGGATTGGAGAACCCCGCGAACTCCAGCCCGGCGCTCTCCACGAAGCGGAAGAGCCGCGTGAGGTCGTAGCTGGTCTCCTCCGGATGGAGGTACATGTCGGCGAAGTTGGCGTCGGCCGCGGTGTCGAGGGCCCAGCGCTGCTCGTGGTGGCGGCGCAGCCGGTTCTGGGGGGGCAGATCGCGGAACAGCTGGCGGCCAAGGCGCAGCCCCTCGTCGTCGCCGCCGACACCGAGCCCGCTGAGCGCCCGCTGGACGCGGTGGATCTCCCAGCGGCCGCCGTCGGCGTAGAGAAAGAGATGGAGCAGCCCGCCGGGCGCCAGCAGCGAGGCCAGCGCCCTCAGGCCCGCCTCCGGCTCGCGCAGGTGGTGCAGCACCCCCACGGAATTGATCAGATCGAAGGGGCCCTCCCCCTCCAGTTCCAGCAGGCTGCGCTGCTCGATCCGCAGCTCCGGGCAGCGCTCCTGACCGCCGGAGCGCCGCAGCCGCTCGCGGGCGATCGCCAGGGCACCGGGGCTGATGTCCACCGCCAGCAGGCTGGCGCCGGGGTTGAGATGGGCCAGATAGTCGGTGCTGACGCCGGTGCCGCAGCCGGCGTCGAGGATCCGCGGCGGCCGGCCCGGCGCCGGCAGGCGACCGGTGCAGGCTGACACGACGCAGTCATGGCTCCAGCGCCAGTTGTAGCCCGGTGGCGGGCCGTCCTGGAGCGGGTCGCCGGGGTAGGGGAAGCGGTCGTAGAAGGCGCTCACCACCGGCGTGGCGGCATCGGCGGGGCCTGGGCTCATCGGGCGGCGGCAGGGCGGTGCACTGCCGAGCTTTTCACGGAGCTGCCACGCTCGGCGCGGGGCTGACCGTGCACCGCGCCGAGGCGGGCCCCCGCTGCAAACATTTGTTCATGGGCTCCGGGAGGGTCAGGAGCCCAGCCGTAACGTGGCTCCGCCCGGTACACGCCCGTTCATGACCGTGACCGCCAGCAGCGGCAGCACCAGGGTCAGCCCCCAGCTCTACGACACTCTGCCGCTCTCCAGCGTCCGTCAGGCGGAGCAACAGGACCGCTTCCCCGAGAAGGGCGAGCTCGACAACCTGCTCACCTTCTTCCGCAGCGGCAGCCTGCGCGTGGAGGCCGCCCGCCGGATCTCGGCCAATGCCGATGCGATCGTGGCCAAGGCCGCCAACCGGATCTTCTCCGGCGGCACCCCGCTCTCCTATCTCGACGCCCCGCTCGCCCCGGTGGGCAGCCGGCCCGGGGATGCCACCCCGCTGGCGGCCGATCAGGTGGCTGCCGCCGCCTCGGTGCGCACCTTCGCCCAGGGCAGCGGCGGCACCGGCCTGCTGGGCCGCATCCTTGAGGGTGTCCAGGCCGACGCCGACGTGCGGGTGGTGCTGCCCACGGGCTTCAGTCCGATCAGCGTGGCCCGCTACGGCAACGACCGGATGCGCAAGTCGATCCGGGATCTGGCCTGGTTCCTGCGCTACGTGGGCTACGCCGTGATGGCGGGCGATCCCAGCATCCTGGCCGTGAACACCCGCGGCCTGCGGGACGTGCTGGAGAAGGCCTGCTCCCTGGCCGCCACCAACGTGGCCCTGCAGGAGATGCGGGCCGCCGCGGCCGGCCTGCTGAAGGACCTGCCCGAGGCCCGCCAGCTGGTGATCGACTGCTTCAACGTGCTGCTGCAGGAGCTGGCGGTTCCCACCCCCTCCGCCCGCACCCGGCTCGGCAGCCCGGAGAACCAGGGCCTGCAGCTGCCGGCGATCTACGCCCTGGCGGCGGAGTCGCGCCAGCGCTTCGTGATGAAGCCCGGCCTCTCCGGCCGCGAACGGGCCGAGGTGGTCCGCGCCGCCTACCGCCAGGTGTTCGAGCGCGACATCGTCAAGGGCTACTCCCAGGTGGTGTGCCCGGTGCAGGCTACCCAGCTGGCCCAGGGCCAGATCCCGATGCGTGAGTTCATCCGGGCGCTGGGCCACAGCAAGGAATACCGGCGCCAGTTCTACGGACGCTTCTCCAACAGCCGGGTGGTGGAACTCGCCTTCCGCCACTTCCTCGGCCGCGGCATCAGCAGCCGTGAGGAGTTCACCCGCTACTTCGACATCGTCAGCGCCCAGGGGCTCAACGGCCTGGTCGACTCCCTGATCAACACCCTCGAATACGGGCGTGTGTTCGGGGAGGAAACCGTTCCCTACCTTCGCGATCTCGGCGAGGAAGCCCAGGAGAGCGCCGGCTGGGGATCGAACCGCAAGCTGTTCCGGTTCAGCGCCCCGTTCGAGGGTGCACCCCAGTACGTCACCCTCTACGCGGGCTACCGCCAGCCACTGCCCGATCAGCACGCCTACGGCGGCGGCAACGATCCCCTGGGTCTCACCTACGGGGCCATCTTCCCCTCTGCCACCGCCTCGGTGGCCACGCGGCCGGCCCCCTTCGGCTACGACACCCGCCGCATCCTGGTGGGCAACGGCATGGCCCAGCCGGGCCAGATGGACAGCCCCCAGTTCCGCCGCTCGATCCCCCGCCGGGTCGGTCCGAAGGTGGTGCGGCTGCAGCAGATCGCCACGGGCGGCAACTCGGTGCCCCGCCGCGGCGGCCAGCCCAGCGTGCGCAACACCGAACTGAGCACCCAGGGGGTGATCCGGGCGGTGTACGTGCAGGTGCTCGGCACCGCCGGTTACGCGGGCGAGCAGATCGGCGTCGAGGAGATCAAGCTCGAGAACGGTGACATCACCCTGCGGGAATTCATCCGCCAGGTGGCGCGCTCCAACGCCTTCCGGCGGCGTTACTGGGCCGGGCTCTACATCACCAAGGCGATCGAGGTGATCCATCGCCGCCTGCTCGGCCGGCCCACCTTCGGCCGCCGCGAGATCGACGGCTACTTCGACACCGCCGCCCGCCGCGGCTTCTACGGCCTGGTCGACGCGATCCTCGACAGCCCCGAATACCTCGAGGCCTTCGGCGAGGACACCGTTCCCTACGAGCGCTTCGTCACCCCGGCCGATCTGAATGCCCGCCGGGTGCCCAAGCTCAATCGCCCCCTCGACGTGGCGGCCCTCGCCGACCTCACGCCGAAGCAGCGCCCGCAGGTGCAGCCTCCCTCCACCTTCCGTGGGGAGGGCGATCTGGTGGCCCGGAACCTGCCCGACCGCCGGCTGCGACGGGTGGTGGGCGGCTGGAGCGCCACCTTCGCCGCCGGCGAGCGTCCCCCCACCCCCCCCACGGTGGAGCCGCCCCAGAGCCTGCGGCAGCCGCCCGCCCCCACCCGGCGCTGGAGTGCTCCGCGCCTCACGCCCGGCAGCTTCGGCAGCGGCTGGACCGCCGCCGTGGGCACGGTGGCCGTGCCGGGTCGCACCCCGGTGGTGGGCGGCTGGACTGCCCAGGTGAGCAGCAACGGACTGGTGGCCGTGACGGCGGCCCAGCCCGGTGCCGCCATGGCCAAGGCGCTCCAGGGCGGCCGACCCCAGGGCTTCGGCCGCCGCCGCGGCATCGCCGGGCCGGTGAGCCTGAGGGCCGGTGATGGCGAATCCACCCTGCAGCAGGCGATCGAGGCGAGCTACCGCCAGCTGCTCAACCGCGTTCCCCTGGCGGCCGAACGGCTGGGCGATGCCGAATCCCAGCTGCGGGTGGGGCGGATCTCGGTGTCGGAATTCGTGGCACTGATCGCCGCCAGCGACCTCTTCCAGCAGCGGCTCAACCGCATGGCACCGCTGCGGGCCGCGTCGGCCGCCTACCTGGCCCTGCTCGGCCGGGCCGCCCAGCCCCGCGAGGTGAGCGCCTACCTGGGCACCCGGGCCCGCTCCGGCCAGCAGGCCGCTCTCAACGCCCTGCTCAGCAGCCAGGAGTACGCCAGCCGCTTCGGACGGGACACCGTGCCCTACCTGCGGGGTCTGGACACCGAGGACGGCATCCCGCTGAGCACGGTGACCCGCACCGCCGCCCTCTATGGCGGCACGGCCGGCCTCACGCCGCCACCCCGGGGCGCGATCTGATCGGGCCCACCCTCCAGGGCACCCAGGGCCTGCGGTTCAGCCTCCTGCGCCAGCGAGAGCTCCCGATCGGCTGATCGGGAGCTCTTTTGATTGAGAACAAGAAACTGACAGCAAAGATGGGCCGCCTTTCGATAGGCACGACAGCGCAGAAGTGCACGAATCTTTCACAAATGACGACTCGCCCGCGTCATACCGAGGCCCGCCAGAATCGTTGCCAGCAAAGGGATCTTGGCGATCGGACCGCCGTGAAGAACTGTTACCGCAAGCCAGGCGCGCGGCACGCCCTGCCGCAGAATGACACGGCGGTCGGCCAACCCGACTGCTCAGCCCACGCCTGAAGCCTCATCTTCGGCCACCAAGCCGGCGGAGGCAGCAGGCCGGGCATCCCTTACCCACCGGATATCGGTCTCCATCACGGCGACCGCTTGTTTCGAGGCAGAACTGCATGAGCATCGTCTCCAACTCGATCATCAACGCGGACGCCGAAGCCCGCTACCTCAGCCCTGGCGAACTCGACCAGATCAAGTCCTTCGTCGCCGGCGGTCAGCGCCGTCTGCGGGTGGCTCAGGTCCTGAGCGAGAGTCGCGAGCGCCTGGTCAAGCAGGCCGGCGGCGCGCTGTTCCAGAAGCGCCCCGACATCATCTCCCCCGGCGGCAACGCCTACGGCGAGGAGATGACCGCCACATGCCTCCGCGACATCGACTACTACCTCCGCCTGGTGACCTATGGCGTGGTGGCAGGGGATGTGACGCCCATCGAAGAAATCGGCATCATCGGCGCCCGCGAGATGTACCGCGCCCTCGGTACCCCGCTGGAAGCCATGGCCGAAGCCGTGCGTGAGCTCAAGAACGCCGCCTCGGGTCTGCTCACCGGCGCCGACGCCGAAGAGGCCGGCTTCTACTTCGACTACGTCATCGGCGCCCTCTCCTGAGGCTGCCCCTCCTCCCACCGCCTCCTCCCCAGGACACATGCAAGACGCGATCACCAACGTCATCAACCAGTCGGACGTGCAGGGTCTCTACCTGGACGACTCCTCGATCGGCCGGCTGGAGCAGTATTTCGCCAGCGGCGAGCTGCGGGTGCGGGCTGCGGCCACCATCGGTGCCAACGCCGCCGCCATCATCAAGGAAGCGGTCGCCAAGACCCTGCTGTATTCGGACATCACCCGTCCGGGCGGCAACATGTACACCACCCGTCGTTACGCGGCCTGCATCCGCGACCTCGACTACTACCTGCGCTACGCCACCTACGCCATGCTGGCCGGTGACACCTCGATCCTCGACGAGCGCGTGCTGAACGGCCTCAAGGAGACCTACAACTCCCTGGGTGTGCCGATCGGCGCCACCGTTCAGTCGATCCAGGCGATGAAGGAAACCGCCGCCTCGCTGGTGGGTCCGGAAGCCGGCCGTGAACTCGGCGTCTACCTCGACTACATCAGCTCCGGGCTGGGCAACTGATTCCAGCGTCACGCCACCCCAGCGAAGGTTCGTCATGCGCCTGTTCAAGATCACGGCCTGCATCCCCTGCCCGGAAAAAGTTCGCTCCCAGCGGGAACTGCAGAACACTTACTTCACCAAGTGGGTGCCGTATGAGAGCTGGTTCGCTGAACAGCAGCGGATCATGAAGCAGGGCGGAAAGATCCTGAAGGTCGAACTTGTCACCGGTCGCCGTCAGGTGAACGTGGGCAACTGAACCAGGCCCTCCGACACGATCCCATCCCGCCCGGCCAAGGCCGGGCTTTTTTTTGTCCCCACCCCCTCCACGTCCGGCGCACGGCACGGCTCAATGGGGCAGCTCCTCGCCCCCTTTTCCGTGGCCGGTCCCGTGAAGCACCGCTCCAGGCCCGCCGAGCCCGCCACCACCGCCTCCGGTCCCTTCCCCTGGAGCGACTGGCCGGCGGAGGCCAGGCTGCTGTTGGTGATGCTCACGATCTGGAGCGTGGCCGGGCTGCTGATCCTGGCCTCGGCCAGCTGGTGGGTGGCCGCCCGGGAGATGGGTGACCCGGCTTTCTATCTCAAGCGGCAGTTCGTGTGGATGCTGGCCAGCTGGGTGCTGCTCTGGATCGCGATGCGCACCCAGCTGCGGCGCTGGCTGCGGCTGGCAGGGCCGGCGGTGCTGATCGGGGCGCTGCTGATCAGCGCCACCCTGGTGGTGGGCAGCGAGGTGAACGGGGCCAGCCGCTGGCTGGTGATCGGCCCTCTGCAGATCCAGCCCTCCGAACTGGTCAAGCCTTTCGTGGTGCTGCAGGGGGCGTCGCTGTTCGCCCACTGGCAACGGATCGGCAACGATCAGAAGCTGCTCTGGCTGGGCACCTTCGGTGTGCTGCTGCTTCTGATCCTCAAGCAGCCGAACCTGAGCACCGCAGCCCTCACGGGCCTGCTGCTGTGGCTGATGGCCCTGGCCGCCGGCCTGCCCCTGCTCGCCCTGCTCGGCACCGCGGCCGGCGGGGCCTTGGTGGGCACCGGCAGCATCCTGATCAACGAATACCAGCGGCTGCGGGTGATCTCGTTCCTCAACCCCTGGCGCGACGCGCAGGGGGACGGCTATCAGCTGGTGCAGAGCCTGCTGGCGATCGGCTCGGGTGGGGTGCTGGGCGAGGGCTACGGCCTCTCGACGCAGAAGCTGCAGTATCTGCCGATCCAGTCGACCGACTTCATCTTCGCGGTGTTCGCCGAGGAGTTCGGCTACGTGGGCTCGCTGCTGCTGCTGCTCTTCCTGGTGCTCTTCGGCTTCGTGGGGCTGCGGGTGGCGCTGGGCTGCCGCAGCAACCAGCAGCGGCTGGTGGCCATGGGGGCCACCACCCTGCTGGTGGGTCAGTCGATCCTCAACATCGCGGTGGCCAGCGGCTCCATGCCCACCACGGGCCTGCCCCTGCCCCTGATCAGCTACGGCGGCAACTCCCTGCTGGCCAGCCTGCTCACCGCCGGGCTGCTGATCCGCTGCTCGCTGGAATCGGCGGGCTGGGAAGCGAGGGAAAGCCGCCCCCGCCGATCCCGCGCGGCGGCTCGCTCTGGCTCCAGCCCCGCCCCGATAGGCTGACCTGATTGCCGGGGAGGTCGCAGCCACCCCGCCCGTGAAGGAGCGCAGCAACCAGCCCATGGAGGTCGTCGGCCTGCCACTGTCGGACCTGGCGCGCTGGGGAGAGCAGCTGCTCAACCGCTCGCTCGCCTCCCCCGGTCCGCTCACCCTGGCGGTGGTGTTCAGCGCCGGGGTGCTCACCAGCCTGGGCCCCTGCTCCCTGTCGCTGCTGCCGGTGACCCTCGCCTACATGGCCGGCTTCCAGAGCCGGGGCCGCCATCCCTGGAAGCGGAGCCTGAGCTTCGCGGCGGGGATCGTGGCCTCGCTGGTGCTGCTGGGTGGAGCCAGTTCCCTGCTGGGCCGTCTCTACGGCCAGGTGCCCGGCGTGGTGCCCACCGTGGTGGCCGTGCTGGCCGTGGTGATGGGGCTGAATCTGCTCGGGCTGCTGCGGATCCCCCTGCCCAGCGGGCCCGACCCGGAACTGTGGCGGCGCCGGGTGCCGCCGCCCCTGGCCCCCCTGGCGGCCGGCACCGCCTTCGGGCTTGCCGCCAGCCCCTGCACCACGCCGGTGGTGGCGGTGCTGCTGGGCTGGATTGCCCAGCAGGGCCGTCCCCTGGTGGGCATGCTTCTGCTCACCTGCTTCGGCGCCGGCCAGGTGCTGCCCCTGCTGCTGGCCGCCACCGCCGCCGCCTCCCTGCCGCGGCTGCTGGCCCTGCGCGCGCTGGGCAGCTGGATTCCGCCGATCAGCGGCGTGGTGCTGATCACCAGCGGCAGCCTCACCCTTCTGGCCCGGTGGCCGTGAGCGCCTCCCCGGCCGCCCGGGCCCGGCCGATCCTGCAGCGGCTGTTGGCCTGGATCTCGGATCTGCGCCTGGCGATCGGCCTGCTGCTGGTGATCGCCGTGGCCAGCGGCATCGGCACGGCCATCCCCCAGCGGGAGGCGGCCGAGGCCTACCACCGCCTCTACGACGCCACCCCGTGGCTTGGCCTGTTCCACGGCGACGCCATCCTGCGGCTGCAGCTGGATCACGTTTATGCCAGCGACTGGTTCCTGGGGCTGCTCGCCTGGCTGGGGCTCTCGCTGGTGCTCTGCAGCTGGCGGCGTCAGTGGCCGGCCCTGCAGGCGGCGCTGCGCTGGATCGACTACGGCTCTCCGCGTCAGCTCAGCAAGCTCAGCCTGGCGGAGAGCCTGAACAGCAGCGATCCGCAGGCCGATCTGGGCCGGCTGGAGCAGCTGCTGGGCTCACAGGGCTGGACCCTGCGACGCCAGGGGGATCGGCTGGCCGCACGCCGGGGCGTGCTCGGGCGGGTGGGCCCGCTGCTGGTGCACGCCGGCCTGGTGGTGCTGATGGTGGGAGCGGCCTGGGGAGCCCTGGGTGGGCAGCGGCTGGAGCGCTTCCTGGCCCCGGGTCACGATCTCGAACTGCTCGACTCCCGGGGCCGCACCCAGCTGAGCGTGGCGATCGACCGGTTCCGGATCGAGCGGGATCCGGCCGGGCGGCCCGAGCAGTTCCGTTCCGATCTGCGTCTGGTGAGCGCCAGCGGCGAGGCGTTGCTGGAGAAGGAGATCAGCGTCAACCATCCCCTGCGCTACCGCGGCCTCACCGTGTACCAGGCCGACTGGTCGCTGGCGGCGATCACGGTGCAGATCGGGCGCAGCCCGCTGCTGCAGCTTCCGCTGCGCAGCCTCAGCGAGCTGGGGGATCAGGTGTGGGGGCTGGCGCTGCCCACCCGCCCCGACGGCTCCGATCCGGTGCTGCTCACCCTCAGCAGCGAGCAGGGGCCGGTGGAGGTGTACTCGGCCGAGGCCAAACCGATCGGCTCGCTGGTGCCGGGCGGCGACCCGATCGAGCTGGGTGGCCTGCCGCTGCGGGTGGCGGCCGTGCTGCCGGCGAGCGGCCTGCTGCTCAAGCGCGATCCCGGCGTGCCGCTGGTGTACGCGGGCTTCGCCATCGCCCTGGTCGGCGGGGTGCTGAGCCTGATTGCCACCCGCCAGCTCTGGGCCATCGCCGAACCGGAGCGCCGGCTGCTGCATGTGGCCGGGCTCTGCAACCGCAACCTCACCGCCCTGGCGCGGGAACTGCCCGAGCTGCTGCAGCGGCTGGAGGAGGAGCGTGGCGCCGCCGCTCAGCAGGGCTGACGGCTGCCGTGGCTGACGCGGATCACGGTGTGGACGTTGCCGCGGGGGTTGAAATCGGCCTCGAGCTGCATCCAGGCCGGATCGGCGGCGGCCACCAGATCGTCGAGGATGCGATTGGCCACTTCCTCGTGGGAGATGGCCCGATCGCGCCAGCTGTTCACGTAGAGCTTGAGTGCCTTGAGTTCAAGCACGCGGGGGCCGGGCTGGTAGAGCAGGCGCAGCACGGCGAAATCGGGATACCCGGAGAAGGGGCAGAGACAGGTGAACTCGGGCAGCTCGATCGCCACTTCGTAGGGCCGGGAGGGGCGGGGGTTGTCAAAGCAGATCAGACGGGCCTCGGCGATCTCCCGCTGGCCGTAGCTGGGGGTGCGGGTGCGATCGGCGGAGGGGTCGAGGACGGGGGAGGCGCTCATCGGGGCGGCGCTCATCGGGACGGGAGGGGCTGAAACGGATCGTAGACAGGGGCAGATCGTTAAGAAGTTGCAGCGAAGCCAGGCCCCACGTTCACCACGAACAGCCGGGAGGGGCTAGAACGATCTCGAAGGACAAAACGTTGGGCAAGCGCCGGACCTACGGGCCCGCGCCCCTGTCGGAAGTAGCCCCACCGCGAGGCGAAGCAACGCTCCTTTCCACGAAGCGGCACCGGCCCATCGGCCCGTGATCCCCATCCCTTCGAGGTGCCTTCACCATGAGCAAGACCAACCTGGTGTACCGCGGCGTCCACTACGACGCCACCCACCACGAGACCCCGGCTCCCCAGCCGGTGGAGCACGTCTACCGCGGCGTGCATTACCGCGAGCCCCTGCGTCACGAGCCGGCGGCGATCGACGCGACGGTCGATCTCCACTACCGCGGCCACGTGTACCACCACCGCCAGGCCGAAGCGGCGGGTGAACTGCTCGACGCCTGAACGCTGACGCGGCCAAGGCCGCGTAACAACAGCTACACCGAAGCCCTGCGCGCTCAGGCCTAATGGCCTCAGTCGCAGGGTCTTCGCTTGGACCTCGTTCTCGCCGGAACCCAGGACGGTTACCGGCTCCACGCCCATTCGGCCCTCGGCATGGTCTGGCTCCAGACCCATTTCGACGACGCCGTCTGGGACCATCTGGCGGCAGGGCGTGTGCAGGTGGGTCGCCCCTCCGCCGATGCGCTCTGCGAGGACGCCCTGGCCGCCGGCCTGCGGATCAGCCGCACGCCCCACATTCCCCTGCCGCTCAGCGAACGCTCCTGAGGCGATCCGTTCCCGAGCCGTTCATCGTCCCAACCGGAATCTCATGAAAAAAGTCGAGGCCATCATCCGTCCGTTCAAGCTCGAAGATGTCAAGGTCGCGCTCGTCAATGCGGGCATCGTCGGCATGACAGTGAGCGAGGTGCGCGGTTTCGGGCGTCAGAAAGGGCAGGTGGAGCGCTATCGCGGCTCGGAGTTCACCGTCGAATTCCTGCAGAAGCTCAAGCTCGAGGTGGTGGTCGACGACGACCGGGTCGACACCGTGGTGACGGCCATTCAGGATGCGGCCCGCACCGGTGAGATCGGCGACGGCAAGATCTTCATCAGCACCGTGGACACGGTGATCCGCATCCGGACCGGCGACCGCGACAGCACGGCCATCTGAGCAGGGGCTCAGGCCCTGGCAGCCGGCGGGGCCAGCGTGGCCTTCACCACCGCCCCGATCTCCTCCTCCGTGAGGGGTGGCCCGAGCAGTTCACTCCGCAGCCAGAGCAGGTATTCGTGGTTGCCGGCCGGCCCGGTGATCGGCGAGCCCACCAGCCCGGCCGGCTCCAGCCCCAGCGGCCGGGCGGCGGCCACCACGCCGCGGATGGCATCGGCATGGGCGAGCGGATCGCGCACCACGCCGCCCTTGCCCACCCGCTCGCGGCCCACCTCGAACTGGGGCTTCACCAGCAGCACCGCCTCGGCCGGCCCCGGTGCCAGCAGCCCCCGCAGGGCCGGCAGCACCAGGGCCAGGGCGATGAACGACACGTCGGCCACCGCCAGATCGGGGCGGGGATCCTCCGGCACGTAGAGCTCCGCCGGGCTGAGATGGCGCAGGTTGGTGCGCTCCCGCAACACCAGGCGTGGGTCGGTGCGCAGGCTCCAGGCCGTCTGGCCGTAGCCCACGTCGATCCCGTACACCCGCGCCGCACCCCGCTGCAGCAGGCAGTCGGTGAACCCGCCGGTGGAAATGCCGCCGTCGAGGCAGGTCCGGCCGACCACGGCGATCGGGAAGGTGTCGAGCGCCGCGGCCAGCTTCTCCCCCCCGCGCGAGACGAAGCGGGGGGGGCGCTCCACCTGGGGCACCAGCTCGGCCGGCACCTCCTGGCCGGGTTTGTCGAGCACGCGGTCACCGCTGCGCACCCGGCCGGCGCGGATCAGCTGCTGGGCCTGCTGGCGGCTGGCGGCCAGACCGAGGGAGACCAGATGCTGGTCGAGCCGTTGCTTGCGGGCCATGGCGAGGCGGTCGGAGGCCGACCCATAGATTGACCGGGACGTTGCCACGCGCTGGCCCTTGATCGAGCGTTACACCCTGCCCGAGATGGGCGCCATCTGGAGCGAGCAGGCCAAATACCAGAGCTGGCTGGATGTGGAGATCGCCGCCACGGCTGCCCAGTGCGAACTGGGGCGGGTGCCGGCCGAGGCCCTGGCCACGATCCGCGAGCGGGCGTCCTTCGAGGTGGAGCGCATCCTGGAGATCGAGGCGGAGGTGCGCCACGACGTGATCGCCTTCCTCACCAACGTGAACGAGCACGTGGGCGACGCGGGCCGCCACATCCACGTGGGCATGACCAGCTCCGACGTGCTCGACACGGGGCTGGCCCTGCAGCTCAAGGCGTCGGTGGGGCTGCTGCGCCAGGAGCTCGACGCCCTGGCCGAGGCGCTGCGGGAGCTGGCGCGGGAGCACAAGGGCACGGTGATGATCGGCCGCAGCCACGCCATCCATGGCGAGCCGATCACCTTCGGCTTCAAGGTGGCGGGCTGGCTGGCGGAGGTGGTGCGCAACCAGGAGCGGCTGGAGCGGCTGGAGCGGGTGGTGGCGGTTGGGCAGATCAGCGGCGCCATGGGCACCTACGCCAACACCGATCCCCAGGTGGAGGATCTCACCTGCCGCGCCCTCGGCCTGGTGCCCGACTGCGCCAGCACCCAGGTGATCGCCCGCGACCGCCACGCCGAATACGTGCAGACCCTGGCGCTGGTGGGTGCGGCGCTGGAGCGGTTCTCCACCGAGATCCGCAACCTGCAGCGCACCGACGTGCTGGAGGTGGAGGAGAACTTCGCCAAGGGGCAGAAGGGCAGCTCGGCCATGCCGCACAAGCGCAATCCGATCCGCAGCGAGCGGATCAGCGGCCTGGCCCGGGTGCTGCGCGGCTACACCGTGGCGGCGCTGGAGAACTGCGCCCTCTGGCACGAGCGCGACATCAGCCACAGCTCGGTGGAGCGCATGATGCTGCCCGACTGCTCGGTGACGCTGCATTTCATGCTGCGCGAGATGACGGCGGTGGTGAAGGGGCTGGGCGTCTACCCCGAGAACATGGCCCGCAACCTCAACGTCTACGGCGGGGTGGTGTTCAGCCAGCGGGTGCTCCTGGCGCTGGTGGAGGCGGGGTTGAGCCGGGAGGAGGCCTACCGCATCGTGCAGCGCCACGCCCACAGCGCCTGGAACTGCCGTGGCGGCGACTTCCGCGCCAATCTCGAAGCCGATCCGGAGGTGACCTCGCGCCTGGATGCGGATCAGCTGGCGGAGTGCTTCTCCACCGACCTGCACCGGGCGAACCTGGGGGTGATCTGGGAGCGGCTGGGGATCTGAGCCCGATGCCGGGGCCTGGGCCTGGCGGCAGCCGGACTCAGAGCGAGGCCACCGGCTCCGGACCGGCACCCTCGGGGTCGGCACCCTCGGGACCGGGGGGAATCGCGGCATCGGCAGGGATGGCCGGACCCTCCACCGGAGCGGCGGCCAGCAGATCCACGATCTCGCAGACCGGGAAGCGGTTGATCGCCCGCAGGGCCTTGCGGGCGTTGGTCCGCAGCTGTTCGCTGATCGCCTCGGCGTAGGGCACCTGGGCCAGCAGATCCACGGTGCGGCGGAGGATCCGCACCACGTCCCCCTCGTCGAGGGAGGTGTTGGCGATCACGTCGCCCCAGCTGGCCCCCCTGGCCCAGGCGTGCACCAGGCCCATCAGCTCGGGCTCCCACCACACCGGCACCACCACCCGGGCGTGCTCCTGCTGGCGCAGGAGTTCGCGGCGCAGCCCGCCCAGATCGTGCAGGGCCTCCTCGGCCTTCGGCGGCGGCGGGTAGCCGCTCCAGAGGTCGGGCCGGTTCACCTCGGTGCTGATCGCCTCGAACACCGCCGCCAGTTCGGCCGGATCGAGTTCGTCGAGATGGCCGCTCATCAGCCCCAGCCCCAGCCAGAGCTCGTTGTCGCCCCGCAGGGCGGCCACGGTGCGGCCCACCTCGGTGGGCTGGAGCCCGTCGGGACCATCGAGGGCGCCGAAGAAGCGCAGGATTTCGATCAGGGCCAGGAAGGTGTCCCAGTGGCGGTTGGCCCGGTGGTGCAGCAGCCGCTGCCGCTCGGCGATCTCGGCGTCGAGCTCCTCCATGCGCCGCCGCTGCTTCTTGAGCTGGCGACGGTCGCCCCAGCGGTGGGCGGGATGGAGTTCCAGCTCCTCCTCCAGCTCCCGTACCCGCAGGGCCTGCTCGCGCACCTCTCCGGCCAGGTCGTACTGGGGCGTGTCCATGTCGTGGCGGCGGGCCATGTGGGCCACCGCCAGCGCCAGCCCGCCGCTGGCCTGGTCGCCGTGGCGCAGCTCACCGGCGTGCTGGAGATCCGGCACGGCCAGGCCCGCCACCTGCAGGCAGCTGAGCTCGGCGTGGAGGCTCACCACCGCGTGGCAGGGCACCAGGATCCAGACGTTCTCGTCGGTGAGGCAGAGCAGCAGGGGGAACTGGCCGGGCCCCGGGGGCTTGGCCACGATCACTGCCGGGGTGACCCGGCCGCGCAGCTGGGGCGTCTTGAGGCTCACCAGGGTGCCCTCGCTGGCGAACTGGAGGGCGAGGGTGAGTTCGTGGGCGAGGGTCTCCTCCGCTTGCTGCTGCAGGATCCGCAGGATGCGGCGCTCCTCGCGCAGGTGTTCGCGCTGCTTCTCGTAGGCCTCGAAGTCGTCCCACGGCACGTCGGCGGAGGGACCGGCGAGCCGCTCGAGCTGCTCACGCAGTTCGGCGATGCGGGCCTCGTCGTCCGCCAGGTCGAGGGTGGCCAGGTAGCGGCCGAAGCTGCGCTCCACGAGCTGGCGGGCCTTGGCCAGGTCGTGGCGCTGCAGCAGGTTGAGCACCATGCCGTAGCTGGGCGTGAACTGGCTCACCAGCGGATCGGGGGGGCTGGTAGCCAGGTGACCCGCCTCGCGCACCCCCTCGAAGCGGCCCTGCACCGTGACCACGTAGCCCTGCACGTCGAGGCCGCGGCGGCCGGCCCGGCCCGCCATCTGCAGGAACTCGCTGCCCATCAGCGGCCGGTGGCCGCGCTCGGTGCGCTTGGAGAGGGCCGAGATCACCGTGGTGCGGGCAGGCATGTTGATGCCGGCGGCCAGGGTTTCGGTGGCGAACACCACCTTCACCAGGCCCTGCTGGAACAGCTCCTCGATCAGTTCCTTCCAGGCGGGCAGCACGCCGGCATGGTGGGAGGCGATGCCACGCAGCAGGGCCTCGGCATGGCCGCCCTCGCGCACCGCCTCCGGGCTGGTGGCCACGAAGGCCTCGAGGCGGGCGCGGATGCGCGCCTGCTCCTCGGGGGTCACCAGGCAGGCCTTGCCGAGATCACGCACGCCCTTGTCGCAGCCGCGGCGGCTGAAGATGAAGTAGATGGCCGGCAGCATGTCGCGCTCGGCCAGCTGGGCCACCACGAACGGCAGCGGCGCCGCCTCAGGCTGGGGCGGACGGGGCGTCTTGCCCTTGCGCCGGTCGCCCTTCGGGGCGCGCCACACCTTGCAGTTGGGATGGAGGCCGGTGCCCTCGTCGTTGAGCAGGGGGTGGAGGCCCTTGGCGCTGCAGAAACTGAAGGCCAGCGGCACTGGCCGGTGATCGCTCACCACCAGGGTGGTGGGCCCGTGCACCCTGGCGATCCAGTCGGTGAGCTGGCCGGCGTTGGCCACCGTGGCCGAGAGGGCCACCAGCTGCACCGGCGGCGGGCAGTGGATGATCGATTCCTCCCAGACGGTGCCGCGCTGGCTGTCGTTCATGTAGTGGCACTCGTCGAGCACCACCGCCTCCACGTCGGCGAGGGGATCGTCGCCGCGATCGACCTCCGCGTAGAGCATGTTGCGGAAGATCTCGGTGGTCATCACCACGATCGGCGCCTCGCGGTTGACGCTCAGATCGCCCGTCATCAGCCCCACCCGCTCGGCGCCGAACTGGTGGCGGAAATCGCGCAGCTTCTGGTTGGAGAGGGCCTTGAGCGGCGTGGTGTAGAAGACGCGCTGGCCGTGGGCCAGGGCGCGGTGGATGGCGTACTCGCCCACCAGCGTCTTGCCCGAGCCGGTGGGGGCGCTCACCACCACCGAATGGCCCTGGTTGAGGGCGTCGATCGCCTCGAGCTGGAAGGGATCGAGCGGAAAGGGGAACAGCTGCTCCAGGGGCGGCACCGCGGCCATGGCGGGGGGAGCGTCGGTGCCGGCGGTTCGCATCGATGAATCCTATGAGCAGCGCTCCGGCAGGCGGCAGACTGCGGGGTTGCCATGGCCGCCTGCCGCGGCGTGCGCCCCCACCCGTGGCCGCCGATCCCCTCGCCTCCCTGCAGCACGACCTGGCGCGGCTCCCGGCCGAGCGGCGACGGCGGCTGCGCGTCTTCCGGCCGGGCGGAGCGGCGGAGCTGCTGAGCGACGACGGAGCGGCCGGGGCGCCGCCCCTGCTCGATCTGGCCAGCAACGACTACCTGGGCTTCAGCGGCCATCCCGCCCTCAAGGCCGCGGCCGCGGCCGCGATCGAGGCCGAGGGGGTAGGGGCCGGGGCCTCGCGGCTGGTGAGCGGCAGCCGGGCGGTGCACGGCCGGCTGGAGGAGCGGCTGGGGGCCTGGCTGGGCCGCGAGCGGGTGCTGCTCTTCCCCAGCGGCTTCCAGGCCAACCTGGCGGCGGTGCAGGCGCTGGCCGATCGCCACACGCTGGTGCTGGCCGACCGGCTGATCCACCACTCGCTGCTGGTGGGGGTGCGGGCCAGCGGGGCGCGGCTGCAGCGGTTCCGCCACAACGACCTGGCCGATCTGGCGGCGCGACTGGAGCGCAGCCGGGCGGCCGAACCACGGCGGCCGCGGCTGGTGATCAGCGAGAGCCTGTTCAGCATGGAGGGCACCAGCCCCGACCTGCCGGCCCTGACGGCCCTGTGCCGAGCAGCGGGGGCGCGGTTGCTGGTGGACGAGGCCCATGCCCTCGGGGTGCTGGGCCCCGGCGGGCGGGGTCTGGCCCATGGGCTGGGCGGTGTGAGTCTGGTGAGCGGCACCTTCGGCAAGGCGTTCGGCAGCGGCGGCGCCTTCCTGGCCGGCGACGGGCCGGTGGGGGAATGGCTGCTGCAGCACGGCGGCGCCTTCCGCTACACCACGGCCCTGGCGCCGCCGCTGGCGGCGGCCGCGCTGGCGGCGCTGGAGCGGCTGGAGGGCGATCCGGCGCCGGCGGCGGCGCTGCTGCTGCGGGCGGAGCGCTGGCGCGACGGCCTGGAGGCCGCCGGCTGGCCGCGTCCGCCGGGCGCGGGGCCGATCCTGCCGCTGCGGGTGGGGGGCGACGGGGCGGCCCTGGCCCTGCAGGAGCGGCTGGAGCGGGCCGGGCTGCTCACGGTGGCGATCCGGCCGCCCACGGTGCCGGAGGGCACGGCGCAGCTGCGGCTGGTGCTGCGCCACGATCTGCCGCCCGGCAGCCTGGAGCGGCTGCTCGACGCCCTGGGCCCCGGCCCGGCCGCCGGCCCGGCCGCCACGGCGCAGGAGCCGCGATGACGGACAACCGCGGCGGGCAGCTGATCGCC
Organism: Mesorhizobium carmichaelinearum; assembly: GCA_943368365.1. GTDB lineage: Bacteria > Cyanobacteriota > Cyanobacteriia > PCC-6307 > Cyanobiaceae > CALRKZ02. The sequence continues at coordinate 104,959 of CALRKZ020000006.1, forward strand.
ATGCACGGCTGGGCCGGCGACAGCCGCGCCTGGGCCCCCTGGCGGGCGGTGGCCGAACGCCGCGGCTGGAGCTGGCGCTGCGGCGAACGGGGCTACGGGCCGCTGCAGCCGGCCATGCCCGCCTGGGCGCCGGCCGGGGCAGGGGGGGCGGTGGCCAGGCGGGCGGTGATCGTGCATTCGCTCGGCCTGCACCTGCTGCCGGAGGCGGTGCTGGCCCAGGCCGATGCGGTGGTGCTGCTGGCCAGCTTCGGGCGCTTCCTGCCGCCGGGCGGGGAGGAGCGGCGCTGGCGGCGGGCGCTGCGGGGCATGGCGGCCCGGCTGGAGCGGGGCGAGGCGGAGGCGATGCTGCGCGACTTCCTGGCGGCGGCGGCGGCCCCCGACCCGGTGGCGCTGCTGCCGGCCGGGCCCGGCAGCGAACCGCTCACAGCGGCGGGGGTGGAGCGGCTGCGGCGCGACCTGGCGCTGCTGGAGGCCAGCAGCGCCCTGCCGGCGGCCTATCCGGCCACCGCCCGCAGCCTGATCGTGGAAGCGGAAGCCGACCGGATCGTGGCGGCCGGAAGCCGGGCGGCGCTGCGGCATGCCCTGCCGCAGGCCACGCTGTGGCCGCAGCCGGGGGCGGGTCACAGCCTGCTGCGGGCCGACCTGCTGGAGCCGGTGTTCGACTGGCTGGAGGGCGGCTGATGGCCCTGCGGCTCGAGAGCGAGGCCGAGCGCTTCGCGGGGCGGGTGCGGGCCGGCTTCAGCCGCCGGGCCGACGCCTACGAGCGCGAGGCGCGGCTGCAGCGGGGCGTGGCGGCCCGGCTGGCGCGCCTCTGCCGGCCGCTGCCGCTGCCGCCGGGCCCCTGCGCCGACCTGGGCTCCGGCACGGGGCTGCTGGGGCGGGCGATCGAGCGGGAGCGGCCGGGGCTGGGCCTGCTGCGCCTCGACGCCTGCGCAGCCCTGCTGGAGCAGGGGGAGGGGGCGGCGCGGCCGCGGCTGCTGTGGGACCTGAACGGGGGCCTGCCGCCGGCGCTGGGGGGCGCGGCCCTGCTGGCCTCCAGCTTTGCCCTGCACTGGCTGGAGCGGCCGGCGGAGCAGCTGGAGCACTGGTGCGCCCAGCTGGCGCCGGGCGGCTGGCTGGCGCTGGCGGTGCCCACCGCCGGCAGCTTTCCCCAGTGGCGCCAGGCCGCGGCCGCGGCCGGCGTGCCCTGCACCGCCCTGCCGCTGCCACCGGCGGCCGGGCTGGTGGCCGTGGCGGAGCGGCGGCTGGAGCGGCCACTGGTGCGGCGGCTGCGCTTCAGCGGACGGGCGGCCAGCGGCCTGGCCCTGCTGGGGCGGATCCGGGCGATCGGCGCCGATGCCAGCCCGGCGGCGCCGCTGAGCCCGGGCCAGTGGCGGCGGCTGGAGGCCCGCTGGCCCGTGGAGGAGGGCGGTGGCGGCAAGCGGCTCAGCTGGGAGGTGCTGCTGCTGATCGGCCGCCGTGCGCCCCGCTTCGCCAACCTGGCGGCGCCCCTGCCGCCCCCGCCCCGATGACGTCCCCGTCCCCTTTGCCGCTGCAGCTGGTGGTGTGCGGCACCGACACCGACGTGGGCAAGACGGTGGTGAGCGCCCTGCTGGTGCAGGGGCTCGGCGCCCGCTACTGGAAGCCGGTGCAGTGCGGCCTCGAGGAGGGGGGCGACAGCGAGCGGGTGCAGCGGATGCTGGGGCTGCCAGCGGAGCGGATCCTGCCGGAGGCCTACCGCTACGAGCACCCGGTGTCGCCGCACTGGGCCGGGGAGCTGGAGGAGCGGCCGATCGCGCCGGAGCGGCTGGCGCTGCCGGCGGTGGGCGGACCGCTGGTGGTGGAGACGGCCGGGGGGCTGCTGGTGCCCCTGCGCCGCGACCTGCTGCAGATCGAGCAGATCCGCCGCTGGGGGCTGCCGGTGCTGCTGGTGGCGCGCAGCGGCCTGGGCACCCTCAACCACACGCTGCTCTCGATCGAGGCGCTGCGGCGGCGCGCCATCCCGCTGCTGGGGGTGGTGTGCAACGGCCCGCCCCATGCGGACAATCCCCGCACCCTCGCCGAACTCGGCGGCACGACGGTGCTGGGCTGCCTGCCGCCGCTGGAGCGGCTCGACGCGGCGACGCTGGCGGCGCAATGGCAGGCCAGCGGACTGGCCCGTAGCCTGGCCCGATGAGCCGCACCCACCTGCTCGTGAGCCTGCTGGTGGCCGTGCTGTGCACGGGAATCCTGGTGCTGTTCACCGACCTGGAGGAGTCGGTGCGGCGCTGGCCGGCCTGCGGCCCCTGGGCCTCGGAGTCCTCCCGGCGGCAGCCGCCATGCCGCTGAGCACCGCGTGAGCTGGCATCCCCACCTCTGGCATCCCACCACCCAGGTGGCCCGCAGCGATCCGCCTCTGCGGGCGGTGCGGGGCCGGGGTGCGCTGCTCGAACTCGATGACGGCCGCCGGCTGATCGATGCGATCAGCAGCTGGTGGGTGACGCTGCACGGGCACGCCGAGCCGACGATCGCTGCGGCAGTGGCCGCCCAGGCCCTCGAGCTCGAGCAGGTGATCTTCGCGAACTTCCGCCATCCCCAGGCCGAGCGGCTGGCGGAGCGGCTGAGCGCGGCCAGCGGCCTCGATCGCCTCTTCTTCTCCGACGACGGCTCCACGGCGGTGGAGGTGGCCCTGAAGATCGCCTGGCAGTGGTGGCGCAACCGGGGCACGCCCCGCAGCCGGCTGATCGCCTTTGAGGGGGCGTACCACGGCGACACCTTCGGCGCGATGGCGGTGGGGGAGCGCTCGCTGTTCTCGGCGCCGTTCGAACCGCTGCTGTGCGAGGTGGCGCGCGCCCCCTGGCCCGCCACCTGGTGGAACGACCCCGACGTGACGGAGAAGGAGGCGCGGGCCCTGCGGGCGCTGGAGGAGCTGCTGGCGGTGCCCACCGCGGCGGTGATCCTGGAGCCACTGGTGCAGGGGGCCAGCGGCATGGCGATGGTGCGGCCCGATTTCCTTCAGGCGGTGGAGCGGCGGGTGCGGGCGGCGGGTGCCCTGCTGATCGCCGACGAGGTGATGACCGGCTTCGGCCGCACTGGTGAGCTGTTCGCCTGCCGGCGGGCCGGGATCCGCCCCGACCTGATGGCCCTCTCGAAGGGGCTCACCGGCGGCTTCCTGCCGATGGGCGTGACGCTCGCCAGCGAGGGGCTCTACCAGGGGTTCGTGAGCGAGAAGCCGGAGCACACCCTCTTCCACGGCCACAGCTTCACCGCCAACCCGCTGGGCTGCGCCGCCGCCAACGCCAGCCTCACGCTGCTGGAGGGGGCGCCGGAGCGCCATGGGGCCTTCGAGGAACGCCACCGGCCATACCTGGAGCGGCTGGCGGGGCATCCGCGGGTGCGGCGGCCGCGGCAGTGCGGCACGATCGCGGCGCTGGATCTGGCGGTGGAGCGGCCGGGCTACCTCAACCCGGCCGGCCGGCTGCTGCAGCGCCATGCCCTGGAGCGGGGGGTGTTCCTGCGACCGCTGGGGCATGTGGTGTATCTGCTGCCGCCTCTGTGCCTGAGCGACGACGAGCTGGAGCGCTGCTGGGCGGCGGTGGCGGAGGGTCTGGAGCTGCTGTAGGTGGGGCTGCCGGACGGCTCAGGGGCCGGCCAGGATCGCCGTCTCCACGTCGGCGCGGCTGAGGCCGTAGGGGAAAAGGCGGGCGGTGGTGCGGCCCTCCTGGTGCCAGCTCACCTTGAGGTCTTCGATGCCGAGCTCCACCAGGGCGCTCCAGAGCGGCCGGTGCAGATCCCAGAGGCAGGGATCGGCGCGGCGGCGCACGGCGCCCAGCTCCCGGAGCCACTGCTCAAGGGCCGGCAGGGGATGGTTGTACAGGGGCGTCTGGAGAGGGGGCAGCAGGGTCATCCCCGGCGTCGGCACCTGGAGGTTCAGCAGTCTGCCGGCCGGGCTGATCGGCGGTGGTGTCGAGGGTCGCCACGACCGGCGGCGATGGCGGCGCCAGCACCGGCGACGACGGGGGCGCCACCAGCTCGACGCCGCGCCACCAGGCCAGGCCCACCCCCAGCACCATGCTGAACAGCAGGGCGCCGGCGAGCAGCACCAGGGCGAACCACTCGCCACCGGAGAGGGCGCGCCGCACGGGCACGGGCCGCTCCACCCGCCGCAGCGGAGCCGCCGCGGTGGTGATGGTGGCGAGGGCCGCGGCGCGGCGCAGCTGGGAAAGCCGCAGCTGCTGGTCGTAAGCCTGGCGGCTACCGGGATCGCTGAGGGTGAGGTAGGCCTGCTGGAGGGAGCGGAAGCGCTGCTCGGCCTCGGCCGCGGGCAGGTCGGTGGTGTCGGGGTGGTAGAGCTTGCTCAGGGAGCGGAAGGCCTGGCGCAGGTCCTGGGCGGTGGCCGTGGTGGGGAGGCGCAGCAGGGCGTAGAGGGAGGGCTCAGGCCCCATGTCCGCCGCCGGCTGGTCGCCGCCTTCCACCGAATCCGCGCCGAGTCTGCGAGATCCTAGAGATCTCTTCCGCGTTCGCCCGGGTGGATGGCTGTGTCGCACGGTTCCGCACCGGCCCAGGATTCCGCACCGGCCCAGGGTTCCGCCGCGCCCGGGGCAGCCGCCGCGCCTGAACCGCCGGCCGGCTTCTGGCAGGAGCTGGGCTGGCAGCCCACGGCGGAACAGGGGCGAAGCTTCGGGGCGCTGCAGGAGCAGCTGCGGCTGTGGAACGGCCGGCTGAACCTCACCCGGCTGGTGGAGGGCGACGACTACTGGATCGCCCAGGTGTTCGACAGCCTCTGGCCCTGGCTGCCGCTGCTGCACGACCCCGGCCGGCCGCTGCAGTGCATCGACGTGGGCACCGGCGGCGGGTTCCCGGGGCTGGCGCTGGCGATCGCCCTGCCGCAGGCCCGCTTCACCCTGGTGGATTCGGTGGGCCGCAAGGCCGAGGCGGTGCGGGCGATGGCGGAGGCCCTGGGGCTGGGGGAGCGGGTGCGGGTGCGCTGCGAGCGGGCGGAGCGCACCGGCCGCGATCCGGCCTGCCGCGGCCGCTTCGACTGGGCGATGGCGAGGGCCGTGGCGGCGGCGCCGGTGGTGGCGGAATACCTGGTGCCGCTGCTGGCCGACGGCGGCCGGGCCCTGCTCTACCGCGGCCGCTGGGAGGCGGACGACCAGGCGGCGCTGGAGCGGGCGGCCCTGCCGCTGCGCACCCGGCTGGAGCGGGTGGAGCCGCGGGAGCTGCCGGCCGGGCGCGGCATCCGCCACGCGGTGGTGCTGCAGCGCAGCGGCCCCTGCCCCGCCGCCTACCCCCGCCCGGTGGGCGTGCCGGCCAAGCAGCCGCTGGCCTAGGGCTCCGAACCGATCAGGCGCCGCACGCTGCTGCCGCCCAGCCGCTCGCGCAGGCGGCGGAGCAGGCCGGGGATGCGCTCGGCCCAGGGGCTCTCCCCGAGCACCGCCAGCAGCTCGGCTTCGCTCACGGTGTCGTCGAGGGCATCGGCGTTGCAGCCGGGGAACCAGTGGCCGCCGTGGCCGAGCAGGCCGTAACGGGCGCGGCAGAAGCCCTCCAGATCCCAGGCCTCCAGCAGGTTGTGCAGCCAGAGCAGCACGGGCAGGTTGATCGCGCCGGGGGTGGCGCTCCACTCGGGCAGGCCCTGCTCCCAGCTGGCCAGCCACTGGGGGCCGAGGGCCGCCAGGCGGGCCGCCTCCAGCCGCTCCAGCACCGGCGGCAGCAGCTCGGCGGCTCGGGGCAGCAGCCCCACGGCCTCGAGATGGAGGGCGAGATCCTGGGGCCGGGCGGCACCCACGCTGACGGTGTGGATGCCGGGGGCGGTGAGGCAGAAGAGGTCGTTGAAGACGATCGGATGGAGCGGAGCGCAGAGCTCCAGCAGGCGGGCCGAGGGGGTGTGCAGGTGGCCGCCCTTGTCGGTGGGGCTGATCACGAACACGCCCATGTCGTGGGCGGTGGCGGCCTCGATGGCCGGGCGGTTGCGCTGCTGGATGAAGTACCAGTGCAGGTTCACGTAGTCGAAGGCGTCGCTGGCGATCGCCTCGAGCAGCAGGGGCAGGGGGGCATGGGTGGAGAAGCCCACGTGGCCCACCCGGCCCTCGTGCTGCCAGCGACGCGCCACGGCCAGGCAGCCGGCGGGGCGGAGGGTGTGCTCCAGGTGCTCGGGCTCGTTGAGGCCGTGGATCGCCAGCAGATCGATCCGCTCCACCCCCAGCCGCTCGAAGCTGAGGGCCAGTTCCGCCTCGAAGGCGGCCGGATCGGGGTTGGGGGGCACCTTGCTCTGCAGGATGCGTCGGGGATCGGGCAGTTCGGGCAGAAGCCAGCCCAGCTGCCGCTCGGAGCTGCCGTAGTGGCGGGCGGTTTCGATGTGATGGAAGCCGGCGGCCACGGCCTGCTCGAGGGTGGCGCGCAGGTTGGCCTGGCTCTCGGCCGTGATCTGGTCGGCAGGCAGATCGTTCCAGCTCTGCTGGTAGCGCATGCCGCCGAGCGAGAGCACGGGCATGGCCAGCTCCGTGCGGCCGAAGCGGCGGCTGGGCAGCGGCGGGGCCGCGGCGGCGGGGGTCATGGCCGCGGCAGGGTGCGCTTGACGCGGGCGTGGGAGGGCAGGCCGAGCGGCTGGAGTTCCTGGCTGCGCAGCTGCTGCTCGAGGGCGGGCAGATCGTCGTAGGCCACCCAGTGGATGCAGTCCACCGGGCAGGTGTCGATCGCCTCCTGGATGCGCTCGGTGCTGTCGCCGTCCTGGCGGATGGCGCGGGAGCGGCCCCAGAGCGGCTCCACCAGGAAGGTGTTGCCGGCCACGTGGGCGCAGTAGCGGCAGCCGATGCAGACGGCCTCATCCACCCAAACGGCCCTCTGGCGCAGGGCGCCGCCGAGCAGGGGCTCGTTGCCGCTGCTGCTGGCCTCGGGCCGGGCCGGCGCCGTGAAGGCCAGGGAGGGATCGGTCTGGGGGCGGAGGGCGGAGTCCGGCCCGGGGGGATGCATCAGTTCAGCCGTCCCAGCGGGTCACCACCAGTTCGATGCTGCCGTCGGCGTTCTGGGTCTGCCCGCAGACCTGGAAGCCCTCCTGGCCGGAGGCGGCGAGGATGGTGCGCAGGGCGTAGCGCTGGGTGAGCTGGGCGAGGAAGCGCTCCACCGGCACCGGCTGCTTCCAGAGGTCGAGGTCGGTGACCAGTTCGTAGCTGCCGCTCTCCTGGTTCCAGCGGAAGCCGATGTCGCCGCCTTCGGCCTGGGCCAGGGCGAGATCGGCCAGCACCGTCTGGCCGCGGTAGCCGCGCACCGGCCGCTCGCCCTGCTCGGGCTCGTGGCCGAGGTCGCGCAGGGCCTCGAGCAGGGCCTGGCGGTCGCGGAGCTCGGTCTTGACGGTGCTGAAGTGGGACATCGGAGCAGCGGGTGGAAAAAAGGAGCTCAGGCCTGGCGTTGCTGCAGGGGCTGCGCGGCGGCGGCGACCTGGGAACTGCTGCGGAAGGCCTCGGCCGTGGCACGGCGCTGCTGGACGACGCCGAGACGTTGCTCGATCCGCTCGGTGAGCTGCTCGCAGGCGGCACCGGCGATGCCTTCGACGAGCTCCTCGACCCGGCCGTCGGGACGGATCCGGAAGCGGATGGTGGTCTGGGCCATTCCGAAGCGGAAAGGTGCCCGGGATGCTAGCCGGGTTGTCCGGGTGATGTCGCAGGCCGTCACACGCGACGGTGCCTCCGGTTGGCGGCGCGGCGCTCAGCTGAGCAGGCCCTCTTCCACCAGCGTCTGCAGCCGCTCGAGCACGGCGGGGCTCTCAAGCTGCTCGAGCGCCACCCGCGCCTCGTCGCGCACGGTGGCGTCGTTGTCGTGGAGCATCACGGCGAGCAGGGCCTCCACCAGATCCCGCTGGCGGGGCTCGATCAGCTGGTCGTAGAGGCGGCCGAGCGACCAGGCGCTGTTGCTGCGCACCACCGGCTCGGAATCGATCCGGAGGCTGAGCAGCAGCTGGGCGGCCGCCTGATCCGCCTTGGCCGCTCCGGTGGCGCCGGTGTCGGCGAGCGAGCCCGCCGCCCAGAGCCGCACCGCCGCGATGTCGTTCTGCAGGGCGCGGATGAGGGGGTTGAGCACGGGGGCGTCGGGGTAGTTGCCCAGGCTCCAGGCCACCGCCTTGCGCACGTAGCCGTTGCTGTCGTTCTGGAGCAGGGCCAGCAGCGGCTCCACGGCGCGGGGATCGGGGTTGCGGCCGAGGGCGTACACGGCGCTCATCCGCAGGATCGGGCAGGTGGCCTCCAGCAGCGGCAGCAGCAGCGGGATGGCTCGGGGATCGCGGTGTTCGCAGAAGATCCGCAGCCCCTGCATCCGCTGCTCGTGGGTGCCGGCGAGCAGCTCGAGGCCGAGGTCGCAGGCGGCGGCCACATCGGCCTCGGCGGGTTCGATGCTGTCGAGCTCGTCGAGCGGATCGCCCTCCAGCTCCTCGGCCAGCTCACCGGCGAGCAGTTCGGGATCGAAGGCCAGCTCCGCCGGGCTGGAGGAGAAGGGCGTCTCGGGCGGCTCCGGGCTGGGGTGGTCGGTCATGGCGATCAGCCGAGCGGAGCGGGGGCGGCCATGTCGCCCGGCAGCCAGATGCGGGCGCTCACGGCGAAGAGGGCCAGGCCGAAGAGCAGCACGATCGCCACCGGCAGCAGGGTGGAGCGGAAGAACGACACGGCAGCGACCGGAAGTGGGGGCCATTCTGAAGCCCGGCCGCCACCGGGCCGCTCGTAGGGTTCGCCCACCCGATCCCACGCCCATGGCCGAGGAGATGGCCCATGCGCCGGAGCCCTCAGCGGCGGCCGCGCCCGGCAGCTGGCGACGCCTGGTGGCGGTGGGCGCCCAGGGGGTGGCCAGCGGCACGCCCTACATGGTGGGCAGCCGGCTGCTGCAGGGCTGGCTGGCGGCGAGCAACGTGCCGCTGAGCCTGATCGGCCTGCTGGGGCTGGCGGAACTGCCCTACACGCTGAAGCTGTTCTGGGCGCCGGTGCTGGATCGCTGGCCGATCCCCTGGCCCGACCGGCGGCGGGGCTGGCTTCTGCTGATGCAGCTGATCCTGGTGGCGGTGATCGGGGCGATGGCGCTGCTGCGGCCCGGCACCGACCCGGCGAGCCTCACCGCCGTGGGCGTGATGGCGCTGCTGCTGGCGGTGGCCAGCGCCACCCAGGACATCGCCGTGGACGCCTATCGCACCGACCTGCTGCCGGAGTCGGAGCGGGGAGCGGGGGCGGCCGCCTCGGCGCTGGGCTACCGGGGGGCGATGCTGGCGATCGGCGCGGGCGGCTTCGTGCTGGCGGGGCGCTTCGGCTGGCCGCTGGCCTTCGGCGGAGCGGCGCTGCTGCTGGCCCTGGTGCTGCCGTTCACCCTGGCGGCTCCGCGGCTGGCGCCGATCGTGCACCCGGTGACGAGCCTGCGGCAGGCGGTGGTGGGACCGGCGAAGGAGTTCCTGCACCGCACCGGCGGCGGCCGGGCGCTGCTGATCCTGCTGCTGGTGCTGCTCTACCGCTGGCCCGATGGGCTGCTGGGGCTGATGGCGGTGCCGTTCCTGATCCAGCAGGGCTTCGCGCCGGAGCTGATCGGGGCGGTGCAGGCCGGCTGGGGCATTGCCGCCACGATGGCGGGCACGGTGGTGGGGGGGCTGCTGTTCGGGCGGCTGGGGATGAACCGTTCGCTGTGGCTGTTCGCGATCGCCGGCGCGATCGGCAACCTGAGCTACTGGGCCCTGGCGCGCTTCGGCGGCGGCCTCACGGGGCTGCTGCTGGCGGTGAGCATGGAGAACCTGGCCGGCGGCATGGTGGGCGCGGTGTTCGTGGCGCTGCTGATGAGCCTGTGCAACCCACGCTTCTCGGCCACGCAGTACGCGCTGCTGTCGGGGGTGTATGCAATGAGCCGCTCGCTGCTGGCGGCGCCGGCGGGGATGGTGGCCGAACGGGTGGGCTGGCCCAGCTTCTTCCTGTTCACGGTGGCGGCGGCGCTGCCGGCCTTCGCGCTGATGCTGCGGCTCACCCCCTGGAACGGCCAGGGCGCCCGCGGTGCGTTCGATCCGGCGCGCGATCCCACCTGAGCTGGCGCCAGAGCCAGGGCATCAGGGCCGTGAGGGCCACCAGCGCGTCATACACCGAGCCGCTCACCGGATCGCGGCGGCTGAACACCGCCGCCGCCGAGAGGCCGCGCAGCTGGATGCCCACCACCAGATCGGCGCCGAGGATCAGGGCCGAGGTGAGCAGCCCCACCGCCAGCAGGGCAGCCGGGCCGAAGGTGGCGCAGGGGCGATGGCTCAGCCAGCGGCCGGCCAGCACGATCGCCAGCAACATGATCGGCGCTTCGATCAGCTCGGCCGGGCGGACGCCGACCTGCGGTTCGAGCCAAAGCACCCGGATCGGGCCGAGCAGGAACCCCGCCCCGAACACGAGCGCGAAATAGAGCGCCGTGGACCGAAGGATGGACAGGATGGCCATGGGCAACGCTCAGGGGCACGGCGCCCCATCGCCGGGAGGGGCCAGCGACACGGCGGTGCCCTTCACCACGATGCCGCCGGAGCGGGGGATCTCCACCGTGAGGCGGCTGGGGCGGCCGATGGCGTCGCCCTGGCGGATCAGCAGGGTGGCGGGGCAGGGGATCAGGCCGGCGCCGCGCAGGTAGCCGCCGAGGGCCGCCGCAGCGGCACCGGTGGCGGGATCTTCCACCACGCCGCCCACGGGGAAGGGGTTGCGGGCGTGGAACACGGTGGCGCTCTCACGCCAGATCAGCTGCAGGGTGGTGAGCCCCTCGCGCCGCATCAGCGCCTTGAGGCCATGGAAGTCGTAGTTGAGAGCGGCCAGGCGCTGGGCGCTGGCCGCCGCCAGCACCAGATGCCAGGCACCGGCGAAGGCGCGCGCCGGGGGAATGGCGGCATCGAGTTCGGCGGGGCTCCAGCCCAGCAGCGCCAGGGCCTCGGCGAGCAACGCCTCGCCGGCGGGCTCGAAGCTGGGCTCCACGGACGTGAGCGCCGCCTCGCGCACGCCGCGCCGGGAGGTCACCGCCACCGGCACCTCCCCCACCGGCGTGAGGAGGCGATAGAGGCCATCGCCTTCGGCGGCGCCGAGGGCCACACCAGCGGCGATGGTGGCGTGACCGCAGAAGGGCACTTCCGCCTCCGGGCTGAAATAGCGGATCGTGCGTTCGCGCCCGCGGGCCGGCGCCAGGAAGGCGGTTTCGGAATAGCCAACGGCCACGGCGATCCGCTGCATCACCGCGGGGGCGGGCAGGGCCTCGCCGATCCACACACCGGCGGGATTGCCGCCGGCGGGATCACTGGAGAAGGCGGCCAGGCGCAGCAATCGCCCTTGCTCCACCGGCTCGGCAAAGAATTCAGTCATTCGATGGCTGCCGGAACATAATCATGGCCTTGGCCTGACGCTTCGGATGAACTCATCCTTGTGGGCATCGTAGTGGAGTGGTTTGTCGAACTCTCGCTCGGCGATCTGCAGCTTCAGCGCTGCATCGGCGAAGCGAAGGTCTGGATGCGCCTTCAGACAGTCACGGAAGGCGAGGTGCCGGAGCCAGCCCTCCGTTCCCTGGACCATCACGTGGAGATGCACAAGGAATCCGAAGACGAGTGCAAAAGCGAGCGCCGCGGGCCGGAGAAGGTACAGGAGGGCCACGGGCATCGGGCCTGGCGAACTCCGGCCTTACCAACCCTGGGAGGAATAACCACCATCCACCGGAATCGCCGTTCCGGTGATGAAATCCGAGGCGGCGCTGGCCAGGAAGACGGCGATCCCTTCGAAGTCGGCCGGCACGCCCCACCGGCCGGTGGGCGTGCGTGCCACAACCCGATCATGCAAGCCTGGGACATCGTGGCGGGTGCCGCGGGTGAGGGCGGTATCGACCCAGCCGGGCAGCACGGCGTTCACCTGGATGTTGTGGGCCGCCCAGGCCACGGCGAGCGATCTGGTGAGTTGAACGATGCCACCCTTGCTGGCGCCATAGGCCGGCGCAGCGGCGGCCCCGAAGATCGACAGCATCGAGCCGATGTTGATCACCTTGCCGCTGCCGTTGCGCTTCATGTGGGGAAAGGCGGCCTTCGAACACAGGAACGTGCCGGTGAGGTTCGTATCGATCACCTGGTGCCACTGATCCAGCGACAGATCCTCAGCTGGGCGACGAATGGTCATCCCGGCGTTGTTGACGAGGATGTCCAATCGGCCGTGCTGCTCCACGGCGGCCGACAGGAGTGCGGCGATCGAGCTCTCGCTGGTCACGTCGGTGCGGATCGCGAGGGCATCCGCACCGAGGGCCTGCAGCTCGGCCACCGCAGCGGCCGACTTGTGCTCATCCCGCGCCGCGATCACCACGGCGGCGCCGGCCCTGGCCAGGCCACGCGCCATCCCGAGCCCGAGGCCACCGTTCCCGCCGGTGACGATGGCGACCTTCCCCGTCAACGCGAACTTCACCACATCAGGCTGCCGTGGATCACGGCCGGCCAGGCGGCCCAGGCGCGGCAGCCCTGGTTCCGCCGGTCCACCCCACGAGCTGGAACCATCCCAGGGCGAGGGCCGCGGCGAGGGCGAGACGAGCCAGGGTGATGCCGCTGCCGCTGCCTGCGGGCGAAGCGAGCGGCAGCAGGGTTCCCGCCAGGCCCGTGCCGGCGAGCAGCAGACCGGCGGCCAGGCCGCCGTGGGCGGACGGCAGCCAGCCCAGCGCCAGCGCCGTGAGGGAGGTGATCACCCCACCCCAGGCCACCCCCTGGGCCGACACGGCCATCACATCCAGCACCGGCGGCAGCAGCGGCGTGAGAGCCGAGGCCCCCACCGCCAGGGCGAGGGCAGGAGGGAGCGCCCGGCCCGCCCCCAGCCGGGCCACCACCCGGCCAGCCCAGGGAGCCCCCAATGCCGCGGCGAGGTGAAAGACGGCGACCCCCTCGAGGCCCCCCGGCAGCCGCGGTGGCACCAGATCCCGGGCCAGGCCCGCCGCGAGGCCGGCGCCCAGCGCGAGCAGCAGCAGGGAGGCCACCCGGCCCCCCGGCGGCAGGGGGAAGGCAGGGGCTGCGCCGGAACCGTGGGGTTGGCTGGTCTGCGGGGGGAGCAGGGGCACCGCCGCGCGCAGCAGCGCCAGCGCCAGGATCAGCACCCCGGCGGCGAGGCCGAAGGTGAGAGCGGGGCCCGCCCGCAGGGCCGCTCGGGTGAGGGGTGATTCCAGCGCACCGATCACCCCCTGCACGAGCACGCTCAGGGCCGCCAGCCGGGGGAGGGCCTGCAGCGGCGCGGCCTCCTGGAGAAGGGCCAGGTTGGGGCTGGCGGCGGCCTGCACGGCAATCTGCCAGGCCACCATCAGCGCCGGGAGCAGAAGCCATCCCTGGGGGAGGGCGCTGCCGGCCAGCCCCACGAGCGTGAGGAAGAGCATGCCGGCCACCAGAACGGCCAGCGAGATCGGCACCACCTGGCTCCGGCCCTCGCCACGCAGCCGGTCGCTCAGGTCGCCCGCCAGCGGCTCGATCACCACACCGAGCAGCCCAGGCAGGAGGGAGAAGGCGAACACCCAGCCGGCGAAGCCGAAGCGGCCGAGGAGGGCGGGCTGATAGGCGCGGTAGACCATCCAGCCCAGCTGCAGGGCGCCCTGCAGGGCCACCACTCCCCAGGCGAGCCGCCAGTGGACCGCACCTGGCGCAGGGGTCACGGCCATGGCGTGGAAAGCGGCGCTGTGGTTCGGCCGGTCAACGTCCGGCGGTGAGGCCGACGCTGGACTCCAATCTATCGGCCATCAGATCGGGACTCCACGCTGATGGACCCGGCCCTGCCTCACTCCGCCACGCGCACGGCTGCCTTGCAGAGCGGCGAGGCAGCGATCGGGCCGGCGGGCAGGTAGGTCCAGCCGGGATCGTTGCCGAAGCTGTACACCTCGCGGCCGCCGCGCTCGATCGTGAACACGGTCCAGGTCTGCCGTTCGCAGTTGAGGCCGATCACCGCCTTGCCACCGGCGAGTGGCAGTTCCACATGGCGGATCCCGTCGTAGATCCAGAGCAGCCGCCCCTGACCCAGTTCCAGCAGCGTTCGCACGGGGCTGCCCTCCGACGGGGGCCTGGCCTGCGCGGGGCCAGCCAGCCCCGCCGCCAGCAGAGCAGAAAGAAAGACGGTGGCTGCGGCTGCCCGGCGGAGAACACCACGCCTGCGTATCGAGGAAGGAATCACAGGGGCGTGGAATCGAGGGCCTTGGACACGGTGTCGAGAAACTGATCTCCCCAGAGGCAGCCCATGAGCCCTGCTGCAACCACCACCAGCCCGGCCAGAGCGATCTGAACGGTGCCGAGAGGAGCGGCATACCCGGCTGCGAACGGCACGGAGGCGATCAGGACGCCCATGCCTGCTCCACCAGCAAAACGCAGAGCCAGGCCGGAGAGGGTCTTCCTGGCGGGCTTGTCCATGGGGATCGCAACGCTGCCGCTGGGGGCTGGTGGCCGCTCAAGTCTGCCGTTCGATCCGATGGATCGATAGCTCAGCCCAGCCGGTCGTGGAGGTCGGCCAGGCGGCGGCCATTCACGCCGAGATCGGAATCCCCCAGCCGCGACACCGAACGGGCCTGCAGCACACCGCGGGCGGGATCGGCGTAGAGCTCGAGATCGTCCACGAAGCCGAACAGCGCACTGCTGGCGGTGGCGTGGAGATAACCCTCAGCCTGCTCCACGATCGTGGTGCGCGGCGTGGCTTCGATCACCGGCACCAGCGCCGCCAGAGCGCCGTGGGGATCGGCCACGGCCCAGTCGGCGCGGGCGCAGTGGGCGGGGCTGGCGCAGGGCGAGAGGACGCCGTTGTGCACCCCCAGATCGGCGGGCACCGGCCCCACCAGGTGGAACAGGGCCAGGGTGAGCGTGAGCAGCAGGGCGGTCATGGCTGGGGGGATGGGTAGCTGGTTCGTTTGTGCCGCCCTGCCCCAGCCGCATGCAAGCACCCCCCGCCTGGTGCTGCTGCTCTCCCAGCTGGGGGATTTCGACTCCATGGAGTACGCCCAGGCCCTGGTGCCGGAGCTGCCGCGGCTGGAGGCCGCAGCCATCCGCACCCGGGCGATCGCCATCGGCGACAGCGCCGGGGCCGACCGCTTCTGCAGCTACACCGGCTTCCCGCGCGAGGCCCTGGAGGTGGAGGCGGAGCCCGTGCTGCACCGGGAGCTCGGCCTCTACGAGGGCCTGAAGGCCCCGGGTGGTGCCTGGCCGGGGCTGCTGCTGATGTGCGCCGGCCTCGGCTCCCCGGGCACCCTGGCGGAGGTGCTGCGGGGCTACACGGGCGATCGTTCGGCCCCGCAGCGCCTCGCCAGTCCGCTGTTCCGCCTGGCCGGGGGCGAGGGCTTCCAGCGGCCGTTCGAGCTGGCCACCGTGCGGCTGCGCAACATGAACGAAGCGCTCAGCCACTGGCGCACCTTCGTGCCGCGGCCCGAGTTCATCACCCAGCGGGGCGGCACCTTCCTGATCGATGCCGACGACAGCCTGCTCTACAGCCACCGCGACCGCGGAATCCTCGGCTTCTCGGCCACCATGAACCGGCCGCTCAGCTTCCTGGAGCCGTTTCTGGCGGAGGCCACGGTAGAGGGAGGAGAAGAGGCCTGAACCGGGCGAAAGATCGCGCTGGAGGAGTACTGCACTCTGCCGGTGTTCGCGACCAACATGAACGCGGTTGGCGATCTGTTCTCGGCGGAGTTCCTGGCTGGCGTGGAGGATCGGCTGAAGGACTACGACCGGCTCCGGTTGGCGGGCATGGATGCCGGCAGGAGCGAGATGAACGCTCAAGATCAGCGGCGGCTAGGGCCTGAATGCGACCAAAAAGAACCCCCGGGGACCCGCCCGCTGGATCATGTTGTTACACGCAGAAATAGCGAGCGGCTGCTTGTCGCCTGGAAGCCGTGATTACGCAGTAGAGAATAGATGGGCAGGCCTGGCAGCCGGTGGCTAGCATGATGCCATTATTCATTAACATACATGGCAAGAGATGTTGGGCGCATGGGGCAGCATCACTTTGCAGGCTGGTGCAGTTCTTCCGGACTCTCTGCAAATCATTCAACCGAGGACATGACGGGCTGGGATGTAGTTGTTGAAACCCCAGGAGTAGCAGAGGTCATCAAAGACGGCGAGATTGACGAGCCTTCATTTACATGCAAAGTTCAAGTCAAATCATCGGATCAAGACAAGCTACATGTTGACATAGTCCTAGATAAGCTATGGAGACTCGCGACGGACGCATACCCCGCCTTTATTGCGCTTATTCAGTATAGCGGAGAATCTCATCCCAGTCGAGTCTATATCCGCCACATTGACAAGGAACTAATCAGAAATGTGCTTAAAAGGATTTATGAGCTTGAACAGGAGACTAAGCCCAGTAATTTGAATCGGAGGAAGCTGCGTGTTCACTTCGACTCTGCTCATCCTCTTGCTCAGCCTTATGGTGAAACCTTGGCAGATGCCCTTAATCAGCACGTTCCGGAAGGAATGAATGCTTATGTCAAAGACAAAATGAACTTTATTAAGCAAGTGGGGCATGAAGAAGGGATGCTGAATATGCATGTCACGATTTCAGGCGAAGAGAATATTGATAAAATGTTCGACCAGTCGGTTGGCGTGCAGACAACTTACGAGGTAGGCCATGTCGTTGGTCACCTAGTGCGTTTCGGCGTGAAACGGAAAGATCCAATGATCAGTTCATCAGGAGGCGTGCTGGAGATACAGCCTATTCACAGAGTGCCGGCAATTCTTGCTCTGCGATTTGAAAAGTACTCGGCTCCAATGCTTTTCAATGTGGACTGTATCCCTTCCCCGTTAAACACGGTCGCACCACCGGAGCGTCATCTAATTCGCGTCTGCAATCATTTTCTTGACTTGCGAATCAATCCTTTCACCGGAAGAACGCGCTCCTTTGTGACCTACAACGGACATCTTGAGCAGGATATCTACGAATTAAGCAATCAACTCTCGCTTGTCTTGGCTTTAGGAAAAGCTAAACCAATTTTGGCAGAGTTGCGATTTCTCGATGGAGAGAGCGTTGACTTTGAGATCGCCTCAGTCGCACCCGAAGGAACAAGTATAACTGGATTGGCGCTACAGCATAGCGTTGTATCTCTTGCTATTGAGGTGCTGCAGTTATGTCAATGGCGTTCGCCAGTCAGAGTTTCCGCTCTTGAGCTGCTCGCGAATCAAGATTCAATTTTTCTTCTTCATGACATGCTGACTCGTCAGCGATGTGCTCTATACTGCGAGTTCAGCCTGGATGTGCCTCTTGATCCTGAAGCCAAGCCCATAGCAATCCATATCATCAAATCGCAAATTGGAAGCATGACGGCAAGTGCTTTAGTAACATTTTCGGACAATTCTCGAAGCATCGGCATGCAACGCTATGCAATGGAGGGGAAGCCAATAATTTTACGACTGCTAACGCATGAATCCAGTAAGGCAATTGATCAGCATGACATTGATGCCATTGTGGAAGAAGTGGAATCGATGAATCCCGAGGCGATCTACATCGGAATCGATGTCAACGTATAAGTCATCTTCCCTTACTCGAAGCAACTCTCTTCCCGTCTAACGCTCAAGATCAGCGGCGGGTAAAACCAGAAGCTGAGTTCAGTAATCTCTGATCCCGCCCGCTGCATCTTGATGTTAGACCTCGGCGCCATCACGTCGAGTGGGATCAAAAAGGCAGCTTCGATAGCTGATCAGTAAGGAGAGAAGCCACCACAGTACCACCTGCTTTCTCTAAGATAGATCGAATTGATCTGCCACACTCACGAAGAATTGTTGACTTGGGCTTTGGAGAGGTCAATTGACTCGAGATCGTCTCAACCTCAGCCCTAAGTTCAGATTCTTGATCGGCCGAGAGTTGAAGATCTTGAATTTTGCTTGCAAGCAGTGCCAGGAAAGATGAAATTGCTTCACTATCTATCTGATGTCGCGAATGCACTTGGACTGCAGTGGCATTCGATTGCTGGATCTGTGGGTTGTGGACAGGTCCATAGAAGTTATTCACTGCCTGTGGGGTACCTTGGGCCGAATGAGCCTCCTGAGCTGTGAAAGTCATTCCCTCACCAACAATCCCTTCCTCTTCAAGCTTTAGCGTCCAGTTCAGAATCACATTGCGAACCTGTTCGACAATTCTGATAAGTTCCGTGTTTGGACAAATCAGTGAAATCTTTGTCTCGAAACCGGCGTCTAAACTCTTGCAAAGCTGACGCTCAGTTTCTTGAGGGAATGGAATGTGCCCGGACGTGGCCTCCTTGTCGTATGCAATATTTTCAAGTTCTGGGATCGTCTGTCCAATATTTCTGAAGGAGTATATCTCTCCTTCTGATGGGTCTTGGAAAATGACTGGGCACCAACCACGGTATGGATTCCAAAACTTCACCGAACCCTTTACCTTTCGGTACTCAGGCACCTTTTCCTGAGGGCCGTACCCACTAAGCTCCGAATTGATCCATGACTCGAATTCGCCGAGTTTAAGCTTTCGCGCGATGACCAAACTCTTCCGCAATAGGTCAGTAACAGAAACTGACCGATCTAGTGATTCTTGTTGTAGCTGAAGCACTATTGGCGTCATGTGATCAAGCTCTCTCTGGGTGTAGGTCTAACTCGTATTCGATGGTTTCTGTGAACCACGCCCCACCGCGAGCACCATTTCCGTGAACCACTCCGGCGCCGCCGGTCGGATTCGCGTGAAACCATTGCGGTGCAGCTGTTGTTGATGTTGTGATCGCCATCCTGACTGTGGTTCACAGGTCCGAGAACCACCTGTTGAATCCGATACACAAACTCTGAGAAAAGGCCACTGCAACCCACAGCGTTATTTGTGTGTGGCATAGACCGAGAGCAAGCTGGAATCGAGGCCTGAACCTGGCGAGGCGCCGCCATGGCCAGGCCCCCGCCGCTCACCCCGCCGTCGTCGCCAACCGCCGCCGCAGCTGGCCGCAGGCGGCATCGGCGTCCAGCCCCCGGCTGGCCCGCACGCTCACGGCCACATGCCGCTCCTGCAGCGCCCGGCGGAACGCCTCCACCCGCTCCGGGCTCGGGCGCTGGAACGCTTCCTCCTCGATCGGGTTGTAGGGAATCAGGTTCACGTGGCTCTGGAAGCCGCGCAGAAGCTGGGCCAGGGCCGCCGCCTGGCGGGGGTGATCGTTCACGCCGCCCAGCAGGATGTATTCGAAGCTCACCCGCCGGCCCGTGATCGCCACGTAGCGGCGGCAATCCTCCAGCAGCGCCTCGATCGGATAGGCGTGGGCCGTGGGGATCAGCTCCTCCCGCAGCCGCTGGTCCGGCGCATGCAGGCTCACCGCCAGCGTGAACTGGGCCCGGCCCAGCCGCTCCAGCGCCCGTTCCGCCAGCGTGGGCAGCGTGCGCGGCACGCCCACCGTGCTCACCGTGATCTGCCGCTGCGCCATGCCCAGATCCGTGCAGAGGCAGTCGATCGCCGCCAGCACCGCCTCGATGTTCAGCAGCGGTTCGCCCATCCCCATGAACACCACATGGCTGGGGCGCTGGCCCATCGCCTCGCGCACGCTCAGCACCTGATCCACGATCTCGTGCACCGCCAGCGAACGCTGCAGCCCGCCCTTGCCGGTGGCGCAGAAGCGGCAGGCCATCGGGCAGCCCACCTGGCTGCTCACGCACACCGTGAGCCGCCCCTCGGCCGGGATGCCCACCGTTTCCAGGCTCAGCCCATCGGCCGTGCCCAGCAGCAGCTTGGTGGTGCCGTCGCGCGCCACGCTGCGGTGCAGCTCCCGCGAGCGGCCGATCCAGTCGGCCGCGCCGGCCGGTGGCGCCGCCAGCAGCGCCGCGCGCCAGGCCTTCGGCAGCACACTCACCTCCTCCAGCCGCCGCGCGCCCTTGGTATAGAGCCAGTCGTGCAGCTGGCGGCCGCGGAAGGCCGGCTGGCCCCGCTCCGTGGCCCAGTGCTCCAGAGCCGAAAGGCCCATCCCCAGCAGGGGGGCGGCCATCAGGGCCAGATCAGCAGGCCGTGGCCCAGCTTCCACTCCACCAGCACCAGGGCGATGAAGCCCAGCATGGCCAGGCGGCCATTCAGCCGCTCGGTGTGGCCGTGGAAGCCGAAGCGGGGCAGTCGCCGCTGCGGCACCAGGGTGGGTTCCAGCACCGGCTCACTCCTCGCTCAGCAGACCCTCTTCCTGCAGGCCCTCGAGGGCCGCCGGATCGGGGATCAGCTCCTCCTCCAGACCGTCGTCCACCGTGGGGCGGGCGAAGGCCGCGTAGGAGCTGGTGGCATCGATGCCGCGCTTGCTGCGCACCGCGTCCAGTTCGTCGTCGGAGGGGTCGTCGAGCACCGCGGTGGAGCTCGGCGCGGCGGCCGGCATCTCCACGGTGTAGTCGGGCCGCAGGTTGGCCATGCGGCGGTAGCCCGCTCCCTCCTCCTCCAGGATGTCGGGATGGGGGCCCGCCTCGGCCCGCAGCTCCTCCTCGAAGCCGCCGAAGCCCGTGCCCGCCGGGATCAGCCGGCCGATGATCACGTTCTCCTTCAGGCCCCGCAGCCAGTCGCTCTTGCCCTCGATCGCCGCTTCGGTGAGCACCCGGGTGGTCTCCTGGAAGGAGGCCGCCGAGATGAACGAATCGGTGTTGAGCGAGGCCTTGGTGATGCCCAGCAGCACCGGCGTGAACTCGGCGGGGGCACCGCCGGTGATCGCCATCGCCTGGTTCACCTGCTCCACCTGACGCAGCTCGATCAGCTCCCCGGGCAGCAGGGTGGTGTCCCCCGCGTCCTCGATCCGCACCTTGCTGGTCATCTGGCGCACGATCACCTCGATGTGCTTGTCGTCGATGGTGACGCCCTGCGACTTGTAGACGTTCTGCACTTCCTGCACCATGCGGAACTGCAGCTTCGAGATGGCCTCCTGGGCCGCCTCCATCGAGGGCTTGCGGCCCCGCAGATCCTCGAAGTAGCACTCCAGCAGTTCGTGCGGGTTGATCGGCCCGTCGGTGAGCATCTCGCCGGCGCTCACCTGCTGCCCATCCGACACCATCACGTTGCGGCCGAGCAGGATCGGATACTCCGTGCTCACGTCGTCGTGCTCGATCACCGCCACGGTGATCGAATCGTCGTCTTCGCCTAGCTTGATCGCCACGGTGCCGGGCTTGCGGCAGAGCACCGCCGATTCCCGCGGTCGCCGCGCCTCCAGCAGTTCCTCGATCCGCGGCAGACCCTGCACAATGTCGCCGGTCTTCTGGCGTTCGAACACCAGCAGCGCCAGGCCGTCGCCCCGTTGCACGAACTCGCCGTCGAGCACGTGCAGCACCGAATCGGGCGACACCATGTAGGGCCGGCCCAGCCGGATCGTGACGCTGCTGCCCTCGATCGCCTCCACCTGGCCGCAGCAGGGGGCCCCGATCCCGTCGGCCAGCAGCTCGCCGTCCACCAGCCGCTGTCCCACCGTCACCAGCGGCGTGGCGCCGCCCAGCTCGATGCGGCGGGTGTCACCGGAGCGCTCCACGATCAGGCGCCGCACCGGCTCGCCGTCGGGCAGCTCAGGCAGGGCCACGATCCCGTCCTCCTTGCAGAGGATCTGGGTGGTGGCCACCACGTCGCCGCTCTTCACCGTGTCGCCGTCGTGCACCTGCAGTTCGGTGTGGGTGGAGCCGTGGCTGGCATCGGAGAGCGTGTCGCGCCGCACCAGCAGCGTTTCCAGGATCACCAGCTGCAGCCGCTCGATCGTCTTGGCGCGCTTGTCGGGCACCACCTCCACGTCCACCGTCATCTGCGGCGTGGTGTCGAAGGTGTCGAGGATCAGCTGGGTGCGCAGCAGCTCCACACCCTCCACGCTCTTGATCAGTTCGCCGTCCTTGAAGGTGAGGCGCTGGATCGCCTTCAACCCCAGCGACGGGCCGCCGCTCTGCTTCACGCTGGAGAGTTCCGGCAGGTGCGCCTGATCCGGGATGGCGTATTCCTCCACCGGCCGCAGCAGCAGCGCGCCGCCCTCCGGCGTGTCCACCGCCTCCACGTACACCATCGCCTCGGACACCAGACCCGGAGCGATCTCCTCGCCGGGGTTGTGGATGCGGCCCTCGTCGGCGTAGCGGCCCAGCACCTTGCTGTCCGACACCAGGTGCAGCGTGCCGGAGCGCACGATGATCTCGCGCAGGATGTCGTTCTTCTGCGTCACCGTCACGATGCCGGCGGTCTGGCTGAAGATGTCCTTCACCACCTCGGTGCCGGCCTCGATCCACTGGCCGTCCTCGATCATCAGCAGGGAGATGTCCTTGTTGATCTCGTGGGTTTCCTGCGGGATCCACAGCAGCGTTCCGCCCTTGCTCACCTCGTAGCCGTTCTTGGCCGAGCGGGCCTTCTTGATCGACAGGCCCGGGGCGTACTTCACCAGGCCGCCGGTCTGGGTGCGGAAGCGGTCGTCGGCCAGCTCGGCGATCACCTCGCCGTTGCCGATCTTGCTGCCGGGCTGGGTCTTGAGCAGGTAGCGCAGGTTGTCCTTGCCCTCCAGGTGCCAGATCTCACCGGAATGGGTGGATTCACCCACCAGCTTGCAGTCCTTCAAGGTGAGGCTGGAGGTCACGATCTGCACCTCGCGCGAATCGCCGGCCGATTCGCGCAGCCGCACCGCGCCGCCATACACGCTCTCCAGCCGGCTTTCGGCCAGCACGTCTTCGGTTTTCACCGCATCGCCGTTGCGCACCACCGGCTTGGCGTTGGCGCCCAGGTCGTACACATCGCCGCTGAGCACCCACAGCCGGCCCAGGCGCTGGGCCTTGAGGGTGATGTTGCCCTGGCGGTCGGTCACCTCCTTGGGCTGGATCACGTCCTCGAAGCGCACCTGGCCGGCGAGGTCGCAGATCACGTCCTTGGTGGCCTTCTCCACGCTCTTCTTCACCGAGGTGCCCGAAGAGATCTGAGCCAGCACCGTGTCGCCCGGCACCGTGGAGCCATCGGCCACGAACAGGATCGAACCGGAGGTGATGTCGAGCTTCTGCACCTTGCCCTTGCCGCTCGGCTTCACCTGCAGCTGGAAGTCGGTTTCGGCCAACTGGGCCTCCACCCCGTGCGGTGTGCGGTGCGAGCGCACCCGCGCCTTCGGGCCGAACTCCACCACGCCCTCCTGCAGGGAGCGCACCACGCCGGTTTCGGCCGTGGACACACCACCGGTGTGGAAGGTGCGCATCGTGAGCTGGGTGCCCGGCTCACCGATCGACTGGGCCGCGATGATCCCCACCGCCTCGCCCAGATCCACCAGTTCGTTGTGGGCCAGCGCCCAGCCGTAGCACTTGCGGCACACCGAACGGGCCGCCTCGCAGGTGAGCGGCGAGCGCACCACCACGGTCTTCACGCCGGCGGCCTCGATCGCCGCCGACACCTGGTTGTCGATCTCGCCGTCGCGCTCCACGATCACCGTGCCGTCAGGCGCCAGCACCGGCTCGGCCGCCAGGCGCCCCAGCAGCTTGGCGAAGAAGCGGCCGCGTTCATCGGCCTCGATCGGGATGCCGCGGGTGGTGCCGCAGTCGTCCTCGCGCACGATCACGTCCTGGGCCACGTCCACCAGGCGGCGGGTGAGGTAGCCCGAGTCGGCGGTGCGCAGCGCCGTGTCCACCAGGCCCTTGCGGGCGCCGTAGGAGGAGATCACGTACTCCGTGACGGTCAGGCCCTCACGGAAGTTGGTGCGGATCGGCAGGTCGATGATCTCCCCCTGCGGGTTGGCCATCAGGCCCCGCATGCCCACCAGCTGTCGCACCTGGGACATGTTCCCCCGGGCGCCGGAGTTGGCCATCATCCACACCGAGTTGAGCGGATCGTTCTCGTTGAAGTTCCGCCGCACCGCCGCCACCAGGCGCTCGTTGGTCTCGGTCCAGGTGTCGATCACCTTGGTGTGGCGCTCCACCTCGGTGATCTCGCCCAGCCGGTAGCGCTCCTCGGTTTCGGTGATCTGCTGCTCGGCCTCCTCCAGCAGCGCCGCCTTGTCGCCCGGGATGCGCAGGTCGTCCACCGAGATCGACACCGCTGCCTGGGTGGCGTAGTGGAAGCCCAGATCCTTCAGCTCATCGGCCATCGAGGCCGTGGCCGCCGTGCCGTGGTGCTTGTAGGCCCAGGCCACCAGATTGCGCAGGGCCTTCTTGTCGATCACGCGGTTGCGGAACGGCGGGGCTTCCTTGCTCAGGGAGGCGTTGCGCTGCTGGGCGCCGGGGGCGGAGGGGGTGAGGGTCATGGCTGCGCGCGGAGGGGAAGGCTGGAAACGGGAGGGGGAAAGGGGCGAGGGGGCCCGGAACTCAGGCGGCGGCCACGGCGTCGATGATCGTGCGGTTCATCACGACCCGGCCCACGGTGGTCAGCAGGTAGCGGCTGATCAGGGCGCCGTCCTCGTCGAAGCGGTCGCGGCGGTACTTCCACTGCTCGATGCGGGTGCCGTCGCTGAGGGTCTCCTCCTTCTGGGGCGCATCGGCCTCGTCGTCGTCCTCGACGCCGCCCGCGAAGCGCACCCACACCCAGTCGTGCAGGGTGAGGCGCCTATCGCCGAAGGCGCTCAGCACGTCGTCGAGACCGGCGAAGGTGCGGCTGCGGTCGCCGAACTCCGGCTTGGCGGCGCCAGGCTGCACGGCGGTGAGGTAGTAGGCGCCGAGCACCATGTCCTGCGACGGGGTGATGATCGGCTCGCCGGTGGCCGGCGAGAGGATGTTGTTGCTGGCCAGCATCAGCATCCGCGCTTCCGTCTGCGCTTCGATCGCCAGCGGCACGTGCACGGCCATCTGGTCACCGTCGAAGTCGGCGTTGAAGGCCGGGCACACCAGCGGGTGCAGCTGGATGGCGCGGCCATCCACCAGCTTGGGCTCGAAGGCCTGGATGCCCAGGCGGTGCAGGGTGGGGGCCCGGTTGAGCAGGATCGGGTGCCCTTCGATCACCTCCTGCAGCACCTGCATCACCTCGTCGTCGGCGCGCTGGATCAGCTTCTTGGCCGCCTTGATGTTGTTGACGATGTTCTGGCGGATCAGGCGATGGATCACGAACGGCTGGAACAGCTCGATCGCCATCTCCTTGGGCAGCCCGCACTGGTGCATCTTGAGCTTGGGGCCCACCACGATCACCGAACGGCCGGAGTAATCCACCCGCTTGCCGAGCAGGTTCTGGCGGAAGCGTCCCTGCTTGCCTTCGATGATGTCGCTGAGCGACTTGAGCGGCCGGTTGTTGGCGCCCACCACGGTGCGGCCGCGGCGGCCGTTGTCGATCAAGGCATCCACCGCCTCCTGCAGCATCCGCTTCTCGTTGCGGACGATGATCTCGGGCGCCAGGATCTCCTGCAGCCGCGCCAGGCGGTTGTTGCGGTTGATCACCCGCCGGTAGAGATCGTTGAGATCGCTGGTGGCGAAGCGGCCGCCGTCGAGCTGCACCATCGGGCGCAGATCCGGCGGGATCACCGGGATGGCGTCGAGCACCATCCACTCGGGCCGCGCATCGGTGGCGATGAAATTGTCGATCACGCGCAGGCGCTTGATCAGCTTGGCCCGCTTCTGGCCCTTGCTGCCGGCGATCTCCTCACGCAGCTGCTCGGCGATCTCGGCGAGGTTGAGATCCTCCAGCAGGCGCTTGAGCGCCTCGGCGCCGATGCCCACCTCGGGCTCGTTCTCGATCTCCGAATCCTCGGCGTAGATCTGGTCTTCGATCTCCAGCCACTCGTCTTCGGTGAGCAGCTGCTTGTAGGTGAGATCCTTGTGGTCGCCCGGTTCGAGCACCACGTAGCAGTTGAAATACACGATCTGCTCCACATCCCGCAGGGGCATGTCGAGCAGGATCGCCACGTAGCTGGGGATCCCCTTCAGATACCACACGTGGCTCACCGGAGCGGCGAGCTTGATGAAGCCCATGCGGTGGCGCCGCACCCGGCTCTCGGTGACCTCCACGCCGCAGCGCTCGCACACGATGCCGCGGTGGCGCACCCGCTTGTACTTGCCGCAGTGGCATTCCCAGTCTTTCGACGGGCCGAAGATCTTCTCGCAGAACAGCCCGTCCATCTCGGGCTTGAGCGTGCGGTAGTTGATCGTTTCGGGCTTGGTGACCTCACCCACCACCTGGCCGTTGGGCAGGGTGCGCTGACCCCACTGCATGATCCGCTCGGGGGAAGCGAGCGTGATCTTGACGTAGTCGAAGTGGTTCTCGGTGCGGAGGTTGCTGTTGGTCATGACCGATGAGCGCGCGGAGGACGAAGGGGGACGGGGGATGATCAGTCGTCGTCGTAATCCGCGACGCCGAGGGATTCGTAGGTGGGCCGGTTGGGGGTGCTGCGACGGGGGTTCACGTCCTGCATCAGGTCGACCTCGGCGCCGTCATCGGTGTAGACGGCGATGTCGAGCCCGAGCGACTGCAGCTCGCGCATCAGCACCTTGAACGACTCGGGAGTGCCGGGGCGGGGGATCGGCTTGCCCTTCACGATCGCGTTGAGCGCCTCATTGCGGCCCTGCATGTCGTCGGACTTGACGGTGAGCAGTTCCTGCAGGGTGTAGGCGGCGCCGTAGGCCTCCAGGGCCCACACCTCCATCTCCCCGAGCCGCTGGCCGCCCTGCTGCGCCTTGCCGCCCAGCGGCTGCTGGGTCACCAGGGAGTAGGGGCCGGTGGAGCGGGCGTGGATCTTGTCGTCCACCAGGTGCACCAGCTTGAGGATGTGGGCATAGCCCACCGTGACCGGCTGGTCGAACGGTTCGCCGCTGCGGCCATCGACCAGCTGGATCTTGCCGGGGTTCTCCGGGTCGTAGACCCAGTCTTTGCCCGGGGCGCTGGCGGCCTCCTCCAGATACTTCTGCACGGTGTTCTTGGAGGTTTCGTCGCCGTGCATCTCGTCGAACGGCACCACCTTCACGCGGCAGCCCAGATGGGAGGCGGCCCAGCCCATCAGGCACTCGAACACCTGGCCCACGTTCATCCGGCTCGGCACGCCCAGCGGGTTGAGCACGATGTCGATCGGCGTGCCATCGGGCAGGTAGGGCATGTCCTCGCGGGGGAGGATGCGGCTGATGATGCCCTTGTTGCCGTGGCGGCCGGCCATCTTGTCGCCCACCTGGATCTTGCGGCGCTGCGCCACATACACCCGCACCACCATGTTCGCGCCGGGCGGCAGCTCGTCGCCCTGCTCACGGGTGTAGATCCGCACGTCCACCACGCGCCCCCGCTCGGTGCTGGGCACCCGCAGCGAGTTGTCGCGCACGTCGCGGGCCTTCTCGCCGAAGATCGCGCGCAGCAGCTTCTCCTCGGGGGGCTGGTCGGATTCGCCCTTCGGCGTCACCTTGCCCACCAGGATGTCGCCCGATTCCACATAGGCACCGATGCGGATGATGCCCATCTCATCGAGGTTGCCCAGGCTCTCCTCGGCCACGTTCGGGATCTCCCGCGTGATCTCCTCGGGGCCGAGCTTGGTCTGTCGTGCCTCGATCTCGTACTTCTCGATGTGCACCGAGGTGTAGAGATCGTCCTGCACGAGCCGCTCGCTCACCAGGATCGCGTCCTCGTAGTTGTAGCCCTCCCAGGGCATGTAGGCGATCAGCACGTTCTGCCCCAGGGCGATCTCGCCGCCCTCGCAGGCCGAGCCGTTGGCCAGCACCTGGCCGGCGATCACCGGGTCGCCCTGCTTCACGATCGGGCGCTGGTTCAGGCAGGTGTCCTGGTTGGAGCGCTGGTACTTCTGCAGGTAGTGGGTGTGATCGGTGCCCTGCTCGTCGCGGATCACGATCGCGGTGGCATCCACGAAGGTGACGGTGCCGTTGACGCGGGTGATCGGCACCATGCCCGAGTCGCGCGCCACCTGGGTTTCGAGGCCCGTGCCCACCAGCGGCCGCTCCGGCCGCAGCAGCGGCACCGCCTGGCGCTGCATGTTCGAGCCCATCAGGGCGCGGTTGGCGTCGTCGTGCTCGAGGAAGGGGATCAGGGAGGTGGCCACCGAGATCACCTGCACCGGCGACAGCTGGACGTAGTCCACCTGGGCGGGGGGCACGGTCTCGAAGTCCTGCCGGTAGCGCACTGGCACCAGTTCGGCCGTGATGCGGCCGTCGGCGTCGGTGGCCACGTCACCGGGGGCGACGCGGCATTCGTCTTCCAGGTCGGCCGAGAGATAGATGGGATCGCCCTGCTTGAGCACGATCCCGTTCTCGACCCGCCAGAACGGGGTTTCGATGAAGCCGTATTCGTTCACCCGGGCGTGGGTGGCGAGCGAACCGATCAGGCCGGCGTTCGGACCCTCCGGCGTTTCGATCGGGCAGATCCGGCCGTAGTGGGAGGGGTGGATGTCGCGCACGGCGAAGCCGGCCCGCTCGCGGGTGAGGCCGCCGGGGCCGAGGGCGCTGATCCGGCGCTTGTGGGTGAGCTCGGCCAGGGGGTTGGTCTGGTCCATGAACTGGCTGAGCTGGCTGGAGCCGAAGAACTCCTTGATCGCCGCCACCAGGGGCTTGGGGTTCACCAGCTGGGCCGGGGTGAGCGATTCGGTCTCGCCCACCGTCATCCGTTCCTTGATGATCCGCTCGAGCCGGTTGAGGCCCACCCGCACCTGGTTCTGCAGCAGTTCGCCCACCGAGCGCACGCGGCGGTTGCCGAGGTGGTCGATGTCGTCGACCTCGTAGCCGGGCTGGCCCAGCTGCAGGCCGATCAGGTAATCGAGGGTGGAGAGCAGTTCGTCCTTGGTGAGCACCCGCGTTTCGTCGGGCACCGTGAGGCGCAGCTTCTTGTTGATCTTGTAGCGGCCCACCCGGCCCAGGTCGTAGCGCTTGGGATCGAAGAAGCGGCTGTGCAGCAGCTGCTGGCCGCCGCTCACCGACGGCGGCTCACCCGGCCTGAGCTTCTTGTAGAGCTCCAGCAGGGCCTGATCCTCCGAGGTGATCTGCTCGACGTTGGTCGCCGTTTCGATCGTCTTGCGGTAGTAGTCGGGATGGCGCAGGGTCTCCAGCACGTCGATGTCGGAGAGGCCCATGGCGCGCATCAGCACGTGGGCGTTGATCTTGCGGGTCTTGTCGACCCGCACGTGCATCAGTTCGTTCTTGTCGGTTTCGAACTTGAGCCAGGCGCCCCGGTTGGGGATCACGCTGGCGTTGTAGGTCTTGCGGCCCGTCTTCGGATCGGGCTCCTCCTTGAAATACACGCCGGGGCTGCGCACGATCTGATTCACGATCACGCGCTCGGCACCGTTGATGATGAAGGTGCCGCGCTCGGTCATCAGGGGGAGTTCGCCGATGAACACCTCCTGCTCCTTGATCTCGCCGGTCTCCTTGTTGACCAGTCGGCAGGTGACATACATCTGCGAGGCGAAGGTGGCATCGCGCCGCTTCGCATCCTCCACGTCGTGGCGTGGCCGCTTCAGCCGGTATTCGTTGCCGACGAAGTGCAGCTCCAGCTTGCCGGTGTAGTCGGTGATCGGGGAGAAGCTGTCGAGCTCCTCGATCAGGCCCTTCTCCAGGAACCACTTGAAGCTCGCC
Organism: Mesorhizobium carmichaelinearum; assembly: GCA_943368365.1. Lineage (GTDB taxonomy): Bacteria > Cyanobacteriota > Cyanobacteriia > PCC-6307 > Cyanobiaceae > CALRKZ02. The sequence continues at coordinate 134,297 of CALRKZ020000006.1, forward strand.
CGCTGTACCTCGACCAGATCGGGCAGGTAAGTGGCGGTCTTGGCGACCTGGATCGCGCTGCTCATGCGTGGACCTGCAGGAACGGGTTGAGGACGGTTTGGCCTGCGGCGGGTTGCGGCGGCAGGCCGGCCTGGGGCAGCCGCGGAACGCGGCCGGTTGACACGAACAGCCGCCCCCGCGAAGAGGACGGCTGTGCCGTGATCACACCTGTGGGGATCGGTTCGAAAACGCCGACGACGACAATGGAGCGCTCGCGCTGCCAGGCCAATAAAACATCATACACATTGGACGTCGGACGGTTGCGGAAGCCCAAACAGGCGTACCGCATTGGCGGTGCTGGTGGCCGCCACCTGCGCCAGCGGTTCGCCGCGCAGTTCGGCCACCCGCTCGGCCACGGCGGCCACGAGGGCCGGCTCGTTGCGCTTGCCCCGGCGCGGCACCGGCGCCAGGAACGGGCAGTCGGTCTCCACCAGGTAGCGATCGGCCGGCACCTGGCGGGCGCAGGCGTGGGTGTCGCTTGCCTTGGCGAAAGTGACGGTGCCGCTGAAGCTGATGAACAGGCCCAGATCGAGGAAGCCCTCCATCTCGGCGGGGGTGCCGCCCCAGCAGTGCATCACCCCCCGGGGGCAGCGCCCCTCGGCCCGCCGCGCCCGCAGCTCCGCCAGCATCGGTTCGGCCGCGTCGCGGCAGTGGATGATCACCGGCAGATCCAGCTCCACCGCCAGATCGAGCTGGGGGCGCAGCATCGCCAGCTGGCGATCGAGGTTCTTCTCCCGGAACAGATCGAGCCCCAACTCACCGATCGCCACCACCCGCGGGTCGGCCAGGGCGGCCTGGCGCAGCACGGCGGCGGTGTCATCGCGCCAGTGCTCGGTGTCGAGCGGATGCACGCCCACCGAATAGCGCAGCTCCGGGAAGCGATCGGCCAGCGCCCGGATGGCCGGAATCTCGGCCGGCTCCACGCAGGCGTGCAGGAGGGCCACCACCCCCGCCTGGCGCCAGCGCGCGGCCACCTCCTCGAGATCCGCGTCGAAGTTGCGGAATACCAGGTGGCAGTGGCTGTCGATCAGGGCAGGCTGCGCCGGGAGCGATGCGGACGCTGCCGAGGCAGACAGTGCCGGGGCTGTGGTGGCGGCCATGGGCCCGGAAGGCGGGGGCGACGCGGGGATGCTCAGGCGCCGGTGGCGGCGGGCTCGATCGCCTTCTTCACCGCCGCGCTCAGCCGCGACTTCTGGTTGGCGCCGGTGTTGCGGTGCAGCACGCCCCGCTTCACGGCCTTGTCGATCTTGCTGAAGGCGGCGTTGAGGCTGCTCTGCACGGCCGCCTTGGAGTCCTCACCGGGCTCCTGGGCGTAGGCGTTCACCGCGGTGAAGCAGCGCTTCATCAGGGTGCGCACCGCCGACTTGTAGGAACGGTTGTGCAGCCAGTTGCGCTCGGCGATCTGGATGCGCTTCTTCGACGACTTGTTATTGGCCACAGGCGGGGTTCGGCGCTGATTCGGCAGTTGGCGATCCTACCCTCGGACCTGCCGGTGCGGGGAGCGCGGAGCCCTAGCTTGTGGGTCCGATCCCGCGGTGCCCGTGGCTACCAGCACCAGTTCCGATCCCGCCGCCGGCCCTTCCACCGCCGATAGCTCCGCCGCCACCCCACTGATCGCCGTGCTGCGCGACGCGGAGCAGGCCGCGCAGCGGCTGGAGGCGATCGCACAGCGCACCAGCGGCGAGCAGAGCCGCGAGGCCGCCGCCAGGGTCGACGCCATCCTCGAGCAGGTGCGCCTGGAGGGCGATCATGCCCTGCTGGAGCTGAGCGAGCGCTTCGACGGCGTGCGGCCCGATCCGCTGAGGATCCCCCGCGCCGATCTGGCGAAGGCCTGGGCCGAGTGCCCCTCCGATCTGCGGGCGGCGCTGGAGCTGGCCCACCGCCGCATCCTCGATTTCCACCAGCGCCAGAAGCCGGCCGATCTGGCCGTCACCGGCGCCCACGGCGAGCGGCTCGGCCGCCGCTGGCGGCCGGTGGAGCGGGCCGGCCTCTACGTGCCCGGAGGCCGTGCCGCCTACCCCAGCACCGTGCTGATGAACGCCGTGCCGGCCCGGGTGGCGGGCGTGAAGCGGGTGGTGATGGTGACGCCGCCGGGGCCCCAGGGCCAGCCCAACCCCACCGTGCTGGCGGCCGCCCACCTGGCCGGGGTGGAGGAGATCTACCGGGTGGGCGGGGCGCAGGCGATCGCGGCCCTGGCCTACGGCACCGAGTCGATCCCGCGGGTCGACGTGATCACCGGACCCGGCAACCTCTATGTGACCCTGGCCAAGAAGGCGGTGTACGGGCGGGTGGCGATCGATTCGCTGGCCGGCCCCAGCGAGGTGCTGGTGATCGCCGACCGCAGCGCCGACCCCCAGCACGTGGCGGCCGACCTGCTGGCCCAGGCCGAGCACGATCCGCTGGCCGCCGCGATCCTGCTCACCACCAGCCCCGCCCTGGCCGAGGCGGTGCCGCGGGCGCTGGAGGAGCAGCTCAGCCGCCATCCCCGCGCCGAGCTCAGCCGCGCCGCTCTGCGCGACTGGGGCCTGATCGTGGAGTGTGAATCACTGGAGCAGGCGGCGGCGCTGAGCGACCGCTTCGCCCCCGAGCACCTGGAGCTGCTGGTGGAGCGGCCCGAGCCCCTGGCCGAGCAGATCCAGCACGCCGGCGCGATCTTCATCGGCGCCTGGAGCCCCGAGGCGGTGGGCGACTACCTGGCCGGCCCCAACCACACCCTGCCCACCTCCGGCACGGCGCGCTTCGCCGGTGCCCTGAGCGTGGAGACCTTCCTGCGCCACACCAGCCTGATCGCCTTCAACCGCCAGGCCCTCGAGGCCACCGGCCCGGCGGTGATCACCCTGGCCGACAGCGAGGGGCTCCACAGCCACGCCGAATCGGTGCGGCGGCGACTCGGCTGAAGGGGGCCCGGGCCAAACCGCCGCGCCGGCCCTCGCCGGCCGCTCAGCGCTTCACCAGATCCCGCACGCCCGGAACGCCGTCGACGATCTCGCCCACCAGCACCTGGTCGGTGAGGTTCACGAACAGCCCGTTCTCCAGCACGCCGGGAAGGTTGTTGATCGTGGATTCCAGCCCCACCGGGTCGGCGATGCCGCCCTCAAAGCGCACGTCGAGCACCAGGTTGCCCTGATCGGTCACCACCGGGCCGGCCTTGCGCACGGCCATCCGCAGCTCGGCGGCGCCGCCGAGATCGGCCAGCTGGGCCTTCACCTGCCGCCAGGCTCCGGGCAGCACCTCCACCGGCAGCAGGAAGCCCAGGTTGAGCCGCTCCACCAGCTTGGTGCTGTCCACCACCACCACGAAGCGATCGGCGCGGCAGGCGACGAGCTTCTCCTGCACATGGCAGGCGCCACCGCCCTTGATCAGCTGGAAGGAGGGATCCACCTCGTCGGCGCCGTCGATCGCCAGATCGATGCGGCTCACGGCGTTGAGGCTCTTGAGCGGAATGCCGAGCTCGGCGGCCAGCACCTCGCCCTGGAAGGAGGTGGTCACGCCGGTGATGTCGCGCAGCTCACCCCGCTGCAGCCGGGCCCCCAGCTCACGGATCATCAGGGCGGCTGTGGAGCCGGAGCCCAGGCCCAGCACCATGCCGTCGCGGATCTGCCCGACGGCGGCGGTGGCTACCGCCTCCTTCATGCGGTCCTGCAGATCGGCCATCGGTGACACGGAAACGGGGCCGTGACCGTAGCAAGGGGCCTCAGGTGGGCCGGGGCAGCGCGGCGGGCCGGATCGCGAGCTGCAGCTCGCGGCTGCCGCGCACCACCTTCAGCGGCAGGCTCTCGCCCACCCGCGAGGCCTCCACCCGTTCCAGCAGGGCGGCGGGATCCCGCACCGGCGCGTCGGCGGCGGCCACCACCAGATCACCGCGGCGCAGCCCGGCCGCCTCGGCCGGGCTGTCGGGCAGCACCCGCTGCACCAGGGCACCGTCCCGTTCCGGCAGCTGCAGCACCGCATCGGGGTCACGGTTGTTGTCGCGGGCGCGGCGCGCGGTGAGCGGCACCAGCTGCAGCCCCAGATAGGGGTGCACCACCTGGCCGCCGTCACGCAGCTGCTCGGCCACGCGGCGGGCCAGGTTGATCGGGATGGCGAAGCCCAGCCCGGCGCCCGGGCCGGAGCGCACCAGGGTGTTGATGCCGATCACGGCACCGGAGGCGTCGATCAGGGGGCCGCCGGAATTGCCGGGGTTGATGGCGGCGTCGGTCTGGATCAGATCGAGGCGCTTGTCGGCGAAGCCCAGGCTGGTGATGTTGCGGTGCAGGCTGCTGACGATGCCGAGAGTGACGGTGCGCTCCAGGCCGTAGGGGCTGCCCAGAGCGATGGCCCAGTCGCCCACCTCGAGGGCCTCGGAATCGCCCAGCGGCGCCGCCTTCAGCCCCGAAAGGGCCGGGATGCGCACCACCGCCAGGTCGGTGACGGGATCGGATCCCTCCACGCTGCCGTCCACCTGGCGGCCGTCGGGCAGGGTCACCTCCACCAGATCAGCCCGGTCCACCACGTGGGCATTGGTGAGCACCAGGCCGCCGGCGTCGATCACCACGCCCGAACCCTGGCCCCGCTCCCGGCTGCTGCGGGAGGGATCGCCGTAGAGATCGCGCAGCAGCGGATCCAGCAGGGAGGGATCGAAGGCCTCGCGGGCCACGCTGCGCTCGGTGTCGATCCGCACCACCGCCGGCGCGGCGCGGCGGGCCGCCTCGGCCACGAAGCTGTGTGGAGCGGCCGGCGCCACCTTCGGGGGCGGCGGCGGGCTCACCGCCTGGCTCACCGCCGGCGCGGCCGAGACGGCGGCCTCGGGGATCGCGGCCTGCAGCGGCTGGGGCAGCGCCAGGCCCAGCCAGACGGCCAGCAGGGCGGCCAGGACGCGGACCACGGGGATGGGCAGGGCGGGACGGGGCATGGGGTGGAGGCTAGGCACCCTCAGCCGGATTCCGCAGCGGCCGGCAGGGCCGACCAGCGCAGCAGCCGCTGGCGCCAGCGGCCGGTGGGCCCCAGTTCCAGCAGCCGGGCGCCGGGGTCGTGGGGCCGGCCCAGCGGACAGCGCTGCACCGCCGGGAAGGCACAGAGGGTGGAGGGGCAGCTGAGCACCGGCACCTCGGGCCGCCCCGGCAGCGCCCCCTGCCAGTGCTGATGCACGTGGCCGCACACCACCATCGCCACGGCGGGGGCCGCGGCCAGCGCCGCAAGCAGGGCGGCACCATCGGCCAGCGCGATGGCATCGAAGAGCGGATCACCGATCGGCTGCGGCGGATGGTGCACGGCCACCAGCACCGGTCCGCCGGCCGCCGCCAGCTCCTGCCGCAGCCAGCGGAGCTGCCCCTCGCCCAGCCAGCCCTCGACGCGGCCGGGCCGATGGCTCTCCAGCAGCACCAGCCGCCAGGCCCCCAGCGGCAGCACCGCCGGCCCCAGCAGCGCCCGGCGGCCCAGGGCGGCCCGCAGCAGGGCCGGATGGTCGTGGTTGCCGCTCAGCAGCGCCACCGGCAGGGCCAGCGGCGCCAGCAGCTCGCGCAGCCGCACGTAGCCGCCAAGGCTTTCGTCCTGGCAGAGATCGCCGCTGATCAGCAACAGATCCGGGGCGCCGCCCACCTGGGCGAGGGCCTGGCGCAGCCCGTGGCGCAGCTGGGCCAGGGGGCAGCGGCCCCGGTAGCGACCCTGTCCGTCAGCGAGCAGATGGGGATCGCTGAGCTGGAGAACCCGCACCGGCGGAGCCGGCGTGTCGCCCCGCCGCCACGCCCGCCGCCGCTGTTTTCGGCGTCGCAACAGTGGGAACCACGGCCTGCGGCTTCACCCTAAGTTGCCGCAAGTGCACTCCCAGGCCATGGCCTCGATCCCCCCCGGCACCCGTGTGCGCTGCAGTCTCTGCCAGGTGGAGATCCTCGGGATGGTCGGCGGACAGGACCGGGTGCTGTTCAGCCAGGGCGCACCGGGAACGCGGGCCAAGCTGTGGGCGCGGGTCTGCCAGTACGTACGCGAACCCCAGCGCTGCCTCAACCAGGACGCCGCCCTGCGGGGCGAGGTGGAGGCCGACGATTACTACGGCGAAGCCCCGAGCCTGGGCATGTTCGACACCCCGCAGGGCGGCGGTCTGGCCTCCGGGGGACTGCCCTCCGGCGGGCCGGCCTGAGCGGGCGGCGAGGGGGCCGCACCGGCATCCCCTAGGCTCGATCCATGCCCGGCGGGCATCACTCCGCGTTCGGCTCCGGGGCCCCAGGCACCGGCCGCACGAGCGGGGGCAGGTCACTGCGGGAGCCGGTCGGGCCCCTTGAACCGCTCCCCCCGGCCGGTGTCCCATCCGCTGATCCCCCCCCTGGAACATCTGGCGGCGCCGCTGGCCGAGGCCGCCGGCTACGCGCTGGTGGGGGTGCACATCCACACCCACCGGCTGCCGCTCACCCTGGTGGTGGAACTGCGGCGGGCCGACGGCGGCGATGTGAGCCTCGACGACTGCGCCAGCTTCAGCGGCGTGCTGAGCGAGGCGCTCGACAACGCCGAACTGCTGCCCGAGGCGTATGTTCTGGAGATCAGCAGCCCCGGCATCGGCGAGGAGCTCACCGACGACCGGGACTTCCGCAGCTTCCGCGGTTTCCCGGTGGAGGTGCACTGCCGGGATGGCCGGGGTGCCGAGCAGCGGCGCGAAGGGCTGCTGCTGGAGCGCGATGCGACGGCCGTTCACCTGAACATCCGCGGCCGCACCAGCCGGATCCCCCGCAGCGACGTGATCTCCGTCCGGCTGACCACCCCGAAGGAGTGAGCCTCCGGCTTCCTCCCCCCCCTCCGCCTTTACCAATCCGACTCACCCGATGGCACTCGTTCTCCTCCCCGGTCTCGCGAACCTGATCGAGGACATCAGCGAGGAGAAGAAGCTGCCCACCCAGGTGGTTGAGGCGGCCCTGCGCGAGGCGCTGCTCAAGGGCTACGAGCGCTACCGCCGCACCCTCTACCTGGGCATCAGCGAAGACCCCTTCGAGGAGGACTATTTCAGCAACTTCGACGTGGCCCTCGATCTGGAGGAGGAGGGCTACCGCGTGCTCGCCAGCAAGATCATCGTGGAGGAGGTGGAGAGCGAAGACCACCAGATCGCCCTGGCCGAGGTGCAGCAGGTGGCCGAAGACGCCCAGATCGGCGACACCGTCGTGCTCGACGTGACGCCCGAGAAGGACGACTTCGGCCGGATGGCCGCCGCCACCACCAAGCAGGTGCTGGCCCAGAAGCTGCGGGACCAGCAGCGCCGCATGATCCAGGAGGAATTCGCCGATCTGGAGGATCCGGTGCTCACCGCCCGGGTGATCCGGTTCGAGCGCCAGAGCGTGATCATGGCCGTCAGCAGCGGCCTGGGCCGGCCGGAGGTGGAGGCGGAGCTGCCCCGCCGCGACCAGCTGCCCAACGACAACTACCGCGCCAACGCCACCTTCAAGGTGTTCCTCAAGGAGGTGAGCGAGGTGCCCCGCCGCGGTCCCCAGCTGTTCGTCTCCCGGGCCAATGCGGGCCTGGTGGTCTATCTGTTCGAGAACGAGGTGCCCGAGATCCAGGAGGGTTCGGTGCGGATCGTGGCCGTGGCCCGTGAGGCCAATCCCCCCTCCCGCGCCGTCGGCCCCCGCACCAAGGTGGCTGTCGACAGTGTTGAGCGTGAGGTGGATCCGGTGGGGGCCTGCATTGGTGCCCGCGGCTCCCGCATCCAGCAGGTGGTGAACGAGCTGCGCGGCGAGAAGATCGACGTGATCCGCTGGTCTCCCGATCCCGGCCAGTACATCGCCAACTCGCTCAGCCCGGCCCGGGTGGAGATGGTGCGGCTGGTGGATCCGGAGGGGCACCATGCCCACGTGCTGGTGCCGCCCGATCAGCTCAGCCTGGCGATCGGCCGCGAGGGCCAGAACGTGCGCCTGGCGGCGCGTCTCACCGGCTGGAAGATCGACATCAAGAACGCCGCCGAGTACGACCAGGCCTCCGAGGACAGCCGGGTGGCCGAACTGATCGCCCTGCGCGAGGAGGACGAGCGGCAGCAGGCCGAGGCGGAGGCGCGCCTCGCGGCCGAGCAGGCGGCCCGTGCCGAGGAGGACGCCCGCCTGCGGGAGCTCTACCCCCTGCCCGAGGACGAGCTTGAGGAAGAGGGCTACGCCGAGGAGGAGGAGCCCTTGGCGGAGGAGCCCGCGGCCGAGGAGCCCGCGGACGAGGCAACCCAGGAACCCGAGGCCGCCGAAGCCGGCGACGCGGCCCGGTGAGCGGGCGTCCGATCCTGCGCCGCTGCGTCTCCTGTCGCACGCTGCAGGATCGCGCCCTGCTCTGGCGGGTGATCCGCCTGGCGCAGGGGGGCCTGGCCCTGGATGGGGGGATGGGCCGCTCGGCCTACCTCTGCCGCTGCCGCCCCTGCCTCGAGGAGGCCCGCCGCCGCAAACGGCTGCAGCGGGCGCTGCGCTGCCAGGTTGCGGATTCCATCTACGCGGCGCTGGAGCAGCGGCTGGCCACCGACCCCCACGCAGCCTCTGAGGCAAGATGAACAGTGGCCGCACCGCGCGTGGGGCCCGGCGGCACCCGGTGCCCCGACCGATCGGAGACCTGAATGACCAGCAGCGGCAAAGTCAGAATTTATGAGCTGTCCCGGGACCTGGGCCTGGAGAACAAGGACGTGCTCGAAGCCGCCGAAAAACTGTCCATCGCCGCCAAGAGCCACAGCAGCTCGATCAGCGACGACGAAGCCGAGCGCATCCGCGGCCTGATCGGTGCCCCCGCCCCCTCCGCGGCGACCCGCCCCGGCGCGCCCGCCCGCCCGGCCGCCCCGGCCGAACCCGCCAAGGCGATCCTCACGGTGAAGAAAGCCGCCCCGGCCGGCCCCGCCGCCACCGCGCCACCCCAGCCGCTGCGCCCTCCGGCCCCGGCTCCGGCCGCCGCCCCCCGGCCCCAGCCGCCGGCACAGGCACCGGCACCAGCGATGAGCAAACCCGCTGCCCCGGCCAAGCCGTCGATGCCCCGGCCACCGGTGGTGGTGGCCGCCCCGGCGCGGCCGGCGGCCCCCGCCAAGCCCGTGGCGCCGCCGGCGCCGGCACGCCCCGCAGCGGCCGCCCCGCCACCGGCCCGGCCCGCGGCCCCCGTCAAGCCGGCGGCGGCGCCACCGGTGCGCAAGGCCGACACGCCGGCGCCCGCGAGCCCCCGCCCCGCCACCAGCCCCCGGCCGGTGCCGCGCGGCAGCGCCCCGGCCCCGGCCCGCCCGGCCCTGCCCCAGCGCCCCGGTGCCCCGGTGCGGCCGGCGGCCGGTGCCCCCAGCAAACCCCAGCTCGTCGGCCGGCCCCAGTCGGGCCAGCCCGCCGCAGGCGGCAGCCGGCCCGCCTCCCCCTCCGGCCGGCCCAGCCTCAGCCAGCGCCCGGCCGGTGCCGGCGCGCCGCAGCGCCCCGCCCCGCCCACCGGACGCCCGCCCCAGGGACGGGGTCCGCTCGAACTGGTCGGCAAACCCATCCGCCGCGACGCCGCCGGTCCCGGCATCCCGGCCCGGCCTGGAGCGCCGGTGCGCCCCGGCGGCATCCCCCAGGGCATGCGCAAGCCGGTGGCCCCCGGCGAACTGATGCAGCTGCAGAAGCCGGGTGCCCGGCCGGTGGCACCCCCGCCGCGCCGTCCGGAACGGGGCGAGGCGGGCAGCGGTGCTCCGGGAGAAGCCCCCCGCCTCACCGCCACGCCGCCGGCCCCGCCGAAGCGCCCCGCCTTCCGCACCCCGCAGCCGGCCGGCCCCGGCCGCGCCCGGCGGCCCGAGTGGGACGACAGCGCCAAGCTCGAGGCCCTGCGCAGCAAGTCGCCGCAGAAGCAGCGCCAGAAGGTGCACATCATCGGCGAGAACGATGATGCGCTCACCGCCGAAACCAGCGGCTACGCCGGCGAACAGGAAGCCCTGGTGCTGCAGGCCAGCCTGGCCAGGCCCAGCAAGCCCCGCCACATGCAGGGGGCGGCCGCCGGCGTCAAGCCGGTGGTGGCCATGCGGAAGCGGCGCAAGGAGACCACCCGCCAGCGTCAGCGCCGCCGGGCCATGGAGCTGCGGGCCGCCCGCGAGGCCAAGGCCACCCGGCCGGAGATGCTGATCGTGCCGGAGGGCAACCTCACCGTGCAGGAACTGGCCGACAGGCTGGGCGTCGAGAGCTCGGAGATCATCAAATCCCTGTTCTTCAAGGGGATCATCGCCACCGTCACCCAGACCCTCGATCTCTCCACGATCGAGACGGTCTCCGACGAGTTCGGCGTGCCGGTGCTCGAGGACGACGTCCAGGAAGCCGCCAAGAAGACGGTGGAGATGATCGAGGAGAGCGACATGGCTCACCTCATCCGCCGCCCGCCCGTGGTGACGGTGATGGGCCACGTCGACCACGGCAAGACCAGCCTGCTCGATGCGATCCGCAAGACCCGCGTGGCCGCCGGTGAGGCCGGCGGCATCACCCAGCACATCGGCGCCTACCAGGTGCAGATTCCCCACGCCGGCGAGGAGCGGCGGATCACCTTCCTCGACACGCCGGGCCACGAGGCCTTCACCGCCATGCGGGCCCGCGGCACCAAGGTGACCGACGTGGCCGTGCTGGTGGTGGCCGCCGACGACGGCGTGCGGCCCCAGACCCTGGAGGCCATCAGCCATGCCCGGGCCGCCGAGGTGCCGATCGTGGTGGCGATCAACAAGATCGACAAGGAGGGGGCCTCGCCCGAGCGGGTGAAGCAGGAACTCTCCGGCCACGAACTGGTGGCTGAAGACTGGGGCGGCGACACCGTGATGGTGCCGGTGAGCGCCATCAAGGGCGAGAACATCGACAAGCTGCTGGAGATGATTCTCCTGGTGTCGGAGGTGGAGGATCTGCAGGCCAACCCCGACCGGATGGCCCGCGGCACCGTGATCGAGGCCCACCTCGACAAGGCCAAGGGACCGGTGGCCACGCTGCTGATCCAGAACGGCACCCTCAAGGCCGGCGACGTGCTGGCCGCGGGCCCGGTGCTCGGCAAGGTGCGCGCCATGGTCGACGACACCGGCAAGCGGGTGAAGACCGCCGGCCCCTCCTCCGCCGTGGAGGCCCTCGGCTTCAGCGAGGTGCCCACCGCCGGTGACGAGTTCGAGGTCTACCCCGACGAGAAGACCGCCCGCTCCGTGGTGGGCGAGCGGGCCAACGAGGCCCGCGCCACCCGACTGGCCCAGCAGATGGCCTCCCGGCGGGTGTCGCTGGCGTCGATGTCCGGCCAGGCCAGCGAAGGGGAGCTCAAGGAGCTCAACCTCATCCTCAAGGCCGACGTGCAGGGCAGCGTGGAGGCGATCCTCGGCTCGCTCGAGCAGCTGCCCCAGGGCGAGGTGCAGGTGCGGGTGCTGCTTTCGGCACCGGGCGAGATCACCGAAACCGACGTGGATCTGGCCGCCGCCTCCGGCGCCGTGATCGTGGGCTTCAACACCTCGATGGCGCCCGGCGCCCGCCGTGCCGCCGATGCCACCGGCGTCGACGTGCGTGACTACGACGTCATCTACAAGCTGCTGGAGGACATCCAGCTGGCGATGGAGGGGCTGCTGGAGCCCGAGATGGTGGAGGAGTCGCTGGGCGAGGCCGAGGTGCGGGCGGTGTTCACCATCGGCAAGAGCGCCGTGGCCGGCTGCTACGTCACCAGCGGCAAGCTGCAGCGCAACTGCAAGGTGCGGGTCCATCGCGGCAAGCAGGTGGTGTTCGAGGGCGACCTCGATTCCCTCCGCCGCAACAAGGACGACGTGAAGGAAGTGGCCACCGGCTTCGAATGCGGCATCGGCTGCGATCGCTTCGCCAACTGGGAGGAGGGCGACCGGGTCGAGGCCTACAAGCTGGTCACCCAGCGCCGCACCCTGAGCACCTGAGGTGAACCCCCGCAGCGAGCCCCTGCTGTGGCTGCAGCTGCTCGGGCTGGCGGCCATCCCTGCCGAGCTGCTCGGCCTGCTGCTGATTCTGGCCGGGGCTGATCCCGGCCGGCTCCCGGGGCTTGAGCGCGTCCTCTGCTGGGGGCTGGGGTCGCTGCTGCCGGCCCTGGCGCTCTGGAAACGTCCGGCGGATGTGTGGTCGCTGCTGCTCGTGCGCACCCCCTCACGGGGCCGGCGCGATCTGCAGCGGCGCCTCAGCGGCCTCCAGTCTCCGCTGGTGGTGAAGCTGGGGGGCGCCTTCGGGGCCATGCTGCTGCTACCGCTGCTCTGGCGGCTCGACGGCATGGCGGCCCAGGCCGCCGGCCTCACCCCGCTGGTGGATGGCTCGCGGCTGCTGACGCTGCTGCTGGCGGTGCCGCTGCAGGCGCTGATCCTCTGGCAATGGCAGCAGGCGCTGCAGGCGGCCTGGCTGCTGACGCGCCCGGAGGCGGAGCTTCAGGCCGCCGCGGCGCTCAGCGGCGAGCGACTGGAGAGCGAACGGCTGGTGCTTGGTCTGCCGCTGCTGCTGCCGGATCCCCTGGCCCTCGCAGCCATGGCGGCCTCAGCCGCCGCTGCCCCGGCGGCTGTCGAACCAGAGCAGCCCCCCGAACAGGCCGAGAGCCCCGACCTGGATCAGCAGGTCGGCTGACGCCACCTCGGCACCGGCCGAAGCCCGCATGGCCATCGTGGCCAGCCCCAGGCCCGCCGAGGCCACCAGGGCGAACCACAGAGCCCGGCGCAGTCCACGCCAGGGGCTGCGCAACTCCTCCACGAGCCGGGCCCGCAGGTCGGGATCGAGCTCAGACGACTTGGAGCCCGGCTTGGATCGCATGGCGTTGGCGCCTGGGCGGCTGAGGATCACCGAATGCTAGTTTCACGGGGTTGCCGGTGTAGCTCAGCGGTAGAGCAACTGATTCGTAATCAGTAGGTCGTCGGTTCAAGTCCGACCATCGGCTTTTGGTTCCATCCCGTTCTCCGCCCTGAGCGGCTGATCGGAGCGTGTCTGGTGAAGAACGGCATCCTGGAACACGGCGCCGGCCAGCCTGGCGCCACGCAGATCGGCCAGGGAAAGATTCGCCCGGGTGAAATTCGCCTGGCTGAGATCGGCGCCGCTGAGATCGGCGCCGCTCAGATCGGCATCGGTGAAGTTCGCCCCCTGCAGATCCGCCGCACGGAGATCGGCCTGGCGCAACACCGTGTTGGTGAAGTCGGCACCGCGCCAGCGACTGAACGGAATCCTCAATCCTTCCAGATTCGTGTTCCGCAGGTCGAAATCGTCCTGCCAGATGCCATCCGCGGCCAGATCCTCGATGGCACGAATGCGGCCAAGACTGCTCCTGACACCTCCTTCCCGCTGCGCCAGGATCAGGCTGAACTGCTCCTGATGCTCGCGTTCCTTGCGGCGGCCCGCCTCCAGCACATACACCAGGGCCGCCGTCACGATGCTGAACGATTCCACATGATCGATGCTGATGACATCGAGGAAATCGCTGGTGAGACACTGCTCCAACGCTTCGGCGCCATGGCAGTTGTCGAAGCGATTGACGAGCGCGAGCAACAGGAAGGACAGCGTGGCGGCGACCAGGATCCGGAACCCGAAGGAACGGTCCAGCAGCCGGAAGAAGGGGGAGGCGCGGCGCCGCTGCCGGCGGGTGTACCAGGTGGATCGCTTGGACGCTGACATCGAGTTAGCGGCCGGGTCTGACGACGCAACGGAAACCCATGTGGCCGGTGGAGGTGTCGATGCCCTGGGCCATCCGGGCCGCGGGTCGGTAGCGGCGGCAGTAGCTGGGCGCGCAGAGGAAGGAACCGCCCTTCACCACCTTGCGCGGCATTCCGGCGTGCTGGCTGTCGCGATCGATGCTGGCCTCGCGGGCCTCCCCGGCGGTGGCGCAGCAGCCTTCATCGCCCTGTTCGGATCGCCCGAGGCTGCTGGCATGGTCGCCATACCAGGTGTCGGTCCACTCCCACACGTTGCCGATGCAGTCGAACAGGCCGAACCCGTTGGCCGGGAAGACGCCCACCGGCGAAGTGCGGGCATAGCCGTCCAGCAGGGTGTTGTGGTGCGGAAAGTCGCCCTGGAAGGTGTTGGCCATCGGCCGGCCGCCGGGATGCAGCTCCTCCCCCCAGGCGAATTCGGCGTTCTCGCGCCCGCCCCAGGCGGCCCGCTCCCATTCCGCCTCGGTGGGAAGCTGCTTGCCGATCCAGGCGGCGTAGGCCAGCGCATCCTCGTGGGCCACATGCACCACGGGGTGCTGCTCACGGCCACGGATCGAGCTGCCCGGTCCTTCCGGATGGCGCCAGTCGGCACCGCTCACGTACTGCCACCAGCGGTAGGGATCGCCGGTGCCCACCGGCCCCGCGGGCGGGACGAACACGATCGAGGCCGGGGCCAGCCGTTCGGGCAGCGCGTCGGGGTAGAGGGCCGGATCGGCGGGACGCTCGGCCAGGGTGCGGTGGCCGGTGGCCTTCACGAACTTGAGGAACTGGGCATTGGTGACCGGCTTGCGGTCGATCCAGAACCCCTTCACCCGCACCTCGTGGGCCGGGGCCTCCTCCGGGTAGTGATGGTCGGAGCCCATGCGGAAAGGGCCCCCCGGGATCCACACCATGTCCCGCGCCGGGGGGCGTCCCGGGCTGGAGGCGGCTTCAGGGCGCGACATGGCTCTCAGCCTGCGGTTCCAGCGAGGATCTCAGTGGCCGCCGCTGGCCTCGCACCCTTGGAGGGGAGGCTGGGCGTGCCCGGCACACGAGCAGGGGTCGACGGTTCCAGCCATCGGGCGTAAGGGCCTTGGGCGCATCATTGGCAGCCTACAGCGATCAGGCCCGCTCGTTCTGGTGGATGGTCGAGGCGCCGGCCTGTGAAGAACGCGAGATCTACGCTGAGGGGATCACTTCTGCAGACCTCACCACGATCCACATCGTGTCTCGACATCCCGGAATGTAACCGCTGCCAGATATCAGGAAGGGCCTAAGCCTCGTGGCATCATTGGCGCCGGCCAACCACACCCGCTTCCGCGATGACCAGCACCGCCGCCTCACCAGAGGACGGTCGACTCGATGCACTACGGCTGGAATTCGAGCATGACGCCAGTTTCAACCAGGTGTTCGTGGTGCTCACCGTCGGCGCCACCTTGATCGCCACCCTGGGCCTGCTGGCCAACAGCCCCGGGGTGGTGATCGGCGCCATGGTGGTGGCCCCCTGGATCATGCCGCTGCAGGCGATGGCCTTCGAGATCCTGCGGGGGCGGCTGCCGATGTTCCTGCGGGCCCTGCGCACCCTGCTGCTGGGGGTGGTGATCTGCGTGCTGCTGGCGATGGCGGTGGGCCATCTGGTGGCCTTCCCCAGCTTCGGCAGCGAGGTCATGAACCGCACCAGCCCCAACCTGCTGGATCTGGGCGTGGCCCTGGTGGCCGGAGCGGTGGCCATGTACGCCAAGCTGCGGAAGGACGCGATCTCGGCGCTGGCCGGCCTGGCGATCGCCGTGGCCCTGGTGCCGCCGATGTGCGTGGTCGGGATCCTGCTGGCTTCCTCCTACTGGATGCAGGCCTACGGGGCGCTGCTGCTGTTCGCCACCAATCTGCTCGGGATCATGGTGGGGGCGATGGCCTCGCTGGCGACGCTCGAGAAGGTGTACCGGCGCCGGCTGTTCCACAGCCGGCTCGGCCTCACCAGCGTGGCCCTCACCGCCCTGCTGGTGATTCCGCTGGGCAGCAGCTTCTTCCGCCTGGTGAACCAGACCCGGCAGGAGAACAAGGCCCAGCAGCTGGAGGCCACCATCGAGCAGCGCCTGCGCAGCAGCACGATCACCCTCGGCGGCGATCCCGCCATCGATCTGGTGGGCCTCAGCATCGACTGGCAACAGAACCCGCCGCTGATCCGCGCCCGGGTGCGGGTGACCAATCCGGACCTGCCCACGCCCAATCAGGTGGCCGCCGTGCAGGAGTTCATCAACCGCAGCCAGGCGCCCCTGCGATTCCGGCTGATGGTGCAACGCACCGCGGTGGATCTGATCGGACCGGACACAGCCCCCAATCCCCCGGAGCTGGAGGTGCTGCCACCACCTGCCTTACCGCCCTTGCCGCAGGTGAACACCCAAACGGAGTAGGGGCCCACCCGCCGACGCGAGGGCCTGGTTGTTCGGGCGGACGAGCTGGCCCGCCCCCGAGGCCGCCACGCCATGCCGGATGATGCCCCGATGCCAGAAACGGAATCGAGGACGAAGATCGTTCTGGCGCGATGGGTGCTGGTGCTGATGGTCGCCATGGTCGTTCTTGGGGCGGCCATGCACGGAGTTTCGCTGTCTGTCCTTGAGCGCATCTGGCAGAACCTGCTGAACCGTCCAGGCGGGCCGATGACATTCCGTTTCGTTCTGCAGCCGGTGATGGCGTCGCTGGCGGCGCTGATCGATGGCAGCAAGGACGCGCGAACCGGGCGCAATCCCTACCTCTGGACACTTCTCAGCAACCCAACGAAGCGAAGCCGTCGGCTGCACGAGGGCCTGATCTCCACGGCGCGGGTCATCCTCCTCGGCCTGGTCATGGACCTGATCTACCAAGCCCTCGTCTTCGACACGTTCCATCCCGCCGAAGCGGTGATCATGGCGGGCTTGCTCGCCTTCGTGCCCTACCTGCTGCTGCGTGGTCCGATCACGCGTGTCGTCCGCTGGTGGCTCCACCGTGGATCTTCGGGCGAGAGACCCCACTGACTGACTGTCCTCAAGCGGAACGAGGCGCAAGGCCCCAACCGTGATCGTCTGTCATCACCGATTGGTTCCAGGCCTGGCCGGATGCCGACAGGCTCATGCCATTCCGAGATGTGCGTTACGTGATGCGCGATCCGGAAGAGGCCGCTGCAATCGCTAACCTCGCAACATGAACATCCAATCCATGATGCGCTTCGCACGCTTACCGTAAGGCGGCTGCAGTGCCATCTGGATCGACGAAAAGCGCCCCTGGCGAAAGACTGGTCGGAGCTTCGAGAACGTCAGAAAGCCCTCATAGCCATGGTAGTGCCCCATGCCGCTCGCCCCGACGCCGCCGAACGGGAGGTCGTGCTGTCCCACCTGCACGATCGCCTCATTCACAGCCACGCTGCCTGAGAGAATCTCGGTGATGTAGCGCTGGGCCAGGCGCCTGTCTCGGGTGAACGGATAGAACGCCAGGGGACGGTCGTGCCCGTTGACGTAAGCGATGACCTCTTCGGCCTCGCGATACGGCTTGATGGGCAAGAAAGGTCCGAAGATCTCCTCCCTCATGATCGTCATCTCGTCGTTCACCCCGAGAACGATGTGCGGGGCAAGCTTGCGGCGACGGGCATCGAGCTGCTGGTCCGGCGCCAGATTGATGACGGTCGCTCCACGCGCCTTGGCATCCTCGAGCGTCGCGACGAGCCGATCGAAGGCAGGCCGATCGATGATCGTGGTGTAGTCAGGTCCGTTCAGATCGGGATAACGCTCTGCGACGAGCCGCTTCGCCTGCGCGACGAACGCGTCGATGCTCTCTTCGGGCAGGAAGAGGTAATCCACATTGACGCAGACCTGGCCGGCGTTCATGCACTTGGCCCAGAGGATGCGCTGGGCGGCCGTCGCGAGCGGAAAGTCGGGGGCGACCACCGCCGGGGCCTTGCCTCCGAGTTCGAGCGTCACCGGACAAAGGTTCTCCGCCGCAGAGGCCATGACGGCGCGTCCGACGCCGCTCGAACCGGTGAACAGCATGTGGTCGAACGGGAGCTTCGAGAACTCCGGGCCTCGTCCGAGGTCTTCGAAGAAGGCGACCTTTTCGGGCGGCAGGTAGCGCGGGAAGACCTCGATCAGGAGACGTGCGAGGTGGGCGGATCGATCCGACATCTTGACCATGGCGTGATTGCCAGCGGCGAGGATGTCAATGAGCGGGCCGAACGAGAGCTGGATCGGGAAGTTCCAGGGAACGAGCACCCCCACCACCCCGAGCGGCTGGGGGACGACACGGTTGCTGGCACCAGGGAAGATCAGTCGGTCGACCGATCGGCGCTGTGCACGCATCCACTTCGCGAGATGCCGTGTGGCATCGCGGATGCCCTGACGCACCGGAAAGAGCTCGAGCAGACGTGTCTCGCTCGCCGGTCGCACGCCGAAGTCGGCTTCGATGGCTTCGATGATCGCCACCTCGTTCTCCTGGAGGAAGCGGTGCAGTGCCGCGAGGTGGCCTCTGCGCCGTTCGAGCTCAGGACAAGGATCGGCTCGATGGGCTGCGCGCTGCTGTTCGAGACTCTGGGCAAGGGTGAGGGGCGACGACTCCATGTCTCAAGCCTCCACCGCCACGGATCGGCCAGCCGCGCGCCGCACGACGGTCGCGCAGTCGGCGGCCGACATGTAGGCCGGCACCGGGTAGGTGCCGTGCGCTTCCGCCAGTGCTCGCTTCACGATCTCGGGGATGTCCGGGTCGGCGATCTGCTCGATCGTCGAAGGGATGCCCACGGAGGCGTTCAGCCGTCGGATCGCATGGATGAGAGTCCTCGCGAGGGAGCGGGAGTCGTCGCCGTCCTGTCCCAGCCCACAGGCGCGTGCAAGCTCCGCCATCGGCCAGGCGGCGCCGTCCAGGTAGAAGTCGAGCACATACGGCAGCAGGATCGCGTTGAGATAGCCGTGCGGGAGGTGGTAGAGCGGGCCGAGTTGGTGGGCGATCGCGTGGACGTAGCCGACGCTCGCCCTGGTGAAGGCCACACCGGCGAGGCAGGACGCGACAGCCAGGCTCTGCCGGGCATCGATGTCGCGACCGTCCGTGCACGCCCGGGGCAGATCGCGAAAGATCGCGCGCGCCGCAGCCACCGACAGGGCCCGCGTCGCCGGAGTGGCGAGGGTGGAGAGATTGGACTCGATCGCATGGGTGAGGGCATCCATCCCCGTGGCGGCGGTCACGTGGGGAGGCAGGCCAACCATGAGGCACGGATCGAGCGCGATCGCCACTGGAACGAGCTTGTTGTCGACGATGGCGAATTTGCGTCCGGCCTCCGGATCGGAGACAACAGACGCGACGGTGACCTCCGAACCGCTGCCCGCCGTGGTGGGAATCGCGAAGAACGGCAGGACGGGGGATCGGACCTTGAAGTAGCCATCGAGGGCCTCCGGACGGCAGTCGCTTGCTGCGCAAGCGACCATGGCCTTCGCCGCGTCGATCGCCGAGCCGCCGCCGACCGCAAGCACCGCTGTCGCCCCCGAGGCCCGAAGCTGCTCGATCCCCGCCGTGATGATGGCGATGGTCGGATCGGGCTCAACCTCCGAGAACACCGTCACGGCGAGGCCAGCCTCCTTCAGCCCATGGAGCGCCGGGTCGACGACCCCGAGTTCCTGGAGGACCCGATCGGTCACGACGAGGACTGAGCGAGCACCGCAGTCGGCGATCATTCGGACGAGATGGAGAGTCGAACCTGGCCCCGTCAGCATCACCGGCCTGGGCGCCGGCAAGAGGCGAGCCGCAACACCCAGGGCGCGGACGCGGAGACGCGCGAGCAGATGATTCATCCAATCAGGCCACACCTTCTTGTCCAGCGTGTGCCGAAGCAGGCAGTAATGGACCCCGGAAAAGCAAAGCATTACCTCCAACCTTGAAGATACTCGATCGATTCATGGTGGCGTGCCAACACCAACCGGCCGGCGCTGTGTTGCTGCTGTCATTGGGCTGAGCATCGGAAAGACTGTCCCAACAGGCTTCACAACAGCCCCAGCCACCCCGGTATGCGGCCGCACTGATGGGTGGTCGGACAGAGGGGGTGAACGATCGAGTCTCCCTGAATGGCCTTTCTGGTGGCAGCCGCTGTCAGCGGAGAATCCACTGGTTGTTCGTTGCCTCACTCCTGCGCCGTTCGGCATGGTGCCGGCACCATCGACCCCGCAGAGCACTCGCGGTACTCGCCCGCCGGAAGGGGAGGACCCTGTTCTGGGTCATGGGCGGGGAGCTCCCCACGAAGCTGCCAACAGTCACCATGCCATCTCCCTGTGCGGCGTGCGGCCCTGCCGAATTGCCGGCTCAGATCGCGCCGCCGCAGAACACGTTGCCTCAGTGCCCCCCGCTGGCCGCGGAGGTCATCTTGGCGATCACATCCTCCAGCGAGAAGCTGGCCGCCTTCTGGCGGGGCGGAAAGTCCTGGAACGTGGCCAGGAACCGCCCCGCGATCACCTGGGCCGGCACCAGGGCGAAGGCGTGGTCGAGCATCCAGTCCCAGTAGGTGTTGGAGGTGATGTCGGCCCGCTCGTAGGGATCGGTGAGCAGGTTGAAGATCTTCGGCACCCGCAGCGGCGTGAAGGGCTCGGCCCAGACCTGCAGCGTGCCGGTGGCGCGCTGCTCCATGAACACGAACTTCCAGTTGTCGTAGCGCAGGCCGGTGAGGTCGCCGTCGTCGGAGAAGTAGAAGAATTCGACCCGGGGGCTCTTGTCGCTCTGGCCAGTCCAGTAGTCGAGCATGTTGTAGCCATCCAGGTGGATCTTGAAGGTCTTGGAGCCCACCGTGTGGCCCTCCAGCAGCTTCTCCTTGATCTGGGGTTCGCCGGCCGCCGCCAGCAGGGTGGGCAGCCAGTCGAGATGGCTGACGATGCCGGTGTAGAGGGTGCCCGGGGCGATCTTTCCTGGCCAGCGCACCAGGGCCGGCACCCGGTAGGCCCCTTCCCAGTTGGAGTTCTTCTCGTTGCGGAACGGGGTCATGCCGGCATCGGGCCAGCTGTTCATGTGCGGCCCGTTGTCGGTGCTGTACATCACGATCGTGTCATCGGCGATGCCCAGCTCATCGAGCAGGTCGAGCATCTCGCCGATGCAGTTGTCGTGATAGATCATCACGTCGTGGTACTCCGACTGCCACCGCCCGGCCTGGCCGATGTCCTGGGGTCGGGCATGGGTGCGGAAGTGCATGTGGGTGGTGTTGAACCACACGAAGAAGGGCTCGCCGGAGGCCACGGCATCGCGGATGAAGCGCTTGGCCTCGGCGAGGAACTCCTCATCGCAGTTCTGCATCCGCTTCTTCGTCAGCGGACCGGTGTTCTCGATCCGCTGGGTGCCATCGCCGTTGGCCCAGCAGTGCAGCACACCGCGAGGCCCGAAGTTCTTCTGGAAATCGGGAAAGTCTTCCGGCTTGGGATAGTCGGGCAGCTCGGGCTCCTCCTCGGCATTGAGGTGATAGAGATTCCCGAAGAACTCATCGAAACCGTGCATCGTCGGCAGATGCTCGTCGCGGTCGCCGAAGTGGTTCTTGCCGAACTGGCCGGTGCGGTAGCCCAGCGGCTGGAGCAGCTCGGCGATGGTGGGATCCTCGGCGCGGAAGCCCAGCTCGGCGCCCGGCAGCCCCACCTTGCTGAGGCCGGTGCGAAACACGCTCTGGCCGGTGATGAAGGCGGCCCGGCCGGCGGTGCAGCTCTGTTCGGCGTAGTAGTGGATGAAGCGGCCGCCCTCCTTGGCAACCCGGTCGATGTTGGGGGTCTGGTACCCCATCAGGCCGTCGCTGTAGCAGCTCAGGTTGCTCTGACCGATGTCGTCACCCCAGAGGATGAGGATGTTGGGCTGGCTGTTGGGCATGGGAATCGGAGCCGCGGAACGGGAACGGGACTGCAGGCCGAAGGCTGAGGGCGGCAGGGCACGGCCCTGGCGCCATTGTGGAAACGGTGGGATCCTGGCGACATCCCAAAAGTGCATTTCGCAACCGGACGTCCATGCCGGCCTTCGGCTGCGTCGAGCAGATGGCCGAAACCCTCACCAGGGCAGGCCTTCCACTGCAACTCACCCAGCTCGCACCCGGTCCGCTGGCGGGTGACCTCCAGCCCCTGGACCTCGGCCCGCTGCAGCTCATTCGGGTGCGCTTCGGGCAGGCCCTGCACAGCGCGGGATCCAAGCTGCGGCACCGCCAACTGCTCAGCCTCGATCTCAGCGATCGCGCTGAGGGAGGCGGGATCCGCTCCCATGGCCAGGAGCTGCCTGGCGCCTCGATCTTCGGGCTGCAGACCGCCGGCGAGATTCACCTCACCACCCGCGGGTCCACCGACCTGGCCCTGGTGTTGATCGATCGGAACCGTTTCGGGACCTGGGCGGCTGATCTGGGGTTTCCCTCCCTCCAGGAGGAGGGCTTCCGTGCCAACTGGCTGGGGATCGAACCCCTGCGCTTCGCGCGGGTACGCCGCTACCTGCGGCGGTTCTTCACCCTGGCGGAGCGGTGCCCGCAGCGACTGCGGGCACCAGGGGCCGCGCAGCTGATCCAGGACGATCTGATGTCCCTGCTGGTGGAGGCCCTCGTCCATGCCAACGGCCAGCCGGCCGCTCCATGCCGCCCGCCGGCACGGATCGAACTGGTGAAACTGGCCCAGCACTGGATGGCCCGCCACCCCGAGCGGCCGGTCACGCTCGAGGTGCTCTGCCGCGAGATCTATGCAGGCCGGCGCTGCCTGATCCAGGGCTTCCGCGAACAGCTGGGCATGGGCCCGATGGCCTATCTCAAACTGCAGCGGCTGCACGGCGTGCGGCGGAAACTGCTGGCGGCCGGTCCCACGGACACCAGCGTGGCGGCCGAGGCGGCCCGCTTCGGTTTCCTCAGCCCGGGGCACTTCGCCCGCGACTACCGCCATTTGTTCGGTGAACGGCCCAGCGCCACACTCGCCGCCGGTCTCCGCAGCCGCTAGGCCTGGCGAAGCCGGCGGCTCTGCCAGCGCAGGAAGGGAACCGAGAGCAGCACCGTGAGCAGCAGGTAGGCCAGCACGGCGAGCTTCACCTTCGGCACATCGGGAGCATGGATGGCGGCGAACAGCAGGGCCAGGCCCGGATTGCGCATCGAGGTGACGAGCGACACGGTGAGGCGCTCACGCGGCTCGGGGCCCGCCAGCAGGGCCCCGATGGCCAGGGCCGCCAGCACCATCACCGCCATGAAGGCCAGCGCCAGCCGATTGGTCCAGAGGAACGGCAGCAACAAGGGGGCGCTCTTGATCAGCACCAGCCCGATCAGCAGCAGGAACAGCCCATTGGCGAGCCGATCGAGCGGGCCCTCCAGACCATCGGCCCAGCGCGGCCGCCAGCGGCGCAGCAGCAGACCCGCCAGCAACGGCAGGATCTGCACCCGGCCCACCTGCAGCGCCACCTCGGCCGGGCCGATGTCCCAGCCGTCGAGCCGGAAGCTGCTCCGGAACAGATCGGCCATCAGGGGGATCGAGACGATGGCCGCCATCGCCGCGCACGACTGGAGCAGGCCGGCCAGCTGGCGATCGCCGCCGCTCTTGCCGGCCTTGCGCAGGGTGAGCGGGGCACTGGGGGAGACGGCCATCAGGGCGATGGCCAGCCGGGCCGGCCGGCTGAGCCCGGCCGCGAGCGGCAGATGCAGCAGCAGCAGGGCCAGCAACGGCACCAGCAGACAGGATCCGAGCAGCACCCGCAGCACCAGGGCCGGCCTGAGCCGCAGTGCGCTGAAGGCTTCGGCCCTCAGCCCCAGGCCGAGAGCGAACATGATCGTGAACAGGGTGGCGCCGACGAACAGCGCTGGAACCTGGGCCATCGGCCGGGGGGGAGCGGAGGGAAGGGATCAGGTGGCCATCGCGCCCACCAGCAGCATCGCCAGGGCCACCACCCCGGTGAGGGTGATGATCACGGCGGTGGCCATCGCGATCGAGGGCTCCGTTTGATAAGTCACGTCGTTGCGGTTCAGGCGGCGCACGTAGCGACGGTGCTGAAGGGTGGCCAGGGCCAGGGCCAGCACCCCCGTCACGACGAAGCTCACCGCCACCATCCGCACCCCCAGACCGGCGTGACCGGGACGGCCGGCCTCGCTGCGGATCGCGCCGATGATCTTGTCGAGGCCGAAGCCGAAGCTGATCAGCGAGAGGCAGGTGCGAATCCAGGCCATCAGCGTGCGCTCGGCCGCGTCCCGGTTGCGCTGCTTGGCGAGTTCGTCGGTGACGTTCATGGGGCGCTCTGCTGCTCCAGCCGGGCCTCGGCCTCGAGTTCCCTGGCCAGGAAGAGATTGAGGAAGGTGCGGATCACGGCCACCACCGCCAGCTGGATCAGGTTCGCGCCGGTGGGCGTGGTGGTGGTGGCCACGATGTCGGCGCCCAGCTGGAACTCCAGCGCCAGCGACAGCCAGCTGCCGAAGGTGAGCCGGGCTCCGGCCGTTGGCCGCAGGCCACCCGGCCGCGGCCGCTGGCGCAGGGCCGGGCCCACCTGGCGCAGCATCGCCAGCAGGCCCAGCAGCACCGCCCCCACGGAGAGCGCTTCCAGCAGGAACCGCACCGCCCCGGCCAGGTTGAGCAGCAGGTGCTCGGCAACGGGAGCACTGGCCATGGAGCGCGGCGGACCTGCGCGGAACTTATCAGCCCATCCAGCGGCCGGCCATGCGCATGAAAAAGCCCCCGCCGGAGCGGGGGCCTGGTTCCGCCTCCAAGGGAGCGGAAGGGGATGGGATCAGCCGATCGCCGGAGCGGTGAGCGCCACCGGGGTGGCCTCGGCCGAAGCCAGGTCGAGCGGGAAGTTGTG
>CALRKZ020000007.1:0-146963 GCA_943368365.1 Mesorhizobium carmichaelinearum
AGGCCGTTGAGGCAGCGATCTTCGAGGACGGAGGCGTCACCGGTGAAGACGGCGTAGGTGACGTAGCGGAGGACGATCTCCATGTCGCGCAGGCAGGCGGCCATGCGGCGATGGGTGTAGGCGTTGCCGCCGGGGGCGATCAGAGCGGGTTGCTGCTCGAAGAGATCGCGAGCGGCGTTGGTGACGATGCCGGAGGCGTTGGAGGTGATGCGGTTGACCGCATCCATCCGCTTGTTGCTGCCGGCCACGACGGCGGAGAGGGCGTCGAGCTGGGCAGCGCTGAGGAACTCGCCGCGGCTGTCGGCCTGGGCGATCACCTTGGTGAAGACGTCGAACATGGCTGCGGGTGAGGAATCGGTGGCTGGAGCCTAGGAATCCGCTCCGCCGCGGCGCGAGCGTCGCTCCCTAGCCTGGGGCCACCAGGCCGCCGGCATGTCAGCCCTCCCCTCCACTCCTGCCGCCGTGCCGCAGGCCCGCCTTCCGCTGAGCTGGGAGGAGCTCGAGCCGCTGGCCCCGCCTCCGCCCGACCGCGTGAACGGCCCCACCAACGCCCAGGCCGACCTGCGGCTGTTCGGCGCCTCGCCGGACGCGGTGCGCGTCACCCTGTTCCGCGATCACCACGCCTGGTGCCCCTACTGCCAGAAGGTGTGGCTGTGGCTGGAGGAAAAGCGGATCCCGTATCGGATCCGCAAGGTGACCATGTTCTGCTACGGGGAGAAGGAGCACTGGTTCCTGCGTCGGGTGCCCTCCGGCATGCTGCCGGCCGTCGAGCTCGACGGCCGCCTGATCACCGAGAGCGACGACATCCTGCTGGCCCTGGAAGCGGCCTTCGGGCCGCTGGGCCAGGGTATGGGCGATCCGGCCGTGATCCCGCTCCGTCAGCTGGAGCGGCTGCTGTTTCGCGCCTGGTGCCAGTGGCTGTGCACACCGGGGCTGGGTGCGGCGGCGGAGGAGCAGGCCGGCCGCCAGTTCGACCGCATCGCCGCCCGGGTCGCCGCGGCGCTGGAGGCCACCCCCGGGCCCTACCTGCTGGATTCGTTCGGCACCGCCGATGTGGTGATCACGCCTTACATCGAGCGGATGAACGCCAGCCTGTTCTTCTACAAGGGCTATCGGATCCGTGAACGCCATCCGGCGATCGGGCGCTGGTTCCGGGCGATGGAGGAGCGCCCCGCCTACCGGGGCACGCAGAGTGATTTCCACACCCACGCGCACGACCTGCCACCCCAGATGGGTGGCTGCCACCCCAGCCGCAATGTCGAGCAGCAGGCCTGTCGGCTGCTGGTCGAGGCGGGCCCCTGGCCGGTGGCCGAGCCGGATCCGGAAACCTCCCAGCCCGTACCGGCAGGCGCCGCCGCCGAGGCCCTCGCCCGGGTGCTGCGGCACCGCCGCACGATCATCGCGGTGAACCCCGACGATCCCACCCGGTTCGAGACGGCGCTGCGCTGCGCTCTCACCACCCTGATCGGCGACGGGGTGTGCCCACCGCCGCCGGGCGCGGCGGCCGGCCTGCGCTATCTCCGGGATCGGATCAGCGTGCCGCGCGACATGTCGCTGCATGCCGCCCGCCGGCTGCGCCGGGCTCTGGAGTCCACCGCCGCGGCCGATGGCGATGGCCAGCCCGATCCGTTGCCGGTCCGCCACCGTCGTGATCAGGATCCTCGCCCCTTCCTGGCGGCGGTCCGTCCATGAGCCCGATGCTGCCCGATCTCGGCACTGCGCAGCTCCAGGAGCTGCTGCAGCGCTGGGGCTATCTGGTGGTGTTCCTCGGGATGCTGCTCGAGAACGCCGGGCTGCCCCTGCCGGGAGAAACCCTCACGCTGCTCGGTGGCTATGCCGCCGGCAGCGGCCAGCTCACCCTGGCGGGGGTGATCGGCGCCGCGGTGACCGGTGCCGTGCTGGGGGACAACCTCGGCTACCTGGTGGGCCGCCGGCTGGGCTGGTCCGCGGTGCTGAAGGTGGGTGCGTTGCTGCGTCAGCGGCCCGAGCAGATGGAGCGCTGGCGGGAACGCTTCCTGCGCCATGCCGGCCTGTCGGTGCTGCTGGGCCGTTTCGTGGCGGTGCTGCGGGTGCTGGCCGGGCCGATGGCCGGCGCCGTGGGCATGCCCTACCGCCGGTTTCTGCTCTGCAATGTGTGCGGGGCGGTGCTGTGGGCCGGCGCGATGGTGACCCTGGCCTGGTTCGGCGGCCGCTGGATTCCCCTCGAGCGGATGTTGAGCGGCGTGGTGGAGTTCGGCCTCGGGGCGCTGCTGCTGGTGGTGCTGATCCTGGTGGTGCCACGCCTGCTCTCCCGCTGGGAGGATGGGTTGATCGATGGGGGGACGCCCGAGAAGCCTGTCGACGGATGACACGTTCCGGCCCCTGGCCCGGTCTGCTGCTCCCCCTTGTCGCGGCCCTGCTGCTGCCGTTCGCTGCTCCGGCGGCGGTGGCCGTCGAACTGCGGGGTCAGACCTACTTCCTGACACCGCCGTGGAAGGTGGTGTTCCGCAGCTACTACACCACGGTGTTCGAGCGGGGTGCGGAGTACTACTTCACGCTCGAGCTCTCATCGCAGGCAGGCGCAGGGCTCGGAGCCCTGGAGATCCAGCAGACCAGCGGTGTCGACTGGCGCTTCGATTTCGACGTGACCCGCAGCCGCGCCTTCCTGGGTGAACCGAGGCGGGAGGGTGCCGCCGTACCGGTGCAGGTCCGCTTCGATGCGGACAGCCGTCGCTTCCGGATCGACTTTCCCCAGCCGCCGGCACCCGGCCAGACGGTCACCGTGGCGCTGCGGCCGTTCCAGAATCCCTCCGCCGCCGGCGTCTACCTGTTCGCGGTGACGGCCTTTCCGGCCGGACCCGAGCCTGTGGCGTATCCAGTGGGCACCGCACGGATGTCGATCTATCCCGCCTTCGAGTGGTGAGGGTGCTCGGCTTCGGCGTCGGCCTCGCCCACGGTCTCGATGTCGCCGTGCCCCGTCACCGCCTCCGGATCGCGGTAGTGCTTGAACTCCAGCCAGTTGCCGGAGGGATCGATCAGGAACAGGCTGCGGTGTTCCAGCGGCGTTCCCGGGAACCGCGTCTTCGCCGGTGCGGCGAAGCGGAGGACGGCGGCGCGGGCCCTCGCTTCGAGCTGCTCCAGCTCCGCCCGTTCGCTGAAGATCAGGCCGAAATGGCGGGGGTAGATGCCCGCCTGCGGTTCCGGAGGCCGGTTCACCCGGTGGGCCACCAGCTGGTGACCGCCCAGGCCGAGCACCAGGGCCTCGGCACTGCGCCGTCCGCGCCGACAGCCGAGGCCGTCCACGTACCAGCGCTCGGTGCTCTCCAGATCCAGCACCGGAAAGGACAGATGGAACACCGGGAGTGGCCTCATCGCCATGGTGGGGGTGTCGGCTGCTGCCCACAGAAAAGCCCCCGAACCTGGTGCGGGGGCTTCTCCGGAGCGCGGCCCGACGGATCGGGCGGACGGGCTGCGCTCTTGGCCGACGACGTGGAGGAGCGTCGGTTCTTCCTTGATAGTCCTGCCGTGCCGTGGACCCCACGGGCGGTGACCAAACGCAACACGGGCCTCAGAGCCGGCGCCGGAAGCCCTCGCTGAATCCGGGCGCCGGGGTTCGCTCCTCGCCGCTGGCACGGCTGAGCTGCCAGACGTTGCGGCTGATGCGGGTGGCGCTGACACCGGCGCGCCGCACCTGGGTCGTGCCCGGTCGGGCGCCGAGCAGCAGGGTCACCTCCTGGGTCGAGAGGGGGGCACCGGTCTGGATCGCCAGATTGATCGCCTCAAGACGGGCCTTCAGGGCTGCCACGCCGGCGCTGCCATCGGTGTCGCCCTCCTGATCAAGCAGGGGCAGATCGAAGCCGGCATTCCCCATGCCGCGCATCAGGCCCAGACCCACCACCGCCAGGGCCTGCTCGGGCTTGACCCCCTGCTCGATGGCACCGGCGATCCAGTCGGAAAAGGAGGCGGGCATGGGCAGGGTCTCCTGGGTGGTGTCCGCGTGGCCGATCGCGTCGCCGGCGTCCTTCACGTTGCTGCGTCTGGCGACCACGGCCCGTCCACGGCTGGATTGTGGGCTGAAGTTATCGGCTTCCCGCTGCCGCGCAAGGGGCCACCGTTCCCGATCGTGGCCAGAGTGGGATCGGCCCCCGCCGGCAATCCCATGGCGATCGCCTCGGCCGAGATCCGGATCTGCGCCGGCGGCGTGGCCCTCGATGGGACCTTGAGCCTGCCGCCCGCCCCTACCGGACTGGTGGCGTTCGTGCACGGCAGCGGCAGCAGTCGCTTCAGCCCCCGGAACCGGGCCGTGGCCGGGGTGCTGCAGCAGGCGGGCCTGGCCACGCTGCTGTTCGATCTGCTCACCGCCGCGGAGGAACGGCTCGATCGGCTCGGGGGTCAGCTCCGTTTCGACATCGACCTGCTCGCGGCCCGCACGATCAGGGCGATCGACTGGCTGGCCTGCCAGCCCTCCCTGGCGCCGTTGCCGCTGGGCCTGTTCGGCGCGAGCACCGGCGCGGCGGCGGCCCTGCGGGCGGCGGCGGATCGGCCGGATCGGATCGCGGCGGTGGTGTCGCGCGGCGGGCGGCCCGATCTGGCCCTGGCCGATCTGCCCCGGGTGGCGGCCCCCACCCTGCTGATCGTGGGGGCGCGCGACACGGAGGTGCTGGTGCTCAACCGGCAGGCCGCCGCCCGGATGCATGGCCTCCATGCGCTCACGGTGGTACCGGGAGCCAGCCATCTGTTCGAGGAGCCGGGTTGTCTGGCGGCCGCCGCGGCGGCCGCCCGCGACTGGTTCCTGCGACACCTGGTTCCCGCCGCCTGAGACGGGTTGCGGTTGCCGGGGCCCCGGGGCGGGCTCAGCTGCGCCGCAGCCAGGGGGGCGCTCCACCGAGCCAGTCGCCGATGTCGTCCTCTCCCGGGCGGTAGGGCGGGGCGGGATCGGCGTCGCCCAGGTCGAGCGCCGCCAGCAGGCGGTCGATCCCGTCGGCGTCGGGTTCCAACTGCGCCTGGCGCTGGGCCCGCCGCAGCCAGCCGGCCACGCTGCGGTCGCGGTCGGCGAACTTCTGCACGTAGATCCGCTCGTCGAGCGTCACGCTCTCTGCGCGGGCGATCTTGCCGATGAGGCTCTGGAGGCGCAGGCGGGTTGCTGGGGTGAGCATCGGAGCACCAGGAGGGTGTCCCTTGGTAGCGGCGGCTCGCCGGGGTGCTGTAGCCGCGCTCACCGATCGCCGGCTCCGATCGGCGTCTCCCCATCGACACTGGCCGTGGTGCATCGGGACGTCGTGGTGAGGAGGCTGGAGGGGGCAGCGGGTAGGATCCATCTGCTTTCTCGCCATCCCAGTCCCCTGGGGAACCGGCCTGTCCGTTCAGGCCGCCGAGCGCTCCGGTCCCGCAGGTCAGGTTGATGCCCCGTTCGTCACGGATCGATCCCCGCCTGCCGAACGACCGCTCCCTCGACCCCCGCCCCGCCCGCCGCGTCCAGCTCACCGGCAGCCACGCCCCCTCGGTGCAGCCGCGCCAGGCCATCGAACTGCGGGCCTACGTGTTCCTCGATTCGCTGCAGCCCCAGCTGGCGGCCTACATGGGCACGGTGTCGCAGGGATTCCTGCCGATTCCGGGGGATGCCTGCCTCTGGCTGGAGGTGTCGCCCGGCATGGCCGTGCACCGCCTCACCGACATCGCGCTCAAGGCCAGCACCGTGCGGCTTGGCCAGAAGGTGGTGGAGCGGGCCTTCGGATCGCTGGCGCTTTACCACCGCGACCAGAGCAGCGTGCTGCTCTCCGGCCAGGCGGTGGTGGAGGCGATGGGCACGAGCGTGGAGAGCCGGGGTCGCTGCGAGGTCACCTGGGAGGAGATCATCCGGGCGATCACGCCTGACCATGCGGTGCTGATCAACCGCCAGAACCGCCGGGGCTCGATGATCCAGGCCGGCATGAGCATGTTCATCCTCGAGACCGAGCCGGCCGGCTACGTCCTGATCGCCGCCAACGAGGCCGAGAAGGCCTCCAACATCACCGTGGTGGATGTGAAGGCGGTGGGGGCCTATGGCCGTCTCACCCTCGCGGGCCGCGAGGGTGACATCGACGAGGCCGCTGCCGCCGCCCTGCGGGCGATCGAGCTCATCAACCGCTGAACCGGCCGGCAGGGCGATTCAGTCCTCGAGTCCGAGCCTGCGTTTGAGTTCCGGGGCGATCAGGCGGGCCGCCTTGGCCCGGCTCCCCAGTTTCTCGAGCTGATGGTGTGACATCTCCGCCAGGGTGCAGCCGGCCTCGCGGACGTAGAGCAGCCGGTTGTAGCCGTAGCCTGCCGCCGCCACGGGTCTGGTGAGGATCTCGCCGCGGCAGATCCCCTCCGCCTCCAACACGGTGCGGCCGGACGGATCCGCCAGAGCCAGGGCGCTGATCAGGGCGGCGCTGCGGTAGAGGCTGCCCTCCAGTTCGTTGAGCAACCGGGCGATCCGCTCCGCGTCGGTGGGGGCATAACGGGCCGAATACACCCCGGGGGCCCCGCCGAGCGCGTCGACCGAGAGGCCCGAATCGTCGCCCAGGCTCCATTGCCCGGTGAGGCGGGCCACCGTTTCGGCCTTGAGCCGGGCGTTCTCGGCGTAGGTGAGGCCGGTTTCCTCGATCTCCAGTCCCGCGGGCTGGGGCCGAACGTCGAGATCGACGGCCTCGAGCATGCGACCGATCTCGGTGATCTTGTTGGGATTGCCGCTGGCGATCACCAGCACCGCTCGTGCCATGGCCGCGCTCAGCCCCGCTTGGGGGAGGGGCGGTTCAGCTTGCGGGGCAGGGGACCGTCGCGATCGGAGCGGAACACCAGCTCCAGGTCGGGCGACTGCTGCGGCAGCAGGCCGATCAGGGCGTGCAGGGCCTGATGGGTGAGCGGGGCGCCGCGGGTCATGGCCTCCACGCTCATCAGCACCACATCGAGCTCGGGGCCATCGGCCTGGGGCTGCACGTCGGCGAAGATCTGAACGGCCAGGCCCTGGGGCTGCACCCGCATCAGGGCGCTGAGGTGGGCGCTCCCCTCGTTGTCGGTCTCGGCGCCGAGCGCGACCAGCGTCGGCAGGAGCTTCGGCATCAGCTCATGGGCCGCTGCCGCACCCCGGGCCTTCAGGACCACCATCAGACGCGCCATACCCTCAGGCGAAACGGAGGCATCCTTGCGCAGCGCCGGCCAGACGCAGTCCGGCCCTCGTCCAGCGGCGGCTCAGACCTCGAGCTGGCAACTCACCGCCAGTTCGAAGGGCACGGCACTGGCGGGCAGGGCCAGCAGCAGGCTGACCTGGGCCGCCAGATCCTCCGGCTGGGTCATGGCGTCCCGGGGCAGGCTGCGCACGCCGGCCGCCATGTCGGTGTTCACCCAGCTGGGGCAGATCGCGGTGACCCGGATCCCCGCCTCCCAGCCCTCGTTGCGCATGGCCCCGCAGAGCCCCATCAGGGCGAACTTGCTGGCGGCGTAGCCCGCCAGCCGCCCCTTCACCCGCTTGCCGCTCATCGACACCAGCACCACCACCCGGCCCCGGCCGCTGGCCTCGAGATGGGGCCAGGCGGCCCGGCTCAGCCACCAGGGACCCATCACGTTCACGTGCCAGAGCCGGTCGGGCTCCGCCGCCTCGGCGTCGCTGAAGCACAGGCCCAGGCGTGAGAACCGCCCGGCGCAGTGGATCACCCCGTCGAAGCCGCCGAAGCGCTCGGCGGTGGCGGCCACCCAGGCGCTGGCGCTGGATGGATCCTCGGCCTCGTAGGGATGGACGAGGACCCCCTCCGAGGGCGCCAGCGGACCGCCCGCCAGATCAGCGGGCCGGCGAACCCCCAGCGACAGCCAATGGCCCTCCGCGGCCAACCGCCGGGCGATCGCCCGGCCGATGCCCCGGCTGGCCCCGCTGATCAGCAAGGTGCGCCGCACTCAGTGCTGTTGGTAGGCGGGATCCACCCAGCAGCGGGGCAGGGTCTCGCCGGAGGGGAACACCAGCTCGCCCTTGGTGAAGGACTGGGGGTCCTGCAGTTCCTCGCCGGCGTGGTAGCGACCTTCCACGGTGGCCGAGAAGGGGTCCCAGAGCTGCTCGAGGTTCAGCACCTCCACCAGGCTGTCGTCGTCGCTGCGGTGCTTGAGGAACATGGCCAACCTCCCTGAACCTCCCTCCGCTGTAGGCCAGCGCCGGGGCCGTGCGGCGACGCCCCGGGTGCAGTGTCATCAATTGTGGGCGCGGCGCTGCAGCCAGGCGGCGGTAGCGAACACCGCCGCCATGGCGAGGTAGCCCGCGGCCCAGCTGGCCCCACTGCCCCAGCCCAGCTGCAGTGCGGTGTCGGCGGGGGTGAAGCGCCAGGCGTGGATCAGGCCGAACCAGGAGGCCACGGCAGCCAGGCCGGCGCAGCCGGCGGCGGCCTGGAAGCGCTGCTCGATCACGTACACCAGCAGCGCCGAGAGCAGCATGGCGGCCACGATCTGCCCCTGCTCGAGCGCGAAGGCGCCCGCCGCCCACACGTCGGCCTGCTGGAGGGGCAGCAGCAGCGCCGGGCCGAAGGGCTGCCCGGCGCCGCCGGCACCGCCGGCGCGCAGCCCGGCCTTGAGCAGCAGGGCTCCCCAGCCCGCCAGTCCCGGCATCATCCCCAGCACCACGGCCGGGGCGTGGTGGGCCGGGGTGGCCTGGAAGCTCTGGGCGGCGATCACCAGCCCCAGGTAGAGCACGATCGCCATGCCGGCCTCGATCGGCACCAGCTGGCCCACCAGGCCGAACACCCCCACCAGGCAGCCCAGCCCCATCACCAGCCCGTTGAGCCAGGAGTAGCCGATGCGCGCTCCCATCGCCTTCCAGCCCGGATGGCCGATGTAGATCGTGGTGGGGAAGCAGGAGCCGAAGCCGGCCGCCACGATCGTGCCCACCCCGTTGATCAGCAGCGAACTCTTCAGCGGGTAGCGGTCGCCCGCCGCCTCGGCGCTCTCCAGGTTCTGCAGCGAGCCGAGCACGTTGAACAGGCCCATCGGCACGATCACCCCCAGCCACGGCAGCAGCTGGTCACGGGCCTGCCACAGCTCCCCGAGCTGGAGTGGGGGCAGATGCAGGCCCAGGTGTGCGGCGTTGGCCTGCCAGCTGGCCGGATCGAGCCGCAGCAGCCCCGTGGCCGCCGCCAGGGCGATGCCGAGCAGCACTGCCACCAGGCCACCGGGCAGGGGCAGCTTCACCTCGCCGTAGTAGGTGAGCAGGATCACCGCCAGCACGGCCAGGCCCACCACGGGCTGGGCGTAGGTGCGCAGCAGGAAGCCCAGGGCGATGTAGCCGAGGGCGATGCCGGCCAGGGTGGAGAGGAGGGCGGCCCGGGGCAGCCAGCGGCGCAGCGGCCCGAGGCAGAAGGCTCCGCCGGTTTCGATCAGCCCGGAGCCGAGGCAGGCCATCAGCCCCGCCTGCCAGGAGAGACGCACCGCCTCGGCTTCGCTCAACCCGTTCCCCAGGGCGGTGAGCTTCACCGGCAGCATCACCAGGAACACGTAGGCGAACAGGCTCACGGTGTTGATGCCGTAGGGCAGGGCGGTGCGATCGCCGCGCCCCTCGCGCCGGGCCAGGCGCCAGGCCTGCCAGGCGTAGGCCCCGTTGCCGGCGATCAGGCTCAGGCCCGTGGCCGGCAGGATCAGGCCGAACAGCAGGGCGTCGGGATAGCCCAGCACCCCCCGGCAGAGCCCGAGGATCAGCAGGATCTGGATCAGGTTGTCGAGGCCCAGGCCCAGCAGTCCGTCCCAGTCGCCGGCCACCAGCCAGCGGGGTCCCCTCTCGCCCATGCGGCCCATCCGTCGACGCCGCCCCGATGATGGACGCGGAGCGCCCGTCGGACCGCCGTGAACGGTTGTGACGTTCGCTGGCCTGATCGGGCCGAGCCCGAAGACTGCTCAGAGCGATGGGCTGATTCGCCGTGATGGAGCTGCTCGGCTTCCTCGCCGCTCTTGGATCCGTGATCCTCTGGCTGCTCCTGGCGATCGTGGTGGTGCTGGCGGCCCTGCTGCTGGCGAGCCTGGTGCTGCTGCTGCGTCGCCGGGCGCGGCGGACGGTCCAGGAGGCCGCCCAGGCCGCTCAGGCCCCGCTGCTGGAGCGTCTGAACGCGCTCGAGCAACGGCTGGTGCGGCTGGAGCGGCGTGAGGCGGGATTCCGGGCCGGCAGCGAGCCGCCGGCCGGCCCTGGCCAGCGGCCGGTGCTCCTGCCCGGGGAGCTGCCGCCCCCTGCGCCTCCCGCTCCCCGCCCGCCCGAGCCGGTGATTCCCGAGCCCGTGGTTCCCGTGCCGGCGGGTGCCGGGCCAGCGGCCGCCACACCAGCGGCGCCCCGGACCGGGGGCTGGCGCCGCCTGGAGCGGGGGATCGAGAACTGGACCGGGCGGCTGGGGGCCGCCGCCGTGGTAGCCGGGGTCACCTTTCTGCTGGTGCACACCGCCTTCCGCTTCGATCCCTTCCAGCGGTTCCTGCTCACCCTGGCGCTGGCGGCGGTGCTGGCCGGCCTGGCGGCCTGGCTGGAGCGACGCCGGCCCTGGCGGGAGCTGGGCCAGTGGCTGGGTGCCGCCGCCGGCGCCATCGCCCTGCTGGGCTGCGCCGCGGCGGGCGGCCTGCCGGGTCTGGGGCTGCAGTGGATCCGGGAGCCGGCGGCGGCCCTGGGGGTGCTGCTGGCCGGCATCCTGCTGAACCTGCTGCTCGCCTGGCGGGCGCGGCGCCAGGCGCTGGCCGCGTTCCATCTGGTGGTGGCCCTGCTGCCGCTGGCGATCGTGCCGCCATCGGCCATGGCGATCACGATTGCCACCCTGATCGCCCTGGTGGGCATCGCGCTGGCGCTGCGACGTCGCTGGGACCGGCACCTGCTCGTGGTGGTGGCGGCCTCGGGGCTGCACCACCTGCTCTGGTACGTGCAGACCGATCTTCCCTTTCGCAACGAGTCCGTCCGCCCCGCCGGGCTGCTGGCGGCGCTGGCGCTGTTCGGTGCGGGGGCACTGGCGGAGCACCTGCGCCGTCCGCCGCGCCCCGATCCACCGCTCACGGCCCTGCTGGCCCATCTCACCAGCTGGAGCGGACTGACCCTGGCGCTGCTGGCCTATCCCACCGAGGCCAGCGGCCGTGCCCTCGGTTGCGGCCTGGCCACCGCCGCGGCCGTGCTGCTCGGCCGGCTGGCGCGGCGGCGGCAGGCCATCCGGCTGGCGCGCAGCGAGGGTCTGATCGCCCAGACGCTGGCCCTGGTGACCCTGTTCAGCCTGGCGCCGCTGCTGGCCAATGGGTTGCTGCTGCTCCTGGCGGTGTTCGCCGAAGGGCTGCTGGTGCTGCGGCTGCTCGGTGCCCAGGGCGACCCGCTGCTGCGGCGGGTGGCACGGGGCCTGGCCCTCGGCGCCGGCTGGCTGTTCGCCCTGCTGGGCCTGATCCCTTCCATCGCCCCGAGCACCTGGCAGAACGCCGCCCTGCTGCTGCTGGGGGCTGCTCTGGCCAGCGCGGCCTCGATCGATCTGCAGCGCGGCCCCGCCGCCCGGCCGGTGCCCCAACTCGGCTGGCTGGCCGGCGGCCTGGTGGTGAGCGCCGCGGTGCAGGCTCTGGTGCACGGCCGGCTGGAGCTGGTCGCCCTGCCGGCGGTCGTGGCCCTGCTGCTGCTCGCCCGGCGCTTTCCGGCGGCGGGGCTGGGCCCGGGGGGCGCCGCTGCCGGCTGGGCGGTGCATGCCCTGGCCTGGCTCAGCCTGCTGGCGGGAGCTCCGTGGCAGGCGGCACCCCTGGCCTGGCGGTTGCTGCCCCTGCTGCTGCTTGCCCTGGCTCTGCTGCGGCTGGGCGGCGGCCGGGCGCGCCAGGGGGGCCTGGTGCTGCTGGCGGTGGATCTGGGTCTGGCCGCCCTGCTCTGGCTGGGGCCGCTGAACGCGCTCTGGCCGGTGGCGGCCTGGCTGCTGCTGGCCTTGCTGGCGCTCGAGACCTCCGACCGGGTGCCGCTGGTCGCGGGCCGTCTGCTGGTGCTGCTCGGGGCGGGCTTCCTGCTGCTGGTGCTGCTGGCGTTCGCGCCGGTGATCCTGCCGGCGGAGGTGCACCTGGGTGCGCTGCGGGCCCGACTGCTGATGGAGCTGCTGGGGGTGGCGGTGCTGCTGCGCTGGTGGTTCCGCCGGCCGGCCGAGCCGCTGGCGTCGAGCCGCCTGTGGCGGCGGCTCCACCCCTATGTCCTCGAGGCCCTGCTGCTGGCGCTGCTGCTGATCGGCCTGGCGGAGCTGGCTCCCGGGCCCCGCGGGATGGCCTGGCCGCTGCTGGCCCTGGCCCTGCTCAGCCCACCGGCGCGGCGCCTGTTCGACCCCCGCACCGCTCCCTACTCCCTGCCGTTCCACTGGCTCGGCCTGCTGCACCTGGCCCTGGAACTGGGGGAGCGGCGGCTGGCGGCCCCCACCGCGTTCGAGGCCGGCGATGGCTTCGCCCTGGCGGCGATCGTGCTGCAGGTGGCTTACCTGGTTCGGATCCGCCGGCGGATCGACCCGGAGCCCGCGGGGTTCCCGTTCGGATTCGCCACCCTGGGACGCTTCCTGCAGGGGGCCCTCACCCGTCCGCTGCTGGCTGCCGATGATCCGTTCCTGCTGGCCCTGGCGCTGTTCATCGGCGGCCGCTTCGACAGCAGCCTGCTCACCCTGCTGTGGTCGGCCCAGGCGTTCCTGGTGTTCGTGCTCAGCGCCGTGGTGCGGGAGAACCAGCTGCGCTACGTGGCGCTGGTGGCCCTGGCGGCCTGCCTGCTGCGCCTGCTCACCGTGGATCTGGCCAGTGCCGACCTGGGGCTGAAGGGGGCGATCTTCATCGGGGTGGGGGTGCTGCTGCTGGCGATGAATGCGGTGTACAACCGGTTCCGCAGCCGTTTCGAATGAGGCCCCTTCGAACGATGCTGATCCGTCTGCAGCTGAGCCGCATCGGTGGGGGCCTGCTCGGGGCGGTTCCCGCCTTCCTGCTGGCGCGATCGCTGGAGGCCCTGCCCTCTTCCCTGCTCACCGCCATCCTGCTGGCCGGCGGCGCGGTGCTGAGCGGCCGCCGGGTGGCACCCTGGCGCTGGTGGTTGGGGATCGGGGCCGCCACCGGATCGCTGCTCGGCACCGCCGAGCAGCTGGCCCTGAGCGTCAAGGTCAGTCCGACACCGCTGAGCCCCGGGCACCGGCTGGCGATGGTGGGCCTGCTGGTGGTGGCCGGCAGCATCGCCGGCCACAGCTTCAGCCGCGACGCCGATCGGCACGACCGCCGGCCGCCCCGGGAGACCCTGCGCTCGGCCAGCGCCCTCACCACCGGCCTGTTCGCGGCGCTGGTGTCGGTGACCTTCCTGCTGGAGGGGCTGGATCCGGCCCGCACCCTCTCGAGCCGTCTGAGCACCTCGCTCACGATCCTGATCACCAGCCTGACGGCGCCGGGGTGGCTGGCGCACCTGCTCAGCGCACCGGGGCGGCGCCCGTCGGTGCGGCAGCGCAAGGGAGAGTGAGCGATCTGCCGACGTTCCACGAACGCATCAGGGCCACCTGCCGGAGCCCTCACAGCGGCAGGCCCACCACCCAGGCGAGTCCCCACCCACCGGCCCATGGAAGAAGACGCTCGTCATCGCCCCCTCCAGCTCCCGCGCGTGCCGGGGTGAAGATTGCAGCACCAGGCCGCAGCGGATCAGGGTGCAGGCCCTGATGCCGGCATCGGGGGGCTCGTCTCCCCATCGCCGGAGCGCTCCCCCTCGAACGCCCGCCCCAGCGGCTCCGCCGCGATACCCGCCTCCTCGCTCAGGTACCGCGCCAGGACATCGCTGCTCCCATGGGTGACGTACACCTGCCTCGCGCCGCACTCCCGCACGCTGCGCAGCAGCCCGTCCCAGTCGGCGTGGTCGCTCATCACGAAGCCGCGCTCGTAGCCGCGCCGGCGGCGGGCGCCGCGCACGGCCATCCAGCCGCTCACGAAGGCCGTTTGCGGCAGGCGGAAGCGCTTCATCCACGGCGAGCGGTGGGCGGCGGGCGGGGCGATCACCAGTCGACCGGCGAGGGACTCACCGCGGCCGAGCTCTGACATGGGCCGGGTGGGCGGCATCGGCACGCCGGATTCCCGGTAGGCCGGCATCAGGGCCTGCACCGCCCCATGCAGCAGCACCTCCTCCTGCACCCCGATCGCCGCCAGTTCGGCGAGCAGCCGCTGGGCCTTGCCGAAGGCATAGGCGAACAGGATCGAGGGCCGCTCCGCCGCCGCCCGCCACCAGCTGCGGATCTCCTCGGCCACCTCCCGACCCGGCCGCCAGCGGTAGATCGGCAGGCCGAAGGTGGCCTCGGTGATGAACACATCGGCCCCCACCGGCGCAAAGGGCGCGCAGCTGGGATCGGCGCAGCGCTTGTAGTCACCGCTCACCAGCCAGCTCTCGCCGCCGGCCTCCAGGCGGATCTGGGCGCTGCCGAGCACGTGGCCGGCGGAATGGAACGACACGCGGGCGCCACCGATGCGGTGGAGCTGGCCGTAGTCGACCGGCATCAGACGGATGCCGGCGCCGAGGCGCTGGCGCAGGATCGCCTCACTGGCACCCACCGCCCAGTACTCGCCGCAGCCGGGCCGGGCGTGATCGGCATGGGCATGGGTGATCAGGGCCCGCGCCACCGGCCGCCAGGGATCGATCCAGGCCTCGGCGGCCGGGCAATACAGCCCCTGGGGGGTGAGCTGCAGCAGGGCGTCGGCGGGCAGGGGCATCGGGCGGGAATCCGCCTACGGGAGCTTCTGATTGCGCTGGCAGGTGCCGCTCACGGTCAGCGCATCGATGTCGGGACCTCCGTCGCCCTGGACCGAAGTCTGCCCCTGGTAGGTGAGCGTCTGGCGGTTGATGGAATGGGTTTCCGCCACGTACTGGGGCCTGTACATCCGCGTGCTCCACTGGATCTCCCGCGCGGAGATCTTCACCGTGCTGTCGTCGATGATGCCGCCCCCGAGCTCGGCAGGCGGTTCGTACGTGGTGATGGTGTTCTTCACCTCCCCGGTGACGGGATCGAGATCCTGCACCTGCTGGAGTCGGGGATCGATGCGCACCGTCTTGCTGGAACCGTTATCGAGCCGGCAGTTGAGCAGGAAGGCGTCCAGCTTCGGGTCCGCCTTCGCCGGGAAGACGCCGATCAGGGTCATGGCCAGCAGGGCGGAACTCGTGAGCCTCCCGGGCCTCGGGTTCAGGACTCCGGGTGTCATCCCATGGCCGATGGATCGCTTGCAACCTAGGCAGAACCCTCCGGGTCATGGGCCACGCAGCGCCCATGGTCCGTACCCGTTGGCCCCGTCAGCTCAGCGCCGGCCTGTTGCTCTGGCTGACCCTTGCACCCCCGGTTCGTGCCCAGTCGGTGCCAACGTCGCCGGCCGAAGCGGCCCGGGAGCGCACGGTTTCCCACACCACGGACTTCTCCCTCGAGCAGTTGGATCGCCTCTGGCAACAGCCCGGCGGGCAGCCGGCCACGGCGTTGGTCCGGGTTCTTCGGACCCAGGCCACGGGGAACGACCTGGAGGCGTTCGCCCTGAAGCTGCCCGGCTGACGCGGCCATCCACGCAATCGCAGGTGGTGATGGGGCAGCCGCTTTTGCTAGTGAAGATGATCCGTGATCAGCCCAGCCGGGGTAGGGGCTCCGGCCCCTCGCCTCAGCGGATCTGCTGATGCTGGCCATACCCTCACGGGTGCGAATCAGGCAGCAACGGCGCGCGATGGCCCCATGGTTTCCTGCTCCTCTGGCCGGACTGATGGCGCTGCCTGGGCTGGCTGGAGCGCCGATGGTGGTAGCGGAGGTTGTGCCCGTGGCCTGCCCGCGCCATTGACCGCCCAGATCGCCGGCCTCTACCGCTGGCAGTTGGCACGTCAGAACGAGCGGGGACCGATCGATCTCTCGGGCCAGCGCAGCCGTTACACCCCGGGGCTTTACGTCCAACTAGGCATGGCCTACCGGCTGGGCCCAACCGCTCGAGGCCCTGGTGGACGTGCAGGTGGGGCTGGGCCAACGCTCCCGTGATCGGCCCTGCCGGCCGGCTCAGCGGCTGCCCTCGAGCATGCGTTGGATCGGAGCGAGGGCCCTGAGCCGCAGGTCCTCGTCGAGTTCGATGGCCGGCTGCATGGTGTCCAGGCAGCGCCAGAGCTTCTCGAGGGTGTTCAGCCGCATGTAGGGACAGGCATTGCAGCTGCAGCCATCGGTGCCGGGCACTTCGAAGAAGGCCTTGCCGGGAACGCGCTTGCGCATCTGATGCAGGATCCCGGGCTCGGTGAGAACGATGAACTGCCGGGCCGGGCTCTCGGCCGCCCGCTGCAGCAGCTTGCTGGTGGAACCGATGAAGTCGGCCAGATCCAGCAGATGGGCCTGGCATTCGGGGTGGGCGATCACCTCGGCCTCGGGATGCTCGAGCCTGAGCTGCAGCAGGGCCTGCTCGCTGAAGCTCTCGTGCACCTGGCAGCTGCCCGGCCAGAGTGTCAGCTCACGGCCACTCTGTCGCGCCACCCAACGGCCCAGGTTCTGGTCCGGTGCGAAGAGGATCGGACGGTCGGCAGGCAACTGCCGCACCAGATCCACGGCGTTGCTGCTGGTGCAGATGAGATCGCTCTGGGCCTTCACCGCGGCTGAGCAGTTGATGTAGCTCACCACGACGTGATCCGGGTGCTCGGCACGGAAGGCGGCGAAGGCCTCGGGCGGACAGGCGTCCGCCAGGCTGCAGCCGGCCGCCAGGTCGGGGATCAGAACGGTCTTGTCCGGGCTGAGGATCTTGGCTGTCTCCGCCATGAAGTGGACGCCGCAGAACACGATCACCTCCGCATCGGTGGCGGCGGCTCGGCGGGAGAGGTCGAGGGAGTCACCGATGAAGTCGGCGATGTCCTGGATCGCGTCCTCCTGGTAGTAGTGCGCCAGGATCACGGCGTTCCGCTCGCGCCGCAGGGCGTCGATGGCACCCGGGAGCTCCGCGTTGGAGGGCATGGCCCCGTGGGCGGCAGGGGGGGTGAGGGCCGCGAAGACCAACCGGGACCTCGTCTGGGGCAGGATGCCTCCACCCTAGGGATCAGGGCCCGGCCCCCATGCGCATCGCCATTGCCGGGGATCTGCACGGGCAGTGGGACGGTCGGGACGTGGAGCTGCTCGAGCGCCTCGCCCCGGATGCGCTGCTGGTGGTGGGCGACCTCAGTGATGGCCAGGAGCGGATCGCCGCCAGCCTGGCCCGGCTCAACCTGCCCCTGGCCTGCGTGCTCGGCAATCACGACACCGGCAAGGACGACAGTGGCCGCCGTCTCCACCGCCAGGTGGATCTCCTGGGTGAGCGGCATTGCGGCTGGCAGCTGCGCACCCTCCACCCCCCCGGCCTGGCCGTGGTGGGCAGCCGGCCGGGCAGCGCCGGCGGCGGCTACCACCTCTCCCGCGCGGTGCAGGCGGTGTGGGGGCCGGTGCCGATCGAGGAGTCGGTGCACCGGATCGTGCGCTCGGCCCTGGCGGCCGATCCTGCTCTGCCGCTGCTGCTGCTGGCCCACTGCGGGCCGGCCGGCCTGGGCAGCGAGGCCGCCGATCCCTGCGGCCGTGACTGGATGGTGCCCGCCTGCGACTGGGGCGACAAGGACCTGGCCCTGGCGATCGAGGCGATCCGACCCCACCGTCCCGTGCCGCTCGTGGTGTTCGGGCACATGCACCACGCCCTCCGGCGCGGCCGTGGCGAACGCCGCAGCTTCCTGATCGACCGGCGTGGCACCGCCTATCTCAATGCGGCCTGCGTGCCGCGCCATGCCACCGACACCGGAGGCCGCGAGCTGCGCCATCTGGCCTGGGTGGAACTGGAGGCCGGGCAGCTCCGTCTGGTGAGCCAGCGCTGGTACGGGCTCGACGGCCGTCTGCTGTACGAACAGCGATTGCACGCGGCGCCGCTGCTCGAGCAGCCGGCGGAACTGCCGTGCTGATCCATGCCTGCATCAGCGGCCATGGCTACGGCCACGGCTCGCGCACGGCCGCGATCCTGCTGGCCCTGGCCGCCCGCCGGCCCGACTGGCGCCTGGTGGTGTCCAGCTCGCTGCCGCCGGCCTTCCTGGCCGGGGCCTTCGGGCCCGCCGCCGTGGAGTTCCGCCCCGGTGGCTGGGATGTGGGGGTGGTGCAGGCCGATGCCCTCGGTGCCGACGGGCCCGCCACCCTGGCGGCGCTGGCGGAGCTGGAGCGGCAGATGCCCGAGCGGATCGAGCGGGAGGCCGGCTGGCTGGCCGAGCAGCCCGGCCCGAAGCTGCTGCTCGGCGATGTGCCGCCGGCGGCGGCCCGGCTGGCGCGGCGTACCGGCCTGCCTCTGCTGCTGATCGGCAACTTCGGCTGGGATGCGATCTACGCGCCGATGGGCGGGGCTTTCGTGGACTGGGCCGAGCGCTGCCGCCGCCTCTACGCCACCGCCGATGGCCTGATCCGCTGCCCCTTCGCTCTGCCGATGGAGTGGGGCCTTCCCTCCATCTCGGTGGGCCTCACCGTGGCGCCGCCGCGGCTCGATGCCGAGCAGCTGCGCCGCGATCTGGCCCTGCCGGCCGAGCGTCGTCGCTGCGTGCTGGTCAGCTTCGGGGGGATGGGGCTCGAGCTGGGCCCCGAACCGTTCCGGCGCTGGCCCGATCACCTGTTCGTCACCAGCGACACCACGGCGGCAGCAGCCACCAACGTGCGTCTGCTGCCGGCCGGCGTGCGGCCGATCGAGCTGATGCCCCTGGTGGAGCGTCTGATCACCAAGCCCGGTTACAGCAGTTTCTGCGAAGCCCTGGCGATGGGGGTGGGCATCCATCTGGTGCACCGCGCGGGCTTCGCCGAGGCGCCGGTGCTGGAGCAGGGGTTGTGCCATCACGGTCACCACCGGCTCCTGGGGCAGGCGGAAGCCCGCGCGGGAGCGTGGCAGCTGGATGAGCCCCTGCTTCCGCCCGAGCGGGGGCCGCTCGCCGTGGACGGGGCCCAGCAGGCGGCGGCCTGGATCGAGCAGGAAGCGCTGCGGCGCAGTGGCTCCGCCGAGTCGCTGGGTGATGCCGGTGTCGGTGACTACGGAAAACAGGGTGATCAGCAGTGCTGATCGGAAACGAGATCACGGTTCAACGTGATCAGATATCCCTGTACTGAACAGTGATGTGAACCCTCCAGCAGGCTCAGGATAGTCGATGGACAGTTGTGCGACTGTCACTGATAAGATCGCGTTGCTGGGGTTCGTTCGACAAATTGGCGCCGAACCGATCCCGCCGAGATGTACCCAACCATCGCTCCGACGGTCGAATGCGGCCATTTTTGCCTCAGCCAGCTCGTCAACCGGTTCTGACACCGGACCCCTGAATCCCCTGGGTCCCGGCTCAGATTCGTTCGTCAGCTGCTGCTCCTTCGGTCTCTCGGTGGTTCCGTCCTGAAGCAACGGATCAGGAGCCATTCACCAGCCACATGGCCTAAACCCTGTCCTCAGGAACTGATCGC
Source organism: Mesorhizobium carmichaelinearum (assembly GCA_943368365.1). GTDB lineage: Bacteria > Cyanobacteriota > Cyanobacteriia > PCC-6307 > Cyanobiaceae > CALRKZ02. The sequence continues at coordinate 19,386 of CALRKZ020000007.1, forward strand.
AACGATCAGGTCTTCCACTTCATTGTTTTCATTCCCTCTCCCCCCCAGTCTTCGCTTGTCCTCCATTTCCTCCCTCGTCCGTCGCCTCTGCCTGCCCGCTCTGGCCCTGGGCCTCAGCGCTCCGGCTCATGCCACCGCCTGGCAGGAAATCCGTCTCCCCGGTGCCGTTGATCGCACTCAGCCCCGCTCCGTGGCGATTGCCGTTCCTCAGGAGATGCCGCAGGGTCGCCAGTTCTTTGCGATCACTCCGGAGCGTCGCGCCCTGCTCAACACGATCCGCTTTGCCGAAGGCACCTGGGCCAATGGCCAGGATCTCGGCTACTGGATCATGTTCGGTGGAGGGCTCATGTCCTCTCTCGAGCGCCATCCCGACCGTGTCGTGCGCACCGCCCGGTACGCCAGTGCCGCAGCAGGCGCGTATCAGTTCATGCCCTTCACCTGGTCAATGGTGAGCCGCGCCCTTGGCCTCACCGGATTCGGCCCCCACGTGCAGGACCAAGCCGCCCTGTTCCTGGTGCAGCGCCGTGGCGCGCTCGAGCTGACTGATCGCGGCCAGCTCACGCCGCAACTGGCCGCCAAGCTGGCGCCCGAGTGGGCGTCGTTCCCAACCCTGGCTGGGCACAGCTTCTATGGACAGCCCGTGAAGCGCTTCGCCGAACTCCGGGCGTTCTACGAAGCCAACCTGGCCTCACTCAGGCAGGCCGATGCCATCCGCGGTGATGTGGCCCTCGTGCAGCCCGAGGCGGAGCCTCCCGTCTGTGAGGACGACAGCCTCACCTGTGCCCTCCAGCGCACCAGCGGCCGCCGCTGACCGCGGATCGGCTCAGCTCCCCGCTGAGCCGCCGCTCTGGGCCGGCGGTTGGCCCACCGTTTTCTGAGCCACCAGGTAGGCCCCCACCGCCCCACCGAGGAACCCGAGGGCGTTCCGCAGGACCGGCAACCAATCGCTGGTACGAGTCACCACAGGTCCGAGGCCGAACACGGCGAAGAGCATCACCCAGAGCGGCGAGAGCAGCAGCACCCAGCTCCAGGCCACCCGATCACCCGGCTTGCGAGGGTAGGCGGCGAAACCCACGATCAGACCTCCCAGCACCGAGGTGCAGAAGGTGAGGACCCACTGCTCCTGGGGAAGTCCCGGCACCACCTGACAACCTCCCCGCTCCAGGCAGGTCTCCACGGCGGCCAGCGCGTCCACGATCGCCCCGTCCTCCCCGTGGTCGCGCACGTAGTACTGATTTCCGAAGCGGGTCTGCAGCTCCACCCAGAAGGTGCGTGGCATCAGGGCGAACAGCGCATCGCCCACGTTGAAGTTGAGCAGGTTGCCGCCGCGGGGGTCGGCCACCAGGAGCAGGCTGCGCTCATCGAGCCCCCAGAACTCCTTCACCGCCAGCCCCGGCGTGCGCTCGTACTGGGTGAGCACCCGAAGCTTCCAGCCGCTGCTCTGCTCGAAGCTTCGGAGCTGCTCCTCCAGGCTGGCCCGTTGCCCGTCGGTGAGGGCCTTGGCCAGATCGATCACCGGTGTGGGGTGATCGGGCAGCAGCTCGGGGTTGTCGGCCGCCAGGGCCGGAGCCGCGGCGACCATCCCGATCAGGAAGGCCGCCACCAGCGCCAGCAGGGCGTTGAGGCGGGATCTGGCGACGCGGCCCATGCTGCTGCTTCAGTGACTCCGCATTCTCCCCGACCCGTGCCATCCACCGTGCCACCCCCCGCCTGGCTGCAGCAGCGTCTGGAGGCGGCCGGCGGCACCGTTCCCTTTGCCACCTACATGGAATGGGCGCTGCACGATCCGGAGCACGGCGCCTACGGCAGCGGCCGGCTGCGAATCGGCCCCAGCGGCGATTTCGCGACTGCCCCCTCGCTGGGTGCCGATTTCGCCGCCCTGCTGGCACCCCAGATCGCCCAGTGGTTGCAACAGCTTGAGTCGGGTCCTTCGCGCTCCCATCCCGCAGTCGCCGCCACGACCCTCGCTACCCCGGCTCAGCGGCCTCTGGCGCTGGTGGAAACCGGTCCCGGCGAAGGCCAGCTGGCCGGCCAGCTGGCCGAGGCCCTGGCGTCGGGCTGGCCCGAGCTGGCCGCCTGCACCGAACTGGTGCTGGTGGAGCCCAATGCGGGCATGGCCGCCCGGCAGCGGACCGCCCTGCTGGGCTGCCCGCTGCCGGTGCGCTGGGCCGGTTTCGAGCAGCTGGCGGCCGCCCCGCTCCGGGGCGTGGTGCTGGCCCATGAGGTGCTCGATGCCCTTGCGGTGGAGCGGATCGTGCGCCGTGGCCAGGGATGGTGCCGGCAGCGGGTCGCCCTCCGGGGGGGGGAGCTGGTTCTGGAGCCCGGTGAGGCCCTTGATCCCGAGGCGTCGGCACGGCTGGAACCCCTCGGTCTGGTGCCGCCCGGAGCGCAGCGTCCGGAGGGCTGGTGCACCGAGCTCCATCCCAGCCTGGGACCATGGCTGGCCGACTGCGCCGCCGCCCTGGCCGGCGGCCGCCTGCTGGTCATCGATTACGCCCTGGAAGCCTGGCGCTACTACGCCCCGCAGCGCAGCTCCGGCACCCTGATGGCCTACAGCGGCCAGCGGGCCAGTGCCGATCCCCTGCTCGATCCGGGCCGCTGGGATCTCACGGCCCATCTCTGCATCGACAGCCTGCTGGCGGGGGCCTCGGCCGCCGGCTGGTGGCTTGAGGGCCAGTGCCGCCAGGGTGAGGCGCTGCTGGCCCTGGGGCTGGCCCAGCAGCTCCATGGCCTGCAACAGGTGCGGTCAGACCCAGCCGAACTGGGCGGCCTGCTGGCCCGCCGTGAGGCCCTGCTGAGGCTGGTGGATCCCACCGCCCTCGGTGATTTCCGCTGGCTGGCCTTCCACCGCCAGGCCAGGCGGAGCGGTTCCAGTGGCAGCGTCCCGGAGCCCGAGGAGACCTCGCTGTTCCTGCGGGAGCCGGGGCCGGCCCAGCGCGATCACGACGGGCTCGTGCGCTAGCAAGGGAGTGTGTGCCCGATGTCCATGGCCCGTCCCACCATTGCCCTCTTCCTGGCCACCACCGCCCTGCTGGCGGGAACGGCCGGCTGCGGTCAGTCCCCTGAGGACGTGAAGCCGGAGGACGACGACGACAAACCGGCCCTCACGGCGCCGGGCGGCAGCGCGGCCCCGGCCGACAAGGGCGAAAAGGACGACGCAGGAGAAGGCGGCGAAGGGGGCGAGGGCGGTTCTTGACGGGCCAGCGCGGCAGAGCGGTTCAATCCACGTAGAGCCGGCGCGCCTGCTCCAGGGCGCGAGCGAGGCTGGCGTCATCGAGGGCCAGGGCCTCCGGCCAGTGCCGGCCCAGCCAGGAGCGGAACCGCTCCAGGTCGTAGTCCGGGCCCTGCGGCGACCGGCCATCGGCCCCTTTGCGCTCTAGGTCGCTGAAGAAACCTTCCTGGGCGGCCAGCACCCGGAACTTCAGAAACTCAAGCAGCCGAGCCTGGAGGCGGCCCTCAACCACAGCTCGCCAGCACCCGCCGGATCGCCGCCGCGTCCACGTCGTCGCGGATCACCACGGCTCCGATCGCCGTGGGCAGCACGAAGCGCACCCGCCCGTCCTTCACCTTCTTGTCGCTCTGGAGGGTGCCCAGCACCGCTTCCGGATCCAGGGCGGGCAAACGCAGCGGCAGACCGGCCCGCGCGATCACGGCACGCTGGCGTTGCTGCTCAGCTTCGCTCCACAGCCCCAGCTCCACCGCCAGAGCACCGGCGGCCACCATCCCCAGCGCCACCGCCTCGCCGTGCAGCACCGTGCCGTAGCCACTGAGCGTTTCCACCGCATGGCCCAGGGTGTGGCCGTAGTTGAGGATCGCCCGCAGCCCCCCCTCGCGCTCGTCGGCCGCCACCACCGCCGCCTTGGCGGCAGCCGAGCGCTCCAGCAGCCGCTGCAGCAGCGAGTCGCCCACCGCCGTGCGGCTGGAGAGGTCGGCGGCGGCCTCCAGATCGCCGAACAGTTCCGCGTCGCCGATCACCCCGTACTTGATCACCTCCGCCATGCCCGCCCTGAACTCCCGATCCGGCAGCGTGGCCAGGGTGGCGGGATCGATCAGCACCAGGCTGGGTTGATGGAAGGCACCGATCAGGTTCTTGCCGCCCGGGTGATTCACGCCGGTCTTGCCGCCGATCGCCGCATCCACCATCGCCAGCAGGGTGGTGGGCACCTGCACCACCGGCACGCCGCGCAGCCAGGTGGCGGCCGCGAAGCCCGCCATGTCGCCCACCACACCGCCGCCCAGGGCCACGATCAGCGACCGCCGCTCCAGGCGGCGCCGGTAGGCCGCATCGTGGATCAGGGCCACGGTGGCCGGAGTCTTCTGCTCCTCGCCGGCCTCGATCACCTGCAGGCTGGCGTCGTAGCCGGCCGCCGCCAGGCTGTCCAGAACGGTGGCGCCGTAGTGGGCCTCTACTACCGGATTGCTCACCACCAGCACCTTCGTGCCCCGGGGAAAGCCCAGGCCCGCCACCTGCCGGCCGAGGTCGGCCAGGGCTCCGCTGCCGATCACCACGGGATAGGGATCACGCTCCAGCGCCACCTCGATCGTGCTGCTCATCCCGGCGCACCGCGCTCGTCGGGCCCCGAGGCTACGGCGGCGACCCCGTGGCCCCGCCGGCCTGCTCCAGCACCGCCAGCACCGCCTCGCCGTAGCGCTCGAGCTTGGCCCGGCCGATGCCGCCGATCCCCGCCAGCTCCCCCAGGCTGCCCGGCCGCCGCAGGGCCAGCTCCAGCAGGGTGCGGTCGTGGAACACCACGTAGGGCGGCACGGCCTGCTGGCGGGCCTGCTCCCGCCGCCAGCTCCGCAGGGCCGCCATCAAGGCGGGATCGGCTTCCGTGTCCATGGCGCCGGCGGCGGCTCCGGCAACCGCCCGTGCGGCCGCCGGGCGTTCCCCCCGCCGCCGCTCCTTCTGGGGCGGTGGCAGGGGCAGTTCCAGGCTGGTCTCACCCCGCAACAGGGCCCTCACCCGCTCCTGTGGTCCCCAGCGCAGGCCGCCCCGGCCCTCGGGCACGGGCTCCAGCAGACCGAGGGCGGTGAGCTGACGCAGCAGGGTGCGCCATTGGCCACGGTCGAGTTCGCGGCCGATCCCGTACACGCTCAGGTCCCGGTGCCCCAGCTCGCGGATGCGCGCCGTGTCACCGCCGAGCAGCACATCCACCACATGGGCGGGCCCGAACCGCTGGCCGGTGCGCCACACCGCCGAGAGGGCCTTCTGGGCCGGCACGGTCACGTCCGCCAGCACCTGGGGCTCGAGGCAGCGGTCGCAGTTGCCGCAGGGCTCGGCCAGGGTTTCGCCCAGGTGGGCCAGCAGCACCTGACGCCGGCAGCCGGGAGCTTCGGTGAAGCTGATCAGCGCATCGAGCTTGCCGTGCTCGATGCGCTTCTGCTCCGCCGACGCCTCCGACTCATCGATGAAGCGGCGCAGCTGGGGCACATCCCCGGGTCCATGCACCATCCAGGCCACCGCCGGCAGGCCGTCGCGGCCGGCGCGGCCCGTTTCCTGGTAATAGGCCTCCAGGCTCTTGGGCAGGTCCACATGGGCCACGTAGCGCACATCCGGCTTGTCGATGCCCATGCCGAAGGCGATCGTGGCCACCACCACCACACCGCTGTCGTTGCGGAAGCGCTGCAGGGCCAGCCGTCGCTGTTCCGCGTCCATGCCGGCGTGGTAGCCCACGGCATCGAACCCGGCCGCCCTGAGCTCGAGGGCGAAGCGATCCACGCGGCTGCGGGAGCGGGCGTACACGATGCCGGCGTCGCCGCGGTGCTCCTCCAGGAACCGCAGCAGCTGGGCCCTGGGCTCCTCCTTGCTCCGCAGCAGATAGCGGATGTTGGGCCGATCGAAGCTGGCCAGGAACACCCTCCCGTGCTCCAGCCGCAGCCGCTCCACGATCTCCTGGCGCGTGCGCGGGTCAGCCGTGGCGGTGAGGGCGAGCCGGGGCACGTCCGGGAAACGTTCCGCCAGCTGGCCCAGCTGGATGTACTCCGGCCGGAAGTCGTGGCCCCACTGCGAGACGCAGTGGGCCTCATCGATGGCGAACAGCCCCGGCCGGCGCTCCCCCAGCCGCTCCAGCAGATCGCCGCCCAGGAGCCGCTCCGGCGACACGTAGAGCAGATCCAGCTCGCCGCTGGCCAGCTGGCGCCACACCTGGGCCCACTCCTCGGCGCCCAGGGCCGAATGCAGGGCGGCGGCCTTCACGCCCGCCTGCCGCAGGGCCTCCACCTGGTCCTCCATCAGCGCGATGAGCGGCGAGATCACCACACCCATCCCCGGCCGGCAGAGGGCCGGCACCTGGTAGCAGAGCGACTTGCCGCCGCCGGTGGGCATCAGCACCAGGGCGGAGCCGCCAGCGATCACGTGCCGCACGATCGCTTCCTGGGGGCCGCGGAACGCCCCGTAGCCGAACACCTGCCGCAGCACGGCCACGGGATCCTGCTCTGGAGCGCTGGCGGCGGAGAACACGGCCTGAGGTCTGGCGAAGGTCTGCTGTCCAGGGTGCCCGCTGGCGGCCGGGGCGGATCTCCCACAATGGCGCCAGCGCTGATGGCCTGATGCACGGAATCCACTCCCGCAGCGCCGTCGCCTGGGGCTTCCTGGCGCCGGCGCTGCTGCTGCTCGCCCTCTCAGTGCTGATCCCGGCCGCCATGGCCGTGGTGATGAGTCTGAGCGAAACCGGACTCGACGTGAGCCAGCCGCTGCGGTTCGTGGGTCTGGCGAACGTGCGGCGACTGCTCAGCGATCCGATGTTCTTCCAGGTGCTCGGCACCACCTTCCTCTACCTGGTTGGCGTGGTGCCGCCGATCGTGCTGGGCTCCCTCGGCCTGGCGGTGCTGGTGAACCGCCAGTTGCCCGGCATCCATCTGTTCCGGGCCGCCTTCTACACACCGGTTCTGGTGTCGATCGTGGTGGCGGCGATCGCCTTCCGCTGGCTCTACGCCGAGAACGGCCTGATCAACGGCTGGTTGGGGGCCCTGCTCGGGAACAGCTTCCAGCCGGTGGGATTCCTCACCAGTCCCCTGCTCGCCCTGCCCTCGGTGATGGTGGTGACGCTCTGGAAGGGGCTGGGCTACTACATGGTGATCTTCCTGGCCGGGCTGCAGGGCATCGCCCCGGAGCTCTACGAAGCGGCCGCGCTCGACGGCAGCGAGGGCTGGCGCAAGCACCTCGACATCACCCTGCCGCTGCTGCGCCCGTACATCACCCTGGTGGCCGTGATCTCCGCCATCGCCGCCACCAAGGTGTTCGAGGAAGTGTTCCTGATGACCCAGGGGGGGCCGGCCGACTCGACCCGCACGATCGTCTACTACGTCTACGACCAGGCCTTCGCCGAGCTGGAGATCAGCTATGCCTGCACAGTGGGTCTGGCCCTGTTCCTGATCGTGCTGATCTTCAGCCTGGTGCGTTTCCTGGCGGTGGGTGATCGGGGGCTCACCTGAGCCGGATGCCAAGCTGCTGGATCGGCCTGGGCAGTTCGGAAGGAGCGGCGGTGTGAGCGGCACCCGGATCGACGGCAGCAGCGGCGGCATCGGCGTGGTGGGCGGCGGCCAGCTGGCCTGGATGCTGGCGGGAGCCGCCGGGCAGGAGGGAGTGCCGCTGCATGTGCAGACCCCGTCCCCGGACGATCCGGCCGTACGCCTGGCCAGCAGCGTGGTTCAGGCCCCCCTGGACGATGTGGCGGCCACCCGGGAACTGGCCCGTCGTGCCGGGGTGATCAGCTTCGAGAATGAATGGCTCGACCTCGATGCGCTGGCCGTGCTCGAGGGCGAGGGGGTGCACTTCGTGCCCTCCCTGGAGGCCCTGCGGCCCCTGGTTTCCAAGCGCAGCCAGCGTGAGCTTCTCGACCGGCTCCATCTGCCCTCCCCCCGCTGGATTCCGCTGGAGGCCGTTCTCGCCCCGGCCCATGACCCGCCCGAGGATGGAACGGACCCGCAGGGTGATCGAGCGCCCGCCGTTGCCGCCATCGCGGAGCCTGCCGGACCCTCTCTGCCGGCTGGCTTTGCCTTTCCCCTGATGGCCAAGGTCTCCACCGGCGGCTATGACGGCCGCGGCACCCGGCCGATCCGCGATCAGGCCGAACTGGAAGCCCTGCTGTCGGCGGTGGATCCGGCCGAATGGCTGCTGGAGGAGTTGGTGCCGTTCGAGCAGGAGCTTGCTCTGGTGGCCTGCCGTGATCTCGGCGGCGCGGTGGGCTGCTTTCCCCTGGTCCAGACCCATCAGCACCAGCAGGTCTGCGACTGGGTGCTGGCACCTGCCGCCGTCAGTCAGGCGGTGGAGGCCCGTGCCCGCAACGTGGCCGCTTCCCTGCTCACGGCTCTCGACTATGCCGGGGTGCTCTCGATCGAGTTCTTCTACGGCCCCACCGGGCTGCTGATCAACGAGCTGGCTCCCCGCACCCACAACTCCGGGCATTACACGATCGAGGCCGCCCGCACCAGCCAGTTCGCCCAGCAGGTCCGGATCGTGCGTGGCCAGTCACTCGGCGACACCAGCCTGCGCCTGCCGGGGGCCTTGATGGTGAACCTGCTGGGCTTTGAGAGCGCCGGCACCGCCGACTGCGGGGAGAAGCTCTGCGCCCTCGCCGCCGTGGACGGCCTGTCGCTGCACTGGTACGGCAAACAGGCGTCGAGTCCCGGTCGCAAGCTCGGCCACGTCACGGTGGCCCTCACGGCCGCCGATCCCACCGAACGGGCCGCCGAGGCCCGCCGCCGGCTTGCGGAGATCCGGGCGATCTGGCCTCTTCCCCCGGCGCAGACCCCCTAAAGTTGATCCGGACTGCTGTGTTGGTGACTGCCTTTCACAGTTTTCTGATCTGACTCCCTCTTCGACGTGGGTGGTCTGTCGTGACGGTGACGTCTGCCGGCCCCGTTGCCGGACCCGGAGCCCCACTCTGACCGCCCCTCTGGTTCTTCCAGGTCGAAATCTGGGGCAAGACGGCACGGTGGTCCACCCCCTTCTCCCGCCTCCCGGATCCAGGCAGCATCCAGGCCGGCCGATCAGCCTGCCTTGGTCAGCCGTTCCAGTTCGCCCTGCAGCGTTTCGCGGGTCCAGCTGGTCACCACGAACACTTCCTGCGCGGTGCTGCCGCGGCGGGCCAGGATCTTGAATCCCCCCACGATCGGGGTGGACACCCGCAGGCGTAGGCGCGGGCTGTGGCCCCGCACCCGGCTGATCACGGCCGGGGTGATTGTGTCGATTCCTTTCTGTGTGGCGAGGTTCTGTAGCAACGGAATCAGCCCTTCCAGGTAGGTGCTGTGGGTGATCACCACCCGTCCCATGGCGTTTCGGCGCGTTGGCCAACCCTAGGCGTCATTGCTAGGACGAAGTGACCTTGCCAGGGTCGTCGATGCCCGAGTTGCGTGCCTCCGTCGGTCGTGAACTCAGCCGCCAACTCGGCGAGCCTGTCGACGTGATCACGGCAGCTTCTCCCCTGCGTCGGCAGGTGCGGGGCCTGGCCGTCTGTGCGGGCCGGGTGATCAGCTATGTGTTCGATGGCCGCACCAACAGCCTGAGGGTGCGCAACCTCTATGAGCTCTCCGCCCTGGTGCAGGCGGGAACCTGAACTCAGGCCCGCTCCAGGGGCGCCATCGTGAGCCCCTCCATCGCCAGTTGCTGGTGGTAGAGCTCTGCCTGCTCGAGGGGGCCGCTCCAGACCACCGCCGCGCCTTCGCTATCGATCCGATGGGCCAGTTCCCAGGCGCTGTCCGGTCCGATCCCGGGCAAGTACTTCACCAGGCACTCCACCACGTGCTGAAAGGTGTTCACATCGTCGTCGAGCACCACCACGTTCACGTGGGGATAGGGGGCCCGCTGCTCGACACGCTCGAGCACCGACTGGCCTGCGGCCCGCTCAGCTGAGTTCCGCGGCGGCCAGGGATGGGCGGCGGTCTGGAGCGGCAGGTCCGTGGGGGGGATGGTGCTCATGGGATGCGCTGGTTCTGCTGAGAGGTGCATCGACCGCGACCCAGCCTAGGTACACTCAACGCCTTCTTCGTCACGCGGATCATGCTGATCACCCTGGGTTGGGCATCGCTGGCAGCCCTGTTCAGCTTCTCCATCGCCATGGTGGTCTGGGGCCGCAACGGCGACGGCACCCTCAACTTCTGATCGGTCCTTCCTGATCGGCCCGTCGCTTTCCGGATGTTCGAAGCCCCTTTGAGCGGCACCAACGTGCTGGCCATCCTTGCTTCCGTGCTGCTCGTGTTCGTCAGCGGCGGGGTCATCTACCTCTCCAGCGTCGAATGGCGTGACCGCCGACGCAGGGAGCGCGCCGCCAGCGGGCGCCGGTGAACGCCGTCGAGGCGCCGGCCTGTCCTCAGTGGAGTCGTGGTCGGGATCGTGCCCGGATCCACGGCTTCTTCGCCCCGGTGGCGCCCATCTCGCCAGGGTCCTCTCCTCCGGAGCGCCTGTGCGGCCCATGACCTTCTCCCTGCCCCGCTGGCAGCGGCGGCTGCCCCGGCTCCGGCTGGGACCGCTGCCCGCCACCTCCCTGCTGGTGGCCCTGCTCATCGCCCTCCCTGCCAGCCAGCTGGGTCGCTATCCCCGTGCCACGGCCATCGGTCTGGAACGGCTGTCCGGCGTGGCCACCCTGATTCAGAGCTTCGCCGCAGATCCGTCGCGTCCGGTGCCCCTGCTGTGGCGCCAGCGACTCGGTGAGGTTCCGGCCACGCGCCTCTGGCAGCAGCACCGCGGGGGCTGGTGGCAGTTCTGGGGTCGGGAAGAGGCCGGCGGCGCCTACCTGGCCTTGCCGGCCGTGCTGTTCGGGCCGCGGGCGGAGGCCCTTCTCCCGCCGCACGCGCTCCGGATCGACGATCTCGTGCTGATTGCCCCGGACCCGCTCTCGCGTCAGCTCCTCCAGCAGCAGCTCGTGAGCCCCGGACGGCCGCCCAGAGGTCTCGAAGCACGCTGTGTGGCCCTCCTGCGCACCAGTTCGGCCGTGGCCTGGAGCAAGGTCGCCCTGGCTCAGCTCAGCGGGGATCTGGCGCCGCTGCTGCAGCGCTTCCAGCAGGGGTGTCTGGAGCTGGGCAGTGAGGCCGGCCGTCTCACCTGGCTGGGCGAAGCCTCCGCTGTGGCCGGAGCTCCCGCCCCGGCGCCCTCCAGCGGTCTGCTGCCGCCGGAGAGGATCGGGGTCGACCCGCTGCCCCCGCCCCTCCTGTTGGAGGTGAGGGGGCAGCGGCTGGATCTCCTGCTCGACGCCCTGCTCAGCAACCAGCTGATCCGTCAGCCCCTCGAGGAACGGTATGGACTCTCCCCGACTCTGCTGGGACGACTCGCGGATCTTCCCTTCCAGCTCCGCCTGAGAAGCCAGCCAGGGGGTCCTTTCCTGGCTTCGCTCGAACTGCAGCTGACGGTGGGCCCGCAACGCGCTGACTGGATCGGCTGGCTGGTGCCCCTGCGCGAGGCGCTCGAAGCGCAGGGTCTGCAGGAGCGGCCTCCGGCCGCTCCGTCCGCCGCTCTGCCGGCCACACTGCCCTCCAGCCGCTGGGCCCGTTCCGACGGAACGGTCGTGGGTGGATGGACCTGGGTCACGACGGCGGGTGGCGGCCCGGCGGAACTCCTCTTCGTGCTCGGGGAGATGTCGGAGGCCCCGGCGGCCGCTGTCCCATCGGGCCGTGCTCCGCGGTCCGGCTCCCGAGAAGGTCTGCCGCCTGGTGCGGAGCTGCGCCTGAGGGCCCATCCGGCCGAGCTCGAGGCCCGGGGTTTGCTCCCACCCGAGCTGCCCTCGGCCGTGCGTCGCGCCCGCTCTCTCGAACTGCTCGCCGCTCCCCTGCCCACCACAGGCACCGGTGCTGCGGCCGAAGCGGGACCGGGGCGGCGCTCCCCGCTCAGCCGACTGTGGGGATGGCTCGAACTGGAGGGAGATTCAGGCGCTCGGGGAGGCTGACTCCCCCGCGGCAGGCCGCTCGCCACGAGGAATGAGCGCCGGTTCGTCCGTCGTGGGCGAGGCACCGCCGTCGGGCTTGGCCTGTTCCTGGCGCTCACGGCGTCGACGCTCGGCCGCCACGGTTTCCTCCATCAGTTCCACCGCCTGGGCCATCTTCTCCAGGTTGGTGACATAGAGATTGAGGTCCTTGTCGACACGATCCTTGATCAGACCCATCGCCTCGCCGATCTCATGGGCCGCCTGGCGCAGGGCCTGCGGCTCCAGCGCCTCAGCCCCCCGCGCCTGCTGCAGCAGGCTCAGCAGACCCACGGCGAACAGGCGCGAGTAGTGGAAATCGGCCCGCTTCACCGAGGCCAGCACACTGGCGATGGGCTCCGGCGCTCCGGCACCCTGCTCCACCAGCCACTGCCTCACCTCGCCGAGTGGGTGCTGCCCCACGGCGGCCACGGCCGCATGCCGTTCAGCGCGGAGGGCTGCAGGATCGAATCCGGACGACCTGCAGAGGGCCTCGAACAGCGGCTCCCGCTGCTGCTCGGGCCGGTAGCCGCGGGCAAACCCCTCGAACACCTGGATGAGCCCCACGGCGAAGAGTGGGTCGGTGCGGAAGCCGGCCTGGCGGCTGAGCAGGTGCAGCTCCACCAGCAGTTCATCCACCATCCGCCGGTAGAGCGGAGCGATGACATGGGGGAAAGCGCGATGGAAGGCGCGCTTGCTGTCTGCAACGGTGAGGCAGGCGCTCACACAGGTCCGGACGGTTCAGTGGACCTTAGCGCTGCCCATCACCGGCTGATCCGGGACCGGCCACAGCAGCGCGATCGGTAGGATTGGCTCAGTTGCCCGAGCGTTGCCGATGATCCCGATCGTGATTGAGGATTCGGGCCGGGGCGAACGCGCGTTCGACATCTATTCCCGTCTGCTGCGCGAACGGATCATTTTCCTGGGGGAGCCTGTCACCGCGGAATCGGCCAACCGTGTGGTGGCGCAGCTGTTGTTCCTCGAAGCCGAAGACCCCGACAAGGACATCTTTCTCTACATCAACTCACCCGGTGGTTCGGTCTACGACGGCCTGGGCATCTTCGACACGATGCAGCACATCAAGCCTGACGTGCAGACCGTCTGCGTCGGTCTTGCTGCCTCGATGGGCGCTTTCCTGCTTTGTGCCGGCACCAAGGGCAAGCGCAGCAGTCTGCAGCATTCCCGGATCATGATCCACCAGCCGCTTGGAGGGGCGCGCGGCCAGGCGAGTGATATCCGGATCCAGGCCGATGAGATCCTGTATCTGAAGAAGAAACTCAACCAGGAACTGGCTGATCGCACGGGTCAGCCGTTACCCCGCATCGAAGAAGACACCGACCGTGACTTCTTCATGTCGCCGGCCGAGGCAGTGGGTTATGGGCTCATCGACAAGGTGATCGAACGGCGCACCGTGAGGCCTGTCTGAGACATCTTCAGGCCGATCCGGGTTTGTTGGCGTTCAGGAGGTTGCCCTTGCTTCCCTTGAGCTCGCGCCAAAGCTTGTGAATCTCGGCGTAAGCCTGCTCCTGGTTGATCTTGCCGTTACTCTGAAGTCCAACGATCAGGCCGACCCGTTCGGCGAACTGCTCGAGGTTCTGATGGAAGGCGGCGCGCTCTGGGCTCCAGTCCTCGCCGTGGTAGCGGCCGAAGGATTCCATCGGCGAGCGGGTGCTGCTCACAAAGCCCGGAAACAACAACGTTCAGATTAAAGAATTCCCCAACCGCCCGTGCAAAGAGACGGTTAAGAAATCCTCCGTCATCCACCAAACCGCTCGCAACACCAGTGCCCGGGCCAGGGGAAGTGGCCCGGGATGTCGTAGCGCAAGAAAGGAACGGGTTCAGCGGGCCGTCGGATGAACAAGCTCAGGCTGTGGGCGAGAGCAGGGGTGAAAACCGTTCCTTCTCGGGAATGGAGGCGAACTCCGAGACCACCGCCCGGAATTCGTCGCCGTCGAGAGTTTCCTTCTCGATCAGCAGTTCAACCAGCCGGTCCATGCAGGTGCGGTGGCGAGCCACCAGATCCACGGTGTCGCGATAACAGGCCTCCACGATCGTGCGGATCTGCTCGTCGATCCGACGGGCGATGGCATCGGAGACGTCACTGCGGGTCATCAGATCACGGCCCAGGAAGACCTCCTGATTGCCGGCTTCCAGCGAGACGGGACCAAGTTCGCTCATGCCAAACCGGGTGACCATCTGCCTGGCCATCGAAGCCACCTGCTGGATGTCACCACCGGCACCGGTGGTGACCTCGGCATGGCCGAACACCACATCTTCCGCGGCCCGCCCCCCTAGCGCTCCCATGATTCGGGCTCGCAGCTGGGCCCGGCTCACCAGCATCTGCTCTTCGTCGGGCGCGAACCAGGTCAGACCCTGGGCCTGCCCCCGCGGAACCAGGGTGACCTTCTGCACGGGGTCATGGTGCTTGACCAGGGTGCCCACCAGGGCATGGCCCACCTCGTGGTAAGCAATCAGGCGCTTGCTGCGCCCATCGGTGAGCGGTTTGCCCTCCATTCCGGCGATGACCCGGTCGACGGCATCGTCGATCTCGGCCAGGGTGGTGGCTTCCTTGCGGCGGCGTGCCGTGAGAATCGCCGCCTCGTTGAGCAGGTTGGCGAGGTCGGCTCCCGTGAACCCTGGGGTGCGACGGGCGATCGCCTCGAGCGAGACGTCTTCGGCGAGTTTCTTGTTGCGGGAGTGAACCTTGAGGATCGAGAGCCGACCCTTGATGTCGGGAGCGTCGACGCTCACCTGACGATCGAAGCGGCCTGGACGCATCAGGGCCGAATCGAGCACATCCGGCCTGTTGGTGGCCGCGATGATGATGATGCCACTGTTGCCCTCGAAGCCGTCCATCTCCGTGAGGAGCTGGTTGAGCGTCTGCTCCCGCTCGTCGTTCCCGCCGCCGATGCCGGCACCGCGCTGGCGGCCAACGGCATCGATCTCGTCGATGAAGATCAGGCAGGGGCTGTTCTCCTTGGCACGCTTGAACAGATCGCGCACCCTGGAGGCTCCCACCCCAACGAACATCTCCACGAACTCGGAGCCTGAGAGGGAGAAGAACGGCACACCGGCTTCACCGGCGATGGCCTTGGCGAGCAGGGTCTTGCCGGTGCCGGGAGGTCCGACCAGCAGCACGCCCTTGGGGATCTTGGCCCCGACGGATGTGAAGCGCTCAGGCTGCTTGAGGAAGGTCACCACCTCCTCGAGATCCTGCTTCGCTTCCTCAACCCCGGCCACATCGTCGAACTTGACCCCGGTTTCGGCCTCCATCAGGAAGCGGGCCTTGGTCTTGCCGAACTGCATGGCCTGGCCGGGACCGCCAGGCATGGAGGAGGAGCGGCGGGCCAGAAAGATGAGAGAGCCGATCAGCAGCAGAGGGAACAGAAGGTTGCCGAGGATCCCCAGCAGGGGTGGGGTGCTGCGCGGCGGGTGGATGTCGAAGCTGATCCCCCGCTGCCTGAGGTTGCTGATCAACTCGGGGGCCAGGCCGGGCAGGTCGACGCGGAGACGCTGCACGCGGTTGTCGAGCTCGGGATCCACCGCCTCGATCACGGCGCTGCGGCCCCCGTCGAAGATGTCCACGGCAGTGACCCGGCCGGCTTCCACGTAGTCAAGGAATCGGCCGTAGCTCATGCGGGCCACGGCCGCATTGCGCGGAGCCACGGTGCCACCGCCGGTTGCTGGGGAGAAACGACCCGAGCCGGCGTTGCCCAGCACCTGCCAGCCGAGGAACAGCGCGACTCCGATCGGAAGAAGCCAGAGAGCGAACAGACGCCAGCGCTGGTTCATGGCTGAGATGAATTCTTAACAAGTGTAAAGCGCCTGGCGCTCGCTCGGGGGCCAGCGGGCCAAGGCTCCTGCCTGTTCAGCTTGTCACGGATGATGGGGAGGCTTGCACGGCGCGCCTCAGCCCGCCTGGAGCCACGCCGGCTGCTCGCCCCCGGCACAGGTTTCCAGACCGGCTGGTTCGATCAACAACTCGGCGGTGGCCAGGGTTTCCAAGAGTTCGGGACCACCCATGCCGTGGGTCCAGATCTCGACCTCCGATCCGGATGGCGCCTCGAAGCTGAGCAGCTCGAAGGGGAACACCACCCGTTCCAGGTAGAACGCCTCGGGCCCGCAACAACGGAGGATCACCATGCGGTCGCTGTGGTTGCGATAGCCGCAGGAGAGCAGGGCCAAGGCAAAGACCTCATCGGGAGCTTTCCATCAAGCCATCAACCCCAGGGTGCGTTGGTCACGATCGGCACCGTTCCCGTTTCTTAAGGTTTTCTTGCTGATTGCCGGGCCGTTCAAAGGCTGCGCAGGGCCACGATCGGATCCAGCTGGGCTGCCCGGCGGGCTGGCACCACCCCAAAGAACAGCCCGATCGAACCGGAGAGCCCCACGGTGAAGAGCACGCTGCCGAGGTCGATGGCCGCCGGCAGGGGGGTGAAGGTGGCGACCGCGGCCACCGCCCCCAGCCCCACGGCGCTGCCGATCGCCCCCCCCAGGCTCGCCAGCACGAGCGACTCCACGAGGAACTGCAGGAGCACATCACCGCTGCGGGCTCCCACCGCCTTGCGCAGGCCGATCTCCTGGGTGCGCTCACTGACCGACACCAGCATGATGTTCATGATCCCGATGCCGCCCACCAGCAGGGAAACGCCGCCGATCGCGGCCAGCATCAGGGTCAGGCCTCCGGTGATCGTGCCCACGATCGAGAGGGCGTCCTGCTGGGAGCGCACGGCGAAGTCGTCCTCCCGCAGGATCCGGTGCCGCTGACGCAGCAGGTTGGTGATCTGGAACTTCGCGGCGCTGGTGCTGTCCTCGTCGCGGGCCTCCACGCTGATGAAGGTGAGCACCACCCCGTAGGTGGGATCGCGGCCGCTCAGCTTGCTCACCATCGTGGTGAGCGGGATGTAGGCGGCCTCGTCCTGGTTGCTGCCGAACACCGCCCCCTTGGGCGCGGTCACACCGATCACCTCGAACGACTGGTCACGGATGCGCAGCGTTCTGCCGATCACGGAACCCGCCGGCAGCAGCTTGTCCTTCAGGTCTGGACCGATCACGGCCACGTTGCGGGCACTGTCGAGATCCTGCTGGCTGAAGAACCGGCCCTGGGCGATCTCGAAGCGCCGCACCGGCAGGAACTCCGGCGTGATGCCCGACACGGACGCATTGGCGCTGCGTCCCCCCGCCTGAACCACCTCGTTGAGCGTGATCTGGGGAGCGACGCGGCGCACGCTGGGCACCTGCTCGGCGATGGCCTGGGCGTCCTCCAGAACGAGGGTACGGGGGTTCTCGATCCCCTGGCGGCGGGTGTCGTTGTTGCCCGGCACCACGAAGAGCACGTTGGCGCCCAGGGTGGAGAGCTGGCCCTCGGCCAGGTTCTGGGCTCCCTTGCCCACTCCCACCAGGGTGATCACCGAGGCGTTGCCGATCACGATGCCGAGCATGGTGAGCAGGCTGCGGAGCCGGTTCGCCGTGAGGGTGTTGAGAGCCATCCCCACGGTTTCACCGAAGGGGAGCTTGGAGGCCATGCGAAGGCGGGGGTCGATCCTCACCCGATCATGGCCGGAGCTGCCCTCAGACGATGGTCTCGACCCGGCTGGCCTGGGTGTGGTTGCGGGCGCCACGGTGCACCACCCCCTCCCGCAGCTCCAGGGTGACGAACTCTCCGTGGCGCAGGTCGGTGGTGGCGTTCGCCACACCCACGATCACCGGAATCCCCAGCCGCTCGGCGATCACCGCGGCGTGGCTCTGGCTTCCATCCTCCTCGGCGATCACGCCCTTGGCCTTGCGCAGGGCATCGAGGTAGGCCGCGGAGGTCTCCCGCACCACGAGGATCTCGCCGCTTTCGAGCCGCGCCGCCTCCTCGGGGCTCGTGGCCACCCGCACCCGGCCGCTCACCGAGCCGTGGCCGATGCCGAGGCCCCGCCCGAGCACGGCGGAGACGATCCCCACCTTCACCAGATCGGTGGAACCGCTCACGCCGGCCAGGGTGCCGGCGGTCTGCACCACCAGATCGCCCTCCTTGAGCAGGCCGCGCTCCTGGGCCACGCCCATCGCCAGGGTGAAGGTGCTGGTGGTGGAGTCCTGATGGCTGATCACCAGCGGATTCACCCCCCAGACGAGCTGGAGATGGCGGGCCACTCGCACCTCGTTGGTGATCGCCAGGATCGGGGTGGAGGGACGGAACTTGCTGACGTTGCGGGCGGTGGCGCCGCTCTTGGTGAGGGGCAGGATCGCCGCCGCCTGCAGCTGCCGGGCGATCGTGCTCACCGCCTGGCTGATGGCATTGGGGATGGTGCTGGCCATGTGGCTGTCCACCGCCCGGCGGGGATAGTCGCGCTCGATCCGGCGGGCGATGCGCGCCATCGTGGCCACCGCCTCCACCGGATAGTCGCCCACGGCGGTCTCGTTGGAGAGCATCACCGCATCGGTGCCGTCGAGGATGGCATTGGCCACGTCGCTTACCTCGGCACGGGTGGGACGGGGACAGCTGGCCATGCTGTCGAGCATCTGGGTGGCCGTGATGATCGGGATACCGAGGGTGTTGGCCTTGCGGATCAGCTCCTTCTGCAGCAGCGGCACTTCCTCGGCGGGCATCTCAACACCCAGATCACCGCGCGCCACCATCACCCCGTCGCAGAGCGGCAGGATCGCATCGATCTGATCGATCGCCTCGAACTTCTCGATCTTGGCGATCACCGGGGTGCTGTGGCCCTGGCTGGCGATCAGCTCGCGGATCTCCTGCATGTCGGAGGGGTTGCGCACGAAGCTGAGGGCCACCCAGTCGACCCCCTGCTGCAGCCCGAAGCTCAGATCCTGGCGGTCCTTGTCGGTGAGGGCCCGGATCGAGAGCTGCACATCGGGGAAGTTCACCCCCTTGTTGTTGGAGAGCACACCACCCACCACGACGGTGCAATGGAGGGTCCGATCGGCGATGTCGACCCGCTCGACCACCATCTCCACCCGCCCGTCATCCAGCAGGATGCGGCTGCCGGCCGTCACCTCGTCGGCCAGCCTGGCGTAGGTGATCGTGGCGATCTCGCGGTTGCAGGCCACCTCGCGGGAGGTGAGGGCGAAGCTCTCGCCCTTGGCCAGGGTGATCGGCCCCTGCTCGAAGCGCCCGAGGCGGATCTTCGGCCCCTGCAGGTCCTGAAGGATGCCCACATGGATGCCCAGCTCATGGGCCACCTGGCGGATGGTGGCGATCCGGGCAGCGTGCTCGGCGTGGTCGCCGTGGGAGAAGTTGAGCCGGAAGGTGGTGGCGCCGGCGTGGATCAGCTCCCGCAGCCGCTCCGGCGACTCGGTGGCCGGGCCGATCGTGGCCACGATCTTGGTGCGACGCGTCAGATCGGGCTGCGCCATCGGGACGGCCGAGGGGTCAGGCGGAAACTACCATCCGGTCCTGCGCGTTCCCTGCCGCCGATCGTGCGGAAGCAGCGGCCGCGATCGACGGGAGGCCCCGAATCGGCGATGGACCTGAACCGCTACCAGCTGGAGGCCCGCGCGACGGCCCGCTACCCCGATGTGGGCTCCAACCCGATTTATCCCACCCTCGGCCTCTGCGGCGAGGCGGGCGAAGTGGCCGACAAGCTGAAGAAGGTGCTGCGCGACCGTGGCGGCCGCTTCGATGCCGCGGTGCTCGACGACCTCAGCCTGGAGCTCGGGGACGTGCTCTGGTACGTCTCCCAGCTCGCCAGTGAACTGGGCCTCGATCTCGAGAGCGTCGCCCGGGCGAATCTGGCCAAACTGGCCAGCCGTGCCAGCCGGGACGTGATCGGCGGCAGCGGCGATCACCGCTGAGTCGTGCCGATGTTCCGTCTCTTCCTCCAAGCCCTGCTGCTGGGCCTGTTGCTGTTGCCGCTCCTGCCGGCGGCGCCCGCCTGGGCGGCGGATCTGCGCGTCAGCGAGGTGCGCCTGGAGCCCTGTCCCGCCGGCGATGCCGGTGCCCAGCCCCAGGGCCTTCGCCCGATCGGCGCCAGTTGCTACGCGCTGCGAGGGGTGGTGAGCAACCCGGGCCCCAGGCCGGTGATCGACACCGATGTGTTCGCCCTGATCCTCGATGCCAGCGGAGAACCCGTGCTGCCGAACCGCACCCGGGTCGGATCGATCGGTGATGTGCCTCCCGGTGAATCCAGCTTCGCCCTGCGGCTGGCAGTGCCGGCCGGCACGCCCGGTCCGTTCCGGATCAGCAACGCCAAGGCACGGGGCTTCAGCGCCCCGGTGCGGGTGCGGGCCGGGGTCGACGACGAGTTGCTGCCCCTGGAGCGCGCCCTGGCGGAGGAGTCCTGAGCGGCCCTGTCAGGCCATCGTTCAGTAGACCAGGCCACCGCCCATCAGGGAGCCACTGAGGCCTCCCAGCAGCTGCTGGGCCAGGCTGAGCACGATGAAGGCCACGATGGCCGAGAAGTCGAGGCCCCCCACGGGCGGAATGAGGCCACGAAAGGCGTTGAGATAGGGATCGGTGATCGAGCTCACCGTGCTGAGCACGGGATTGCTCCAGTCGAGGTTGGGGAACCAGCTGAGCAGCACGCGCACCAGCAGCACCAGGCTGTAGATGCTGAGGGTCTGGGCCAGCACGGCCAGGATCTGGCTGACGATCGGCATGGGCGGAAGCCTGGACGCTGAACTGGGGCTGACTCTATGCAGCCTCCTCGCGCACGGCGAAGGTGCGGTGGAACTTCTCGCTGAGGCTGAGCCAGTAGGAGCGGCCATCGCTCTGGCGGCGCCGTTCGATGAAGTTCTGGGCCAGCAGCTCCTTGATGTGGTCATAGGCCCCGGATCCGCGCAGGTCCACCAGCTCCGACTGGAGAATGCGCTTCTTCAGGGCGATCGTGGCCAGGGTGCGCAGGGTCGCGGTGGAGAGCTCCACCGGCAGCAGGTCGCGCACCAGATCCCCGAGGCACTCGCGCAGTTGCAGGCCGTAGGTCTGCCCGTCCTGGCGGATCTCGAGCGCCGTGTCGCGGTGGGCGTAGTCGGCCATCAGGGTGATCAGGGCCAGCTCCACCTCCTCGCGCCCCACCGGCTGCTCCAGCCCGGCCGAGGCGATGGCCGCCAGCTCGCCGAGATCGAGGGGGCGACCCTTCAGGTACAGGATCGCCTCCAGCCGCGCCGGCAAGGACAGGGATTCGACGGTCACGGTCCCAGGCTGGTCAAGCTCCCAGGTCCCACTGTGGTTCGAAAGGTACCGCAGGCCTTCGCTGTGGGACCAGGGGGGGGCTCAGGCCAGGGCCGGAATGGGGCTGCTGGCGGGCCCGAGGAAGAGCCGGTAGGCCGGGTTGTCGGTCTCATCCCAGTGGCGGTAGCCGAGCCCGGCGAGGAAGTCCTGCCAGGCCTGCGTCTCGGCCTCCGCCACCTGCAAGCCCACCACGATGCGACCCACATCGGCGCCGTGGTTGCGGTAGTGGAAGATGCTGATGCTCCAGCTGGGGTGCAGGGCGCTCACGAACGCCATCAGGGCGCCGGGCCGTTCGGGAAATTCGAAGCGGTAGAGCAGTTCGCGGCCGCCGGGCCGGGGGCTGTCACCGGGCTGCCGTCCCCCGACCATGTGACGCAGGTGCAGCTTGGCCAGCTCGTTCTCGCTGAGGTCGAGGCAGGGGAAGCCCGCGGCCTCCAGCTGCGCCATCAGGGCGGCGGTGTCGCGCGGGCCGCTGATCTGCACCCCCAGGAAGATGTGGGCGAGGTGGGGATCGGCCATGCGGTAGCTGAACTCGGTGAGGCTGCGCTGGCCCAGCACCTCGCAGAGGTGCTTCAGGCTGCCGGCCCGCTCCGGGATCTCCACCGCCAGCATCGCCTCGCGCTCCTCTCCCAGTTCGGCGCGCTCGGCCACGAAGCGCAGCCGGTCGAAGTTCATGTTGGCGCCGCAGGCCACCGCCACCAGGGTGCGGCCGCTCAGGCCCCGCCGCTGCACGTCGGCCTTCAGCCCCGCCACGGCCAGCGCTCCGGCCGGTTCGAGGATCGAGCGGGTGTCTTCGAACACATCCTTGATGGCGGCGCAGATCTCGTCGGTGTCCACGGTCACCATGGCGTCCACGGTGCGCTGGGCCAGGGCGAAGCTGTGCTCACCCACCTGCCGCACCGCCACGCCGTCGGCGAACAGCCCCACCTGCTCCAGACTCACCCGTCGGCCGGCCGCCAGGGAGCGGGTCATCGCGTCGGCGTCGACCGGCTCCACCCCGATCACCTCCACCTCCGGCCAGACGCTCTTGATGTAGGCGCCGATGCCGGCGATCAGCCCGCCACCGCCCACCGCCACGTAGATCGCATCGGGCGTGACCGGACACTGGCGCAGCACTTCCACGGCGATCGTGCCCTGGCCGGCGATCACTTCCGGATCGTCGAAGGGATGGATGAAGCTGAGCCCCCGCTCCCGCTCCAGCTGCCGGGCGTGCTCGCAGGCCTCGTCGTAGGTGTCGCCATGGAGCACCACCTCGGCGCCCCGGCCGGCCACGGCCCGAACCTTCACCTCCGGGGTGGTGAGCGGCATCACGATCACGGCCCGGCAGCCCAGTCGCTGGGCGGCCAGGGCCACGCCCTGGGCATGGTTGCCGGCACTGGCGGCGATCACGCCCCGTTCCAGTTCCGCCGGCGACAGGCCGGCCATGCGGTTGTAGGCGCCGCGCAGCTTGAAGGAGAACACCGGCTGCAGGTCCTCCCGCTTGAGCAGCACGCTGTTGCCCAGGCGCCGGGAAAGGTTCGGGGCGGGGTCGAGCGGCGATTCGATCGCCACGTCGTACACCCGGGCCCGCAGGATCCGCTGCAGGATGTCGTCCATCACCCCAGTGTGACAAGGCGGCACCGGGGTCACGGTCTCAGGAAAGGTGACCATTGCCGCCGACCCACCGGAGGCAGGCCGTAGATTGGCTATTCAAGACACGAGCAGGGCATGCATCTCAGCGAGCTGAGCCATCCCGATCAGCTGCATGGCCTCAGCATCGGCGAGCTCGAAGCGATTGCCCGCCAGATCCGTGAGAAGCACCTCGAGGTGGTGTCCACCAGCGGCGGACACCTCGGGCCAGGTCTGGGGGTGGTGGAGCTCACCCTGGCCCTTTACCAAACCCTCGACCTCGACCGCGACCGGGTGGTGTGGGACGTGGGTCACCAGGCCTACCCGCACAAGCTGATCACCGGCCGCTACCACCAGTTCCACACGCTGCGTCAGCAGGGCGGCGTGGCTGGTTATCTGAAGCGCAGCGAGAGCCGCTTCGATCACTTCGGCGCCGGCCATGCCTCCACCAGCATTTCGGCGGCGCTGGGCATGGCCCTGGCCCGCGATCGCCGCGGCGACGACTTCCGCTGCGTGGCCGTGATCGGGGACGGTGCCCTCACCGGCGGCATGGCGCTCGAGGCCATCAACCACGCCGGGCACCTGCCCTCCACCCGGCTGCTGGTGGTGCTGAACGACAACGACATGTCGATCTCACCACCGGTGGGGGCCCTCTCCACCTATCTCAACCGCATGCGGCTGAGCCCGCCGCTGCAGTTCCTCTCCGGCAGTGCCGAGGAGGCCTTCAAGGCGCTGCCGTTCATGCATGGGGAGCTGCCGCCCGAACTGGAGCGCCTCAAGGAGAGCATGCGCCGTCTGGCGGTGCCCAAGGTGGGGGCGGTGTTCGAGGAGCTGGGCTTCACCTACATGGGCCCGATCGACGGCCACGACATCGCCGGCATGGTGCGCACGTTCCAGGCGGCCCATCGTTGCGAAGGTCCGGTGCTGGTGCACGTGGCCACCACCAAGGGGAAGGGCTACCCCTACGCCGAAGCCGATCAGGTGGGCTACCACGCCCAGTCGGCCTTCGATCTCAAGACCGGCAAGGCCTTCCCCTCCGGCAAGCCCAAGCCGCCCAGCTACAGCAAGGTGTTCGGACAGACGCTCGTGAAGCTCTGCGAGCAGGACCCCACCGTGGTGGGCATCACGGCCGCCATGGCCACCGGCACCGGGCTCGACATCCTGCAGAAGGCCCTGCCGGATCAGTACGTCGACGTGGGCATCGCCGAACAGCACGCCGTGACCCTGGCGGCCGGCATGGCCTGCGAGGGCCTCAAGCCGGTGGTGGCGATCTACAGCACCTTCCTGCAGCGCGCCTACGACCAGCTCATCCACGACGTGGGCATCCAGAAGCTGCCCGTCACGTTCGTGATGGATCGTGCCGGCATCGTCGGTGCTGATGGCCCCACCCATCAGGGCCAGTACGACATCAGCTACTTCCGCGCCGTGCCCAATTTCACGGTGATGGCCCCGAAGGACGAGGCCGAGCTGCAGCGCATGCTCGTGACCTCGATTCACCATCAGGGCCCCTGCGCGCTGCGGTTCCCCCGGGGTGAGGGGGAGGGGGTGCCCGTGGCCGAGGAGGGCTGGGAGCCGCTGGAGATCGGCCGCGGTGAACTCCTGGCCAACGGCGACGATCTGCTGATCGTGGCCTATGGCGCCATGGTGTATCCGGCCATGGCCACCGCCGGGCTGCTGCAGGAGCAGGGGATCCGCGCCGCCGTGGTGAACGCCCGCTTCCTGCGCCCCCTCGATGAGGCGCTGATCCTGCCGCTGGCCCGCCGCATCGGTCGTGTGGTCACGATGGAGGAAGGGGCACTGCCGGGAGGCTTCGGTGCCGCCATCGTGGAGTGCCTCAACGATCACGACGTGCTGGTGCCCGTGTTCCGGATCGGCATCCCCGATCAGCTGGTCGACCATGCCAGCCCGGAGCAGAGCAAGCAGGCTCTCGGTCTGACGCCGCCCCAGATGGCCGACCGCATCCTCCAGCGATTCGGTGTGGTGCTCCAGCGCCAGCCGGTGGCGGTCTGACGGCCGCTACGCCAATGCCGCTCAGCTACCGCCCCCAACCCTTGCAGACATGAAGAGGGGGTGGGGCAAACGGTGTGCCCCACCCCCTCGAAACGCGCAACCTCCCCAGAGGTGGGTTCAGAGAACGCCGCGGGAGGCCAGGCCCTGGATGGCGCCGATGCCGAAGATGTGACCCAGGCTGGTGGTGGCCAGCAGGGAAGCGTGGCTGAGGCCGCCGAAGAACTGGGGACTGGGCAGCTGGGCGCCCTCGTTGGGGTACTTGATCGTGGCCTTGCCGATGCCGATGGCGATCACGTTGCACACGATCATCACCAGGGCCACCTTCGGTGACCAGGACACCGAGGCCGGAGCCAGAGCCAGGAGCGGAGCGATCATCTTCGATCAAAAACCGACGCCCCATCTTCCGGGGGATCGAGCAGGGCTCCACCGGCTCTTAAGACTTGTTCACCGCAGATCCGCCCGCGGCCCGGCATTGTCACCCTCGTCCGCGTCGCCGCGCAACTGCTCGCTCCGGAGCTCGGCCACCACGCCGCTGCGCTTGAGAGCGCTGAGGCGGCGGTCGATCCGTTCACGGATCGAGGCGGCAAGCTGCGGGGCCAGGGCGAACGCCTGGGATTCGGGGCGGATTCCGCTCAGCGCGAGGTCGTAGCGCGTCGGGTCGAGCCGCCGCATCAGAAACCGCAGCTGCAGCTCATCGGCGAGCACCGCGTCGGCCCGATCCTCGGTCAGCAGCGTCTGCGCGTCCTCCACCCGCTCCAGCGTCACGATCCGCACCGGCTGGAGCCCGGGGGTGGCAGACAGCTTGCGCAGCAGCTCGGCACTGACGCTGCCGGGCCGGGCCGCCACCCTCAGGCCGGCCAGATCCCGCACCGAGCGGATCCCGCGGCTGGTGAGCCCCTGGGGATCGCGCACCACGTTGAGCGTCACGGCGCTCACCAGCAGCGAGGCGGAAACGATCCGGATCACGTAACCGAGCACCACCAGGGCGTGACCGCGGGTGGTGACGGCGATCGTGTTCGTGCCCGGGCCCGTGGCAAGGATCTGGAACACCCGGGCGAAGGAACGCCGCCGGCCGTCCTGCCGCGTCTGCGCGGCGCCTCCATGGCCTTCGATCCGCCAGAGCGCCACGGCCACCAGGGCGATGGCCGCGAGGTAGCCACCGAGCAACCGCAGCAGATCGGGATGGAGCAGGGCCAGCAGCATGGCCCGGCCCACGTCGAGCCGGCTGCGCCGCACCAGAACGGCCAGTCCGCCCTCCTGGAAGGGAAGGGTGAAGCGCAGCTGGCGAAGACGCTCCGGCGACACGTTCAGGCAACCCACCGCCACGTCCACCTCGCCCCGGCGCACGGCCTCCAGCAGGGAGGCGAGATCGGCCTTGGGCTCCATCACATAGGGCAGCCGCTCCTCGCGGGCGATCCGGCTCCAGAGATCCACCGCCAGCCCGGCCCAGGCGTCGGCGACGCGATAGCTGCAGGGCGCGGAGCCGTCAGTCACCCCCACCTCCAGCACCGGTTCGAGCGCCGCCGCTCCCGCCGATGGCGGCGGGCTCCCCAGCAGCATCACCATGGCCAGTAGCCATGGGGCAGAGCGCCGGCACCTTCCCCTCTCACCCTGGCTGACGCGACGGCTGCCCATCGCGTCAGCCCGACGGCCCATCGCTCCGATGGAACCCCAGCAGCACGAGCAGATTGGCCAGGGTGAGAAGGGCTTCCGCCCCGCCGTGCAGCGGATCCACATCGGCCAACTGGCGCCCGAACTGGCGCTCGGCCACCACGGCGGCGCCGATGGTCACCGCCACGAACACCAGCGTGAAGCGGAAGCCCGCCAGGGCCAGAGGCGGCAGGCGCCCACTGCGAGCGGCCCAGCGCAGGAACGCCAGGTACGGAAGCAGGGAGAGCACGAACAGGGGGGTGGGATCGATGGCCGCCAGCGGCTTCAGCAGCCAGGTGTCAACGTTCGCCAGGACAGTGGGGATCATCCGCGCTGGGCCTTGGGCAGCAGATTCCAGGCGGCGGCGGCCAACGCCACGTTGCCCACCAGGGTGGTGGCCGCCTGGAACACCACCAGACCACGCAGCGCTTCGGAATTGTCGAACAGATGCCAGGTGCACGCCGCCATGGCGCTCAGGAGAGCTGGGAGCATGGCCAGGGCCAGCCAGCGCCACTCGGGTTCGCGGCGGCGTTCCCCCCAGCGCAGGATCGCGGCGATGGCCAGGGTCCACTCCAGCACCGAGGCGAGATGGATCCACCAGGTGGGCAGCGAGAGCGCATGCATGGGACGGAGCCCCCGCGGATCGCCCGTAATGTAGGGATCTCGGCCTGTGGGCCGGGCTGCTGCCGGGCCGGACTGCCACTGTGACTGCCGGTACCCTGTCCCTCCAGGGCTGGTCCCACCCCCTCCGGGCCCCTTAACGTTCCGACACATCGCCGAATGGCGGGATGAGGGAGGAACCCAGTCCCTGGATCCAGGGGGCCGCCCTGGCCTGGCGGCTTCGATCACAACCCTGTCGCCTGCGCGGCTGGCTGGCGGTCGCTGTGTGCCTGCTGCACCCCACGCCAGTGAGGGCCCTGGAGCCGCTGGCGCTTGGCTCGATCCAGATGGCCGAGGCGGTGAACCGTCGCCGGTCGCTGCTACGCGATCCCGCTCTCCAGCCGGTTCCACCGGTGATCCAGAGCCAGATCGACGCCTATGCCCTCCAGCTGCGCGCGGCGATGGACCGGGTCCACGACTGCTTCCATGGCGGTCGGCATGGCGTTCCCTCCTCCCTCGATGGCCTGCCCCTTCCGGCCGGCTGGTCGGTCACCGGCGAAGTGCTCTCCTGCCCCGCCTCCACCACGGTCGCCACGGCCGAGCGGATCACCTCCCTCTGGTGGGAGTCACCGTCCCATCGCCGCATCGTGTTCGGCCCTCGTCGCGCCACCCATCTGGGGTGCTCCTGGATCGAAGGGCGGGTCGGACTGCGGCAGCGGGCTTCCACCGTCTGCCTGCTGCTACGTGCACCGACGGTGCCATCGCGCGGCACCACCTAGCCTCCCCCGATCCGCTGGCTCCCTGCCTTGGCTTCCCCGCAGCCGTGCCGCCGGCCCCTGCTCTGCGGTTACTACGGCGAGCACAACCTGGGTGATGACGCGTTGCTGGAGGCCCTGCTCGAGCAGTTGCCCGCCGACTGTGAACCGGTGGTGACCGCCTTTGACGAGCAGGAGGTCGCCACGCGCCACCGGGTGCGCACCTCCGCACGCCGCAGCCTGGCGGCGGTGCGTGCGGCGCTGGAGCGCTGCGACGCCCTGGTGCTTGGCGGCGGCAGCCTGCTGCAGGACTCCACCAGCTTCCGCAGCCTGCTCTACTACGCGGCCCTGATCGCCCTGGCCCGGCTGCAGGGCAAACCGGTGCTGCTCTGGGCACAGGGGCTGGGGCCGCTGCGGCGCCGTCGCAGCCGCCTGCTGGTGAGGCGCCTGCTCCCACTGGCGCAGCGGATCAGCTGGCGGGATCAGGCCTCCGCCGCCCTGGCCCGGGGCTGGGGAATCCAGGGCAGCGTCGGCAGCGATCCGGTCTGGTCGCTGCCGACGCTGCCCTGGCATGGTCGCGGTGGGCCGATCGTTCTCTGCTGGAGGCCCACACCCCTGCTGCGCGGCGAGGGCTGGTCACCCCTGCTGCAGGCCCTCGATCAGCTGGCGGCGGACAGCGGCCGGGAGGTGATCTGGCTGCCGTTCCATCGCGACCAGGACCGGTCGCTGCTGCCGAACCTGCAGGCCGAGGAACTGCTGCCCCCCAGGCTGGCCGCCTGCAGCCGCCCTGTGGCGGTGCGCAGTCCGGCCGAGGCGATGGCCCACTTCGCCGCCGCTGGACTGGTGCTGCCGATGCGGCTGCACGGGCTGATCCTGGCGGCCCTGGCCGGGGCCCCCTGCAGTGCCCTCAGCTATGACCCGAAGGTGGAAGCCGCCGCCGCGGCGATCGGGTGCCCCTGCGTGGATCTGGAGACCCTCCCCAACCCGGCCAGGCTCGCGGCCAGTTGGCTGAGCTCCCTCGACCTTCCGGCCGGGATGGACCGGATCCAGCCCCTCAGGACCGGTGCCAAGGTGCACCGGGACATCCTCGAAGAGGGGCTGATGGCCGGCTGATCAGCCGGCACTGCTGGCCATCGCCACAGGGATGCGCGGAACGGGGAATCCGTTGGCTCCGAGCACGTCGGCGATCATCCGGTTGGTGTCGAAATAGACCTGCCAGTAGTGATCGGTGTGGGTGTAGGGGCGCACCGCCAGCTTGGGACCCCGCTCGGTGAACTCGAGGATCTCCACGTCTCCCTCCATCCCCTCGTACTGGTTGGGAACGCGGCGCAGCCCCTCCTTGAGCAGGGCGATGGCGCTGCCGAGATCGGCGGAGTGATCCAGCTGGGCCACCAGTTCGACACGGCGGAACTTGTGCACCGAATAGTTCTGGATGTTGTCGCCGAAGAGCTTGCCGTTGGGAATGATGTTGCGCACGTTGTCGGGAGCCAGGATCGAGGTCACGAACATGCCGATCTCCTCCACGGTGCCGGTGACGCCGGCGGCGGTGATGAAATCGCCCACGCTGAAGGGACGGAAGACCTGCAGGAAGACACCGGCGGCGAAATTGCCGAGCATGCCGCTCCAGGCCGCGCCGATCGCCACGCCGGCGCCGGCGAGAAGGGCGGCGAAGCTGGCCGTCTGGATCCCGAAGAAGCCGAGGATGGCCACCACCAGGATCACCCGCAGCACGGCGGCCAGGATGTTGATCAGGTAGCTCACCACCGTGGCATCCAGGGTGCTGAGGCGAAGGCTGCGGCGCAGCACCCGCATGGCGAGCTGGATCAACCAGCCGCCGGCGATCCAGAGGGCCACCGCCCCCACCAGCTTGAACAGGAAGGGGACGACGACGGTGGCGACGAGGACAGCCAGGTCCGGCACGGTGTTCAGGAGAGCAAACGAACCCCACGATGGTCGGGCAGCTGTCCATCGTCAATCGATTCCTCCGGAACCGTCCGGGACGATCGATGCCCGATCAGGCCTGCAGCCGCTCCAGCTCGTCGAGCACCTCGCGGCTGTGGCCGGCAGGGCTGACGGCCACCCAGCGGGCCCGCAGTACGCCGCCGGGGTCGATCAGAAAGGTATGGCGCAGGGAGAAGGGGGCGATCCAGGAGCCGTAGCGTCGGCTCACGCCGCCGCCGGGGTCGGAGAGCAGGGGAAACGCCAGCCCTTCGCTCTCGCAGAAGCTGCCATGGGCCTCGGTGTCGTCGGCGCTGATCCCCGCCACCACAGCCCCGCGGGCACTGAAGGCCTCCAGATCGCGCTGGAACCCGCGGGCTTCCAGCGTGCAGCCGCCGGTGAAATCCTTCGGATAAAAATAGAGAACCAGCCACCGGCCAAGGAAGTCGGCCAGATCGAGTTCCCGGGTCTCGGTTCCGTCAGCGCCTGGCAGCACGGCCGGCAGATGGAACGGCGGAGCCGGCTGATCCAGCTCGGGAAGCGTTCCGCCGATCGAACGCGGGCTCGCCGTCGCCGGCCGGGGACGTCCAAGCAGAGCCAGAGCGATCAATCCGCTCCCGTGGGCCAGACCCAGGCGGAGAATCCGGCGACGCTGCACGGGAAACGGATCGGCGTGTGGCCTCAGATCTTGGCGAGGTTGACGCCCAGTTCGCGGGCGTAGGCGCCGAGGCCCTTCTTCTGGATGGTGCGCAGAGCACGGGTGGAGAGCCGCAGCTTCACCCAGCGGTTGCCCTCGGCCCACCAGAGGCGGCGCTCCTGCAGGTTCACCTGCTGCAGCTTCTTGGTGCGCACATGCGAGTGGCTGACGGCCATCCCGTTGTTGGCGCGCTTGCCGGTGAGCTGACAAACCCGGGACATGACGTTCAACCAGTGATGAAGGTTCGGGGCTCTTGCCCAAGGAGTGATGGTATCAAAGGGCTCACGACGCCAGCCTCGTCTCAGAGGCCACGCTCCATCAGCCGTCCCATCAGCTGGGCGCTGCGCTGCTGGAAACCGGCCAGCTGGTTGGGCTCCAGGCCGCCGACGGCCAGCCGGGCCAGCTCGTAGAGATGGCGACTGAGGTCAGCGGCGAGCTGCTGACTGGGTGAGCCGCCGCTTCCGGCGGAGCCGGTGGTGATCACAGCGCCGGCGGACAGCTTCATCAGTCCCTCCACCAGCCGGTGCCGCCGGTTGACCAGCAGGACGTGATGCTCGGGCAGTCCCGGCAGCCGCTGCTCCATCAGGGCACCCATGTCATTGATGCGGCGCATCTGCTCGGGCAGCAGGATGAGGGCGGCGGGGGCCTCCTCGCCCTTGAGCGCCTGCACCTGGATCGTCACCTTGTCGTCGGCCAGGGCCGAGCGGAACAGGTCACGCAGCTTCTCGGAGCTGTCCTTGCCGTCGGCATCCGCCAGTTCGCTCTCCTTCTCCCGCAGGGAGTCGTCGAGTTCGGCATCCACCCGCTGGAACTTCAGCTCCTCGTGGCGGTACTCCAGCCAGGGGATGAACTGGGTGTCGATGAAGGTGTCCGCCAGGAGCACCTCGGCTCCCTGGCTCTTCCAGAGGGCAAGGGCTCCGGCCTGGCCAGCCTCATCGGTGCAGTAGAGGATGCGCTTGTCGTGCTCGGACGGCAGGCGGGAACGGTACCCCGCCAGGGTGGTGAACGCCTTGCCGTCCAGGCCGGGGATGGGATCGGGACTGCCGTCGGCGGCAGAGGCCGTGGTGCCGAAGAGCACCAGATCGGCCACCTGATCGGCAAACTTCTCGTCTTCCATCGCGCCGATCTTGATGAACGGGGCCAGCGATTCCCAGATCTCGGCGTAGCGCTTCGGATCGTCGCGGTGCAGCTCCTTGAGCCGATCGCCCACCTTCTTGGCCACGAAGCCACCGATCGAGCGCACACGCCGGTCGGTCTGCAGGGCCGAGCGGCTCACGTTGAGCGGGATATCCGGGGAGTCGATCACCCCGCGCAGGGGGAGCAGGTAGCGCGGCACCACCTCCTTGATCGAGTCGCTCACGAACACCTGGTTGCAGTAGAGCTTGATCTCGCCCTTCTCCCAGTCGGCCCTGCCGCTCGACTTCGGGAAGTAGAGGATGCCCTGGAGGGTGTAGGGGTAGTCGGTGTTGAGATGCACCCAGAGCAGGGGATCGCCCTGGAAGGGATAGAGGTAGCGATAGAGCTGGATGTAGTCGTCGTCGCTGAGATCGCGGGGGCTCTTGCGCCAGGGGGCCTCACGCTTGTTCACCGTCTCGCCCTCCAGCTGCACCTCCACCGGCAGGAAGTCGCAGTAGGTGGTGATCAGCGTGCGGATCCGGCTGGGCTCGATGTACTCGAGTTCTTCCTCCATCAGGTGGAGGATCACATCGGTACCGGGCTCGCTCCGTTCGGCCGCCTCGAGGCTGAAGCGGGGAGAGCCGTCGCAGCTCCAGCGCACGGCCTCGGCCCCCTCGCGGGCGCTGAGGCTCACCAGTTCGACCTGGCGGGCCACCATGAAACTGGAGTAGAAGCCCAGGCCGAAGTGGCCGATGATGGCATCGCTCTCGCTCTTGTATTTCTCCAGGAACTCCTCGGCGCTGGAGAAGGCCACCTGGTTGATGTAGCGCTTCACCTCATCGGCCGTCATGCCGATGCCGTTGTCGCTGATCGTGAGCGTCCTGGCCTCACGGTCGATGCGGATGCCGATCCGGCCCTCGGCTCCCTCGCTGCAGTCGCCGCCCATGGCGGCCATGCGGCGTTTGGCGATGGCATCGACCCCGTTGCTGACCAGCTCCCGCAGGAACACCTCATGGCCGCTGTAGACGGCCTTCTTGATGATCGGGAAGATGTTCTCGGTGTGGATCTGGATCTGACCCTGCTCTTCCAGCACCGCCATGGCCTCGCGTTTCCGCAGCAATCGATGGGGCGACCCTAGGGGCGTGGTGGCTGCGGGCTCAAGCCCCGGGGCGGGAGGGGTCACCGAACCTCCCCGGCGACGGCCGGGCCGGGATCAGGGGCGCCGCTGCAGATCCGCCCGTTCCTCCGGGAGGATCGCGCCGGCCACGGGGCACACCTGCAGGCAGATGCCGCAGTCGATGCAGGTGTCGAAGTCGATCCAGTAGAAGGCCATTCCCCTGGCGTTGGCCCCTTCGCCGGGATGGATGCAGGCCACCGGGCAGGCATCGCGGCAGTCGGCCACGCCCTCGCAGACCTCGGAGACGATGGTGTGGGGCATGGGGCTGGGGAGAAGCAGCGGGGATCCTAGAAATCGCGGCGGGCGCCCAGGAGGGAGGGCACCCCTCAAGGGCAGGCCTCAGTGGAGCCAGTCGAGAGGGGCACCACCGCGGCGTTCCGCCATGGCTTCGGCCGCCTGCCGGTCGGCGCAGGGATCGGGCAGCAGCTCGGCCGCCACCCCCTGGCGATGGAGCGCGGTGAGATGGGCGAGGGCCCGGCCCAGCTCCACGCCAGGGCCGTAGGCCACCAGCCTGGCGCGCGGTTCCTCCGCTGCCGTGGCGTCCCCGGCCAGCAGATCACGGATCTCCTCGATCGCGAAGGCGAAGCCCACCCCGGCCGCACCGAGCGGATCGAGGCAGAAGCGGCCCACCAGCGCGTCGTAGCGGCCGCCGCTGGCGATCGCCACCGGCGCGGCACTGCCGGCGCAGACCAGCTTGAGCACGATGCCGTCATAGAGATCGAAGTGCGGCTGGAAGGTGGGATCCAGCTGAAGCCGCACCCCCAGGGCCTCCGCCGCAGGGGCCACCGCCGCCAGCGTCGCGGCCAGCTCGTCGAGCAGGTCACTGCTCCCCAGCAGGTCCCGCAGGCGCTGCAGCACCGGGGAGGGCTCGCCCCGCAGCCCCATCAGATCCTGCAACTCCACCCTGCACTCGGGCGGCAGCGGCAGGCCATCCAGCGCCAGCGCATCGAAGCCGGTGAGGGCCTGGCGGCAGGCGGTCCGCTGGGCGGCCGGCACGCGTGCGAGAACCGCGGAGAGCAGGCCGTGATGGCCCACCAGCAGGCGCGGCTGATGGCGCTCCTGGAGGCCGAGGCTTTCGGTGCAGGCCAGCAGCAGACCCATCAGTTCGGCATCCGCCGCGGCGGAGCGCACGCCCAGCAGCTCCACGCCGCTCTGGAGGACTTCGCTGATCCGACGGCCCCCGGCATCGCCGGTGAAGGTGCGGAAGGTGCTGCCTTCCGCCCAGAGCCGCAGGGGGCGGGGACGATCGACCAGCCGTGTGCAGGCGGCCCGGGCGATGGAGGCGGTGAGCTCGGGCCTCAGGCCGAGCGGCTCCTCGGCCGCCAGCCGCACCAGCTCCCGTTCGGCGATCCGTCCTCCGGCCTCGAGAGTGTCGAGCCGCTCGAAGCTGGGCGGTGCCACCTCCCGGTAACCCCAGAGCCGGTAGACCGAGGCCAGCTGCTCGCAGAGCCGCCGGTTGCCCTCCACCTGGCGGGGCTGGAGATCCCTGGCACCGGCGGCGGGTTGCAGGGCCATGGCGATGGAGACGACGCGGGGCGTGGCCAGGATCCTATGGAGCGGACCCGGCCGCCGCTTCAGCCGTCCAGTTCCGGCGCTCCGAACAGGGCGCCCGGCAGCGGGCGGCACTGGGCCAGCCCATCGATCAGAGCGCCTTGCAACGCGGGGGTGCAGGCGATCAGGCGGCCTTCGCTCAGCTCCAGATCACCGCCGTCGTAGCGGCTCACCACCCCGCCGGCCTGCTCCACCAGAACGACGCCAGCGGCCAGGTCCCAGGGGGCAAGGCCCCGTTCCCAGTAACCATCGAGCCGACCGGCCGCCACGTAGGCCAGGTCGACGGCCGCCGCGCCGCCACGCCGCACACCGCGGGTGCGATGGGTGAACCAGCAGAACTCGGTGTAGTTGGTATCGGGCTGCACGTGCCGGTCGTAGGCGAAGCCGGTGACCAGCAGGGCGGCGGCCAGATCCGTGCAGCCGCTCACCTGCAGCCGCTGGTCGTTGCACCAGGCCCCCAGAGCCGGAGCGGCCCAGAAGTGCTCTTCCAGCGCCGGCAGGCTGATCGCCCCGATCAGGGGAATCCCTCTCCAGCAGAGGCCCACCGAGGTGGCGAAGAACGGGTAGCCGTGGGCATAGTTGGTGGTGCCGTCGAGGGGGTCGACGCACCACTCCAGCGCCGAGCCGGTGCTGCGCCGGCCGCTCTCCTCGGCCAGCACGCCCAGTTCAGGGGTTTCGGCCTCCAGCACCGCCAGCACTTCCCGCTCGGCGGCCAGATCGGCCTCGGTGACGAGATCCCCCGCCCGCCCCTTCTCGCGGATCCGCTCCAGCCGGCCGTAGTGGTGTCGCAGCACCGCGGCACCGGCGGCGGCGGCACGCCGCGCCACCAGCGTGAGCCGCTCCAGTTCACCCTCAGACAGGCCCGCCCCGCCGAGGGCACGCTCCGACAGGGTGCCGCCCCGATCCGTCGTCATCGCCTTGCTCTCCATCCCCGGCCCTTCTCACGCCGCTGGATCCTCACTCCTCATCGAGCGGCAGGCCCGGGCGCACCCGTCCGCGGCCGAAGTGGCGACCGAACTGGAGCTCGTAGACCTCATCCTCATCCTGGGTTTCCACTTCCAGCGCGCCGGTGGCGCGGGCGACGCAGAGCAGGCCGTAACCGCGGCTGCGCAGTTCGCGCGAGAGCCCCAGGGCTTCGCGCTGGTCGATCGTGCCAGCCAGGACCCGCACGGCACAGGCTGTGCAGCAGCCGTTGCGGCAGCTGAAGGGCAGCGGCTCCCCCTGCTCCTCGAAACTGCGCAGGATGTAGTCACCCTCCGGCACCTCCAGGCGGATCACCCGCCGCTGCTGCCGCCAGTGCACGGTGATGGGGAAGCGTCGGGTCATCGCGGCTGGAGAAGGCAGTGGGCTG
This sequence comes from Mesorhizobium carmichaelinearum, assembly GCA_943368365.1. Lineage (GTDB taxonomy): Bacteria > Cyanobacteriota > Cyanobacteriia > PCC-6307 > Cyanobiaceae > CALRKZ02. The sequence goes on from CALRKZ020000007.1 coordinate 54,905, forward strand.
ACTGCTACATTGCCACCTGCCCCGGATCAGCCGCTGGAGAGGTGGCCGAGTGGTCGAAGGCGCAGCACTGGAAATGCTGTATAGGGGCAACTCTATCGAGGGTTCGAATCCCTCCCTCTCCGCTTCCATCCCTTGCCGGCTGCTCCCAGCCGGCTTTTTTTTGCCTGGCCAAGGCCTCCCCACGGGCGCGATCAGGTGAGCCTCCGGATCAGACCCGGTTGGCTGCCGAACGGCCGGTGAACGCGGCGTTGCAACAATCAGCCGAAGCGGCCCGTCACGTAATCCTGGGTGGCCTGCTGGTTCGGCGCGTTGAAGATCCGCTCGGTCTCGTTGAACTCCACCAGGTAGCCGACCTTGCCGGTGCCCCCTTCCACGGCTTCGGCATTGAAGAACGCAGTGTGATCGGAAACCCGGACGGCCTGCTGCATGTTGTGGGTGACGATCACGATCGTGAAACTCTTCTTGAGTTCGTGCATCATCTCCTCGATCTTGAGGGTCGAAATCGGGTCGAGCGCCGAACAGGGCTCGTCCATCAGAATCACCTCCGGCTCCACCGCGATCGCCCGGGCGATGCAGAGACGCTGCTGCTGGCCTCCGGAGAGGGCATTGCCGCTCTCCTTGAGCTTGTCCTTGGTCTCGTCCCAGATGGCGGCCTTGCGCAGGGAGCGCTCCACCAGCTCGTCCATGTCGCCCTTGTAGCCGTTGATCCGAGCACCGAAGGCGATGTTCTCGTAGATGCTCTTGGGGAAGGGATTGGGCTTCTGGAACACCATCCCGATGCGGCGGCGCACTTCCACCGGATCGATGTCGCGCGCGTAGATGTCCTGCCCGTCGAAGATGACGCGTCCGCGCAGGCTGCAGCCTTCGATCAGATCGTTCATGCGGTTGAGGGCCCGCAGCACCGTGGATTTTCCGCAGCCGGAGGGACCGATGAACGCCGTGACCCGGTTGCGGGGAATCTCCATGTAGACATCACGCACGGCCTCGAAGCTGCCGTAGCTGATGGTCACGTTCTCCAGCGACAGGCAGCTGTCCTGAGCGGTGGCTGTCCGGCCGGTCTGCAGGGCGGTGGCAGGCATGGATCGAAGAAGAGGAGAAGGTTCGGGAGGGATGGGCTGAGCGGGATTCAGTGGGCGGCGAAGCGGCGCAGCCAGCGCGCCAGGAGATTGGCTCCGAGGATCATCACAACGAGAACGAAGGATGCCGCCCAGGCCAGGGCGTTCTGTGCCTCATACGGCATGATCGCGAAGTTGAAGATCAAAACCGAGAGCGTGGCGATGGGGTTGAAGATCCCCTCGGGCCAGAAGGGAGAGAACAGGGCGGTGAAAATCAGTGGTGCCGTCTCGCCGGCCGCGCGGGCGATCGCCAGCACCACCCCGGTGGCGATCGGCGTGAAGGCGCTGGGGAGGGTGATCCGGGTGATCGTCACGAACTTGGAGGCACCCACGCCGATCGCACCCCAGCTCAGTTCGCGCGGAACCAGCTTGAGACCCTCATCGGTTGTCTTGATCACGGTGGGCAGCATCAGCACGGCAAGGGCGATGCCACCGGCTGCTGCGGTGTAGGACTGCCCGAAGAAGATGCGTGTCGCCACGATCGCTCCATAAACGAACACCCCGCAGATGATCGAGGGAACACCGGCGAGGATGTCGTTGCCGAAACGGATGAACTGGGCGAACCAGCCACTGCTGGAGTATTCCGCCAGGTAGATGCCGCCTCCGACACCCACCGGAATGGCGATCAGCGCCGCAATCAGCGTGACGGTCACGGTGCCGATCACGGCATTGCCGATACCCCCACCCTCCAGCCCGGGGGCCGGCGGCAGCTGGGTGAACAGGGAGACGCTGAGTAGCCTGGCCCCCTGAATCAGCACGAACAGCAGCACCAGCAGCAGGGGGAGAACCGCCACCAGGCTGAACAGGCCCGCCACCCCCGTGAAGAACCTGTCACGGCGGTTGCGCCGCAGTGAGGGATCATAGCGGAGTGAACGTGTGCTCGCCGTTGGCAGGGCTGTCGTCATGGCGATCAGTTGTAACGGAGGCTGAACTTGCGGACGATCCACTGAGCCATCACATTGACGGCGAAGGTGAGCAGCATCAGGATCAGCGCCGCATAGAGCAGTGCCGACACCTGGATTCCGTCAGCCTCACCGAACTGGTTGGCGAGCATGGCCGAGATCGTGTTGCCAGGGGCCAGGAGCGACCAGCTGAAATTCATCGAATTGCCGATGATCATGGTCACAGCCATGGTTTCTCCCATGGCCCGCCCGAGGGCAAGCATGATGCCGCCGATGATCGAGGAGATCGCCGCCGGCAGGATCACGTTGAAGATGGCGATCCAGCGGGTGCTGCCAACCCCATAGGCCCCCTGCCGCAGCTCCTGGGGCACCTGGTTGAGAGCGTCGCGCGAGATGGCGGTGATGATCGGCAGGATCATCACCACCAGGATGAGCACGGCCGGGGCCATGCCCGGTCCCTGGGGAGGGGTGCTGAACAGCGGCAGCCAGCCGAGGAAGCGGTGCAGCAGATCGAGCAGGGGGCGCAGGAAGGGCTCCATCACGAAGATGGCCCACAGGCCGAGCACCACCGACGGGATCGCCGCCAGCAGCTCCACCATCAGACCGATCAGCTCCCTCCACGTGCGGGGGATGAGGTTTTCGGTGATGAAGATCGCGGTGCCCACGCCAAGGGGCACCGCGATCAGCAGGGCCAGCAGGGATGACACCAGCGTGCCGTAGATGGCGGTGAAGGCTCCGTACTGGCTGTTGACCGGATCCCAGCCGGAGGTGACCAGGAACGACATGCCGAAGGCGGCCATCGCCTCCCGTGCACCCTGGAACACGGTGAGGAAGATGCCCAGAAGCACGATCGCCACCACGGAGGCGAGCACGATCGTGAGGGAACGGAAGCCGGCGTCGACCACACGCTCGGAGGCGGGCCGGCGCCGCAGGGTGAACAGGTCCTGATGCAGGGGCGGTGTCATGGGTCGCCGGGAGGTGGAGACATCGGACTCGCCCCGCTCCCGGACCGCAGGGTCAGCCGGAATCTAGGGGTCGCACCCGGATCGCATCCACTAAGAACGCATTAACCCTCCGCCGCCGCCCGGCCGGCCGGCCGTGGCGGCGGCCTTCCGGCCGTCGGGGAAGCCGGTAGTTTGGGGCTTCGCACTGGGCATTCATGGGGCGGATCGTCGGCATCGACCTCGGCACCACCAATTCCGTGGTGGCGGTGCTGGAGGGGGGTCGTCCCCAGGTCATCGCCAACGCCGAAGGCGGTCGCACCACCCCCTCGGTGGTGGGTTTCAGCCGCGACAGGGAGCTGCTGGTGGGTCAGCTGGCACGCCGTCAGCTGGTTCTCAACCCCCGCAACACCTTCGCCAACCTCAAGCGCTTCGTGGGTCGCAGCTGGGACGAGCTCGATGAGGGCAGCCTGGCGGTGCCCTACACGATCCGAGCGAACGAGCAGGGCAACGTGCGGGTGATCTGCCCGCTCACCGAGCGGGAGTACGCGCCCGAGGAGCTGCTGGCGAGCATCCTCCGCAAGCTCGTCGACGACGCTGCCATCTACCTCGGCGAACCCGTTGAGGCGGCGGTCATCACGGTTCCCGCCTACTTCAACGATGCCCAGCGCCAGGCCACCCGCGATGCCGGGCGGCTGGCGGGGATCACGGTGGAGCGGATCCTCAACGAGCCCACGGCGGCGGCACTGGCCTACGGGTTCGACCGCAGCGCCGTGAGGCGGGTGCTGGTGTTCGATCTGGGCGGCGGCACCTTCGACGTGTCGGTGCTGCGCATCGCCAATGGCGTCTTCGACGTGAAGGCCACCAGCGGCGACACCCAGCTGGGCGGCAACGACTGGGACCGGCGGATCGTCGACTGGCTGGCCGAGGGCTTCGAGAAGGAGCACGGCATCGACCTGCGCCGCGACCGTCAGGCTCTGCAGCGGCTCACCGAGGCAGCGGAGAAGGCCAAGCAGGAGCTCTCCGGTGTGGCCAGCACTCCCCTGTCGCTGCCCTTCATCGCCACTGGCACCGAGGGGCCGCTCCACATCGAGACCACGCTCGAGCGCCGCACCTTCGAGTCGCTCTGTCCGGATCTGCTCGACCGGTTGCTGAGGCCGGTGCAGCGCGCCCTGCGGGATTCCGGTTTCACGGCGGACGACATCGACGATGTGGTGCTGGTGGGCGGCAGCACCCGCATGCCGATGGTGCAGCAGGTGGTGCGCACCCTGGTCCCGCGCGATCCCTGCCAGTCGGTCAATCCCGACGAGGTGGTGGCGATCGGGGCTGCGGTGCAGGCGGGGATCCTCACCGGTGAGCTGCGCGATCTGATGCTCAACGACGTCACTCCGCTCTCGCTGGGGCTCGAGACGATCGGCGGTTTGATGAAGGTGCTGATCCCGCGCAACACCCCCATCCCGGTCCGTCGCTCCGACGTGTTCAGCACATCGGAGCCCAACCAGTCGGCGGTGGAGATCCACGTGCTGCAGGGGGAGCGGCAGATGGCCGAGGGCAACAAGTCCCTCGGGCGGTTCCGGCTCTCCGGCATCCCGCCGGCTCCACGCGGTGTTCCCCAGGTGCAGGTGTCCTTCGACATCGATGCCAATGGTCTGCTGCAGGTGTCGGCCACCGACCGCACCACCGGCCGGCAGCAGACGGTGACGATCCAGGGCGGCTCGAACCTCAGCGAGCAGGAGATTCAGGCCCTGCTGGAGGAGGCGGAGCGCAAGGCCGTCGAAGACCGCCGCAAGCGGGCCGCCATCGATCGCCGCAACCGTGCCCAGACGCTCCTTGCCCAGGCGGAACGGCGCCTGCGCGATGCCGCCCTGGAACTCGGCCCCTATGGCGCCGAACGCCAGCAGCGGGCCGTGGAGATGGCCCTGCGGGACGTGCAGGACCTGCTGGAGGACGGCGATCCCGCCGAGCTTGATCTCGCCGTCAGTCAGTTGCAGGAGGCCCTCTATGGACTCAATCGCCGGCTGGTGAGCGAGCGGAAGGGCGATGGGGGCCCCCTCCAGGGGTTGAAGAACACCCTGGGCTCGATCAAGGACGATCTCTTCTCCGACGACGACGACTGGGACGACTGGGATCGGCCTGGAGGCCGCCGCGAGCGCTGGGGCGGAGATCCCTGGGCCACGCCCTCGGTGGGCCCAGGCCGGTACGGCGCCGCCGGCGGATACGACGAGCCTCCGGCCGGTGGACGTGCCCGCTACGCGCAGGAGCGCTACGGCCGTGATCCCGAGCGGCCCGAACCCCGCCGACTGCGCAGCGACGATCCCTGGGCTGAGGACTGAGCCCGGTGACGCGCAGCGCCCCCCCGTCGAGCGGCACGGATCCCTGGTCCGTTCTCGGCCTCAGCCCCGGTGCCGATGCCGCCACCCTGAAACGGGCCTTCCGCCAGCAGGCCCGTCGTTGGCATCCCGATCTCAACGGCAACGATCCCATCGCCGAGGAGCAGTTCAAGCGGGTCAACGAGGCCTACGCCCTCCTCTCCGATCCCGTCCGCCGGCGCGCCTGGGAGAGCGGCCTGGATCCGCGGGCCGGCGGCGGCGCCGATCCGTTCAGCACGGGTTTCCCGGCCTTCGAGGACTACCTGGACGCCCTGTTCGGCCGCAACAGCCACCGGCGTCGGCAGGAGGCAGGCGGCAGGGAATCCGAGCCCGCCCGGGATGAACCCACCGCCACCGCAGCGGAAAGCGGTTCCGCTGCCGGCGTCACCCCGGCGGAGCCGTCGCCGCCGCCGCCGGTGCGGGCCGCCTCCGACCTGGAGACCGTTCTCGACCTCACCCCCGAGCAGGCCCTGGCAGGCAGCCGCGTCGAACTGGAACTGGCCGACGGCACAGTGGTGGAGCTCTGGACACCCCCCCAGGCGGGGGACGGCTGGCGACTGCGGCTCGCCGGCGTCGCGCCCGGGGGCGCCGACCACTTCCTGCAGCTGCGGGTGCGCACCGCCGAAGGACTGCGGATCGACGGCCTGAGGGTGCTCTACCACCTCGATCTCACGCCCTCCGAGGCGGCCCTCGGCTGCCGCGTCGTGGTGCCCACGCTCGACGGCATGGTTCAGCTTCGGGTTCCTCACGGCTCCTCCAGTGGAAGGCTGCTGCGGCTGCGCGGGCGCGGGCTCCCCCTGGGCGAGCAACGCGGCGACCAGCTGGTTGAGGTGCGCATCGTCGTGCCCGAGGTGCTCGGCGATGCGGAGGCGGCCCTCTACCGACGGCTGCAGGAGCTCAGCGGTTCCGATCGCGACGACGGCACGGCGGCGGCCCATGGATGAGACACTGACCGCCATGCCTCTGGGACGCCCGATGCCCGTTCATGTGCTGCTGTTCGACGCCGGCACCGACCATGAGGGCATCCATTCCCTCGAGGTGAACGGCCGCACCGTGGTGCTGCTGTTCGAGGAGAGTGACGACGCCGAGCGTTACGCCGGTCTGCTCGAGGCCCAGGATTTCCCCGTGCCAACGGTGGAACCGATCGAACGGGACGAGATGGAGCTGTTCTGCTCCCAGGCGGGTTACGAGGCCCGTTTCGTGCCATCCGGCTTCCTTCCCAGCTCCGCGGAGGAACGGCTGCTGATCGCTCCGCCCGAGCGGAACATGGATGTGACGCACTGGAAGGAGGGGGGCTCCGGCCCCGAGGTCGTTGCCGGCGAGAGCCAGGACGAGCTCGAAGCGTTCCGGCGCCGCCTGGAGGGTCTGCTGTGACGACGGGCGGTGGCGGCGCGACTCCTGACCGCGGGCATCTCCTCACCGAACAGCCCCATCCGGCCAGCGAGGAGCTCGACCGTCTCGGCGCGGAGGAGCTGGTCCGCCTGTTCTGCGTCGAGGACGGCAGCGCCCTTCGCGCCGTGGAGGCCGCTGCCCCCGCCCTGGCCCGGGCGGTGGAGGCCATTGCCGACCGCCTCGACGCCGGCGGCCACCTCTTCTATCTGGGCGCCGGCACCTCGGGCCGGCTGGGGGTGCTCGATGCGGCCGAATGTCCACCCACCTTCTGCACCCCCGCCGATCTGGTGCAGGGCGTGCTGGCGGGAGGGGCGCCGGCCCTGCTGCGGAGCTCGGAGGGGCTGGAGGATCTCTTCGATGCTGGCCGTGCCGACCTCGAAACCCGTGGCTTCGGCCCGGCCGATGCCCTGGTCGGGATCGCCGCCGGCGGCACCACCCCATATGTGCATGGGGGCCTGAGCCATGCCCGCGCCATCGGCGCCCTGGCGATCGCGATGGCGTGCGTGCCGGTGGAGCAGGCCCCCATGCCCTGTGACATCGACGTGCGCCTGCTGACCGGCCCGGAGCTGCTCACCGGCTCCACCCGCCTCAAGGCCGGCACCGCCACCAAGATGGCTCTCAACATCCTCTCCACCGGGGTGATGGTGCGGCTGGGGAAGGTGTACGGCAACCGGATGGTGGACGTGGCCGTCACCAACAGCAAGCTGGAGGACCGTGCCCTGCGGATCCTCAGGGATCTGGCCGGCGTCGAGCGCTCCCGCGGGGCCGCCCTGCTCTCGGCCGCCGGCGGCTCGGTGAAGACCGCCCTGGTGATGGCGGCCACGGGCCTGGCCGCCGCCGCCGCTGCCGCCGCGCTGGCGGAACACCATGGCCAGCTGCGGCCCACCCTGGAGGGGCTCGGCGCCCGGCTGGAGCCCTCCGCTCAGCCTGCGGTCGCGGGCTCGAACGCCCCCCAGTAGGGGCTGGTGAACAGGTCGAGACGGCGCCGGGTCTCGGCCGGCACCTGCTCCGGAGGCGTCATCAGGGCATGGCGAAGGGCGTGGTGGGCGCTGCTGACCGGTCGCTGGGCACCGATGCGCTCGGCGGCCACCCGCACGATCTGCTGGGCCAGGACGGCGTTGGCGCGCAGGTTGTCGATCACCAGCTCCACCGTCACCGAGGCGTGCTCCGGATGCCAGCAGTCGTAGTCGGTCACCATCGCCAGGGTGGCGTAGGCGATCTCCGCCTCACGGGCCAGGCGCGCCTCGCTGTGGTTGGTCATGCCGATCACCGAACAGCCCCAGCTGCGGTACAGGTTGGACTCGGCCCGGGTGGAGAAGGCAGGCCCCTCCATGCAGAGATAGGTGCCGCTGCGGTGCAGTTCCCGCCCCGGAGGCATCAGGCTGTCGGCCACATCGGCCAGCATGCGGCTGAGGCTGGGGCAGAACGGGTCGGCGATGCCCACATGGGCCACGGCCCCCTGGCCGAAGAAACTGAGCGGTCGCTGGTGGGTGCGGTCGATGAACTGATCCGGCACCAGCATGTCCAGGGGCCGCAGGGGCTCCTGGAGGGAGCCCACCGCCGAGCAGGAGAGAATCCAGCGCACCCCGAGCGAGCGCAGGGCCCACAGGTTCGCCCGGTAGGGGACCTCGGTGGGGGAAAGCGTGTGATGCCTGCCGTGGCGGGCCAGGAACACCACCTCCAGGTCGCCGATCCGGCCCAGCCGCAGGGTGTCCGAGGGGGAGCCGAAGGGGGTGTCAACGGCCACCTCCCGCATGTCCTCGAGGCCGTCGATGGCGTAGAGCCCGCTGCCACCCAGCACACCGAGGCGGGCCTGGCCCAGGTCGGGCCCTTGGTTCGACACGGCGGCTGTGCTGCTCATGGACGGGGCTGCGGTCCGGGGTGGGGAGGTCGGAGAACCGTTCTACCCGAGAGTGGATACAGTCCGCCTTTGCCCCGAGAGCCGATGACCAGAGCCCTGATGGAGACCGATGCCGGCACGGTGGAACTGGAGCTCTTCGATGCCGACGCGCCCGGCACCGTGGCCAACTTCGTGAAACTGGCGGAGTCCGGCTTCTATGACGGGCTGGCCTTCCACCGCGTCATCGGCGGGTTCATGGCCCAGGGGGGCTGTCCCAACACCCGTCCCGGCGCGGCGGGCATGCCCGGCACCGGCGGTCCGGGTTACACGATCCCCTGCGAGATCAACAGCCGCAAGCATCAGGCCGGCACCCTCTCGATGGCCCACGCCGGCAAGAACACCGGTGGCAGTCAGTTCTTCCTCTGCCACGGCGCCCAGCCCCATCTCGACGGTGTGCACACGGTGTTCGGCCAGGCGGCGAACCTGGATGTGGTGCTGGCGATCCAGAAGGGCACCACCATCAACAAGGTGACGATCCTCCCCTGAGCCCACCCACTGGTGGCGGCCGGCGGCCGCCACGGTCTCACTCCCAGTTCAGGAAGGCACCCGGCTGCAACCGCAGACCGATCATTTCCGGACCCGCGAGTTCCTTCAGTCCTCGCCGTTCGGGCTCCAGCGTGGCGCTGGGGTGGTTGCTCCGCTGGGCGTCGGGAGCGAGGAGCAGGCCCAGCCTCCGGGTGCCCTCCCAGCCGGCCATGCGCTCCAGCAGCTCCGCCAGGTGGGCCTCCTGGAGAGCATGGCCGCTGGTGGGGACCAGCAGCAGGGCCAGTGCGGGGTGACCCAGCAGGGCCAGAAGCCGGGGATGCTCCTCCCGCCGGATCTCCAGGCCCAGGCCAGCGGCCCAGCGGCGCAGCTGGGGCCAGTGCTCCGCCTCCGCCCGGGCCGTCTCCACCCCCTCGCCGTGCCAGGCGATCACGGCGGTGGGCCCCGCCTCCGCCAGCCCCGGATCGGCCGGTGCAGGCTGCATCAGGTGGCCCAGCTTGTCCTGCTTGGTGCGCAGGTAGGAGGCGTTGTGGAGGCTGGGGTCCATCACCAGCGGCACCCTGTCCTCCACCTGCAGGCCGTAGCCGCCCAGGCCCGCGATCTTGCGCGGGTTGTTGGTGATCAGGCGGAGACGATGCACCCCCAGGTCGCTGAGGATCTGGGCACCGACGCCGTAGTTGCGCAGATCGGCGGGGAAGCCCAGCCGCTCGTTCGCCTCCACCGTGTCCAGGCCGCCGTCCTGGAGGCTGTAGGCCCGCAGTTTGTTGATGAGGCCGATGCCCCGGCCCTCCTGCCTCAGGTACACCACGACCCCCTCCCCGGCGGCCTCGATCATGCGCAGGGCCGATTCCAGCTGGGGACGACAGTCACAGCGCAGTGAACCGAAGGCGTCGCCAGTGAGGCACTCCGAGTGCACCCGCACGAGCACCGGACCTGTGGCCCGTTCGGGATGGCCCTTCACGATCGCCACATGCTCGCTGCCGTCAAGCTCGTTGCGGTAGCCGATGGCGCGGAAATCGCCGAAGGCGCTGGGCATCAGCGCTTCCGCCTGACGCCGCACGAACCGTTCGGTGTCGAGCCGGAAGCGGATCAGATCGGCGATGCTGATCAGCCTGAGGCCATGGCGGCGGGCGTAGTCGGCCAGCTGGGGGAGCCGCGCCATCGAGCCGTCGGCGTTCTGGATCTCGCAGATCACCCCGGCCGGGTAGAGCCCCGCCAGACGAGCCAGGTCGACGGCGGCCTCGGTGTGACCGGCGCGCTTGAGCACACCACCGCGGCGGGCCCGCAGCGGGAAGATGTGCCCAGGCCGTCGCAGGTCGGAGGGACGGGTGCGGGGATGGATCGCCACCTGGATGGTGCGCGCCCGATCCTCGGCGGAGATGCCGGTGCTCACGCCGTTCTCGGGGCCGGCGTCCACACTCACGGTGAAGGCCGTCTGGTTGCTGTCGGTGTTGCGGTCGACCATCAGCGGGAGCTCCAGGGCATCGAGCCGCTCGCCCTCCATGGCGAGGCAGATCAGGCCGCGGGCCTCGGTGGCCATGAAGTTGATCTGTTCCGGGGTGGCGAACTGGGCCGCACAGATCAGATCCCCTTCGTTCTCACGGTTCTCGTCGTCGACCACCACGACCATCTCGCCGTTTCGGATCGCGGCGAGGCCGTCGCCGATCCCATCGAACTGGATGGTGCCCGGCGTCAACGCCGTGGTGACGCTCTGGGGCGTGAGGGACTCGGAGCGGAGCGTCAGGGCGGTTCGGGCCGGAAGCCGGAGCGCAATGGTCCGTTATAGAGCCCGGTACGATCGGCCCCTCTTGTCCCGCCGGCATGCCCAGCCCTGAAGCAGCGCAGCGCGTCGCGGTGATCGGCGCCAGCGGCTACGGGGGGCTGCAGACCCTGCGCCTGCTGCAGGGTCACCCCGGCTTCCGGGTCACCTACCTGGGGGGCGAGCGCAGTGCGGGCAAGCGCTGGGGCGAGCTGGTGCCCTTTCTGCCCCTGCCGGAGGATCCGGTGGTGCGGGCTCCCGATCCGGCCGCCATCGCCGCCGCCGCCGATCTGGCGGTGCTCAGCCTGCCCAACGGGCTGGCCGCCGATCTGGTGCCGCCCCTGCTGGAGCGCGGCGTGAAGGTGGTCGACCTCTCCGCCGACTACCGCTACCGCTCCCTGGCCCAATGGCAGGAGGTGTATTCAGCGGAAGCCCTCCGCCATCCGCGCCACGATGCCGCCCTCTGCGAGGAGGCCGTCTACGGGCTGGTGGAGTGGGAGGCCGAGCGGATCGCCTCGGCTCGCCTGGTGGCGGCTCCCGGCTGCTTCCCCACCGCCAGCCTGCTGCCACTGCTGCCCTTCCTCAAGCAGGGTCTGATCGCACCGTCCGGGATCGTGATCGACGCCAAGACGGGCACCTCCGGCGGGGGGCGGGCGGCCAAGGAGCACCTGCTGCTGGCGGAGGCCGCCGAGGCAGTGGCTCCCTACGGGGTGGTGGGCCACCGCCACACCAGCGAGATCGAGCAGGCCGCCGCCGGCGCGGCGGGCCAGCCGATCCAGCTCCAGTTCACCCCCCACCTGATGCCGATGGTGCGGGGGCTGCTGGCCACCGTCTACGGCCGGCTGCGCGATCCCGGTCTCACCGCCGAGGACTGCACCACCCTGCTGCGGGCCGCCTACCGCCACAGCCCGTGCGTGGAGGTGCTGCCGGTGGGCACCTACCCCTCCACCAAATGGGTGCGCCAGACCAACCGCGCCCTGCTCTCGGTTCAGGTGGATTCCCGCACCGGCCAGCTCATCCTGATGAGCGTCGTTGACAACCTGATCAAGGGCCAGGCCGGCCAGGGTGTGCAGTGTCTCAACCTGATGGCGGGTCTGCCGGCCGAGACGGGCCTGCCGCTGCTGCCCTTCTATCCCTGAGCCGCCGGGCGGCCAGGGCCACCGCCAGGGGCAGGATCCGGTGTTCCTGGATGTGGATCCGCTCCGTCAGGCTGGCGACGTCGTCATCCGGAAGCACCGGCACGGCCGCCTGCGCCAGGATCGGCCCCTGGTCCACCTCCGCCGTCACCAGATGGGCCGTGCAGCCGGCCAGCGTCACCCCGGCAGCGAGGGCCTGGGCCACCGCGTTCCGTCCGCGGAAGCTGGGCAGCAGCGAGGGGTGGATGTTCACCAGTCGGTCCGGGAAGGCCCCGATCAGGCGTGGGGTGACGATCCGCATCCAGCCCGCCATCACCACCAGATCCACGCCGCAGGGGCGGAACGTGGCGATCAGGGCGTCATCGAGCGCTTCCCGGCTCGGCTGGAGCCGGTGGTCGAGCACGGTGCAGGGGATGCTGAGCCGTTCGGCGCGCTGCCGAGCTCCGCAGCCGGGGTCGTTCACCACCAGTCGCTCCACCCGCCCCCGCAGGGGGCCGACGCGGCAGGCCTCCACCAGCGCCTCGAAGTTCGAGCCCTGGCCCGAGGCCATCACCCCCAGCCGCAGTGGAGGGTGGTCGCCGGGCCAGGGCTGTGGCAACGGCCACTGGACGCCCGGTCCGCTCTGGCTAGGGTCTGGCGCAGCGGGCATCGGCTCCATGTCCCATCTTTCCATCCTGCCAACGGTCCTGCGCGACCTCGACCAGTTCGAGGCGGCGCTCCGTGATCTCGGCTGCACGCCGGTGCACGGCGGGGCGTTGGCCGGTTTTGCCGGAGAGCCTGAGCCGGTCGACCTGCGGGTGTCCCTGGCCGCGGGCCAGCAGCTCGGCTGGCGTCGCCAGCCGGACGGCACCCTGGCACTGGTGGGGGATCTGCAGCGGCTCAGCCGCAGCGGCGAACTGCAGACCTTCCTCGGCCGGCTGACCCGCCGCTATGCCGCGCGCATGGCCCTGCGTGAGGCCGCTGCGGCCCTGCCGACGGCCCACCTGGATCTCGTGCTCTGACGGCCTGCTGGTGGAGCTTTCCCTCGATCTGCGTGCCGCCTCCCAGCACCTCGTCCAGGCCCGGCTCCGCTGGACACCCAGCCGGAGCACGCTGGCCTTCCGCTTGCCGGCCTGGACGCCCGGGTCCTACCTGATCCGGGATTACATCCGTCTGATCGAGGGGCTGGAGTTGCGGCAGGCCGGCCGCACCCTCAGGCCGCAGCGCAGCGCTCCCGCGGCCTGGCGGCTGGAGCTCGAGAGTCTCGAGCCCCTCGAGCTGCGCTACGCCGCCATGGCCACGGAGCTCACGGTTCGCACCTGCCATCTGGACGGCGATCACGCCTTCCTGGCGCTGGCGGCCCTGGCGTTCCAGGTCGAGGGCCATCGCTGGACCCCCCACCGGCTGCGGCTCAGCCTGCCCGAAGGCTGGGAGCCGTTCGTGCCGCTCCCGGGCGATCCCGCCGAGGGCTGGCTGGCGGCCGGGTTCGACGAGCTGGTCGACACGCCGGTGGAGGCCGGTCCGCACACGGCGCACGGTTTCAGCGTGGGCGATGTGCCGCACCGCTGGGTGTGCTGGGAGGCGGGCGGTGATGCGCCGTCGCTGCTGCGGCGCCACCCCTCCCTGCTCGAGGACGTGAGGGCCGTCTGTGCCGCCTGCTGCCGGCTGATGGGGGAATCCGCTCCCGCCGCCCCCGATTACCTGTTCGTTCTGCATCTCCTCGATCAGGGCTACGGCGGCCTGGAACACGACCGCTCCTCGGTGCTCCAGTACGGCCGCCAGGCCCTCGCCAGGCCCGAGGGCTACCGCAAGCTGCTCCAGCTCGTCGGCCATGAATATCTCCACCAGTGGAACGTGCGGCGGCTGCGGCCGGCCGAACTCACACCGATCGACTACGACCGGCCCGTGATCGTGCCCAGCCTCTGGTTCGCCGAGGGTGTCACCAGCTACCTCGATCTGCTACTGCCCCATCTGGCCGGCCTGAGCGATGAGGAGGCCCTCTGGGAGGACCTCGGCGCCGATCTCAGCCGCTACCTGCTCACCCCGGGCCGTCTGGCGGGACAGAGCCTGCGCCAGAGCAGCGAGGAGGCCTGGGTCAAGCTGTATCGCCGCGAGGCCTACAGCGACGACAATCAGGTCAGCTACTACCTCAAAGGCGCCGTGATCGCGCTGACGCTCGACCTGGAATTGCACCGAAACGGCAGCTGCCTGGTGGCGGTGCTGCGCGATCTCTGGCAACGGCTGGGCCGCTGGGGACGGGGCTACGGCGAGGCGGATCTGCTCGAAGCCTTCGTGGACCGGGCCCCGCTCCTGCGGGAGCGGTTGCCCCAGTGGCTCGAAGGTCACGGAGATCCCGAGCTGGCCAGCTATCTGGCCGATGTGGCCCTGGTGCTGGAACCGGTATCGGCCACCAGGCCGAGCATGGGTCTGCGCTGTGGGGCCGAGGCGCGGGGACTGATCGTCCAGCGGGTGGAGCGTCACGGGCCGGCGCAGCGGGCGGGGCTGCAGGTGGGGGATGAACTGATCGCCCTCGATGGACGACGGCTGCGGCAGAGCGAAGATCTGCTGGACCTGCTGCAGCAGGAGCAGACCCACCGCCTGACGGTCTGCCGCTGGGGCCTGCTGCGTGATCTCAGCCTCGCCCCCGCCCCCCCGATGGTGGAGCGCTGGCAACTGCGTCCCGCCACCGATCCATCGCCTGAGGCCCTGGAGCGCCGCAGGCGATGGCTTGCTCTCGTGCCGGCATGAAGCACCCCTGGCCCGATCGCTGTCGTTTCCTTCAGCGCTTCGCCAGCCGCAGCGGCCTGGTGGCGGTGGCCGTCGGAGCGGCCGTGAGTCTGGGTGGGCTTGGCTGGCTGGCCAGCGAGGTGACGGTGGATCCCAGCGGCAGCCGCAGGCCCTCGCTGCTGGATCTGCTCGATGACATCACCCAGCCGGCGGGGCCGGGAGAGCCGCCCGCCCGCCCGGCCCCGCCGCCGCCACCCCATGCCGGCTGGAATTCACCCCTGCGGCGGCAGTGTCAGGCCCCCGATCCGGAGCTGCGTCGGCGAATGGAGCGGGCGCTGGCCGAACTGCCGGAGCGGCGCCGCTGGATCCCGATCCACCCCACCAATTTCGGCGAACGCTTCCGCCGCGACGCCTACGGCAACCCGATCGATCCCACTCCCCAGGTGGTCGTGCTCCACGAGACCGTCTACGGCCTCCAATCCGCCGTGCAGACCTTCCGCACCCCCCACCCCCGCGATGAGGATCAGGTGAGCTACCACACCCTGATCGGTCTGGATGGTCTGGTGGTCGACGTGCTGGAACCGGAACGGCGCGCCTTCGGGGCCGGCAACTCGGCGTTCAACGGGCGCTGGGTGGTGACCAATCCGCGGGTGGGCGGATCGATCAACAACTTCGCCCTGCACCTGAGCCTGGAAACACCACTGGATGGAGAGGACAACGAGCGTGGCCACAGCGGCTACACCGCCGCCCAGTACGACGCGCTCGCGGCGGTGCTGGCCGACTGGATGAAGCGTTTCGAGATTCCTGCCGCCCACATCACCACGCACCGCCACGTGGATCTGGGCGGCGCGAGAGCGGATCCACGCAGCTTCGACTGGACATCACTGCAGGGACGGCTGGCGGCCCTGGGGGTGCTCTGCTGAACGATGTGGAGCTGGGTGGACTAGATCAGCGGGGAGACCACGGGCTTGCGTACGGAATAGATCAGGGCATGGAGCTCGGGGTCCTGCATCGAGCTGAGAATCCTGGCCGGGTAGTCGAGTTTGCCGTTGTGGAGGTAGGCCAGAGTGGCCAGCCCCTTGGCGTCGCGCGGGCTGCGGCTGGCCTCCAGGGGACGATCGGTCGGAAGACCGAGGGCATGGGTGAGGCGTGCGAACTTGCCCACCAGCAGTTCCACGTTGCGTTCGGGGTCGAGAAGCTCCAGCCGTGCCGCGGCCACCTCTTCAGGGGTGGCCTTCGGGCTCAGCAGACCCTGATGAACCAGTTCACTCACTCCGAGCTGAGCCGGGCCATGGGTCTGGAACAGGCCCGATCGGGCGGCCAGGGGAAGGTCTTCGCCTGGCTTGGCATGCCGCATCTCATCGAAGAGGACCGCCGCAACCAGCATCGGATTCACGTTGCGGCGCCGACTCTCCAGCAGGATCGTGGGCCGGAGCTCCTCCAGCCGGTTCACCGTGTGCGAGCGCAGCGGCTTGAGATGGTCGATGCCCCGTGTGAAGAGCTGGGCCAGGGCCGGCTGGGGGCCATGGACCCCAAAGCGCCGCTCGAGTTCCCGAAGTTCCTCGGGGGTGAAGTCGATCGGATTGGGCCGTTGTCCCTCACTGATCAGGCCTCTGGGATCACTGCCGTCGGTGCTGAAGCTGGCGGTGAGACCAGGCTCGGTGAGGGGGATGGCGAGCGGCTGGGGCTGACGGACGGAGGCGGCGCCGATCAGGGCCAGGCAGGCCGCCACGCCGAACGGCATCGACCGCCTCAGGGCCCGAGCGGGGATGGGAGGAAGCGCGAGCCGGCGCGGCAAGGGATGGATCGAAAACTTTTCCGAAGATTACCTTCGATTTTCGCCACACCAGCCCCGCACCAGCCGTTTGTGTGTCCGTCCATACGGAACTGTGCTCCCTGCACCACACTCCCGGTTCCGCCGTGTTGGCGGTCGCGGTGGAATCACTTCCGCAGGGCTGCAGTCACGGATAGGTTCGGCGGCGGTGGCCGCTTCGCGACTCAGGGCGCATGACCCTTCCGGATTTCAGCCTCGATCAGCCCGAGCCTCTCTGGCGACGCTTCTGCTCCCTGCTGTGGCATCACGAAGGGCTCGGCTGCTGGCTGGACGTGAGCCGCATGGCGATCGATGCCCGCCACCTCGAGGGACTGGCGCCGGCCTTCGAGCGGGCCTTCGTCGCCATGGCCGCCCTGGAGGCTGGGGCGATCGCCAACCCGGACGAACAGCGGCAGGTGGGTCATTACTGGCTGCGCAACCCCGCGCTGGCTCCCGATCCCGCGGCCGCCGCCCACATCGAGGCGGAGATCGGCCGCATCGAAGCGTTCGGCAGCGCCGTGGGCGGCGGCGGGCTGCTGGCACCGGCCGAGGTGCCCTTCACCGACGTGCTCTGGATCGGCATCGGCGGCTCGGGTCTGGGCCCGGTGCTGATGCTGCGGGCCCTGCAGCAGGACGGGGTGGGCCTGCCCTTCCATTTCGTCGACAACGTCGATCCCCAGGGGATCGGCCGGGTCCTGGCGGCCCTTGGCCCGCGGCTGCGCACCACCCTGGTGGTGGTGGTGAGCAAGTCGGGCGGCACTCCGGAGCCACGACTGGGCATGGTGCAGGCCCGCGCCCGCCTGGAGGCCGCCGGTGGCCACTGGGCCCGGCAGGCGGTCGCCGTCACCATGGTCGGCAGCCAGCTCGATCGGCTTGCCGAACGGGAAGGCTGGCTGGCCCGCTTCGACATGTTCGACTGGGTAGGCGGCCGTACCAGCATCACCAGCGCCGTGGGGCTCCTTCCCGCCGCCCTGATCGGGGCCGACCTGCGGGGTTTCCTCGACGGCGCCGCCGTGATGGATGCCGCCACCCGGGTGCCGGATCTTCGCGCCAACCCCGCCGCCCTGATGGCGGCGGCCTGGCATGTGGCGGGCGAGGGCCGGGGCCGGCGTGACATGGTCGTGCTGCCCTACCGCGACCGGCTGGAGGTGTTCAGCCGCTACCTGCAGCAGCTGGTGATGGAATCCCTCGGCAAGCGGCTCGACCGCGCCGGCGAGGTGGTGCACCAGGGCATCGCCGTCTACGGCAACAAGGGATCCACCGACCAGCACGCCTACGTGCAGCAGCTGCGTGACGGGATCGACAACTTCTTCGTCACCTTCATCGAGGTGCTCGACGATCCCGCCGACGTTCCGCCGATCGGAGGCGAGCACCCCGGTGACTTCCTCGACGGCTTCCTGCAGGGCACCCGCGCGGCGCTCACTGAGAGCGGTCGCCAGAGCATCTGCATCAGCCTGCGCCGCTTCGACGCCCGTGCGCTCGGTGCCCTGGTGGCGCTGTTCGAGCGGGCGGTGGGGCTCTATGCCGAACTCGTGAACATCAACGCCTATGACCAGCCCGGGGTGGAGGCCGGCAAGAAGGCCGCCGCCGCCATCCTGGAGCTGCAGGAGCGGATCGAGGCCCAGCTGGCCGATGGCCAGCCCCGCGACCTGGCGGCCATCGCGTCAGCGCTGGCGCTGGAAAGTCCCGAACAGGCCTTCTGGATCCTGCGCCACCTCAGCGCCAACGCCCGCGGCTATGGCACCGAGGGCGACTGGGGTGACCCGGCCACCTTGGTGTTCCGAAAGCTGTGAGTCCCCGGGAACGGCCGGGATCGCGTTGCTAGGTTCCGAATCTTTGCGGCCATGATCCGATCCCGTGCCGCGGTGGCCTGGGCCGCCGGTCAGCCGCTCGAGATCACCGAGGTGGAGGTGGCACCGCCCCGGCAGGGGGAGGTGCTGCTGCGGGTGGTGGCCACGGGCGTCTGTCACACCGACGCCTACACCCTCTCAGGGGTCGACCCCGAAGGCCTCTTTCCGGTGATCCTGGGTCACGAGGGCGGGGCGGTCGTGGAGGAGCTGGGACCCGGTGTCACCTCCGTGGCGGTGGGTGATCACGTGATTCCCCTCTACACGCCGGAATGCCGGGCCTGCCGGTTCTGCCTCTCGGGCAAGACCAACCTCTGCCAGGCGATCCGCGGCACCCAGGGCCGGGGCCTGATGCCCGACGGCACCAGCCGCTTCTCCAGCGCCGGGCGGATGATCCACCACTACATGGGCACCTCCACGTTCTCGGAATACACGGTGGTGCCCGAGATCGCCGTGGCCAAGATCAACCGCGAGGCGCCGCTGGAGAAGGTGTGCCTGCTGGGCTGCGGGGTGACCACCGGCATCGGCGCCGTTCTCAACACCGCCAAGGTGCAACCGGGAAGCACCGTGGCCGTGTTCGGGCTCGGGGGGATCGGCCTGGCGGTGATCATCGGCGCGGTGATGGCGGGCGCAGAGCGGATCATCGGCATCGACACCAACCCTGCCAAGTTCGCCATCGCCGGGCAGCTGGGTGCCACCGACTGCATCGATCCGAAGGAGCACGACGCGCCGATCCAGCAGGTCGTCATCGATCTCACCGACGGAGGCGTCGACTATTCCTTCGAGTGCATCGGCAACGTGCAGGTGATGCGCGCCGCCCTGGAGTGTTGCCACAAGGGCTGGGGGGAGTCGACGATCATCGGCGTGGCGGGGGCGGGCGAGGAGATCGCCACCCGCCCGTTCCAGCTGGTCACAGGCCGGGTGTGGCGGGGATCCGCCTTCGGCGGGGTGCGGGGCCGCACCGAGCTGCCCGGCTACGTCGAACGCTTCCAGGCCGGCGAGATCCCGCTGGACACCTTCATCACCCACACGATGGGGCTGGAGGAGATCAACCGCGCCTTCGATCTGATGCACGCCGGTGAGACCATCCGCTCGGTGGTCCATTTCCGTCCCTGAGCACACCCTCCGCCCGATGCCGACACTGCTGAGCGAGAACCGCTGCTTCGGTGGCCTGCACCGCCGCTACGCGCACGATTCCACCGCGCTGGGCTGTCGGATGGTGTTCGCGGTCTTCCTGCCGCCGCGTGCCCTGGAGGGGGCAACGGTGCCGGCGCTCTGGTGGCTGTCCGGGCTCACCTGCACCGACGAGAACGTGATGCAGAAGGCGGGGATCCAGCGGCTGGCGGCGCAGCTGGGTCTGGCCGTGGTGGCACCGGACACCAGCCCCCGTGGGCCCGGCGTGCCCGGCGATCCCGACGGTGCCTGGGATTTCGGCCAAGGCGCCGGCTTCTACATCGACGCCAGCGAGGCTCCCTGGTCGACCCATTACCGCATGCACGCCTACGTGGTGGAGGAACTGCCCACGCTGGTGGAGACACACCTGCCGCTCGACGACCGGCGGGGCATCAGCGGCCATTCCATGGGCGGCCACGGCGCCCTGGTGTGCGCCCTGCGCCATCCAGGTCGCTACCGCTCTGTATCGGCGTTCGCCCCGATCTGCCAGCCATCGGCCTGTCCGTGGGGCGAGAAGGCCTTTGGCCGCTACCTCGGCGCCGACCGCTCCCGCTGGGCCGAGTGGGATGCCACCGCGCTGCTGGCCTCCGCTCCCGAACGGCTGCCCCTGCTCATCGACCAGGGCAGCGCCGATCCCTTCCTCGCCAGCCAGCTGAAGCCCGAATCGCTGCGGGCGGCGGCCGAGGCGGCCGGCCATCCCCTCACCCTGCGGCTGCAGGAGGGCTACGACCACAGCTATTTCTTCATCGCCAGCTTCATCGACGACCACCTGCGCCATCACGCCAGCGCCCTGGGCGCAGCCGGGCTCAGGGCACCAGGTTGACCAGCTTGCCCGGCACCACGATCACCCGCCTGGGTGAGCGCCCCTCCAGCCACTTCAGCGCGATGTCGCTGGCGAGGGCCAGTTTCTCCAGGGTGGCGGCGTCGGCGTCGGCCGGCACCTCCAGCTGGCCGCGCACCTTGCCCTTCACCTGGATCACCAGCGGCACGGTGTCCTGAACCAGGGCGGCCGGATCGGCCTGCGGCCAGCCCTGCCGGTGCACGCTGCCCCCGCCGCCCAGGCGGTGCCAGAGCTCCTCGGCCAGGTGGGGCGCGAAGGGGGCCAGCAGCAGCAGCAGGGTGTGCAGCGCTTCCCGTGCCACCGGCTCGGCGGCCGTGTCCAGATGGGAGGCCATGGCGTTGCTGAGCTTCATCAGCTCCGAAACGGCCGTGTTGAACTGATAGTGGCCATCCCTGAGGTCGTCGTCGATGGCGCCGATCGCGGTGTGCACGGCCCGCCGCAGGTCCCGCCCGGCCTCGTCGAGGGAGGCGTGCTCGATCGCGGCCGCCGGTCCGGAGCTGTCGCCGGCCAGGCTCAGACCCCGCGCCTGGGCTCCGTCCACCAGCCGCCAGAGGCGCTGCAGGAAACGGAACTGGCCCTCCACATCGGCATCATCCCACTCGAGATCCTTCTCGGGAGGAGCCTTGAACAGGATGAACATCCGCGCCGTGTCGGCGCCATAGCGGTCGATCACCACGGCGGGATCGACACCGTTGTGCTTCGACTTCGACATCTTCTCGTAGAACGTCTCCAGCACCTCGCCGCTGATCGGATCGCGGGGGTCGGTGGGATCGGCCACGTCGCCTGGCGCCACGTACCGGCCGCTGGAGGGGTTCTTGTAGGTGATCCCCTGCACCATCCCCTGGGTGAGCAGGCGGCGGAAGGGTTCGTCGAAGCTCAGCAGGCCGCGGTCACGCAGCACCTTGGTGAAGAAGCGGGAGTAGAGCAGGTGGAGGATGGCGTGCTCGATGCCGCCCACGTACTGATCGACCGGCAGCCAGCGGTCGGCCGCCGCCCTGGCGAAGGGCAGCCGGGTGTTGTG
This sequence comes from Mesorhizobium carmichaelinearum, assembly GCA_943368365.1. Taxonomy (GTDB): domain Bacteria; phylum Cyanobacteriota; class Cyanobacteriia; order PCC-6307; family Cyanobiaceae; genus CALRKZ02. Next base: position 76,303 of record CALRKZ020000007.1, read on the forward strand.
GGGATCGCTGTAGCGCAGGTAGTACCAGGACGAGCAGATGAACGTGTCCATGGTGTCCGTCTCGCGCCGGGCCGGCCTGCCGCAGCTGGGGCAGGGCACGCTCACCCAGTCCTCCAGCTGAGCCAGGGGGGATCCGCCTCGGCCGCGGAGCTCCAGACCGCGGGGGAGCTCCACAGGCAGCTGCTCTTCGGGCACCGGCACCACGCCGCAGTGGTCGCAGTGGATCACCGGAATCGGACAGCCCCAGTAGCGCTGGCGCGAGATCAGCCAGTCGCGCAGGCGATACTGCACCCGGCCACGGCCCCAGCCCTCCGCTTCGGCGGCGGCGGTGATCGCGGCCTTGGCCTCGGTGGAGCTGAGGCCATCGAAACGGCCGGAATGGATCAGCACCCCGGGCTCGGTCCAGGCGCCACCCTCGAAGGCATGCTCGTCGGATCCCGCCGGGATGATCACCTGCTTCACCGGTAGCTCGTACTGGCGCGCGAACAGGAAGTCGCGCTGGTCATGGGCCGGCACGCCCATCACGGCCCCGGTGCCGTACTCCGCCAGCACGTAGTCGGCGATCCAGATCGGGATCAGCTCCCCGTTGGCGGGATTGCGCACGGAGGTACCGATCGGCACACCGCGCTTGGGCCGGTCCTCGGCCGTGCGCTCCTGTTCGCTCTGACGGCTCACCCGCTCGCGGAAGGCCTCCACCAGCGGCTGCTGCTCATCGGTGGTGAGCGCGGGCACCCGTGGGTGCTCGGGTGCCAGCACCAGATAGCTGGCGCCATGGATCGTGTCGGGCCGGGTGGTGAAGACGGTGATGGGCTCGCCGCTGGGCTGGCCGGCGGCATCCACCACCGCGAAGCTGAGATCGGCTCCGCTGGAGCGGCCGATCCAGTTCGCCTGCATCGTGCGCACCCGCTCCGGCCAGCCCTGGAGCTGGTTCAGGTCGTCGAGCAGGGCGTCGGCGTAGGCGGTGATCCTCAGGAACCACTGGCGCAGCTGCCGTTTCTCCACCAGCGCTCCGGAGCGCCAGGAGCGGCCCTCCGCATCCACCTGCTCATTGGCGAGCACCGTCTGGTCGATCGGGTCCCAGTTCACGCTGGCGTCCTTGCGGTAGGCCAGCCCCGCGTCGAGGAACTGCAGGAACAGCCACTGGGTCCAGCGGTAGTAGTCCGCATGGCAGGTCGCCACCTCCCGGTCCCAGTCGATCGACAGGCCCAGTTGCCTGAGCTGGGCGCGCATCTGGGCGATGTTGCGGTCGGTCCAGACGCCGGGTTCGACGCCGCGCTCGATCGCGGCGTTCTCGGCGGGCAGGCCGAAGGCGTCCCAGCCCATCGGATGGAGCACCCGCCGGCCGCGCTGGCGCTGCACCCGGGCAATCACATCGGTGATCACATAATTGCGCACATGGCCCATGTGCAGGTTCCCCGAGGGGTAGGGGAACATCGAAAGGGCATAGAAGCCCTCGCCGCCCTGCGCTTCCCAGTCACCTTCCGGGGTGGCGTGCAGACCCTGCTCCTCCCACCAGGCCTGCCAGCGTGCCTCAATGGCCTCTGGCCTGTAGCGGCTCGCCCCCTCACGATTCGCGGGGCTGGCGGAGGTGTCGGACACGGCCATGGTTCGGCGTCGGCCGCTCGGTTCAGCCGTTCACACTGGAACGTGATCGTGCCACAAGCCGCGGGATCTCAACCGACGGGACGGATCAAGGCGATCGCGCCGCGGCGGATCAGAAACGGCTGGGGATCCTCCGCTCCGCGCAGGGCGAGGTACTCCGGATCCTGCCAGTCGAGCGAACCTTCGAGCTGGCGGCCATCGAGCAGCTGAATGGCCAGCGGGGTGCGTTCGCGGATCCAGCTCTGCAGCAGCCTCACCCCGGGCAGGCTCGGGTCCAGGGGGTGAGTCTCCATAGGATCGACCGATGTGGATCGGGGAACGGGTGTGCTGGCTTTCAGCAAGTATCAGGGACTGGGCAACGATTTCCTCCTGTTCGACGGCCGCGGTGCGAGCGAGCCCGACTTCTGCTTCGGTCTGACCCCTGAGCTGGTGCGCCGGCTGTGTGACCGCCGCTTCGGCGTGGGGGGGGACGGAGTGATCCTGGCGCTGCCGCCGCAGGGCGATGGCGAACTGCGGATGCGGATCTTCAATGCCGACGGCACCGAGCCGGAGATGTGCGGCAACGGCATCCGCTGCCTGGCCCGCTTCCTGGCGGACAGCGACGGGGACGCACCGGGCCGCACCTGGCAGGTGGAGACGCTGGCGGGTCGGATCGTGCCGGAGCTGCTGGCCGACGGGAGCGTGCGGGTGGACATGGGCGCGCCGCTCCTCGATCCCCCCGCTGTACCCACCACCCTTTCCCTGGGGCCCGCCGGCCTGCCACAGGCGGAGCTGGATGTGGAGGGAGCGCGATTCGCCGTCGCCGCGGCGGGCATGGGCAATCCCCATCTGGTGATTCCGGTGCCGGCGGTGGCGGCGGTGGAACTGGAGCGCTTTGGCCCCCTGCTGGAGTGCCATCCCGACTTCCCGGCACGCACCAACGTGCACTTCGTGGAGGTGCTGGCCCCCGACCACCTGGTGATGCGGGTGTGGGAACGGGGGGCCGGTCCGACCCTGGCCTGTGGCACCGGTGCCTGCGCCACCTTGGTGGCCTGCCACCGGCTCGGGCTCTGCGATCGTTCCGCCCGGCTCGACCTGCCAGGGGGGCCGCTGTGGATCGCGTGGGATCCCGCCACCGACCACCTGTTCATGAGCGGACCGGCCGAACCCGTGTTCGACGGCGTTCTGGCTCCGTCCCTGCTGGCGGTGGAGGAGATGGTGACGATGGAGGAGACGGAACCGGAGGCTCCCGCTGCCGAAGGGCTCGCCATTCAGTGCGCTACCGACTGCGTCGACGGTTGCCGCCGCCCTGAGGCCTGCCTCAGGGCTGAAGCCCTCAGCCAGGTCGAAGCCCTGCTCAGCAGCCGCTCCCTCGACGACCTCGTCTCCCTGGCCACCAACTCCCTGGAGGCGCGGACCCGGGCCCGCTTCAGCCGTGATGGCGACCCTGGCAGCTGAGGGCGCCGGAGCGCCGCTCTATCTCGACGCCTGCGCCACCAGTCCGCTGGCGCCCGAGGTGGGCCAGGCCATGGCCGAGGCCGCGGCGACGGCCTGGGCCAATCCCTCCAGCCTGCACGGCTTCGGCCTGGCGGCAGCCGAACGGCTGGAGCGCAGCCGCCAGGGGATCGCGGCCGCCCTCGGCGCCGAGGCCGCCGGACTCACCTTCTGCTCGGGGGGCACCGAGGCCGCCCACCTGGCCCTGCGCGGCATTGCCGCCACCCTGGCGCCGGGCCGGCTGGTGATCTCGGCGGTGGAGCATCCGGCAGTGGCCGCCGCCGCCGCCCGGCTGGAAGCGCAGGGCTGGAGCGTCGTGGCGCTGCCGGTCGACCCGGTCGGCCGGGTCTGCCTGGAGGAGCTCGAGCGCTGGCTGGAGCCCCCCACGCGGCTGGTGTCGGTGATCTGGGGGCAGAGCGAGGTCGGCACCCTCCAGCCGATCGAGGTGATCGGCCGCCGCTGCCGATCGACCGGGATTCTCTTCCACACCGATGCGGTGCAGGTGGTGGGTCACCGACCGATCCGCTTCGGCGAACTGCCGGTGGACCTGCTCAGCTTCACCGCCCACAAGCTGCAGGGTCCGCGCGGGATCGGCGTGCTGCTCAGGCGGCCCGAGCTGGGCCTCGATCCGCTGCTCGATGGCGGTGGACAGGAAGCCGGGCTGCGGGCCGGCACCGAGCCGGTGCCGCTGGCAGCGGGGCTGGCCACGGCGCTCCAGCTGGCGGAGCAGCGCCTCTCCGCCGCCGCCGGCCGGGATCCGATCGAGCCGTTGCGCGACGGGCTGCGGGATGCCCTGCTCCAGCTCCCTGGGGTGACCCTCAGCGGCTGCCCGCGGCGGCGCCTTCCCCACCACCTCAGCCTGCTGGTGAACGACGGGGCCGGCCGCCCCCTGCCCGGCCGGCGTCTGGTGCAGGCCCTCTGGCGAGAGGGGCTGGCGGTGAGCAGCGGCACGGCCTGCCGCGCCGGTCAGGCCGGGGGAAGTCCGGTGCTGCGCGCCATGGGCTACGACGAGGCGCGCGCCTCCAGTGGCGTGCGGCTGAGCCTGGGCCCCTGGCTGACGGCCGCGCAGCTGGAGCGGGTGCCGACGGCGTTCGAGCGGGCCTGCGCGGCCGTCAGCCGGGAAGGCCTTGGTTAGCGTCGGCGTCAGCTGCCAACGCCCAGCGTGCTTCCCCCCGACCTGCGCCGTGCCGAGACGGAGGCGCTCGAAGCGCTGCGCCGGGCCCTGGCCGACAACGGCAGCGGCCGCTGGACCCTCCAGTTGCGCTTCGAGGGGCTGCGGCTGCTGCCGGTGGCACTGCGGCTGCTGGCGGGTCTGACGGCCGAGGGGCGGCCGGTTCGGCTGCTCTTCCCCGACGCGGGAGCGGCGGCCCTGGCTCGCCGCGATGCCCCCGAGCTGGCGGAGCGGCTCTCGAGCCTCGGGGATCGGCTGCGCAGCCTGGAGGCGGCGACCGCCGACGGCGAACCCAGCCCCCGGGGAGCCGACGAGCTGCTCATCGCCGTCGCCCCTGCCCAGCCGGAGTACGGAGAGGTGGAACGGCTCTGCCAGGGACATCGCGGCGGCGTGGTGATGCTGAACGGCAACCTGGAGGATGCGGCGGTGGGCATCGGCAGCGTCGCCCGCCAGCGTCGCAGCGGCTTCCTGGCCACCTGGCGGAGCGCCTACGCCTTGATCCCCCTCGATGCGGGTGCCCTGCGCCACGCCTTCCCCGACCCATGGCAGCTCTACCGCCGGGATCCCGACGGCTATCGCGCCGTGGCGGAGTTCGATCCCAGACCCGACACCGAACAGATCGCCGAAGCTCTGGCACCGGGCCAGGCTGCGAGCCTGGCAGGAGGTCTGCAGGCCCTCGACCGCTTCCTCGGCAGCCTCCGGTCTTGAGATCAACGCTGGTGGGGCCTGGCCGCCCTCCGTAAACTTGCGCGTCTGCCGAAGCGCCATGGCCCCCGAGCCCCAGCCCTCCGCAGCCGCGGAATCCCGCGGCCGTTCCTGGAGTCTCATCGATGTGGGGGCGGGGGCGGCGGTGCTGCTGGCCGCCGCGGGGGTGATCTGGAGCCCCAAGCTCAGCGCCGCCGTCGACCGTGCCACCGGAGCCCTTCAGCCAGTCACCGTTCTGGTGGACGTGCGGGGTGTCCCCGTGGCCGATCCGGCCGGGCTGATCGCTTCGGCCCGCCAGGACGGCAAGGTGAGCATCGTGATCCGCAACCAGCCCCACGGCACCGTGGCGCTCAAGGACCTGATGCCCCTGCAGCGGCGCCTGGTGGCGGTGCAGCCCGACGGTCGCGTCGTCACGGCCGTTGATCCCAATCAGGCCGTGATCGGATCCCTCGACGCCCGCTTCGTGCTTGAAGGGCAGGGCCGCAAGACCGGCGGTGGCGTGGTCTTCGGCAACCAGAGCCTCAAGATCGGCGCACCCATCGAGCTGGAAGGGAAGAACTTCCGGGTCGGTGGCGTCGTCAGCGGGCTGCGCGTCGGAGCCTCCTGAGATGAGCCTCTCCGCTCCGGTCACACACCGCTCCGCAGCCCTCTGGCTCGGTGCAGGCCTCGCTGTTCTGCCGCAGGTCTCCTGGGCAGTGCCACTGGGCATGGCGGCTCCACCGCCGCCCGCTCCCCTGGCTTCCCTGCCGCCGGCACCGCCGCCGATGGGCTTGCCCCGCCTGCAGGATCAGGTCAGCTGCCCGGCCCTGCAGCAACGCGTGCAGGGGGCGCTTGCCGGTGAGCTGTCCGTCTGGAGCGTCACGATCGCGGACGGGGCCGGACGGGTGCTCGCCGATGTGAACGGCACCCGTCCACGGGTGCCGGCTTCCAACCAGAAGCTGATCAGCAGCGCCTTCGCCCTGGATCGCCTCGGACCCGATTACCGCCTCACCACCCGGCTCTGGAGGCTCCCCGACGGGACCCTGCGTCTGACCGGCGAGGGTGATCCCGATCTCGACCTCCCCCATCTGCAGCGTTTCGCCAAGCTGGCCCTGGGCTCCGGCGGCTCCACCGGCACGCCACCGAGCCAGCTGAGGCTGGAACTGGCCGAGGAATCCCCCCAGGCCTGGTGGCCCCAGGGCTGGCATCCGGCCGACCGGGCCGAGGCCTATGGCGCTCCGATCACCCGGCTGGCCGTCACCAGCAATGCGATCGACATGGCGGTCTCCAATCCGCCCAGCCGCCTGCAGCGGCTGCTGGGGCGGGAACTGGCCCGCCAGGGCGGCACCGGGGTGCAGCTGAATCTGGTCTCCTCACGGGCACCTCTGCCCGAGGCCGCGGTGCTGCTGCATGAGGAGCCTTCGGCGCCCATGCACAACCTGCTCAGCCTGGCGAATTCCGAGAGCCACAACTTCACGGCTGAGGTGCTGCTGCGCCAGGCGAGCGGCAGCTGGGACCTGCCCACCAGCCGCAGTGCCGCCATGCTCTGGCTGCGCCAGCAGGGGCTGCAACTGGAGGGCGTCTCGATCGTGGATGGCAGCGGCCTGGACCGGGGCAACCGCGTCACCAGCCGGTTCCTGGCGGCGCTGTTGCTGCGCATGGGTCAGCACCCCTATGCCTCCTACTACCTGGCCTCGATGTCGGTGGCCGGGCAACGGGGCACCCTGCGCAACCTTTACCGCGACACGAGCCTGCAGGGACGGCTGCGGGCGAAGACCGGCACCCTCACCGGTGTGCGGTCGATCAGCGGGGTGCTGGAGACCAGCGACGGGCCCCGTTATGTGAGTTTGATCTCCAACGGGGCCGGCAGCCCGAACACCACGATCGGACAGGTGCTGCGTCAGGTGCAGAACGTCAGCCTCTGCCAGCCAGCTGCCTGACGCGGGAGGCGGCCCGGCGGGCGCGGCTGATGGGCACAGCCTGGCCGTCGCTCACGGGGGCGGGGGTCGCCAGGGTGGCGGCCCGCTCGGTGGCGGCACTCACCTCCGCCGACTGGATGCGGCCCAGCTCACGGCGCCCGGCCATCACCACCTTGCTCAGATCACCGAGCCGGCTCTCCAGTTCGCCCAGCACCTGCTCGGCGTAGCGATTGGCCCCCTCCTGCACGGTGGCCGCTTCCTGGCGGGTGCGACTGATCAGGGCCTCGCACTGCTGCTGGGTCTGCTGGCGGAACTGCAGAGCATCGTTGTGGAGACGCTCGGCTTCGGCCTGGCTCTCGCGCTGCACCCGGAGCCCTTCGTTGCGGATCTGCTCGAGCTCCTGGAGGCTCTGCTGACGGGAGCGCTCGTGCTGCTCGGCCAGTTGCCGCTTGACCTCCACATATTCCTGCTCGAGCTGCTGGCGGCGCTGGATGGCCTCCTGCTCGAGCTGCTGACGGCGGGTGCCGAACTGCTGCTCCATCTGGGCCAGGCGTCCCTGGTGCTCCTGCTCGGCCTGGGCGGCCTGCTGGCGGGCCGCCAGCAGCATCTGCTCACATTGCTGTCGCGTCTGCTCGCGAATCTCCGTGCCCTGCCGCTCCGCCTCCTGACGGATGGCGGCGGAACTGATCAGCTGCTCCCGCTCGCGGCGGGACTGGGCCAGGATCTCCTCGGCCTGCTGGCGTGCCTGGCCGATGAAGCTCTCCCGCTGCCGCAGGAGTTCCTTGGCCTGCTCCAGCTGTGGTGGGATCGCCTCCCGCAGGGCATCCATCAGTTCAATGGCGTCCTGCTCGTTCACGAGGCGGCCGCCGCTGAAGGGGATTCGGTTGCCTTCCAGCACCAGCTCCTCGAGCTGGTCGATCTGATCGAGCACGCTGATGCGGGAGTCGGCCATGTCAACCGGTACGGGCTGACCGATTAAAGAGCCTGGCGAGATCATCCGCCACTCCGGGCGGAACCATGTGACGGACGTCGCCGCCGAAGCGGGCCACCTCCTTGACCACGCTGCTGCTGAGGAAGCTGTGGTGGGCCGCGGTGGCCAGGAACAGGGTCTCCACCTCCGGGGCGAGGCTTCGGTTGGTGTGGGCGATCTGGAGCTCAAACTCGAAATCGCTGAGGGCCCGCAGCCCCCGTAGGATCACGGCGCAGCCACCGCGGCGGGCGAACTCCACCGTGAGTCCGTCGAAGCTGCCCACCTCCACACCCTGCAGATGGGAGGTGGCGGCACGGATCTGGGCCAGCCGTCGCTCGAGGGGGAATGACGGCTGCTTGCCGGGGTTCTGCAGCACAGCCACCACCAGCCCGTCGAACAGCCGCACCGCCCGCTCGATCAGGTCGAGGTGGCCGAGGGTGAGGGGATCGAAGCTGCCGGGATACAGGGCCTTCATCGGGAGCCTTCGCCAAAGGGGAACGGGGGAGCCTCGGCGACGGCCCCGTGGGCGGATCCTATGGACTGCCCCTGGGCCGGGATCGGAGCCGGCGGCGGCCTGCCTAGAGTCGGATCAACCGCTCTCCCACCGCCATGGCCACGGAATCCGGCACGGCCGCCGTCCTTGATGTGGCGGCCAAGAAAACCCTTCTGCGCAAGATTCCCCACGGGGTGTTCATCTGCGGTGTGGCCGAGGGAGAGACGGTGAACGGCTTCACGGCGAGCTGGGTCACCCAGGGCTCGTTCGACCCTCCCCTGGTGGTGATGGCGGTGCGCGGCGATTCCGCCAGCAACGGCATCATCCAGCGCACCGGCCGCTTCGCCCTCAACGTGCTGGCCGCCGACCAGAAGGATCTGGCGGCGGTGTTCTTCAAGCCCCAGCAGGGAATCGGCGGCCGCTTCGATGCCGCCCCCTATTCCCTCGGGCCTCTCGGACTGCCCATCCTGGAGGCGGGCCTGGGAGCCGTGGAGTGCGAACTGGTGGGGCAGGTGGCCCATGGCGATCACACCGTCTTCGTGGGAGAGGTGAAGAGCGCCGTGCTCCATCGCGATGGAGCCGCTCTGGAACTCTCCGCCACCGGCTGGAACTACGGCGGCTGACCCTGCGGCGGAGATGGGAAGCACGGCTCGGCCGCTGCTGCTGGATGCCGAACGCCTGAAGCAGCGGCTGCGTGAGCTGCCGGCCGAGCCAGGCTGCTACCTGATGCGCGACGGTAACGACCGCATTCTCTACGTCGGCAAGTCAAAGAGCCTGCGCAACCGCGTGCGCAGCTACTTCCAGACCTCCCACGATCTCAGCCCCCGCATCGGCCTGATGGTGCGGCAGGTCTGCGAGATCGAATTCATCGTGACCGACAGTGAAGCGGAGGCGCTGGCACTCGAATCCAACCTGATCAAGACCCATCAGCCGCACTTCAACGTGCTGCTGAAGGACGACAAGAAATATCCCTACCTCTGCATCACCTGGAGCGAGGCCTACCCGCGGATCTTCATCACCCGCCGCCGGCGGCTGCGCAACCCTCTCGATCGCTTCTACGGCCCCTACGTGGATGTGGGGCTGCTGCGCCGCACCCTGTTCCTAGTGAAGCGGGTGTTTCCCCTGCGGCAGCGGCCCCAGCCCCTCTACCGCGACCGGACCTGCCTGAACCATGAGATCGGACGCTGTCCCGGGGTCTGCCAGCAGAAGATCTCCTCCGACGACTACCAGAGCACCCTGCGCCGGGTGGCGATGGTGTTCCAGGGTCGCAGCGACGAGCTGGTGGACCTGCTGCGGGCCCAGATGGAGCGCTATGCCGAGCGGCTCGACTTCGAGCAGGCTGCGCGGGTGCGCGACCAGCTGCAGGGTCTCGAGCAGCTCACGGCCGACCAGAAGATGACCCTGCCCGATGCGTCCGTCAGCCGGGACGTGGTGGCCCTGGCGGCGGATGGGCGCGTGGCGGCGGTGCAGCTGTTCCAGATGCGGGCCGGCAAGCTGGTGGGGCGGCTGGGCTACACCGCCGATGCCGCGATCGCCGCCCCCGGCGAGATCCTGCAGCGGGTGCTGGAGGAGCACTATGGCCAGGTGGAGCCGGTGGAGATCCCGCCGGAGGTGCTGGTGCAGCACCTGCTGCCGGCCCAGGCTTTGGTGGAGGAGTGGCTCAGCGAACGGCGGGGCCGGCGCGTGCGGCTGCACCATCCCCAGCGCCAGGGGAAGGCCGACCTGATCGAGCTGGTGGAGCGCAACGCCGGCTTCGAGCTGGCCCGCGCCCAGCGCACGGCCGAGCAGCATCAGCTGGCCACCGAGGATCTGGCCCAGCTACTCGAACTGCCACAGCCGCCGCGGCGGATCGAGGGGTTCGACATCAGCCACATCCAGGGCAGTGATGCCGTCGCCTCCCAGGTGGTGTTCATCGACGGCCTGCCGGCCAAGCAGCACTACCGCAAGTACAGGATCCGCAGCAGCAGCATCAGCGCCGGCCACTCCGATGACTTCATGGCCATGGCCGAGATCATGCGCCGCCGCTTCCGCCGCTGGGCCCAGGCGAAGGCCGAGGGGGCCGATCTGGCCGAGTTGCGCCGCGAGGCCGGCAGCGCCCTCCACACCGGCGGCCTCAACGACTGGCCCGACGTGGTGATGATCGACGGCGGGAAGGGGCAGCTCTCCGCCGTGATGGAAGCCCTGCGCGAACTGGATCTCCACGAAGACCTCGTGGTCTGCTCCCTGGCCAAGCAGCGCGAGGAAGTCTTCGTGCCCGGGGCCAGCGAACCCCTCGAGAGCGATGCGGATCAGCTGGGCCTTCTACTCCTCCGTCGTCTGCGCGACGAAGCCCACCGCTTCGCGGTCAGCTTCCACCGTCAGCAGCGAGGGGAACGCATGACACGCTCACGCCTGAGCGACATCCCTGGGCTCGGTCCCAAGCGGGTGAAGGAGCTGCTGGCCCACTTCCGCTCGATCGACGCCATCCAGCTGGCCAGCCCGGAGCAGATCGCCAAGGCCCCGGGTGTCGGCCCGGCCCTGGCATCCCAGATCTGGAACTGGTTCCACCCCGCCGAGACGTCGGAGCCCGAGGCGTTGCCGCAGCTGGTTGGCGGAGGACCCGAGTCGCAGCCTTAGCTTGGGGCGCCAACCCGTTCCGTCTGCGCTTCGATGCCGACGCTCCTCCACCCGGCTCTGGCTTTGCCCCCTGAGGCCTACCTGTGGTTCAAGGCCCTGCACATCGTGGGCGTGGTGGTGTGGTTCGCCGGCCTCTTCTATCTGGTGCGCCTGTTCATCTACCACGTGGAGGCGGAGACCCTGGAGGAGCCACTGCGATCGGCGTTCCGTACCCAGTACGCCCTGATGGAACGTCGCCTGGCCAACATCATCACCACCCCGGGAATGGTGGTGGCCGTGGCGATGGCCGCGGGACTGCTGGTGGCCCAGCCCGGCTGGCTGCGGCAGGGCTGGATGCACGCCAAGCTCGCCGTGGTGCTCGGGCTGCTGGCCTACCACCTGTTCTGCTACAGGCTGATGGGGCAACTGCAGGAGGGGAGCTGCCGCTGGAGCGGCCGCCAGCTGCGGGCGCTCAACGAGCTTCCCACCCTGCTGCTGGTGCTGGTCGTGATGCTGGTGGTCTTCAAGGACCAGTTCCCCACCGGCGCCGCCACCTGGCTGATGGTGGGCCTGGTGCTGTTCATGGCGGCCTCGATCCAGTTCTACGCCCGCTGGCGGCGCCTGCGGGCCGAACGGCTGGCCGCCTCCGGTGAGGTTCTGGCCGGTGGCTCCTGAGTTCCAGCCCGGCCCGCCCACCGCGCCGCGGCTGCGGGAGCGGCATCCGCTCGCGGCCGTGCTGGCCAGCGCCGACCCGCTCAGTTGCCCGGAGCAGCTCAACTTCCATTGCCACACCACCTGCAGCGACGGCAGCCTGACGCCGGAGCGGCTGGCCGATCAGGCCGTGGCCATCGGCCTCGAGCATCTGGCGGTGACCGACCACCACAGCGTGGCAGCTCTGCCGGTCCTGAAGAACCGCTTCGATCGGCTTCGCGAACAGGGCCGCCGGGTGCCGGAGCTCTGGAGCGGGGTGGAGATCAGCTGCCTGCTGGAGGGCTGCCTGGTGCATGTGCTCGCCCTGGGTTTCGATCCCTCGCACCACGCCCTGCAGCCCTATCTGGGCTGTTCCGCCGTGGTCGGAGAGGCCCTGCGGGCCGGCAGCGTGCGGCAGGCGATCCATGCCGCCGGCGGACTGGCGCTGCTGGCCCACCCCGCCCGCTATCGCCTGCCCCACAGCACCCTGATCACGGCGGCGGCGGCCCTGGGCTTCGACGGTGCCGAAGCCTTCTACGACTACGAGCAGGGTGTGCGGTGGCGGGCCACGCCGCTGGTCTGCGAGGCGATCGCCGAGCAGCTCGAGGGCCTCGGCCTGCTGCGCAGTTGCGGTACAGATACCCATGGTCACCACCTCGGTGGCCGCTAGGGTTTGCTTCAGGTTTCCGTTCCATGACCATGGGCCTGTTCGACCGTCTGCTCGGCAACCGCTCCGGGGCTGGAGCGTTCTCCTCCAAGTCGGCGGAGACGCCCAAGGCGAAAAAGAAGGAAGACGCCTTCTTCCTTGATCCCGACGCCTCCAGCACCCTCGGTGACGTGTCGTTCATGCGGCGTTCCAACACGATCCGCCACACCTTCCCGGGCAACGCCGACAGCCCCGGCGGCAAGGAGATGGTGCAGGAGGTGGGTTCGATGGAGGCCCGTCTGGAGAAGGCCTCTGAGGGCCTGCCCGGCGCCCAGGTGAGCGAGAAGCCCACCAGCCTCACCGGTGGTGTGCCCAAGCCGGTGAAGAAGACGTTCGCCGAGAAGATGAGCGGCGCCGAACTCAGCCAGCGTCTCAAGGGTGCCGCCGTCGGCGGGGTGAACGTGCCGGGGGCTCCGGCCACCACCCGCCGCGCGGCCCAGCCAGGGGCCACCTCCCAGCCGGCGGTGAGCCTGCAGCAGGCGAAGCCGGGTGCGATCGATCCCTACAAGGAGATGCTGCGCGATCTGAACGCCTGAGCCCTCAGCGTTCGATCAGGGCGTCGCCATCGAGCACCAGCTCACGCAGGTGGGCGAGCTGCTCGGCTGACGCCCCCTCCCACAGCCCCCGGTTGCTCGCCTCCAGCAGTCGCTCCGCCATGTCGCGCAGCGCCCAGGGGTTGGCGGCGCGCAGGAAGGCCAGCACGGTCGTGTCCCGCAGCCAGGCCTCGCAGATCGCCCCGTAGCTCCAGTCGGGCACCCGCCCGGTGCTGGCGTCGTAGGCGAACAGGTAGTCGAGGCTGGCGGCCAGTTCGAAGCCGCCCTTGTAGCCATGGGCCCGCATCCCCTCGATCCAGCGGGGATTGAGCACCCGGGAGCGCAGCACCTTGTCGAGTTCCTTTTCCAGCCGGTGCATCCTGGGCCGCTCCCGTCGCGCGTGGTCGCCGAACCAGAGCGCCGGCGCCGTGCCCCGCACCCGCTCGACCGCCGCGCTCAGCCCACCCTGGAACTGGTAGTAGTCGTCGGAGTCGAGCAGGTCGTGCTCGCGGTTGTCCTGGTTGTGGAGCACCACCTGCACATCCCGCAGCCGGTTCTCCAGGCCAGCGCGGTCGGCCACCGCCTCCCCCGATCCCTCGTAGCGCCAGCCGCTCCAGTTCAGGAACGCCTCGCCCAGGTCGGTCCGCTGCTCCCAGTGGCCGCTCTCGATCAGCCCCTGCAGCCCGGCTCCATAGGCACCGGGCGCCGAGCCGTAGACCCTGGCGCTGTGGCCGTCACGCCGGGCGGCCGCCGCCAGGGGGTTGTGCCGCCCCTCCTCGTCCAGGGCGGCCACCAGCGCCGCCGCCCGGTTGAACCAGCCCACCAGCTGGGGAAAGGCGTCACGGAAGAGGCCGGAGATGCGCAGGGTCACGTCCACCCGCGGCCGGCCCAGCAGGGAGAGCGGGATCACCTCCAGATCCACCAGCCGTCGGGTCGGGCCGTCCCAGACCGGACGCACCCCCATCAGGGCCAGGGCCTGGGCCACGTCCTCACCGCCATTGCGCATGGTGGCCGTGCCCCACACCGACAGCGCCAGGGTCCGCAGGTCGTCGCCCTCCTCCTGGCGGTGCAGATCGAGCAGCAGTTCGGCGCTGCGACGGCCCAGGTCCCAGGCGGCCTCGGTGGGCAGTCCGCGCAGGTCCACGCTGTAGAAGTTGCGGCCCGTCGGCAGCACATCCGGCCGGCCCCGGGTGGGGGCCCCGGAGGGACCGGCCGCGATCCGCTCGCCCGCCACCCCCTTCAGGAAAGCCGCCTTCTCGGACTGGCCGCAGGCCAGAAGGCGTGGCAGCAGGTCCCGTCGGATCCGCAGCAGAACCTCCGCCGTGCAGGCTCCTGCCGGTGGCGGGGCCGTGTCGCATCCCTGGCTCCCAGTTGCCGAAGCCAGCAGCGGCCGCAGCAGATCGGAGGCCCGCTGCTCCAGCAGCGCCACGGCATCACCCACGCGCCGCAGCGATCCAGGGGAGCCGCCGTCGGGCGCGGTGGCAGCAAGGGCCTGCCGCAGCCGCTCCCGGTCGGCCGCCCCGAGCTCCGCCTCCTCCGGATCGCCCCAGGGATCGAAGGCCAGATCCAGATCCCGGGCCAGGGCCTGGGTCAGGCCCGGACCCTCGGCCAGCGGCGGCCGTGCCAGGCAGAGCAGCAGTTCCAGGAGCGCCTCGTTCCGCGGCAGGCCGCCGAACACGTGCAGGCCGGTGCGGATCTGGGCTTCCTTGAGCTCGCAGAGATAGCCGTCGGCGGCATCCAGCCGGGCCTCGGGATCGCTCCCCTCCGCCTGGGGCAGCTCCAGGCTCTCCAGCCGCCGCAGCAGCTGGTGCCGCAGTCCCTCCACCCGCTCGCTGCCGAGCTGGCGTGCCTCCCAGTACTCGTCGAGCAGGGCTTCGAGGGCCTGCAGCGGCCCGTGCAGGCCCGCCCGGCCCAGCGGGGGGGTGAGGTGATCGAGGATCACGGCCTGGGCGCGGCGCTTGGCCTGGGAGCCCTCGCCGGGGTCGTTGACGATGAACGGATAGAGGTGGGGCATGGGGCCCAGCGCCCATTCCGGGAAACAGGCGTCGGAGAGGCCGAGCCCCTTGCCGGGCAGCCATTCCAGGTTGCCGTGCTTGCCCACGTGCACCACCAGCTGGCAGGCCGCCACGGAGCGCAGCCAGAGGTACTGGGCCAGATAGGCGTGGGGGGGCGGCAGGTCGGGGCTGTGGTAGCAGAGGCTGGGATCGCGGTCGTAGCCACGCTCCGGCTGGATCAGCACCGCCACCGCCCCGAAGCGCAGGCCATGCACCGGGAATCCCGTGCCCGCCGCCGTGCGCTCCAGGGCCGGATCGGCGGCGGGGAGGCCCCAGCGGGCCTCCAGAACCGCCCGACCGCTCGACGGCAAGGTGCCGTACCAGGCCTCGTAGGCCGCCAGGGGCAGGTGGTCGAGCGCAGGGCGGTGTCCGCTCTCGGGGTCGTTACTGCGGCCGGCCAGCAGGCGCCGGATCAGGTCATCCCCATCGAGCGGCAGCTCCGTCGAGGCGTCGCCCAGGTCGTAGCCGGCGTCGGCCAGCCAGCCGAGCAGGGCGGCGGCACTGGCCGGCGTGTCCAGCCCCACGCCGTTGGCCAGACGGCTGTTGCGGGTCGGGTAGTTGGCCAGCACCAGGGCCAGGCGCCGCTGCGGCGCAGGGGTGCGGCGCAGGGCGACCCAGCCCTGCAGCAGGCCGGCCACCCAGTCGAGGCGGGCGGGATCGGGCCGGTAGCGCTGCACGGCCATGCCCAGCCGTGCATCGGCCCCATCGCTCTCCTTGAAGGCGCCGATCCGGGTGGTGATCCGTCCGTCCAGCTCGGGCAGGGCCACCTGCAGGCTGAGATCGAGGGGCCCCAGCCCGATGCTGCTGCGCTCCCAGGCGGCGCGACCGCGGCTGCTGCACAGCAGCTGGAGCACCGGCACATCCAGGGCCTCCCACAGCGGCGCCCCCAGACCGGCTTCCTCGAACTGCACCGAGGCGAAGGAGGTGGTGCAGAGCACGGCCTCCACCCGTTCGCGGTGCAGCAGGTCGGCCACGCCCTGCTGCACCGCGCCGTCGCGCAGGCCGCTCACCCACAGCGCCCGGGGACACAGTCCGTGCTGGCGCAGGGCCGCCAGGGTGGCTTCGGCCAGCGCCGTGTCACCGGCCTGCAGCAGCGCCCGGTAGAACACCACCCCCACCCGCTCTCCCGGCTCCTCGCGCCAGTCGAAGGGGAGGGGATCGGCCAGGGGTGCCACGGCGGGCGGCACCGCCGGGCGGCCCTCCAGCAGGGCCCGCAGGCAGAGCAGCGTGCGCCGCAGGTTCTCCTCGCCTCCCTCGCGCAGGCAGCGGCCGATCGCCACCGCCAGCTCGGGCCTCACGCTGCCCAGACCCGCCAGCGCCTCCTCCTCATCGGCCGTGCCGGCCACCACGACCAGCTGGCGGGCCGGGCCCGCCCAGAGGCGCAGTTGCTCCAGGCCGTAGCTCCAATGGCCCCGGCCCCCAAGCAGCCGCACCAGCACCAGCCGCGCCCGCTCCACGCAGGTGGCCATGTAGTGATCGATGACCGCTGGATGCTCCAGCGCCCCCAGATTCAGCCCCCGGGCCTCCACCCCGATCAGATCCGGCTCGGCGCGGAGCAACCCTGCCAGGGTGCGCAGGTCGGTGTCGGCGCTGCTCAGCACAAGCAGAGGAGCAGGCGCCTGCTCGACGAACAGCGGCCCCTCACCGCCGCTGTCGCCACTCGTGTCGCCGGGAACCGCCGCAAGCCGATGCATGGCCCCATCCTCGGGCCCGCGGTGAGAAGATCGGGCCGGCGCACGCCGCAGCCGTTCCCCGCACCGCCGCCCCCCCACGCGCACCCGCATGCAGAAGTTCCTCCCCTACGCCTGGTTCCGCGGCAGCTGCGTCCCCTTCGCCGAGGCCACCCTGTCGGTGGCCACCCATGCCCTCCACTACGGCACCGGCGCCTTCGGTGGCATGCGGGCCCTGCCCAGTCCGAGTGACCCGGCCGAAATCCTGCTGTTCCGGGCCGATCGCCACGCCCGCAGGCTGAGCCAGAGCGCCCGGCTCCTGCTGGCCGAGTTGCCGGAAAGCACCATCCTCGAGGCGATCCAGCAGTTCCTGCAGGCGAACCGACCCACCACCCCGATCTACCTGCGGCCGTTCGTCTACACCAGCGATCTCGGCATCGCCCCGCGGCTCCACGACATCGAAACCGATTTCCTGATCTACGGCATCGAACTGGGCGACTACCTCTCGCCCGATGGAGTGAGCTGCCGCATCAGCAGCTGGACCCGCCAGGAGGACCGCTCCCTGCCGCTGCGGGGCAAGATCAGCGGCGCCTACATCACCAGCTCCCTGGCCAAGACGGAGGCGGTGAAGAGCGGCTTCGACGAGGCCCTGCTGCTCAACAGCCGCGGCAAGGTGAGCGAGGCCAGCGGCATGAATCTGTTCATCGTGCGCGACGGGGTGCTGATCACCCCCGGCGTCGACCAGGACATCCTTGAGGGCATCACCCGCGCCAGCATCCTCGAACTGGCCCGGGACATGGGCATCCCCACCCTCGAGCGGGCGGTGGATAAGACCGAGCTGTTCGTGGCCGACGAGGTGTTCCTCAGCGGCACCGCAGCCCGGGTGACGCCGGTGCGGCGGGTGGAGACCACCGACTTGCCGAGCCATCGCCCGGTGATGGAGCGGCTGCGGGACCGGCTCACCGCCATCACCGAAGGGCGCGATCCGGCCTTCGAGCACTGGGTCAGCCGCATCCGGCTCCAGGACTGATTCCTACACTGACCACCTGGATGGGCGGCCGATGACAGCAGCGCTGGGGAGTGAGGTGAAACAGGGCACCCGGCGGATGGGCTTCCTGGAACGCCTGCATGCCCCCCAGCGCCCCGTGCTGGTGTTCGACGGCGCCACGGGCACCTCGCTGCAGCAGATGGGGCTCACCGCCGAGGATTTCGGCGGTGCGGCCTTGGAAGGCTGCAACGAGCATCTGGTGTTCACCCGCCCGGATGCGGTGGAGGCAGTGCACCGCCAGTTCCTGGAGGCCGGCTGTGACGTGATCGAGACCGACACCTTCGGAGCCGCCTCGATCGTGCTGGCCGAGTACGGACTGGAGGACCAGGCCTTTGCCATCAACCGCCGCGCCGCCGAGCTGGCCCGGGCGGTGGCCGATCGCTACAGCACGGCCGAGCAGCCCCGCTTCGTGGCGGGCTCGATGGGCCCCACCACCAAGCTGCCCACGCTCGGCCACATCGACTTCGACACGATGAAGGCCTCTTTCCGCGAGCAGGCGGAGGGACTGCTGGCCGGCGACATCGATCTGTTCATCGTCGAGACCTGCCAGGACGTGCTGCAGATCAAGGCGGCACTGCAGGGGATCGAGGACGCCTTCGCAACCACCGGGAAGCGCCGCCCCCTGATGGTGAGCGTCACGATGGAAACGACCGGCACCATGCTGGTGGGCTCCGACATCGCCGCGGTGGTGGCGATCCTCGAACCCTTCCCGATCGACGTTCTCGGCCTCAACTGCGCCACCGGCCCGGAGCAGATGAAGGAGCACATCCGCTATCTCAGCGAACACAGCCCTTTCGTGGTGAGTTGCATCCCGAACGCGGGGCTGCCGGAGAACGTGGGCGGAGTCGCCCACTACCGCCTCACGCCGATCGAGCTGAAGATGCAGCTGATGCACTTCGTGGAGGATCTCGGCGTGCAGGTGATCGGCGGCTGCTGCGGCACCACCCCCGCCCACATCGCCGCCCTGGCGGAGATCGCCGCCACGCTGCATCCGAAACCCCGGCCGGTGCGGCTTCCCGAGCAACGCACCAGCCGCCCCGCGCTGCAGTGCGAGCCATCGGCCGCCTCGATCTACGGCGTCACGCCCTATCACCAGGACAACTCCTTCCTGATCATCGGGGAACGGCTCAACGCCAGCGGCTCGAAGAAGGTGCGGGATCTGCTCAATGCCGAGGACTGGGATGGCCTGGTGGCCGTCGCCCGGGGCCAGGTCAAGGAGAACGCCCACGTTCTCGATGTCAACGTCGACTACGTGGGCCGTGACGGCGAGCGTGACATGCGCGAGCTGGTGAGTCGGCTCGTCACCAACGTGAACCTGCCGCTCATGCTCGATTCCACCGAGTGGCAGAAGATGGAGGCGGGCCTGAAGGTGGCGGGTGGCAAGTGCATCCTCAACTCCACCAACTACGAGGACGGCGACGAGCGCTTCTTCAAGGTGCTGGAGCTGGCCCGCCGCTACGGGGCGGGTGTGGTGGTGGGCACGATCGATGAGGAGGGGATGGCCCGCACGGCCGATCGCAAGTTCGCCATCGCCCAGCGGGCCTATCGCGATGCCCTGGAGTTCGGCATCCCTGCCCGCGAACTCTTCTACGACCCGCTGGCCCTTCCGATCTCCACCGGCATCGAGGACGACCGCAGGAATGCCGCCGCCACGATCGAGGCCATCCAGCGGATCCGCCAGAATCTGCCGGGGGTTCATGTGGTGCTGGGGGTGAGCAACGTGAGCTTCGGGCTCTCGCCGGCCGCCCGGATCGTGCTCAATTCGGTGTTCCTCCACGACTGCTGCGAGGCGGGCATGGACGCCGCCATCGTGAGCCCGGCCAAGATCCTTCCCCTGGTGAAAATCAGCGAGGAGCACCAGCAGGTCTGCCGTGATCTGATCCACGACCGGCGCCGTTTCGACGGCGAGATCTGCAGTTACGACCCGCTGACGCGGCTCACCACCCTCTTCGAGGGCGTGAGTGCCCGCGAAGCCCGAGCCTCCGGTCCGTCCCTGGCGGATCTGCCGGTGGAGGAACGCCTGAGGCAGCACATCATCGATGGCGAACGGATCGGTCTGGAGACCGCACTCGATGAGGCGATGCACCGCTACCCACCACTGCAGATCATCAACACCTTCCTGCTCGATGGCATGAAGGTGGTGGGCGAACTGTTCGGCTCCGGCCAGATGCAGTTGCCGTTCGTGCTGCAAAGTGCCGAGACGATGAAAGCCGCCGTGGCCTATCTCGAACCACACATGGAGAAGCTCGAGGGGCAATCGAGTGGCAAGGCCAAGTTTCTGATCGCCACGGTGAAGGGCGATGTGCACGACATCGGTAAGAATCTGGTCGACATCATCCTCACCAACAATGGCTACACGGTGATCAACCTGGGCATCAAGCAGAGCGTCGAGGCGATCATAGAAGCTCAGCGCCTCCATCAGGCCGACTGCATCGCCATGAGTGGGTTGCTGGTGAAATCCACTGCCTTCATGAAGGACAACCTGCAGGCGTTCAACGAAGCCGGGATCAGCATTCCTGTGATTCTCGGCGGTGCCGCCCTCACCCCCCGCTTCGTGCACAAGGATTGCCGTGAGGTGTATGGCGGCCAGGTGATCTATGGCCGCGACGCCTTCGCCGATCTGCGCTTCATGGACGCGCTGGTGGAGGCCAAGAAGTCCGGCCAGTGGGACGATGGCCGTGGCTTCCTGGCGGGCGTGCCCGAGGGGCTGGCGGCAGCGCTGGGCAGCGGCGTGGGCGAGGTCAGCGAAGGATCGGCGAGTGCTGCCGAGCCTGTGGAGGCCTGTCCGCCCGCCGTCCCGGCCTCGGCGGGCCCGGATTCGGGGGTGGCGGTCGAGCACCGGTCCGAAGCCGTGCCGGAGGAGGAGGCGATCCAGCCTCCCTTCCTGGGCAGCCGCGTGCTTTCGGGCGACGCCATCCCCCTGCAGGAGGTGTTCGCCTACCTGGATCGCAACGCCCTCTTCGCCGGCCAGTGGCAGCTGCGCAAGGCCCAGCAGCAGAGCCGCGACGACTACGAGGCCATGCTGGCCGAGAAGGCCGAACCGGTGCTGCGACGGTGGATGGAGCGCTGCTCCGAGGAGTGCCTGCTGGAGCCCCGCGTCGCCTACGGCTACTTCCCCTGCGGCCGGCAGGGCAACGCTCTGGTGGTGTTCGATCCGGAGGATCCTGCCCGCGAACTGGGGAGGTTCGTGCTGCCGCGCCAGCGCTCCGGCAACCGCTACTGCATCGCCGATTTCTACCGCGATCTGGTGGACGGGCGGCCCACCGACGTGCTGCCGATGCAGGCGGTGACCATGGGTGAGCGCGCCAGCGCATACGCCCGCGAGCTCTTCGCCGCCGACCGCTACACCGACTACCTGTATTTCCACGGGCTGGGCGTGCAGATGGCCGAAGCCCTGGCGGAGTGGACCCACGCCCGCATCCGCCTCGAGGCCGGCTTCGGCGCCCAGGAGCCCCAGCGTCTGCGCGACGTGCTGGCCCAGCGCTACCGGGGCAGTCGCTACTCCTTCGGCTACCCGGCCTGCCCCAACGTGGCCGATTCCCGCCCCCAGCTCGCCTGGCTCGGGGCCGAGCGGATCGGCCTGCGCATGGATGAGAGCGATCAGCTCGAGCCCGAGCAGAGCACCACGGCCCTGGTGGCGCTGCACAGCCAGGCCCGCTACTTCAGCGCCTGAAGGGTCCGGGCGGTGGCAGGCTGGAGTTTCCCTCGCATCCCCGTCCCATGGTCATCGCCGGCCCCGATGGCGTCGACGCCGCGATCGACGCGGGACTTGATCTCGACGGCACCCCGATCCCCGAGCCGATGCTCGATCTCTACCGGGAGGTGATGGCTCTGGAGGCCCAGCGTGCCCGCAGCGGCGTCCGCAAGTCGATGCGCAATCGGATCGTGAAGACCGGAGCCAAGCATTTCGATCAGACCACGCTCGATGCCCGTCTGCGGGCCGCCGGCTGGGAGGGGCTCAAGGAGAAGGAGATCGCCTTCTTCTACGGCTGATCAGGTCCCTGCGCCCCCGGGGGCTCCGGCGTCGAGGCCGGGTGACGCCGTGCCTGCGGACTCCGGATCAGAGCTCCTCAAGGCTTTCGATCACCTCCTCCTGGAAGGCCTCCAGATCAGCGGAGTCACTCAGATCGATGCCTTCACCGGCTGCATTCTGAGTCAGTTCCTGAAAGTGGAACGCGCCCTCGCCGTGGGCGAGGAATTCCATGGCGGAACTCTCACCGCTCTCCCGGAAGGCATCCAGCAGCGCCATGAACGCAGCGTCTTCGGTGAAGTCCCAACTCATGAAGCGGCATCGGTGGGTCGGAGGGCTGCAGACGGCGACCTTGCAGCACCACTGCTCCAAGAGCTTTAACGCCTTCCCCCCCGAATCCGTCAACCTCCAGGGACCACTTTCTGCCGGGGTTTCGGCAGACTCGACCCGCCATCGCCCGTGCCGCCCTTGGACGACCTTCCCCTGCGGTCCGCGGAACCGGCCCTCAATGTGCTGGGTGAACCCCTGGCGCTCTGCGGCTGCAATCCGCTCACCGGCTGGTATCGCGACGGAACCTGCCGCACCGATGGGTCGGATCTGGGCCGCCACAGCGTCTGCTGCGTCGTCACCGAGGTGTTTCTGCGCTACTCACGCTCCCGTGGCAACGACCTCAGCACCCCGATGCCCGCCCATGGCTTCCCCGGGCTCAGGCCAGGCGACCACTGGTGCGTCTGCGCGGCCCGCTGGCTGGAGGCCTACCAGGACGGGCTGGCGCCGCCGGTGCGGCTGGAGGCCACCGAAGCCTCGACCCTGGAGGTGATCCCGCTCGATCTGCTGCGCCGCTCCGCCGCCGGGGCCGGCTGAGGGCTCACCAGGGGATGGACATGCCATCCCAGGCCAGGAAGCTGCCGCTGTGCTCCGGCTGCTGCTGCTGCAGCACATCGAGCAGGTGGGCGGCGGCCTGCTTGGGGCTGAACAACCGCCCGGGCGGCACCGACCCCCGGAACGGTGCCGAGAGGGGCGTGGCCGTGGTTCCGGGGTGGAGCAGCGTCACGCAGGCCAGCGGCAGGCGCCGGCGCCACTCGATCGCCAGACAACGCAGCAACTGGTTCTGGGCGGCCTTGGCGGCCCGGTAGCCGTACCACCCCCCCAGCTGGTTGTCACCGATGCTCCCCACCCGCGCCGAGAGGCTGGCAAAGTGCAAAGGCCGATCCCGCGGCAGCAGCGGTTCGAGGGCACGGGCCAGCAGCAGCGGCCCGTAGGCATTCACCGCGAACAGACGTTCCAGGGCGGCGCGGTTCACCTGCGCCAGCCGCTTCTCCGGCTGCAGGCCGCCGTCATGCAGCAACCCGGGGGTGTGGATCACCAGGCGCAGGGGTGCCCCATCGCCGGCGAGTTCGGCAGTCAGGGCGTCGAGGCTGGCGTCGTCGGTGAGATCCAGGGGCATCACCCGGGCGGGCCCCGGCGGATCGGTGGGCGCCGCCGCCAGCGGCCGCCGGCTGGTGGCCCAGAGCTCCAGGTTCGGAGCGCGGCGGGCGAGTTCCGCCAGCAGCGCCCGGCCGATGCCGCCGCAGCCCACCACCAGGGCCCGGCCGTGCCAGAGGTGCAGGTCGTCGGAGCGGGCGGCTGGAACGGAGGGAGCGGACGGCGCCATGGGAGGGAGGGCCGGAATGGCGCATGATGGCGCCATGGCATTGCGGATCGGGGTTCTCGGCCAGGGCGCCTGGGGACGCACACTGGCGCAGCTGTTTCGTCTGCGCGGTCACCGCCTCAGCACCTGGACACGGCGGGAAGGCGGCGACCCCGTGTCGCTGCTGGCGGACCAGGACCTGATCGTCTGTGCCGTGGCCATGGCGGGCCTGCCGGAGCTCGCCAGCCGCCTGGCACCCCACTGGCCGGCGGGGCTTCCCCTGCTCAGCGGCAGCAAGGGCATCGATCTCACCCTGCTCTGCACGGCTTCCGGGCTGTGGCGCCAGCGCATGCCGGAGCTCGCCTGCGTGGTGCTCAGTGGCCCGAACCTGGCCGCCGAGCTGGAGAGAGGGCTGCCGGCCGCCAGCGTGCTGGCCAGCCACGATGTCGCCCTGGCGCGTCGTCTGCAGACCGAGCTCAGCGGCGATGGACTCCGGCTCTACACCAACGCCGATCCGATCGGCACCGAACTCGCCGGTGCCCTCAAGAACGTGATGGCCGTGGCGGCTGGCGTCTGCGACGGCCTGGGGCTCGGCACCAATGCTAAGGCCTCGCTGCTGACCCGCGGGCTGGCCGAGATGGGGCGGCTCGGAGCCGCGCTGGGGGGCGACCCAGCCACGCTTTACGGCCTGGCCGGACTGGGGGACCTGCTGGCCACGGCCAACAGCCGGCTGAGCCGCAACTACCGCTTCGGGCTGCTGCTGGCGGAAGGACTCACGGCCGCCGAGGCCCTGGGCCGGATCGGCGCCACGGTGGAGGGTCCACCGACGGCGAAGGCGGCCCTGGCCCTGGGGCGCCGCGGTGGCTGGCATCTGCCGATCTGCGAGCAGGTGGTGGCCCTGGTGGAGCAGCGTCTGACCCCACGGCAGGCGGTGCGGCAGCTGATGGAACGGGATCTCACCGCCGAAGTGCGTTGAGCGGGCCGGCGCCGGCGGGGACGGAATGCTGTGCGACCGGCAGTCTTCAGGCATGATCCGCCTGACCGGTTCGGGGCAACTGCTGTGGGATGGCCTCCTGAGCGCTGGTGGCGTCGCTGGCGAGATGCCGGAGTGCCGGCAGGCACTCGCCAACGCCTGAACACGCTGCTGCTCACCGCGCCGTTGAGCGTGGTGGCCCTGGGTCTGGGCTTCCTGGCCCAGCAGTCCTTCGCACCCACCTCGCCGGGGCTGGATGCCCGGGTGATGGATGCCCTGCTTCCCGCCACCGAAGCCGACGATCCCGATCGGCGGCCGGCAGCCAACCGGCTCACCGAACTGCAGGCACGGCGGGCCGCAGCGGCGGCCAGCACCGCCCCCGCCGGAGCCGGCGTCGATCTGGCCCTTGCCGAGCCCGCCGCGGGCCGGCCGGTGCCCCTGGAGGCCCGGGTGGCTCTGCTGCGCCATGCCGGCAGCCCCACCCTCTCGGCCACCGGCGCCTGGGTCCTGCGCGATGGCGCCGGGGGCGTGCTGCAGCAGGGCGGGTCCGGCGAGAGCGTGAACCTGGCGGCCCTGGGAGGGGCTGCCGACCTCTGGCTCGACGGCGCGCCCGGGTCCGCCCTCCTGGTGAACGGCGAGGCGTACGAGGGACGGCTGCGGCTCCTGCCGGAGGGGTCGGGCATCACTCCGGTGAACCACCTTCCCCTGGAGAGCTACATCGCCTCGGTGGTGGGAGCGGAAATGCCCAGCTCCTGGTCGATGGAGGCGCTCAAGGCCCAGGCGGTGGCCGCCCGCTCCTACGCCCTCGCCCACCTGGCGCGACCCGCGAGCCGTCACTGGCACCTCGGCGACACGACACGCTGGCAGGCATACCGAGGGCTCTCCTCAGTGAATCCCCGCACCAGCGAGGCCGCCAGCCGCACCGCCGGGCTGATCCTCAGCTACCAGGGCGGGATCGTCGAGAGCCTCTACGCCGCCAACAGCCAGATCACGCTGGAGGCCCACGGCCATCTCGGCGCCAGCATGAGCCAGGAGGGGGCCCAGGCCCTGGCCGGCCGCGGCTACCGCTACAACCAGATCCTTGGGCACTACTACCCGGGCGCTTCCCTGGCGCGGCTGCAGATCAGTGCCCAGGGCTGAGCGGATCTGGAGGCGGGCTCTGGAGCGGAGTGCAACCGCCCTCGCCGATGGGGCCCTCGTGCCACTCGCCACCGAGGAGATTCGGGACGACCGCTTGGCACCCTTCCAGTTGCGGCGACTGCTCTCGGCGACCCCTCGGCACCTGAGAGCCGGCGGACCCAGACCCAACCCCTTCCTGCCGTGGGATCGGGCCTTGGAGGTCTCCCTCCTGGGGAGCCGTCACCTGCTGCTGCTGAACAAGTACCCCGTGCAGATGGGTCATCTGCTGCTCATCACCCAGCAGTGGGCGCCCCAGAACGGCTGGCTCCGCAGCGACGACTGGGACGCCGTGGCCAGGGTGGAGGCGGACACCAGCGGGCTGTGGTTCTTCAACAGCTGCGCGGAGGCCGGCGCCAGCCAGCCCCATCGCCATCTTCAGCTGCTGCCGCGTGCCGCGGGCGAGATCCTCTGCCCCCTGGAAGCCCCGATCCAGCGACAGCTGCAGGGGCAAGGTGAGCCGTGGCCATGGGCCTACCGGCTCAGTGCGCGGTCGGCGGAAGGAGGGGCCGCGGCGCTGGCCAGCCTCTACCGCGCCCATGCCGCCGAGCTGGGGCTCGGGGAGCCCGGACGGAACGAGCGGCCGCTCCACCCCTACAACCTCCTGTTCGGCGACGGGTGGTTCCTGACGATCCGGCGGGTGCGTGAGCACGCGGCGGGGTTCAGCGTGAATGCCCTCGGCTTCGCCGGCTATCTCCTGCTCACCGAGCACTCCAAGACCGGGTGGCTGGAGCGCCATGGGCCTTGGAGCCTGCTGGAGGCCGTGGCGGCGGCACGGGGCTGAGCAGAGCGGGCGTGACAGCCGGGCTCCCTGGGGCGAAATTCCGTGGTTTCACGGTTGCGGAGCCGCGGCGATCTGCCTCTCTCTGGAAAGGGGGAGCCGATCTCCGACTCCCGCCACTTACATCCTCCTGTCCACAGCCATCATGTCCAACTCCACCGCTTCCGGCTCGCACCGCTCCACACCCCGACCCCCCCGTTCCGGCTCAGCGCGCGAACTGCAGCAGCGCAACGCCCGGGTGGACCGTCACCGTGCCCTGGTCCGTCCCATCGCCTTGCACTACGGGGCCCTCTGCCGCGAAAGCGTCGAGGACCTCACCCAGGTGGGCCTGCTGGGGCTGCTGCGGGCGGCCGAACTGTTCCGCCCCGCCGACCAGACCCCTTTCCCCGCCTTTGCCCGGCACCACGTGCGCGGTGCCATCCTTCACTACCTGCGGGATCAGGCTCCCGCCATCCGTCTGCCGCGCCGTCAGCAGGAACTGGAGGAGCGGGTGCGACGCCTCGAGAGGACCGAGCGGGGCCTGGACGGTCGTCCTCTCGGCGAGGAGGCCCTGCGGATCAGGCTGGGACTGACCCCTGGCCAGTGGCAGCGGTTTCAGCAGCTGCGCCTGCTCGGAAAGCCGCTGGCCCTGGATCCGGACCGCCATGATCTGGCGGCCGAAGCGGAGACGGACATGGCCCCCGGCGAGGAACAGGGACAGGTGCTGCTGCTGCTGGCAGATCTCGAGGATCGGCAGCGGGGGGTGGTGCAGGAGGTGGTGCTGGGTGGCCGCAGCCTGCGGGAGACGGCCCGCCGCATGGGGGTGAGCCCCATGACGGTGCACCGGGCCCTGGTGCGGGCGCTGGCGGAGCTGCGCCGACGCCTGGACGGGACCGCGGCCCTCAGTCCGGTTTCGCCGCTGCATCGCGTGCCATCTGAGCCTCGAGCGTGCTGATCGCCGCGTTGATGGCCGCCAGCTGCCGCTCGATCCCGTCACGCCAGAACGTGAGCATGTGCAGCTTGCGCTCCTGGTGATGACGACGACCGGTGGCTGGATCGCCCCCCGCGCCGGTGCAACAGGCAAAGGGAGGAAACATGGGAAAATGTCACAGGACAGCCCGTTTCTAGCGAGCCATGTCCCCACCATGCGATTCCGGCGGCTATCCAGGCGCCCCTCAGTCATCGCCGGTGAAACCACCCTTCAGTCAAGGGCTCTGCAGCGATCCCCGGCTGGAAGGAAATCCGTAGATTCGCCCGAACACCCGTGCCGAGATTCAGTGTGAGAACAGCAGGTCCCACGGGTCTCATGCAGTCGGCGCTCATCGCGCTAGCCGGCGTCGCCGCCCTGCAGGCCCCCGCCGCCCACGCCTACGTGGCCCTGATGGCCGGTCAGACGGCCCGCCCGCTGCGGGGCACGTTCAACAACGTGCCGGTGCTGCACTCCAACCAGCCCGAGGAGGTGTTCGGGCCGGGCATCCTGGTGAACACCGCCCCGGGCTCCGCTATGGCCCGGGAAACCCGGCAGCCGCTGGCCAATGCCGCCTTCACCTTCAACGGTGAGTTCGGGCTCCACATGCACCACAAGTACTACCCGGAGGACGCCACCCGCCTGGGCTACGGACTGGTGCGCGGCCAGCTGACCCTGGCGACGATCGTGATCAACCCGGGGTCGCGTCCGGTCACCCTGCAGATCGACCAGGGCGCGGTGCGCAACAGCTTCGAGGCCCCCTACCTCGGCGATCACCTGATGGGTGTCAAGCCCCTGGGTCCCCGACCCTGGAACACCGGTCCGGGTGATGCCACGGCCGTGGTGATGCTGCGCGGTCAGCGGGATCCCCGACTGCCGGAGACCTTCACCATCCCGCCCTACAGCCGGGCCGTGCTCTTCCACACCCGCCTTCCTGCACGGGGCATCGCCAATGGACTGCTGCGTGGCCGAAGCAACGGTCCGTTCCACATGGCGGTGGTGGCCGCCGAGGATCCCCAGACCCACGCCGACCTGCTGGCGGTGCTCGACCAGGGAGTGCTGGCTCCGGGTCGCACCTACCTGAGCATGCTCGATCAGATCCGCGACGGCCGGGTGTTCTCGCGGGTCGGCGGTGTGGCCCTGGGGGACAGCTATCAGGCAAGCCTCAGCCACGACCTGAACCAGGGCGCGCTGCACGTGCCCTTCACCAGCACGAACCGGCACCACTTCGGCACCGGTGAGGTGCAAGTGAACCAGCTTGCGAGCCGGATGCTCGATTCCTCCCTCGACAACGTCGGCACCTACGGCGTGCGCTTCGATGTCAACCTCAACCTCAGGGGCAGCGGCCCCCACGAACTGGTGCTCAGTCATCCCACCCCGAACGGGCGGCGATTCACCGCCTTCCGGGGTTCGATCGGCCTGGAGACCCGCGAGGGCTACCGCGAAGTGCACGTTGGCATGCGCTCGGGTGAGAGCCTGTCGCTGACCTCGCTCGATCTTCAGCCCGGGGTGGACAACCGTTTGCGGGTGAGCCTGGTGTATCCGGCCGATGCCACCCCAGGCCACCTGCTGAGCGTGGTGCCGGCCTACCAGCTCGCCCAGCTGCGGGAGCGGGAACGGCAGGTGGAGATCGCCCGTGCCGCGGCGGCGGCGGCGGCCCAGCGCCGTCAGGCACCGTCAGCTCCCCCCTCGGTGGCCACGGCCGGCGGCGACGCCCCCGCTCCGGCAGCCCTCCGTCCCGCCCCGAGCGCTCCCCGGCCCACGCCAGCCCCCAGTCCAGCGCGACGCCCCAAGCCGGCCAGCGTGGCAAGCCCGCGACCGGCGGCACCCCGGCCCCGTCCGCCGATCGTTCCGGCCTGGATCCCGCCCCTGCCACCGCTCCAGCTCCCCCTTCTGAACCGGGCGCTGCCCTCCGGTTCCACCAGCACGGTGGCCACCCAGGATCTGGTCGACCGCTACCAGGACGCGGCCGAGGCGCAGCAGCGCTTCCTCAGGGAGATGATGGGCCGCTAACCCGCATTGCCGGTACGCCGTCGTGGCAGAGCCCCTGAAGGAGGACCGCCGCCGGATCACGGCCATCCTGCCGATCTCGTTGATCGAGCGGATCGACAGCCTCAAGGCGGAGTGGGGCCATCGCAACCGCAGCGATCTGCTCGTGCATCTGCTCGAGGAGATCTTCCGGGAGAGCGACGGCCGCGACGGCGATGGGCTTGAGGCGGAGGAGCCCGGCGGCAGTGCCCCACATCCACTGGATGAGAGCGGCGCCCTGGTGCTGGTGCCCCATGACGATGGTTCCCTGGTGCCCCTGGAACCCGACGACCTCGCCGAAGCGCTGGATCCTTCCACAGGGGAGAGGGCAGGCGGACCGGTGCCGGGCCCACTGGCCTCGACCAGTGCCCCATCCCGTCGCAACTCGCCAACGGTGCGCCGAGGCTCGGGGATCGACCTGCCCGGCTTCGTCCGCCAGAGTTCGGCCCAGCTACGCCAGAGCCTGAACCCGCCCGCCGCAACGGGCAGCGGGTCTGTCGAGCCCCTGCCGCTGGTGAGCGCCGAGGACATTCAGCCTGCCATCACGGCCGTGCGCGAGCACTGGCGGGACCTCTACGGGGCCGAAGCGGGCGAGCCAGTGCTGGAGGCTGCCATGGTCTGGCTGGCGCAGGACATCTGGCCCCAGTCGGACCAGGCCGAAGGCAGGCCGTTCACCTGGTCGGTGCTCGAGCGGTGGGTGGGCGGCTTCGCCCCGGGCTGGCCGGTGGGTGAACCCAGCTTCGAGCGGGTGATCGTGGCTGCCGGCCTGCTGGAGGACCCCTTCAGTGCCGCCACCCTCAGCCTTCGCATTCCGACCCTGGTGCGCCGCTTTGTGCACCGCATGCGGCGGCGGCGGCGCGGCACCTCGTTTCAGGCGCTGGAGCACACCATGACGATCCACGGCGCCCTTCGCCTGCTCAATCTGCCCACCGCGCCGGGCCACAGGCTCACCCTGGAGCAGATCCGCGAGGCCTACCGGGAGCAGGCCCTCAGCCACCACCCCGATTCCGGCGGCGATGCCGACGCGATGCGCCGCCTGAACGAGGCCTACCAGCTGCTCAAGGAGCTCTACCGACGACCCGCCTGAGCAGGCCGATGCGGCTGGGGGCCAAGCCACCTCAACCATGACGCTCCATCAGTCTCACACGCGACGCAGTCTGGGTCTCGCATCGCGTCTCGGGCTGGACTTCTGGGACAGTATCACGGCAGGGCTCTGGCCGACGAGCCCCTGCCCGGGCCGACGCCCACCAAAGGGGCCGCACCACCCCGTTACTCCCGGCAAGACCTGGTCCAGAGTTGCCAGAGACTCCTGTCCAGCAACTGATGGACCCTTTCAGAGCCAAGTCCTGAACTATGTCAGGCCCATCTGAGTATCTGCGTAAGATGCAGATACGCAAGACCTCAGACAGGCACGCCAGTCGACTCGAGGCCCGGGCCTGAACGGGGCGACCTCTGAGGCATCGAACACGGCTGAAATCGAGGAAAAATCCGGGTCCCATGGGACGCGAACAATCCCTGGGAACACTCTCTCATCCAGACTGCGTCTTGCCGTCAGACTCAGTGTGCGTCCTAGGCCATCCCTATGAGACATATGGGATGGGACATTCGAGCTCCGCCCTGAGATCCGCCCGCCGCGGGCTCAGAGTCCATAGGCGTCTCGGGGGAACGATGCGAGACACGGCTCAGGACCACGACCGGGTCTCACCCTGGACCTGCGAGAGCAAGGCAAGGCACGCAGCTCGACGCACCTCCGCGCCAACCCATGACAGCTCTCACAACGCTCAGCTGAGACACAGTGCTGGTCCCAGGGAGCTTCGCAGACGGGACAATCGGGGAGGTCGGTGATTGAACTGCCGGCCGGCACAACAAAGGCCCCGAGCCATGGCTCGGAGCCTTTGTTCCCTGGTTGTGCCTTGGTCGAACCTGTGTCGACGGCTGTGTTCAGCCGGGGGTCTGCATCCCCTGAATCAGAAAGTCGAAGTAGGGAGCGGCCATGGCAGCGTCGTCCGTGCTGAGCAGCACCAGGGAGGCCTCCTTCAGGCAACGCATGCTCTCCACCATGCCGGCCATCGGCACGCCCAGGCTGTTGTACATCTCACGGGCACCGACCAGGCCGATCTCCTGGATCTTCTCGGTGCTGCCGGCCAGCACGCCGTAGGTCACCAGCCGCAGGTACCAGCTGAAATCACGCAGGCACTGGGCACGCTGCTTCTGGCCATAGGCATTGCCGCCCGGGGCCACGTACTCGGGCTTGCGGGAGAAGAGCTGCCGGGCCGACTCGTCGACGATCTTGCGCTCATTCTCGGTGAGGGCACGGGCCACCCGGATCCGGGCCGTGCCCCCGGAGAGGAACTGCGCCATCGAGCGCAACTCCCCGCCGCTCGGATAGCGCAGCTGATCATCGGCTTGGAGGATCAGATCCCGAACGACGCTCATCGAGAACACCTGGCACGGGGGTACTTTATCGAGCCCGGGCACCCAGCCCGCCTTCCAGTGCCCAGGTGTAACGGCCCTTTGCAACTAGGGTCGGAAACCGAGTGCCCGGATCCAGCGCGACGATGCCCCAGCCCTCGCCGCCAGCGTCCGAACCCCTGCTCCGCCTTTCCATCGGCGGACTGAACCACGAGGGTCAGGGCGTGGCCCGGCCCATCGACGGCGGGCCGGTGGTGTTCGTCGATCAGGCGCTTCCCGGCGAGGAGGTGCTGGCCCGCGTCACCCACCGTGCCCGCCGCCATCTCCAGGCGGAGCTGGTGGAGATCCTCACGGCGGCCCCAGCGCGGCGCCGACCACCGTGCATCCTGGCCGGCCGCTGCGGCGGTTGCAGCGTGCAGCACCTCGACGACGGGGCCCAGGTCAGCTGGAAGCAGGACATGGTGGAGCAGGCCCTGCGGCGGATCGGCGGGCTGGAGCCCCCCATGCGCCCGATCCTGGCGGCACCGGAGCCCCTGGGCTACCGCAACCGCACGGTGATCCCCCTGGAACGGCGTGAGGACGGCCTGCTGCGGGCGGGCTTCTACCGCCGCGGCAGCCACCGGATCGTGAACATGAACCGCTGTCCGGTGCTCGATCCCCGGCTCGATCGCCTGATCGCACCGCTGAAGCAAGATCTGCAGGAAAGCGGCTGGCCGGTGGACGGCCATCTGGAGCAGGGCGGTGGCCTGCGTCAGCTGGCCCTGCGGCTGGGACATCACACTGGCGAGCTGCTGCTGACCCTGATCGCCAGCCATCCCGATCTTCCCGATCTGGATCTCTGGGCCGGGCGCTGGCTGGAACGCTGGCCGGAGCTGGTGGGCGTGTGCCTCAACCTCCAGCCCGATCCCGGCAACACCCTGTTCGGTCCACGCACGCTCACCGTCGCCGGCCGGCCCTGGCTGCTGGAGCGGTTCGCCGGTCAGGCGCTCCACATCGCGCCCGACACCTTCTTCCAGGTGCACACCACCCAGGCGGAGCGGCTGGTGCCGCTCATCCACGAGGCCCTGGAGCCGGCTGCCGGGACCCGGCTGCTCGACGCCTATTGCGGAATCGGCACCTTCAGCCTGCCGCTGGCGGCCGCCGGGGCGAGCGTGCTCGGAATCGAGCAGCAGGAGAGCAGTGTGGAGCGGGCCCGGGAGAACGCCGCGCTGAACGGTCTGGACACCGCCCGTTTCCTGGCCCAGGACGTGGCGGCAGACCTCCCCTCCCTGCTGGCGGAGAGCGACGGTGTGCTGCTGGATCCGCCCCGCAAGGGCCTGCCGGCCTGGGTGTGCGACGCGATCGCGGCGACGCCGCCGCGGCGGCTGGCCTACCTGAGCTGCAATCCCTCCACCCTGGCCCGCGATCTGGCCCGGCTCACCGCCGGCTCCGGACTGCGGCTGCTCTCCGTGCAGCCCGTCGACTTCTTCCCCCAGACCAGCCATGTGGAGACCCTGGCGGTTCTGGAGCGCACGTCCTGACCCGCTCCCTGCCGCCGGCTGGGCGGCTCAGGCCCGCAGCCGGGCGCTGAACTGCCGCTCCAGGGCGGCGCGGATCGCGCTGTGGGCACCCTCCACCTCCGCGTCGGTGAGGGTGCGACGGGGATCACGGAAACGGAGCCTGAAGGCCTGGCTGGCGCAGCCCTCCGCCACCTGGCTGCCCTCGTAGCGATCGATCAGCTCGGCCGACTCCAGCAACGGCTGACCGGCCTTGCGGATCGTGCGCAACAGCTCGGCCGCCGTGACGGTACGGGCCACCTCCAGGGCCAGGTCGCGCTCCGCGGCCGGCACGGTGGCGAAGGGGGCGAAGGGGGCCTGCCAGCGATTGCGGCGGGTGGCGGCGCTGAGCAGGGGCTCCAGGCTCAGCTGGAACAGGTGGGTGGCCTCCGGCAGGTCGAGGGCTTCGGCATGGAGCGGATGGAGCTGGCCGAACCAGCCCACGGCCCGCCCCTCCAGCACCAGTTCGGCCGCCCGTCCCGGGTGGAGGAGGGGATGGCCGGGGTGGGGCCTGTCGTCGCAGGCGATCGAGAGGCAGGCCAGGGCTCGCTGCAGCACCCCGCGGGCCTCGAAGTAGGCGGGAGGGCAAGGCTTGCCACCGCTCTGCCAGAGGGCGGCACGGCGATCGCCACAGATCACCCCCGCCAGTTCCGCCCGCTCCCGCGGGGCCTCAGCCTCCGCCTGGAACACGGTGCCGATCTCGAAGGCCCAGAAGCCGGGCTGGGAGGCCTGGCGGTTGCGCCGGGCGGCCTGCAGCAGCTCCTCGCAGAGGGTGTCCCGCAGATGGCCGTAGTCGGCCAGCAGGGGATTGGCCAGCGGGGCGCGTGGCTCCGCCTCCGGCGTAAGGAGGCTGGTGGCGGGCACGAGTGAGAAGGAACAGATCTCCTGAAGCCCGGCCTGAGCGAGGGCCCGCCGCAGTCGCCGTTCCGCCTGCTGCCGCGGCTCGAGGCCCCCCGGCTCGATCGGATCGGGCAGATGGCAGGCGAAGGCGTCGTAGCCCACCAGCCGGGCCACCTCCTCGATCAGGTCCACCTCCCGCTGCAGGTCGCTCGCCCGCTCGGGCGGCACGCGCACGCTCCAGCCCTCAGGGCTCCCCTCCAGCTCACAGCCGAGGGCCGTCAGGGTGCTTTCGATCCGTTCATCCGGCAGATCGCAGGGCTCCCCGTCCATCAGCACCGGACCGAGCAGGTTGTGCACCGCGTCACGCCGAAGCGTCAGGGCGGGGGCGGGTGGAGTGGGGCGCCGATGCAGCCAGCGGCCCTCCAGCTGCGCACCCGCCAGCTCCACCAGCAGCGCCGCCGCCCGGTCGGCGGCCGCCAGGGTGGCCTCCGGCGGCAGGCCTTTCTCGAAACGGGCACTGGCTTCGGTGCGAAGGCCCAGGCTGCGGGCGCTGCGCCGCACGGCCTCCGGCGCGAACGCCGCTGCTTCCAGCCAGATCCGGCTGGTGTCGGCCTGAACGGCCGTGGCGGCGCCACCGATCACCCCGGCCAGGGCCACCGGCCGGTCCGCCAGGGTCACCAGCAGGGCTTCGGGGGCCAGGTGATGCTCGCTGCCATCGAGGGCTTCGAACCGTTCCCCGGCTCGAGCCTGGCGCAGCGCGAGCTGAGCCGGCTCCGCCCGACCACCGGCCACCACGTCCAGCCGATCCAGGTCGAAGGCGTGGAGGGGCTGGCCCGTCTCGAGCATCACCAGGTTGGTGATGTCGACCACGTTGTTGATGGGCCGGAGGCCGGCTCGCTCCAGCCGCCGCTGCAGCCAGGCCGGCGAGGGGGCCACGCTCACCCCGCTGAGGGCGGTGATGCTGAACAGGCCACCGGCCTCGAAGGCCTCCTGCACCGCTGCCGGCACCGGCAGGGGCTCGGCGGGGATCACGGGCACGGCGGCCGGCAGGGTCAGCGGAGCGCCGGTGAGGGCGGCCACCTCGCGGGCGATGCCGCGCATCGAGAGCCCATCGGGCCGGTTGGCGGTGATCGCCAGCTCCAGCACCTGATCGTCGAGACCGAGCGCCGGCCCCACCGGCATGCCCAGCGCCGGCAGCGGATCGAGCAGCTCCTCAAGGATGGCGATGCCGTCGGAGGCATCACTGAGCCCCAGCTCCCGCAGCGAGCAGATCATCCCGGAACTGGCCACGCCCCGCAGTTCGGCCGGCTGGATCGTGAGGCCCACCGCCGGCAGATGGGCACCGACCAGGGCCACCGGCACATGGATGCCCGCCCGCACGTTGGGGGCACCGCAGACGATCTGCAGCGGTTCGGCCGTTCCGTCGCTGCCGGCCTCAGTCACCCGGACCCGGCAGAGGCTGAGCTTGTCGGCATTGGGATGGGGCTGGCGCTCCTCCACGAACCCCACCACCACGCCGGCGGCCAGGGCGGCCAGGTCGTCGATGGTTTCCACCTCGAATCCGGCGATCGACAGCCGCTCGCCCAGCTCGGTGGCAGGCAGGTCGCAGGCCACCAGCTCCTGCAGCCATTGGAGCGAGACCCGCATCAGCCTGGAACGATCGGAAACGGGATCCTAAGGATCGGGAGGGTGGACAGCCGGGAGGTATGGTGTCGGATTGTCAGCTCGCATCGCACACGCGGCGCAACGTCCTTTATGGCCAAGAACAAGGGCGTCCGGATCGTGATCACTCTCGAGTGCACGGAATGCCGGTCCAACCCCGCCAAGCGGTCCCCCGGGGTGTCTCGTTACACCACCGAGAAGAACCGCCGCAACACCACCGAACGGCTCGAACTGAAGAAGTTCTGCCCTCACTGCAACAAGAGCACGATCCACAAGGAGATCAAGTGAGGCCGGCCCCCCGTTGAGGGGAGCCTGTTCTGTTCAGTCCGACTTCCCAGCCGTCATCCGATGTCCAGCTCCTTCTTCAAGAAACGCCTCTCGCCGATCAAGCCCGGCGACCCGATCGACTACAAGGACGTCGATCTGCTCAAGAAGTTCATCACCGAGCGCGGCAAGATCCTGCCCCGCCGCCTCACCGGCCTCACCGCCAAGCAGCAGCGCGACCTCACCAATGCGGTCAAGCGTGCCCGGATCCTGGCCCTGCTCCCCTTCGTGAACCCCGAAGGCTGAGGGCTTTCGCCCTCCCCTGCGCGGAGCCACGGGCGTGCAACCCGGTGATCTCGTCGGCGTGGAGGGTCCGCGCGGCCCCGAACTCGGCCTGATCGAGAGCGTCAGCGGCAGCCGGGCCCGCCTGCGGGTCGGCTTCGAGGCTCGTCCTCTGCAGCTCCCCCTGCGCCAGGTGGAGCTGATCGGGGCGCTGCCTGCCGCCGAGGTGGTGCCCGTTCGGCTCGAGCAGCCTCCCTGGCGCCTCAGCGCCGAGCGTCTGGAGCAGGTCAGCCCAAGCCGGCGGGATCTGGCGGCGGCCTGGCTTCTGCTGGTGGATGGCGGGCCCTCCGAACCCCTGCCGCTCGCGGATCTGGTGGAGCTGCTCCAGGGTGAGGCCACCCCGGCGGCCTGCGCCGCCACCTGGCTCAGCCTGCGGCGTGGCGAGCAGCTGCTGTTCCGCTGGCGCCAGGGGCGGCTGGAACCCCGGTCAGTGGCCGATCTCCGCAGCCTGCGGCGCGAACGCCACCGGCGGGCCCTGGAGGAACGCCAGCAGCAGCAATGGCTGAGCCTGCTGCGGGAGCGGCGGCCGATCGACACCGCCCTTCTCGGCCCATCCCAGCGGCGCCAGCTGGACCTGCTGCTGGCCTGGGCCGGGGGCGACACGGCCACCGCCCTGCCGCCGGAGCTGCGCCAGGGCCTGCAGCAGGCGCACGGCGCCGCCGACTCCGGCGCGATCCGCCGCCTGCTGGTGGACCTGGGCCAGTGGGAGGCCCATGGGCTGCCCTCCTTCCGCCGCAGCGTCTGGGAGGAAGGCTTCGGTGCGGATCTGCTGGCCGAAGCCGATCGCCTGCTGGGCGAAGCGGAGCTGGAGCAACCCGGCGACGCAGACCGACGGGATCTCACCGGCCTGCGCACCTACACCCTCGATGACGCCGACACCGAGGAGATCGACGATGCCCTCTCCCTCGAGAGGCTGGCGGAAGGACGCTCGCGTCTCTGGGTCCACATCGCCGATCCGGGTCGGCTGGTGCCACCCGGCTCCCCACTCGATCGGGAGGCACGACGGCGCGCCACCAGCCTCTACCTGGCGGAGGCGATCGTGCCGATGTTCCCCCTGCCCTTGGCGGTGGGTCCGTTCAGCCTGCGCCAGGGCCGACGCTGCGCCGCCTGGAGCCTGGCGGTCGAGCTGGCCGACGACGGCGCCGTGGCGGCCTACGAGCTCCTGCGCAGCTGGGTGCGGCCCACCTACCGGCTCACCTACGCCGACGGCGACGCCCTGATCGATCTGGCTCCGCGCGAGGAAACCGATCTCGCCATCCTCCACGGTCTGCTCGAGCAGCGGCGCCGCTGGCGGCTGGCGCGCGGCGCCCTGCAGCTGGAGCAGCCCGAGGGCCGCATCCGCCGTCGCGGGGAGCAGGCCGAGCTGGAGATCACCGATCCATCGCCGGCCCGCTCGATGGTGGCCGAGGCGATGATCCTGGCGGGCGCTGTGGTGGCCGAGCACGGCCAACAGCACGGGCTCGCCCTGCCCTACCGCGGCCAGCCGGCGAGCGAACTCCCCGGCGAGGCCGAACTCGCCGCCCTGCCCGCTGGGCCCGTGCGCCATGCCGCGCTTCGCCGCGGCCTCAGCCGCGGCCACACCGGCGTGAGCCCGACCTCCCACTTCAGCCTGGGCCTGCAGGCCTACGTGCAGGCCACCTCACCAATCCGCCGTTACGGCGACCTGATGGTGCAGCGCCAGCTCGCCGCCCTGCTGGAGGGACGGGATCCGCTCGATGGCCCGGCACTCGGAGAGATCCTGACCAGTCTCGATCCGGTGCTGCGGGAAAGCCAGCAGATCAGTCGGGAGGACCAGCGTCACTGGCAGCAGGTGTGGTTCGAGCAGCACCGGGGCCAGCGCTGGCACGGCCTGTTCCTGCGCTGGCTCCGTCCCCAGGACCGGCTCGGGCTGGTGCACCTCGAGACCCTCGCCATGGACCTGGCCGCCCGCTGCCCGGAAGGGGCAGAGCCCGGCGATGCCCTCTCGGTGCACGTGCAGGAGGTCGACTCTCTCTGCGACCTGCTCCGGCTCGAGGCACGCTGAGGCAACCCCGACGGCTCAGCCGGCGGCGAGCCGGGAGGCGCGCAGCCAGGGGCCCCAGGGGTTGGCGACGCCGATCAGGGTGATCGGCTCCGGCCTCTCCTGCTCGGCCAGCCAGTGGTGCAGGCCCGGCTCCAGGGTGATCACCGGCCACGGGCCTTCGGCCGTGAGCAGCACGTAGCCGCCCTGACCGTCGGGTTCGAGCCGGCCTCGGAACGCCTGCTCATGGGGCTCGGCCGGGGCCTCCCAGGGGCTGGGCGGCTCCCGATCCGGCAGACGTCCGTGCCCGGCGATCCGGTCGGGATCGGCCAGGGCGCGTCGTTGCCGGGCCAGCCACTCGGGATGGTGCCAGGGGGTGTCCCACAGCGGCGCCGGGCCGGCCGGGGCCTGCGGATCGTTCAGAAGGGCCTCCTGCAACGCCTCCACGGGCAGCTCCGCCGGCGGGATGCCCCGTGCCAGAGACAGCGCCGCGGCGGCACCCGCCGCCTGGCCGATGTTGAGGATCAGCGGCTGCAGACGGGTGGCGCCGTTGGCCATGTGGGTGCAGCTGAAGTCCTTGTCGGCCGCCAGCAGGTTCTCCAGCTCGGCGCTCACCAGGGCGCCATAGGGGATGGTGAACGGGGTTCCGCTCCAGCGGCCGCCCCAGCGGCAGCTCTTCGGCGCCAGCGGCCAGTCGTCGCCGGGGTAATGGTGGTCGTTGGGGTAATTGCCCACCGCCACAGTGTTGGCCCGGCCGTCGGCCAGACGGGGCAGCGGCGCGATGCGGGCGGCGGCCGGCTGGCCGGCCAGCGGCTCCGGCAGCAGATCCTGCTCCCGCACCAGCTCCAGCCCCACCAGCCGCCGACCTTCGCGCCAGTAGGGCATCAGCGCCAGGGGCGAGGGGCCGTCGAGGGCTTCGGCGTGGGGGGCCTCCCCGGCGGGGAAGACCGGCGCCGGCTGCAACCAGCCCCCGGAGGCCTCCTGGAGAGCCCGCAGGAAAGCGAGGCTGTGGCTGCGCATCGCCCGCTCCAGGGCGGCCTGGTCCTCGGGATCCTCGGCGAAGGCCCTCCCGAGGCCCCCGTGCCAGTCGTTGCCGTGCAGCGGCCAGTTCAGCATCACCAGGCCGCCCGGCAACCGCCCGTAGGTGAGGGTGCGCTCAAGGCCGAAGCGCTCGCAGGAACGCTCGAACGGCGCCGCGGGCGTCGCTCCGGCCGGACAGGCCCCCTCGCCGAGCCGACCCACCGCCACCCAGGTGGGCGACTGCACCGGCTGGTCGCGGAAGAACGGCTCGGACTCCAGCCGTGCCAACGGCGGCGCGCTGGGCTCCTGCCAGGTCTCCCGGGCCTCCCAACCGAGCCGGAAGGGTGCTCCGACCAGGGGGAACAGCTCGCCGCGGTCGCTGCCATCGATCAGCAGGTCCAGCTCGACCTGCACGCTCACCCCATCGCGCTCCAGCTCCAGCGCCGTCACCCGCGCGCCGCGGCGCCGGGCACCCCGCAGCCGGCAGCCGCTCCACCAGCGCAGCCGCGGCTCGGCGGCCACCCAGCGCCGCAGCACCCTCTCGGCGGTGGCCGGCCGCCAGCCGAAGCAGCTCACCCAGTTGTGATCGAGCCCCTCCGCCTCCTCGCGCTGGACGGCGCGCAGCAGCGCTCCCCAGAGGCCGCTCTGCCAGGGGGTCAGCTCGTTGCCATCCGGCGCGCACACGCCAGCGGCGCTCACCATCCCCCCGAGCCAGCCCCCCGGGGTGAGCAGCAGGGTGTCGGCCCCGCCGCGGGCCGCCTGCAGGGCAGCGGCGACACCGCCGCTGCCGCCGCCCCACACCACCAGGGCGCTCCTGTCACTCTCCCCGGCCGGATGGGGCAGGCGACGGGCCGGTTCAACCGTGGGCATCGGGGCGGAGCGGATGGGCGGGCTGGGGTGAGGCCGGGGGACGCTGGGTAGGATCCGGCCCCGGCGCGGGGCCGCACTGGCGGCGCAGCGGCTCCTGGTTCAACGCCGACGACTCCAACGCCGATGACCTTCACCCTCACCACACCGCTTTACTACGTCAACGACAGGCCGCACCTCGGCAGCGCCTACACGACCCTCGCCTGTGACGCCCTGGCCCGCTACCGCCGCCTGCGGGGTGAGCGGGTGGTGTTCGTGACCGGCTGCGACGAGCACGGTCTGAAGATCCAGCGCACCGCCGAGGCCGCCGGCCTCACACCCCAGGCCCACTGCGATGGGGTGAGCGAGCGCTACCGCGCCCTCTGGGAGCAGTGGCAGATCAGCCACGACCGCTTCATCCGCACCACCGATCCCCGCCACCGCCGGATCGTGGAGCAGTTCTACCGCCGGGTGGAGGCGGCCGGCGACGTGGTGGAGGGCCGCCAGCAGGGCTGGTACTGCGTGGCCTGTGAGGAGTTCAAGGACGACCCGCACGAGGCCCAGGATCCGGAATGCCCGATCCACCGGCGTCCGCTCGAGTGGCGCGACGAAGTGAACCTGTTCTTCCGGCTCTCCCGCTACCAGGGGGCCATCGAGGAGCTGATCGCCCGCCCGGGCTTCATCGCGCCGGCCGGGCGGCGCCGCGAGGTGGAGAACTTCGTGGCCCAGGGCCTGCGCGACTTCTCGATCTCCCGCCTCCAGCTGCCCTGGGGCATCCCGGTGCCGGACCATCCGGGGCACACCTTCTACGTCTGGTTCGATGCCCTGCTCGGGTATCTCACCGCCCTGCTGGAGCCGGACGATCCCCCGGAACTGGAGCGGATCCGTGAGCGTGGCTGGCCCGCCGCGGTGCACGTGATCGGCAAGGACATCCTGCGCTTCCACGCCGTGTACTGGCCCGCCATGCTGCTCTCGGCCGGTCTCGAGCTGCCCGCCCAGGTGTTCGGCCACGGCTTCCTCACGCGCGAGGGCCAGAAGATGGGCAAGTCGCTGGGCAACGTGCTCGATCCGGCCGAGCTGCTCGAGCGCTGCGGCCGTGACGCGGTGCGCTGGTATCTGCTGCGCGACATCCCCTTCGGCGAGGACGGCGACGTGCAGCAGCAACGGTTCACCGATCTGGTCAACAACGACCTGGCCAACACGATCGGTAACCTGCTCAACCGCACCTCCTCGATGGCGCGGCGCTGGTTCGACGGTGCCGTGCCCCCTGCGGCCGCGGGCGCCGACCAGGCCCATCCACTGGCCGTGGCGGCCGGCCAGGCCCGCGAGCAGGTGCTGGAGGGTCTCGAGCGGCTCGATTTCCGCCAGGCGGCCGCGGCCGCGCTGCAGCTGGCGGTGAGCGCCAACGGCTACCTCAACGAGCAGGCGCCCTGGAGCCGGATGAAGCAGGAGGGCAGCCGCCAGCAGGTGGCGGACGATCTCTACGCCGTGCTGGAGAGCGCCCGCTGGGTGGCCTTGCTGATCGCGCCGCTGCTGCCGGATCTCTCGGAGCGCATGCTGCGACAGCTCGGACAGCGGCCGCTCGAGAGCGGCGTGCCCCCGGCGGATGGCGGTTGCAGCGAACCAGCGCTCCCATGGCTCGAGCAGCTGCGCTGGGGCGGGCTGCGGCCTGCCGATCCCTTGCCCGAGCCGGTGCCGGTGATGGCCCGGCTGGAGCTGGACGGACCGCTGTGAGATCCCTGTCCCCCTACCTGGCCCTGCTGGCCCTGCTGCCGTTGCAGCTGGCGGGCTGCTCCCGTCCGCCACGACCGCCGGAGGAGCCCAAGCCCTTCGAATTCCGCTCCCTCAACCTGCGGCAGCAGGACGCCAAGGGGCGGCCGGCCTGGGAGCTGATCAGCCCGGAGGCCCGCTACGACACCCGCAGCCGAGTGGCACGGGCCAAGCAGCCGCGCGGCGTGATCTACAGCGCCGGCAAGCCCCAGTACCGCATCAGCGCCATCAGCGGCACGGTGATCAACGACGGCGAGGTGATTCAGCTGGAGGGAGGGGTGAGGATCCAGATCGTGGGATCACGGCCGGCCGTGATCAGCGGCGACCGGGTGCGCTGGACCCCCAGACGTCAGCTGATCGAGATCGATCGCCGGCCGGTGGCCACCGAGCGCTCCTCGCGGATCAGCGCCGGCACCGCCCGCTTCCTGCTGGATCGCGACAAGCTGGAGCTGCGGGGGCCCACCCGTCTGCAGCAGCCTGAGCTGGATCTGCGCGTGAGCCAGGCCGACTGGTACCCCGGCAGCGGGGTGCTGCAGGCTGCCGGGCCGGTGCGGGGTGAGCGCCGGCCCAAGGATGACAAGCGCCGCGTTCAGACGCTGACCGCCTCCGCGCTGGAGGGCAACACCAGGGACGAGGTGATCGACGCCCTCGCTCCGGTGCTCTTCGTCGACCCCGCCGCCAAGGCCGTGCTCCGGACCCAGCGCACCCGCTGGAACGCTCGCGACGGGCGACTGAGCACGGATCTGCCCTTCGATGGTCGGGTCGATCGACTGGAGGTGCAGGGTGGATCGCTCGTGGCCCTGTTGGGCGACTCCACCGTCCTTGTGCCCTCCGACTGCCGGGTCCGCCAACCGGGTGAGCGGCTCCGGGCGCGGGAGTGCCGCTGGAACTGGAAGACCCAGGCGATCGAGGCCAGCGGCGACGTGCTGCTCGAGCGCGACGCGAACCGCCAGATCACCCGCAGCCAGCGGCTCACCGGCCGGCTCGGCGCCAGGGGCCTGGCCGACTTCACGACACCGGGGGGACGGGTGGAGTCCCAGCTGACGGTGCCACCGCCGTCGGATCGGCCCCGCTCCAGAGCTCCAGTGAGTTTCTGAGCCGACTGCACCAGCCCTCCGCCCAGGCCTCGTCGCTGCGGCTGAAGCAGCGTGGCGACCAGCCACCGATCAGCAGCCAGCCTTGGCTGCCGATGGGAAGCACCAGCACGGCCGGAGTCCCCTCCGGCAGGCCGCTGAACTCGTCGCGGCCCGGATAGAGCCGCAGATCCACCAGCGACACCACCCGACCGCTCTGGCGTGATCGCTCACAGATCGCTCCGGGCCGGA
Source organism: Mesorhizobium carmichaelinearum (assembly GCA_943368365.1). GTDB lineage: Bacteria > Cyanobacteriota > Cyanobacteriia > PCC-6307 > Cyanobiaceae > CALRKZ02. Next base: position 119,430 of record CALRKZ020000007.1, read on the forward strand.
ACGCCGTGGCGCCGAGAACACCACGGCGCAGCAGGCAGCGGCCATTCCAGTGGAGCAGCACGCTGGCTGCCGGAGTGGCGGTGAGCAACATGCGGCTGCCCCAGGCCAGTTCCTCCGCCAGCGCCGGCGGCAGCCCCGGCTCCAGCTCCATGCCCTGCGCTCCCGTCAGGTCCACCCGCTCGGGGGTGAGGGGCTGCACCCGGGTCCAGAGCGCGGCCACCAGCAGCAGTCCCACCGCCATCAGGCTGGTGAGCACCGCCGCCCGCTCGAGGGCAGGGGTGAGCTCAGGGGCGGTGAACTGGTTGAGCACGCAGAGAACGAGACCCAGGACACCGGCGGCCAGACAGAAGCGGGCCGGGGCCGGCATGGCGCGCATGGAGGCAATGGACGGAAACCCTGACATGCTCCCCTGTGGCGAGGGCTGCCGCAGGACGAGGGAGTTGCTGCAATGGGAACGTCAGCCCACCACGCCCCCCTCCCCGCCCATGACCATGGATGCCCCCCAGGCCTTTGCCGCCATCGCCCTGGCGGCCGTCGCCTGCGACGGCTCCCTCGGCCGGGACGAGGCCCGGGCCCTGCGGCGGCAGCTCGAGCACCGCACCCCCTACGTCGATCTCGGCGAAGACGCCATGGGCGAGCTGTTCGACGGACTGCTGAGCGAACTGCGTCAGCACGGCATCGAGTCGCTGCTGGCGGCCGCGGTTCCTGCCCTCGACCACGACCAGCGTGAGACGGCCCTGGCCGTCGCCGCCGAGCTCATCCATGCCGATCACCACCTGCAGCCCGGCGAGAGCGCCTTTCTCGAGGGGCTCGCGGGACTGCTGGAGCTGCCGGATGGGCGGGCGGAGCGGGTGCTGGCGGTGATCGCCGCCCTGCACCGCGACAGCCTGGCCGGCTGACGGCAGACTGGATCCATCCCGAGCCGTCCGCGCTGAACCCGTGCGTCTGCTGACTCGACTGCTCGCCCTGCTGGGCGCGCTGCTGCTGCCCCTGTTGCCCGTCTCCCCAGCCCTGGCGATGGGTGTGCGCGACATCCCGCCGCCGGGACCGAACCAGCACGTGATCGACAGGGCCGATCTGTTCAGCCGCTCGACCCTCTCGGAGCTGGAGAAGCGGCTCGGCGATCTCGAGGCCGACCACGTCGAGGCGCGGCTGGTCACCATCCCGCGCCTCGACTACGGCGAGGACCTGGAGAGCCTGGGCCAGCAACTGCTGAACAGCTGGGCGGCGGGCGCAGGGCCCTTGCCCGCCTCGCAGCTGCTGCTGCTGATCGATGCCCAGACCAACATGGCTGCCGCCGTGGCCTCAGACGACCTGCTGGAGCAGCTGCCAGAGAGCCTGCTCCGCAGCACGGCCGACACCACCATGGCCATCCCGATCCGTCTCGGAGCGCGCTACCGGCAGGCTTCCCTCGATGCGCTCAACCGGCTTGGAGCCGTGCTCGGCGGCGGGGAGGATCCCGGTCCTCCCCTGCAGCAGGAGGTGGCCCCGGTGGCGAGCAATGTCCCCAGCCACGAGGAAACCGCGGCCGGCAACGGATTTCTCTGGATCGTCGTGCTGCTTGTCGTCGGCACCATCGTGCCCATGGTCACCTGGTGGGTGTTCTCCCGTTGATGAGCGATGGCCCTGCGTGACTGGATGGGCGCCTTCGGCAGGGCCCGCTCCCTCGACTTGGACAATGATCTCGACCGTGCCTACGAGGCGGCCCTGCTGATCCAGAGCTTCGAGCTCGAGTATTACAACGATCGGCCCGTGCGACCCGATCTCGAGCTCAGCCTGCCGCGGGCGGTGCAGGCGCAGATGCTGCGTCGCTTCCGCACCGCCCTGCAGATCTGCCGCGACGTGCTCGAGGAGCTGAGGCCACGCCGCCACGAACTCGATCCGCAGGAGCTGCGCCAGTTCCAGCTGATTGAATCGGTGACAGGGCGCTACGAGGCCCGCTCGGGCCTGACCAGCCTCAGCCGCTCACCGGAACTGCTGCCGCGCAGTCTTCTGGGGGCACTCGAGCGGGTGCGGCGGCAGCTCGATCCCGAAGCCGAGGCCACTGTGGTGGCGGGTTTCCGTCGTCGCCGCGACTCCACCCTGGTGTCGCTGCGGATCCTGCTGCTGCTGATCCTGGTGCCCCTGCTGATGCAGCAGGCCAGCCGCACCTTCCTGATCTCGCCCCTGGTCGACCGATTCGCTCCTGATGTGCCCTTCCTCAGTTACCCCAGGCCGCAGCTTGAGGAGGAGGCCGTGGAAAAACTGCGGATCTACAAGGCTGAGATCGAGTTCGATGCCCTGCTGAAGGGCCAGGATCTGCCCTCGGCCCAGGCGATGCACACCGTGCTGGCCGAACGGGCCGCCGAACTCAAGCAGGAGGCCGACAGCCAGAGCACCAGCGCCATCAAGAACGTGCTCTCCGACGGAGTGGCGCTGATCGGGTTCTTCCTGGTCTGCCTGTTCGGCCGGGAGGAACTGCGCGTGCTGAGGGGATTCCTCGATGAACTCGTCTATGGCTTGAGTGACAGTGCCAAGGCCTTCGCCATCATCCTCTTCACCGATATCTTCGTGGGATTCCACAGTCCGGAAGGGTGGACTGTGCTGCTCGATGGCGTTGCCAATCACCTGGGACTACCACAGCGCGAGAACTTCGTGATGCTGTTCATTGCCACGTTCCCTGTGATTCTGGCCACCATCTTCAAATACTGGATCTTCCGCTATCTCAACCGCGTTTCCCCATCCTCGGTGGCCACCTTGCGCAACATGAATGGTGGCGGCTGATTCCCGTTCACCGGCCCCTGCCGTCGTTGCCGCGGGCCTCACCCTCGTGAGTGGGCCCAGCCGCAGCGGCAAGAGCCGCTGGGCCGAGCACCTGGCGGCGGCCGCCGGTCGGCCGGTGCTGTACATCGCCACGGGTCCCCGCCGGCCGGATGATCCCGACTGGCAGAGCCGGCTCGAGGCCCACCGCCGCCGCCGCCCTGCCCACTGGGAGCTCTGGGAGGTGGAAGGCGAACTGGGGTCGGCCCTGGTTCGCGTTCCCGCCGACCGTCTGCTGCTGATCGACTCGCTCGGCACCTGGCTGGCCCATCACCTCGAGCTCGATTCCCAGGACTGGGAGCACCGCCAGCAGGCCCTGCTCGAGGCGCTGCTGCATTGCAGTGCCCCACGGCTGCTCGTCTGCGAGGAGACAGGCTGGGGCGTGGTGCCCCCCACCGCCGTGGGCGGGCTGTTCCGCGATCGGCTCGGGCGGCTCCAGCAGATCCTGCATGCCCACTGCGAGGCCAGCTGGCTGGTGGTGCACGGGCGTGCCCTCGACCTGCTGGCCCTGAGCGTCCCGGTACCCGGGGCCTGAGGCGCCCCAGCCACCATGCCACGCCTCGTGCTGTTCCAGCCCCAGATTCCGCCGAACACCGGCAACGTGGCCCGCACCTGCGCGGCCACCGGCAGCGAACTGCATCTGATCGAGCCACTCGGCTTCCGCATCGACGACCGTCAGCTGAAGCGGGCGGGGCTCGACTACTGGCCGTGGGTGCAGCTGCACCTCCATGCCGACCTGGGGGCCTTCGAGCGCGAGCGGCGGCTCCGCGGCGGCCGGTTGCTCGCCCTGAGCAGCCAGGCCGAACGGCCCCACCATGCGATCGCCTACCGCCACGATGACTGGCTGCTGCTGGGCCGGGAGACCGATGGACTGCCGTCCTCCCTGCTCGAGAGGGCCGACGAGCGGCTCACCATTCCGATGCCGGGCTCGGTGCGCGGCGGTGGAGGGGTGCGCAGCCTCAACCTCTCGGTGGCCGCCGCCGTGGTGCTGTTCGAAGCCCTGCGCCAGTTGGAGAGCACGGTCTGAGACGTTGCCGGTCGAGCCGCTGACCCCCCGGGCTTGTGCCAGCCGGTTCCACCGGCTACCCTCGGCGCGGCTCGGGGATGGCGGCTTCTCCACCGGGTCTTGTCCGATGGGTGAACCTGCATGAAGCCTTTACGTCTGATCGTTCCACTGCTGGGAACCCTTCCGGTTCTTCCTCTCATCGCTGCCGGCACCATTCCGGGCATCGCCGATTCCCGCTCTCCAGGGTTCGACACGATGCCGGAGGAACTTCCGGATGAGCGCAGCCTCGGGAACGCTCAGCAGCCGCTCCTCATGGCCTCGCTGCCCCCCACCTCCGAGCGGCTGTGGGTGAGGGTGCGCTCCGGCATCAGCCTGGAAGACCTCGCCGCCGAGCTCCGGCTCCAGGAAACACCGCTGGCCCGGCTGAACGAGGTCGATGAAGACCATCGCTTCAGCGGTGGCGACTGGGTGGTGCTGCCCTCCCAGAACGCCTCCAGGGCGAGGCTGGTGGCCTCCCTCGACACCAGTGAACTCCGTCGCTCGGCGCCGGTCACGGCGCCGCCCCCGCTGGAATCCACCGGCGTGGTGCGTTTCGGCGACAACCTTCGCAAGATCGCTGAGCGCTATGGCGTCACGATGGCCGATCTGTTGCGTCTCAATCCCGGTCTGGAGGCGGCGCGCCTCGTGGCCGGCACCCAGATCCGGCTGGCGAATTCCGCCCCGGGTCGCTCCCGCATGGTGCTGGGGCTCAATCCCGTCGGCAGCGGCGGCCTGAGCTGGCCCGAGCTGCCGCGCTTCGGTTCCCGCGACGATTCCCCGGAACCCTCCACCCTGAGTTCCGGCTGGATCTGGCCGACCCGCGGGGTGTTCACCTCGGGCTATGGCTGGCGCTGGGGACGAATGCACAAGGGCATCGACGTGGCCAACAACGTGGGCACGCCGATCGTGGCGGCCCAGGGCGGCCAGGTGAGCTTTGCCGGCTGGCACGACGGCGGCTACGGCTATCTGGTGGAAATCCAGCACCCCGACGGCAGCAAGTCGCTCTATGGCCACAACAGCCGACTTCTGGTGCGGGTGGGCCAGATGGTGACGCAGGGCACCCCGATTTCCGAGATGGGCAGCACCGGTCGAAGCACAGGCCCGCACCTCCACTTCGAGATTCATCCTCCCGGTCGCGGCGCCGTCAACCCCCTTCAATTCCTTCCCACCCGGGCCTGAATCTCATCCTTGCTCCCGGTGGGACCCAGCAGGGGAGACAGCCGGCCATCGTTTACAGTCTTCACAACGAGGCTCGGTAGCTCAGCTGGTTAGAGCGTGGGATTCATAACCCCAAGGTCGGGAGTTCAAGTCTCCCCCGAGCCATGTGAACTGTTTGGCCTTCGATGGCATCCACAAAAAAACGCCGGATCAAATGATCCGGCGTTTTTGTAGGCCCGATCCTGCAGGCCCGCTCTCCCGTTGGAGGAGCACAGAACCTTGTGTCCCTGGCGTCAGCGCATGTCAATGGCGTTGAGCCGGTCGCGGAAACTGCTGGCCTGGCTGGCAGCGGCTTCCGCAGCCGCCGAGGCGGCCGCGTCGCGGCTGAGGGGAGCTGCCACCGCCGATGCCCCGGAAGCGGAGGCGGCGGTCGACGGTGCCACGGCCGACGAACGCCGCTGGCGGCCGTAGCCCGAGGAGGACTGGGGACGGACCTCCACGGCTCGGACCAGGCGACCGGTGCGGGGGCGGGCGCTGTCCAGGGCCTCGGGAGCCTGACGCTGGAGCGGCTGGGCCTTGAGCTCGGTGCGGAGCTGGTTGAGCAAGCGGAAATGACCGGTGGTGCTGAATTTGCGGAGCAGGACGGGGTCCCAGGACATCGGTGAAAGGAACGGTTGCCTGGCGCCGCTCGGCGCTCAGAGGGTGGAAGGGATTCGGTGCCAGCGGATGCACCGGGATCGGACCGGAGATGCACCGGGATTCGGATGCATCGATCGGGGGAGGATCGAGAGGAGGGCAGTGCGCTGACACCCGGAGGGACTTGCCAGCTGAGTGCACCGCGATCAAGCCAGCGTAGGCCCCACTGCGACACGGGCCCGCGTGATAAGTTGTTACGGTTGCAAGTGGTAGTCGGTCCGACTTCGGACTTTCAGCTTGCCTCCCCGTCGTCTCCTTCCACCGCTCATGACCAACGCTCCCCTGCGTGTCGGGCAGCAGGCCCCCGATTTCACCGCCACCGCCGTGGTGGATCAGGAATTCAAGGACGTGACCCTCTCCCAGTACCGCGGCAAGTACGTGGTGCTGTTCTTCTATCCGCTCGACTTCACCTTCGTCTGCCCCACCGAGATCACCGCGTTCAGCGACCGCTACGCCGATTTCACCAGCCGCAACACCGAGGTGCTGGGCGTGTCGGTGGACAGCCAGTTCAGCCACCTGGCCTGGATCCAGACCGACCGCAAGCAGGGCGGCCTCGGTGACATCGCCTACCCGCTGGTGGCCGACCTCAAGAAGGAGATCGCCACCGCCTACAACGTGCTCGACGAGGACGCCGGCGTGGCCCTGCGCGGTCTGTTCATCATCGATCCTGAAGGCGTGATCCAGCACGCCACCATCAACAACCTGGCCGTCGGCCGCAACGTCGACGAGACCCTGCGCATCCTGCAGGCCTTCCAGTACGTGCAGAGCCACCCCGATGAGGTGTGCCCCGCCAACTGGACCCCCGGCGAGAAGACCATGAAGCCCGATCCCGTGGGCAGCAAGGAGTTCTTCGCCGCCGTTCACTGAGCCCGATCGAGCCAGTCACCCGGGCCCCGCATGGGGCCCTTTTCAATGCCGCCCGACTCAGCCCAGCAGGCTGGCGAACAGACGGCGACCATCGCAGCCGCCGGTCTGGGGATCGCAGGCACGCTCCGGGTGGGGCATCAGCCCGAGCACGTTGCCGGCCGGGTTGCTCAGACCGGCCACATCCCCCATCGAACCGTTGGGGTTCTCGGCGTAGCGGAGCACCACCTGGCCGCTCTGCTCCAGGGCCTCGAGGGTGTCGGGGTCGCACTGGTAGCGCCCCTCCCCATGGGCGATCGGCAGGGTGATCGCCTCCGACTCGGCGTATCCCTTCAACCAGCGGCTGGGGCCGGGATGCACCCGCAACGGGGTGGGTTCGCAAAGGAAATGGAGGTGACGGTTGCGGGTGAGGGCCCCGGGCAGCAGGCCCAGTTCGGTCAGCACCTGGAAGCCGTTGCAGATGCCCAGCACCGGGCCGCCCCGCTCGGCGAAGGCCACCACTTCCACTAGTACCGGTGCAAAGCGGGCGATGGCGCCGCAGCGGAGATAGTCGCCATAGCTGAAGCCTCCCGGCAGCACCACCGCGTCGATGCCGGTCAGGTCGCGCTCCTCGTGCCAGAGGAAGCGGGTGGGAATCCCGAGGCAGCCCTCGGCCGCCCAGCGCACGTCCCGGTCGCAGTTGGAGCCGGGGAAGACGACGACGCCGATCGTCATGCCGGCACACCCTCGGCGCTTTGATCGAGCTCGCGCAGCTCCAGCTCCCAGTTCTCGATCACCGGATTGGCCAGCAGCCGGTCGCTGAGCAGGGCCACGCGGCTGCGGGCGGTGGCGGCATCGGGCGCCTCCAGTTCCAGTTCCACCGCCTTGCCGATGCGCAGCAGGACCACCCCCTCCACACCGAGCCGCCCAGCAGCGGCCCTGGCCGCCTCCCCGGCGGGATCGAGCACCGATGGCCTCAGGGAGACCAGCACGCGGGCGTGAAAACGTGGCACCAGCTCTGCGAGGCGTTTGTTAAATCTTCGCAGCCCAGGGTCCGCTCCCGGACGGCACGGCGCCAGCTTGAAGGCATGAGACGGTGGAGACCCAGGCCATGGCCTGCCGGGTCGGATGGGGCTGGAACGACAGAGGGAACTGGAGCGGGTGGAGCAGACCAGGCCCGGCGTTGCTGCTGGCGGTGCTGGTGGGGGCACTGAGCCTGTCGCCGTTACCGGTGCGCGGCGAGCCGGGCCGGTTTCCGGTGCGCTGCCGCCTCGATCAAGGCCCCTGGCGTCCCTGCGTGATGACGGTGGAGGCGGTGGGTGAGCGCTGGAGGATCGAGCTCAACGGACAGCGGCTGGACTTCCGCCACGACGGGCGCGGGCTGGTGGAGATGCAGCGCGCCTCCCAGGGCTGGCGGACGGTGAACAGCCGCTGGGATGGTGAGCAGGCCCTCTGCTGGGATGGCGTCTGCGCCCAGGGTCAGTTCCCCCTGGACTGAGCCAGGGCCGACAGCAGATCGCTGCGGTTCAGATCGAGCCCCAGCACCACCAGCTCGAGCACGGCCTCCGTCCGCGGCTCGACGGGGCTCACCCCGTTGTCCTCATACCAGCATTCGAGCCGGGGCCCCACGGCCTGGATCTGGAGCGGCAGCGGCTTGTGGGGCTGGCGCAGCCAGCCCTTCAGGCGCAGGATCCCCTGACGTCGCAGCTGCTCCCGCAGCACCCTCTCCAGCTCGATCCGATCGATGGGACCCTCGAGCCGGAACGCCAGGGATTCGACGGGCACATGGCTGTGGTCGTGCGCGTCATGGTCGTCGTGCTCGTGCCCATGACCGTGATGGTCGTGATCGTGCGCGTCGAGGGAGGGGCCGGCCATGGATCGCTCCAGGCCGAGCACCAGCTCCGGCGGCACCCCACCACGGGCCATCGGCAGCACCGGCGCTTCAGCCCGGCAGCCGGCCCGCACGCGCTCCACCACCGCAGCCATCTGCTCGGGCTCCAGACGGTCGGCCCGGCTCACCAGCACCAGGTCGGCGGCCTCCAGCTGGTCCTGGAAGAGATCCTCCAGGCCGCTGAGGTGATCGAGGCTGGGATCGGCCGCCCGCTGGCGTTCGAGCGCGGCGGGGTCACCCACCACGCTCCCCTGGGCCAGGGCCTCGCCATCCACCACCGCCACCACGCCGTTGACGCGGGTGCGGGTGCGGATCTCGGGCCACTGGAAGGCCCGCACCAACGGCTCCGGCAACGCCAAGCCGCTGGTCTCCACAACGATGCCGTCGATCCGATCGGACCGCTCCAGCAGGGTGTGCATCGTGGGCAGGAACTCCTCCTGCACGGTGCAGCACAGGCAGCCGTTGGCCAGTTCCACCAGCCGCCCGTCGAGCTCCTCCTCCGCACAGAAGCCGCACTCGCGCAGCAGGGCTCCATCGATGCCCACCTCCCCGAACTCGTTGACGAGCACGGCCAGTCGCTGGCCGCCGTTGAGCAGGAGGTGGCGCAGCAGGGTGGTCTTGCCGGCGCCCAGAAAGCCGGTCACCACGGTGACGGGCAAGCGTTTGCAGGGGGCCATCTCAGGGAACCAGCGCGGTCCAGGCGAACGTGGCACCGATGCCGATCAGGATGCCGGCCAGCAGCCTCGGGGAGCCGCCGCCGAGCCGCCGTGACCAGCCGCGCACCACCGTGGAGGCCAGCAGCAGCAGGGCAGCCTGGGAGAGCAGAAGCCCGAGCAGATAGGCCGCGACCGGGGTGGGTTCCCAGCCGATCACCGCATCGCTGAGCACGTAGCCGTGCAGGGCGATAGCCGGCAGCAGGGTCCACCGGGGCCAGTGGCCGAGCATCACCAGGCCCAGAGCCACCAGCGAGAGGGCCACGAGCGCTTCGGCGCCGGGCAGGTGGGGCACCAGCAGGCCGAACCCGCTGGCGGCGAGGCCGATCGCCAGCAGGCCGAGCATCCAGCGCCGTGGCTGGCTGATCCCCACCAGGCCGAGGGAGAGCAGGAAGAGCAGGTGGTCGGGCCCCAGGAGGGGATGGCCCAGGCCGCTCAGAAGGCCGGCCATCGGGCCAGGCTTGAGCTGGAACAGTTCCATCAGGTGGTGCGCCGAGGCTGGAGCAGCCAGCAGCGGTGCCGCGATCACGGGCGTCAGCCACACCCACAGGGGTGCCCTGGAAGCAAGCGTCATGGGGAGAGATCCGGTCCGCGCCGGCAGAGGGAGATGAAACCGGCGGGTGTTCTGACTTGCCCCCAGGCGGCCGTCCGATGCTGGGGCTCACAGCTGCGGGACAGCGCCGGACTCGGAGCGGACTCCCCACCGGACTTTCCCCGTTGCCACCGGTGGCTGTTCCCCACCGGAACCGGATCCCGAATCTACCGGCAGCCCAGGCTTTCGGCCGTGGCCACACCCGTGCGGGCGTTCACGCCCTCCGCACGGCGGCAGAGCGCCTTTTGCTGGGGAAGATCCAGCACCGCGTCGCTGAAGTCGGCCCCCTCGATCCGCGCTCCGTCGAAGCGGCTCTGCATCAGCATCGCGTTGCGCAGCACCGCTCCGCGGAGATCGGCGCCATCGAAGCGGGTGGCGAAGGCCACTGCATCCTCCAGATCGGCATCGCTCAGGTCAGTTCCCTGCAGGTCGCTGCTGTTGAAGACGGCCCCGCGAAGATCGGTGTCGCTGAGGTCGAAGCCCCGCAGGCTGGCCTTGAGGAACTCCTGCTGCCGCAGGTTCCGGCCGTGCATGTCGGGCTGGAGATCCTGCAGGGCGCGCTGACCGCGCAGCTCCGGTGCGGTGATGGCCAGGGCCGGCGCGGCGAGCGAGAGCACCAGAGCCAGCAGCAGCGCCAGGAACGGCAGCAACGCCGCAGCTGGCAACCCGGCCCTCGGGCCGGCGGAGCGACGGGGGAAGGGCTCGGACGTCACCGCACATCTACCGTGGCCGCTCAAGTTATGGCAGCGGCTCCCCGGGCCGCGAGCCCGGCCCCCGACCCACGACCGCCGACACGGCCCCCATGAGCATGTCCCTGCGGGTGGTGGTGCCACCCCATCCCCTGATCGGCCACTGGCTCACCCTGCTGCGCGACCGCGGCACCCCCTCGCCGCTGTTCGCGACCGCCATGGCCGAACTGGGCCGCTGGCTCACCTACGAGGCGCTGCGCGACTGGCTGCCCCATCAGCGGGTGACGGTCGAGACACCGCTCGCCACCACCGAGGGCACGGTCGTGGACGGGTCGGTGCCGCTGCTGGCCGTGCCGATCCTGCGGGCCGGGCTCGGCCTCTGGCAGGGCGCCCAGACGGTGCTGCCCACCGCCCGGGTGGCGCACATGGGCCTGAGCCGGGACGAGGCCACCGGCCGCTCCAGCTGCTACCTGGACACCCTCCCCGCGGTGATCGGGCCGCAGGTGGGCGTGCTGGTGTTCGACCCGATGCTGGCCACCGCCGGCAGCCTGATCCAGGTGCTCGAGCGGCTGCAGGCCAAGGGCGTGGGCGGTGGGCGGCTGCGGGTGATCACCGCGCTGGCGGCCAGCCCCGGCCTCAAGACCCTGGGGGAGCGCTTCCCCGACCTCACGCTCTACACCGGCTGCATCGATCCGGAACTGGACGCGGCCTTCCGCATCGTGCCCGGGCTGGGGGACGCGGGCGACCGGCTCTGTGGGTCCGAATCGGCCGGCTATCCCGCCGAAGCCCAGGCCTAGGCTCGCCGCAGCCGTCCCGATCGCATGGTCTCCGCCCCTGCCGCGGGCCCTTCCCAGGCCGATTCCCTTCTCCTGGAGCCTGCCGGGGAGGAGGGTCTGAAGGGTTCGGTGCGGGTTCCGGGCGACAAGTCGATCTCGCACCGGGCGCTGCTGTTCGGGGCGATCGCCGAGGGGGAGACCCGCATCGAGGGCCTGCTGCCGGCCGAGGATCCGCTCAGCACCGCCGCCTGCCTGCGGGCGATGGGGGTGGGGATCGGCCCGATCGAGGCGGGCCGGCCGGTGCTGGTGGAGGGGGTGGGACTCGACGGCCTGCGCGAGCCGGAGGACGTGCTCGACTGCGGCAACTCCGGCACCACCATGCGGCTGATGCTGGGGCTGCTGGCCGGCCGGAGCGGCCGCCACTTCGTGCTCAACGGCGATGGCTCGCTGCGGCGCCGGCCCATGCGGCGGGTTGGGCAGCCCCTGGCCGCCATGGGCGCGCGCATCCGTGGCCGCGCCGGCGGCGAGCTGGCGCCGCTGGCGGTGGAGGGCACCGGCCTGCACGGGGCCGTGATCGGCACGCCGATCGCCTCGGCGCAGGTGAAGTCGGCGGTCCTGCTGGCGGCCCTCACCGCCGAGGGCAACACCACCGTGATCGAACCCGCCCGCTCCCGCGACCACAGCGAGCGGATGCTGCGGGCGTTCGGGGCCGATCTGGAGATCGGCGGCGACGGCGGCCGCCAGGTGACGGTGCGCCCCGGCGGGGTGCTGCGCGGCCAGGCCGTGGTGGTGCCGGGTGACATCAGCTCGGCGGCGTTCTGGCTGGTGGCCGGCGCGATCACCCCCGGCAGCGACCTGACGATCGAGAACGTGGGACTCAACCCCACCCGCACGGGCATCCTCGAGGTGCTCGAAGCGATGGGCGCCCGGATCACGGTGCACAACCAGCGGGACGTGGCCGGTGAGCCGGTGGGCGATCTGCGGGTGCGGCACGGCCAGCTGCGGGCCTTCGAGATCGGCGGCGAGCTGATCCCGCGGCTGGTGGACGAGATCCCGATCCTGGCCGTGGCGGCCTGCTGCGCCGAGGGCACCAGCCGCATCCGCGATGCCGAGGAGCTGCGGGTGAAGGAGACCGACCGCTTGGCGGTGATGAGCCGCCAGCTGGGCGCGATGGGAGCCCGGGTCGTGGAAACGGCCGACGGGATGGAGATCGCCGGGCCGATCGGCCTGAGGGGTGCGCCGCTCGACAGCGAGACCGATCACCGCGTGGCGATGAGCCTGGCGGTGGCGGCCCTGGTGGCCCGGGGAGCCAGCCAGCTGCGGCGCAGCGCCGCGGCAGCGGTGTCCTACCCCGGCTTCTGGGACGATCTGAGCCGGCTGCGGGGCTAGGGCGTTGGTCCGTGGCGCCTGGCCGCCCGGCGACCTGCGGCCACAGGTCACCGCCGACGGCAGTTTCAGCCTCCACAGCGTGACGGTGGGGGAGGGGTTCCACAGCCCTCGGGGGGCCGTGGCCGAAGCGAACGGCACCTTCCTCGCCCCCGCCGAGCTGGAGCGCCATCCCGCCGGCCGGCCGATCCAGGTGCTGGAGGTGGGCGTGGGCCTGGGCGTCAACACCGCGGCCCTGATCGAGGCGGCCGCCGCCGGTGGGCTGCCGCTGGCGTGGTGGGGCCTGGAACGGGATCCTCGCCCGCTGGCCCTGGCCCTGGCCGAGCCCCGCTTTCGTCGCGCGTGGCAACCCCTGACGCTGCAGGCGCTCGAGCAGCTCCACCGGCGGGGCCGCTGGGCCACGGCCCAGGGCGAAGGGCGCCTGCTCTGGGGCGATGCCCGCCTTCGGGTGGTGGAGCTGCTGCGCGAGTGGCGCGGCCACTTCGATCTTGTGCTGATGGATGCCTTCTCGCCACGGCGCTGCCCCGAGCTCTGGACGGTGGAGTTCCTCGGCCGGCTGGCGGGGCTGTTGCGCGCCGACGGGCGGCTGGTCACCTACTGCTCGGCCGCGGCGGCGCGGCGGGGCCTGCAACGGGCCGGGCTGGAGCTGGCCGCCGTGCCGGCCCCCGATGGCGCTGCCGGCCAGTGGAGCCTGGGGACCGTGGCCAGCCCCACCACCCTGCCCGCCTCGGCGCGGCTGCGCCCGCTCACGCCGATGGAACTGGAGCACCTGGCGACCCGGGCGGCCGAGCCCTACCGCGATCCCGATGGCCGGGCGGAATCGGCGCGGATCCTGGCGGAACGGCAACGGGCCCAGGCCCGCTCCAGCGCTCCCTCCACCAGCGCCTGGCGGCGGCGCTGGGGACTGGAGCCTCCCCGCGCGGCGGAGCGGATGGAACAGGGCCGGTAGATTCCCGCCCAGCCGCCCCGCCCCACCGATGCTCGCCGTTGCCGTGTTGGCCGCCGGGAAGGGCACCCGGATGAAGAGCGACCTGCCGAAGGTGCTCCAGCCCCTGGCCGGCGCCACGCTGGTGGAGCGGGTGCTCGCCAGCTGCCGGACGCTGGAGCCCCAGCGCCAGATCCTGATCGTGGGCCACCAGGCCGAACGGGTGGAGGCGTCGCTCAGGGCCCAGGAGGGGCTGGAATTCGTGCTGCAGCAGCCCCAGAACGGCACCGGCCATGCCGTGCAGCAGCTGCTGGGGCCGCTGGAGGGCTTCGAGGGTGATCTGCTCGTGCTCAACGGCGACGTGCCGCTGCTGCGGCCCGAAACCCTCGAGCACCTGCTCAGCCATCACCGCTCCAGCGGTGCCGCGGTGACCCTGCTCACCGCCCGGCTGGCCGATCCCGGCGGCTACGGCCGGGTGTTCGCCGATGGCGACGGCCAGGTGAGCGCCATCGTGGAGCACCGCGACTGCAGCGCCGAGCAGCGGGCCAACGATCTGATCAACGCCGGCATCTACTGCTTCCGCTGGCCCGCGCTGGCCGCGGTGCTGCCCCAGCTCCGCAGCGACAACGACCAGGGCGAGCTCTACCTCACCGACACCGTGGCGCTGCTGCGTCCGGCCAGGCATCTGGAGGTGGCCGACGCCGATGAGATCAACGGCATCAACGACCGTCTCCAGCTGGCCGAGTGCGAGGGCGTGCTGCAGGAGCGGCTGCGGCGCCACTGGATGGCCGAGGGGGTGACCTTCAGCGATCCGGCCAGCTGCACCCTCAGCGAGAGCACCCGTTTCGGGCGGGACGTGATCGTGGAACCCCAGTGCCACTTCCGCGGCAGCACCACGATCGGCGACCGCTGCCGCATCGGCCCGGGCTGCCTGATCGAGGACAGTGTGCTCGCGGCGGAGGTGGAGGTGCTCCACTCGGTGCTGCGCGACGCCCGCGTCGGACGGGGCTGCACCGTCGGCCCGTTCGCCCAGCTACGGGCCGGGGCCGAACTGGGCGAAGGCTGCCGGGTCGGCAACTTCGTGGAGATCAAGAACAGCCACCTGGCGGCCGGCTGCAAGGCGAACCACCTCAGCTACATCGGCGATGCCGACCTCGGTGCCGAGGTCAACGTGGGGGCCGGCACCATCACCGCCAACTTCGACGGTGTCCGCAAGCACCGCACGGTGATCGGGGCCGGCAGCAAGACCGGCGCCAATTCGGTGCTGGTGGCTCCGATCCGGCTCGGCGAGCGGGTGACGGTGGCGGCCGGCTCCACCCTCACCACCGATGTGCCGGCCGGTTCCCTGGCCATCGGCCGGGCCCGCCAGGTGAACCGGGCCGACTGGAGCCCCACGGGCCGCTGAAGCGGGGTCAGAGGGAGGGCAGCAGGGGGATCAGCCGCTCGAGCGCCACGCCCCGGCTGGCCTTGAGCAGCAGCGAGTCGCCGGGGCGCAGCCAGCGGGCCAGCGGCTCGGCCGCCAGCTCAGGGCAGGGGACCCGCTCCAGCTGAGGCAGCCCGGCGGCGCCGGCCATCGCCTCCCCTTCGGCTCCGGCATCGACCACCACCAGCCCGTCGAGGCCGAGCTCGCGGGCGAGGGCGCCGATGGAGCGGTGCAGTTCCACGCTGCGCTCGCCCAGTTCGAGCATGGTGCCCAGCACGGCGAAGCGCCGCCCGCGCTGCCCGGCCAGCAGCCGCAGGGCCGCCGCCATGGCCTCGGGTGAGGCGTTGTAGGTCTCATCGAGCACGGTGAGCGTTCCGAGCTGGAGCCGCCGGCTGCGGCCGCCGGGCAGGTCAAGCGCCAGGGCCTCAAGAGCGTGGGGGGAGACCCCCAGGTGCCGGGCCACGGCCAGGGCCAGCAGCAGGTTGCGCGCGTTGTGCTCCCCCTCCAGGGGGAGCGGGAGGCTGTAGTCGCCCACACGGATCCTGAACAGCCCATTCCCCGCCTCGCCGTCCGGCTCCAGACGGCCGGTCCAGTCGGCCGCCGGGAGTGCGGCGGGGAGGCGATCGCCGGCCAGGGCCACGCGCACCACCTCCCCCCTCCAGACCGGGGCCAGGGAGGCCTCCAGCAACGGGTCGCCGGCCGGGATCACCAGCAGCCCACCGGGTCGCAACCGGGCGGTGATCTCGCACTTCGCCTGACCGATCGCCTCGCGGCTGCCCAGCCGCCCGATGTGGGCGGTACCGATGTTGGTGATCACTGCCACGTCCGGCTCGGCGCAGCGCGACAGCCGCTCGATCTCCCCCAGGCCGCGCATGCCCATCTCCACCACCACGGCCCGGTGCTCCGGAGCGGCCCTGAGCAGGGTGAGCGGAACCCCCACGTCGTTGTTCTCGTTGCCCACGCTGGCGAGAACGGGACCGAGCGGTGCCAGCGCCGCCCGGATCAGCTCCCGGGTCGTGGTCTTGCCGGCCGAGCCGGTCACCGCCACCACCGGGGCCTGGAGCTGGCGCCGCCAGGCGCGGGCCAGTTCCTGGTAAGCGGCCTGGCTGTCGGGCACCAGCCAGATCGGCCGCCCCCAGCGCTGCGCCAGGGCCTCGGCTTCCTCCGCCGGCAACCGGTCGCCCTGGGCCAGGGCGGCGGCCGCCCCGCCGCTCAGGGCGGCGGTGAGGAAGCGGTGGCCGTCGTGGTGCTCGCCCACCAGCGGCAGGAAGAGGCTGCCGGGCTGGAGCGTGCGGCTGTCGGTGCAGACCCCATCGAATGGACGATCGCCCTCGAGGAAGGCCGCACCCTGCGGTGTGCCCCAGAGCCCGACCAGCTCGTCCAGCCGCATGCCCTCACTCCCCGCCGATGCCATCGAGCAGAATCATGCCTCCCCCCACCAGGGCGCTCCGGCCGAATGCGCGGCCATCCCGGCCCTCAAGCACCAGGCCGTCGTAGCCGAGCGCGGTGGCCAGGGCCTGCCAGTCGCGGGCCAGGCGATCGCGCCGCCGGGGGTCGAGAGCCAGGAAGGCCGCGTCGATCTCCAGCTCCAGCTCGACCAGGGCCGGCCGTGGCCGCACCGCGAGGATCAGGTGGTCGGGGTCGTGCTCGCTGAAGCGGCTCACCAAGGGGTCGGCCGCGGACGTCGCTGGCTGAGAGTCCCCGGCGGCGGAGCTGTTGCTGGCCTGGCGATTCTTTCCCTGGCGATCCGTGGCCTGGCGATCCGTGGGGATGGGAATCTCGGTGGGGCTGGGGATCTCCGGCGCAGGTGCCGTCACCATGCCTTCATCGGTGGCGGGGCTCTCGAGGGGAGCCGGCAAGGCCTGCGGTGGCTCCAGCCGGTCAGCCGGCTTCACCGCGGCGGCGTGGCCCTTCCCCGCCAGGGCACAGAAACCCAGCACGGCCGCCAGCAGCAACCCCAGCACGGTGGCCAGCAGGAGCGGCCAGAACAGGCGGCTGGCGCCGCGGGGCCAGAAGGGCGGCACCGGCAGCTCGCCCTGCCACTGGCGCCGCCACAGCCGCCGCAGCTCCAGCACAAGGCTGGCGCTCACGGCCCGCAGGTCGTCCACCAGCAGCGCCCACGGGTTGCGGTAGGGCGCCGGCAGCTGGGAAGCCGGCGCAGACTCTGCTCGCTCCTGCCGCCGGGCGCGGGCCACCTCGACGGACTCAGCCGTTGCCGCGACGCAGCAGCAGGGAGAGGGGATTGCGGGGCGGGAGAGGAGCGGCGGTCTGGCCGCCTGGATCCGCCGCGCTGGCCTGTGGCTCGCCGCTGCGGCTGGGATCGGCCTCCTGGCCCAGGGAGAACTGCTCCACGTCGGCGGCCGAGGGGGTGGGCTCCTTGACGCCACGCACCTCGCGGTACATGGCGTCGTACTCGTAAGCCGAGCGGGTCCAGCTGTGGTCGACCGTCATAGCGCGTCGCTGCAGCTCACGCCAGCTGCTGCCGTGCCGATAGGCCTCCCAGGAGCGCACGATCGCGGTGAAGAAGTCGATCGGCTCGTAGCGGTCGAAGCAGAAGCCGGTGCCGCTGCCGAGATTGGGCACATGCGGCGGCACGGTGTCCACCAGACCCCCCACCTTGCGCACCACCGGGATGCAGCCGTAGCGCATTGCCAGCATCTGGCTGATGCCGCAGGGCTCGAAGCGGCTGGGCATGAGGAAGGCGTCGGCACCGGCGTAGATCAGGCGCGAGAGGTCATCGTCGTAGGTGAGGAAGCAGGCGAACCGCCCCGGATGGCTGGCTGCCATCTGCCACAGCCCCGATTCGTAGCCCCGATCGCCCGTGCCCAGCACCACGAACTGGCTGTCGGTGTAGGCCAGCACCCGGTCGGCCACCTGGAGCAGCAGATCCACCCCCTTCTGATCCACCAGCCGGCTCACCATCCCCATCACGTAGGTGTCGGGGTTCACCGCCAGACCCATGCGCTCCTGCAGCGCCCGCTTGTTGCGGGCCCGGGGGCCCAGATCGTCGGCACTGAAGGTGGCGGGCAGGCTGCGGTCGGTGGCCGGGTCCCAGTCCTTGGTGTCGATGCCGTTGAGGATGCCGCGCAGCTTGCCGCTGATGAAGTTGAGCAGCCCGTCGAGCCGTTCGCCGTACTGGGGAGTGCGGATCTCCTGGGCGTAGGTGGGGGACACGGCGTTCACCCGGTCGGCATAGAGGAGGGCGGCCGCCATCGTGTGGTCACCCTGCATGTACCAGGGGCACCAGGTCATGCGGTCGAGCTTCCAGCGCCAGGGGCCCTGGTACTTGAGGTTGTGGATGGTGAAGACCGTGCTGATCTCCGGGTCCTGGTGCATCCAGACCGGGATCATGCCGGTGTGCCAGTCATGGCAGTGCAGCACCTCGGGCTTCCAGTGATTCCAGGCGAACTCGGCGGTGGCGTTGGCGAAGAAGGTGAAGCGCCAGTCCTCGTCGTCGCCGCCGTAGATGCGCTCCGGGTCGAAGACCGGGTGGCCCACCAGATACAGGGGCAGACCGTTGGTGGGGTGACGGGTCTCGTAGACGGCGAACTCGGTGCCCATCGCGCGGGCCCGCCAGATCGGCTCGCTCGGGATCGGCAGCCGGCTCCAGAGGCGGCTGTAGCCGGGCAGCATGATCCGCACATCGTGGCCGAGGGCCGCCAGGGCCGGCGGGAGCGATCCCACCACATCGCCCATGCCCCCCACCTTCACCATCGGGGCGCATTCGGCGGCGGCGAACAGCACGCGCATGGCAGCATCGCTCGGAAGGGCCGAACTCTACGGGCGCTGGCCCGATGCCCTTCCAGCGACTGCTGCGCTCAGGGCAGCACGGTCCTAAGGCAGCACGGTGACGGTGGTGCCCACCTCCACCAGATCGAAGAGATCCCGCACGTCCTCATCGAACATGCGCACGCAGCCGTGGGACACGGCCCGGCCGACGCTGTCGCGGTTGGGGGTGCCGTGGAACCCGGACGTGACGCAGCCCTTCACCTCCAGGTGCTGCTGGCCGTTGAATCCCCGCCGGCCCTGGCAGTCACGGTGGAAGCCGATCCAGCGGCTGCCCAGGGGATTCTCGGGTCCGGGTGGCACGAGCCGACCGGTGGCCGGATGCTTCCAGGTGGGATCCGGCGTTTTCTCGATCACCGCGAACGTGCCGGTGGGGGTTTCCCAGCCCGGCATGCCGACGCCCACCCGGAAGCGGCGCACCTCCCTGCCGTCCTCCACCAGCAGCAACTGGCGGGTGCCCCGGAGCAGCACCAGGGCGCGCCCGGTGGTGGGGGAGGCGACCGCCACCAGCCCGGTGGTGGTGGAGAGGGGGCGGATCGCCGGCTGGACGCGCAGATCGCCGGGCGGAGCCAGGGCCGGGGCCGCCAGAGGCGGCATGGCGAAGGCCGGGGACGCGGCGCCGATCGACGCCACCGCCAGGGAGATCAGCAGACGGAAGGCCACGCTCGGCTCGAAGGCGCTGAAGACTTGACACCCATGTTAGTGAAAGTGCCGCCTACTGGGTCTCAGGGCAGCCAGGGAGATCCGGAGAAATCCGGATCCCGCTTGTCGAGGAAGGCATCGCGCCCTTCCTGCCCCTCCGCCGTGCGGTAGAAGAGGTGGGTGGCCTGGCCGGCCAGCTCCTGCAGCCCAGCCATGCCGTCGGTCTCGGCATTGAAGGCGGCCTTGAGGCAGCGGATCGCCGTGGGGCTGTGGCGCATCACCTCCAGGCCCCAGCGCACCCCTTCGGCCTCCAGGTCGTGCAGCGGCACCACCGCGTTCACCAGTCCCATCCGCAGCGCCTCCTCGGCGCCGTAGCGGCGGCAGAGGAACCAGATCTCCCGCGCCTTGCGCTGCCCCACCAGCCGAGCCAGGTAGCTCGCACCGAAGCCGCCGTCGAAGCTGCCCACCCGCGGGCCCGTCTGACCGAACACGGCGTTCTCGGCCGCCAGGCTCAGATCGCAGAGCAGATGCAGCACCTGGCCACCCCCGATGGCGTAGCCCGCCACCAGGGCGATCACCACCTTGGGCAGCGAACGGATCAGACGCTGCAGATCGAGCACGTTGAGGCGCGGCAGGCCCGTCTCATCGAGGTAGCCCCCGTCGCCGCGCACGCTCTGGTCGCCGCCGGCGCAGAAGGCATGGCCCCCATCGGCCGCTGGCCCGACGCCAGTGAACAGCACCACGCCGATCCGTGGGTCGTCACGTACCCGCGAGAAGGCGTCATAGAGCTCGCTCACGGTGCGGGGCCGGAAGGCGTTGCGCTTGACCGGCCGGTTGATCGCGATGCGGGCGATCCCCTCGGCGGCGCAATCGAAGCGGATGTCCTCGTACTCGCGGGCCACCGTCCAGGAGAGCGTCGGGCTCCCCGGCAGAACCGGCGCTGCGGCGACGGGCTCGGAGGAGGCCGGCGGCGGGGCGGCGCTCATCGGTTCCTGGGACGGTGACGCCGACATTCTGCGGTCCGGAGCCGCTAGGGCTGCCGGGCGGCGCCGGACCGCAAGCGCCGGCGCAGGACCGCGTCGGCGCCACGGTCGGTGCACACCCGCAGCAGCGCCACGGGCTGCTCCAGCGCCCAGTGCAGCGCCACGGCCAGATCCTCCAGCCGCTCCACGCAACGGCTGGGCACGCCGTGCGCCGCCGCCAGGGCCTGGTGATCGAGGCGCTGGGGCATGGCGAAGAGCCGATCGAAATCGAGGGAGGCACCGTCCTCGTGGGGACGGATCGGCAGCTGCTCGAAGATGCCTCCCCCGCCGTTGTCGATCAGCACCACCGTCAGCCGCCCCGCCAGCTGGCGCCACCAGAGCCAGCCATTGCTGTCGTGCAGCAGGGCCAGATCGCCGCTGAGGAGCACCAGCTGCCCCAGGCCGGAGGCCAGCCCCGCCGCCAGGGAGAGGGTGCCGTCGATGCCGGAGGCGCCGCGGAAGCCGTACACCGGCCGGTGCAGCTCCGACGCGGCGAAGCTCTCCCAGTCGCGCACTGGGCTGCTGCTGGCGAGCATCAGCGGCACCCCTGCCGGCAGCAGGCGGCTGAGGGCCCGGGCCAGGGCCGGCTCGCTGGGCGCCCCTCTGGCCGGCAGGGCCCGATCGAGGGCTCCCTGGCAGCGGCGCTCGGCCGCCAGCCAGGGCTCGGTCAGCTGCCGTCCGGGCACAGCCGGCCCCAGCGTCGACGCGGCCGCCCGGCCCTGCCACCAGCGCACCAGCCCGCCGCTGAAGCGGCGGCTGGCCGTGCCCAGGGGGTCGAGGTTGCGCGGGTCGCGCTCACTGATCAGCAGCTGGAACCCTGCCGTGGCCGCCAGCCAGTCCTGCAGGCGGCGGCTGGCGGGCATGGGGCCCAGACGCAGCACCTGCGGCGGGCTGAGCTCCGCCGGCGGATCCTGCAGGATCAGGTCGTAGCTGCACACCAGCTCCAGCGCCGGGCTGCCCCGCAGGGCCGAGAGGCCGTCGGCGAGCACCGGCCAGCCGGTGCGGCGCTGCAATTCCGTCAGGGCTTCGGCGAAGGCCATGAGCTCGGCCGGATGGCCGCGCCAGGGCCCCGCCACCACCACGCCGGGCCGCTCCAGGTCGAGATCTTCCCCCGCCGGCTCGGCCACGGTCGGCTCGGCCCCGGTCGGATCCGCCTCGGCCCGATCGGGCGCAGGTTCCGGGGGCGGCGGCGGCGTGGACAGGGCGGCCGCCTGGCGAAGCAGGCTGGCGGCCGAGGCATGGAGGGGTTCCTCGAACGGCAGGTTGAGATGCACCGGGCCCGCCGGCAGGCCGGTGGCCTCCTGCCAGGCCCTGGCGGCCAGGGCCTCGGGGCCGGCGGGATCGCGGGCCGCCAGCTCCCGCAGATCCGCCTGGGCGAACCAGCGACAGCAGGGAGCCAGGAACTCCTCCTGGTTCACCGTCTGGTTGGCGCCGCAGCCCTTCAGCCGCGCCGGCCGGTCGGCGGTGAGCAGCAGCAGGGGAATCGCGCCGGTGTCGGCCTCCACCACGGCCGGCAGCAGGTTGGCCACGGCCGTGCCGGAGGTGGTGACCACCGCCGCCGGCCGGCCGGTGGCGCGGGAGAGACCGAGGGCGAAGAACGCCGCCGAGCGCTCGTCGATGCCGGTGTGCAGCTGCAGCCCATGCTTCGCCAGCAGGCCGGCCGCCACCGCCAGGGGGGCGGAACGGCTGCCAGGACAGAGCACCAGATGGCGGAGCCCCCGGCGACGCAGGCCGCCCAACAGGCAAAGGGCCGCCTCCAGGTTGGCCTCGGCCCCGTTCCGGGTCGCCGTGTCGCTCACCCCGCCCGCGCCTGATCAGGATGGGCCGATCATGCCCAATCGCCCGGTTCGCTCCTGGCCGGGCCGCGCTGACCGCCTTCCATGCCACCCCCCGCCCCTGCCGCCACCACCACGCCTGTCACGTCCACCACCGCCGGCTGGTGGCGGGGACTGCGCTCGCTGCTGCTGTGGCTGGCCGTGGCGCTGCTGCTGCGCTGGGCGGTGGTGGAGCCCCGCTGGATCCCCTCCGGATCGATGCTGCCCACCCTGCAGCTGGAGGATCGGGTGCTGGTGGAGAAGCTGCGCCCCCGTCTCGGTCGCGCCCTGCCGCGGGGCGCCATCGTGGTGTTCCGTCCGCCGGATGCCCTGCTGGAGGCCGGCTATGACCCCCGGGCCGCCCTGATCAAGCGGGTGGTGGGGGTGCCGGGGGATGTGATCGAGGTGCGCGACGGGAGCCTGATCCGCAACGGCGCCCCGGTGAGCGAGCCCTGGCGGGCCGAACCGATGGCCTACCGGCTGCCTCCGGTGACCGTGCCCACCGGCCATCTGCTGGTGCTGGGGGACAACCGCAACGCCAGCCTCGATTCCCACCTGTGGGGCCCCCTGCCGGCCGACCACGTGATCGGCACGGCCCTGTTCCGCTACTGGCCCCTGGATCACCTCGGACCGATTCGGTTCCCCGCCTCCGGCGTTACGGGCTGAACCGAATGACTGCGGTAGGGTGCAGGCCGTGACGCAGAGCACACCGGAGGGAGATGTTCAACCCGGAGTTCCTGACGACCGACAGTGAATCGATCAGCGGCAACTCGCTCATCCAGTATCTGCAGGAACAATCGCCGGACGTCCTCCAGCGGGTGGCCCGTTCGGCCAGCAGCGACATCCAGGACATCATCCGCCACAACGTGCAAGGTCTGCTGGGGATGCTCCCCGGCGAGCAGTTCGAGGTGAAGATCCAGGCGAGCCGTGACAACCTCGCCGGCCTGCTGGCTTCGGCCATGATGACGGGCTACTTCCTCCGCCAGATGGAGCAGCGGATGGAGCTGGAAACCACCCTGTTCGGCGAAGGCGCTCTCGATGCCGATCCGGGCGATCTGAACCTCTGAACCCGCTCAGGCCGGCGGCTCCTCGCCGCTCTGATCGGGCACCAGCTTCCAGCGCACCAGGGTGCTGTCGAGCTCCGCCAGGAACCGCCAGGGACCCTCGGAGGGGGCCCAGGGCCGAGCCTCCAGGTCATCCGCCAGCGTCGCCAGATCGGCCGGGCCACAGGCCAGTGGGGCGCTGTAGTGGGCCGGCACCAGCCAGCGCAGGTTGTCGATGGCGGCCAGCTCCCGCAGCCACCGCACCAGCGCCGTGCGGGCCCGGGGGAACACCAGCCTCTCGAGCACCGGCGCCACCTGGAGCCGCGGCTGCCCATCCGCCAGGAACCGCTCGAACTCGCCCTCCCAGCCGCTGACCCAGCGGAAGGGATAGAGGCCGAAATAGGCCGCCGGTCGGCGCAGTCCGGGCCGGAACGCCTGGGCGATCACCTCGCCGAACGGCGGCACCCGCACCGCATCGGGCCTCAGATAGGAGGCGAAGAGCACCAGCCGCCTCCAGCCGCGCCGCCGCCGTTCCGGGCTGTCGAGCAGGGGTTCGTCGCCCCGCTCGCGGGCGTGGAACAACAGCGCCGTGGGGTCCGCCTCGAACAGGGCCGGGGGATCGGGGGGAATGGCCACCAGGGCATCGGTGACCAGCAGGGCGCCGCTGGCCCGGTGGAAGCAGGCCACCTCCAGGAACGTGCCGAGGCCCAGATCGAGGGGCCCCAGGGGATGCCAGTCGAGTTCGTCGCTGTGGGGGAGGCCCTGCTCGAAGAGCACCCGGGTGCGAGCGGGGGGAAACCCCAGCCAGGCCGCCGGCAGGTTGAGCGGAAAGCTCCACTGACGCGGACTGACCCAGACCGTGGCCGCCGGGAAGGCCCGCGCCATCGCCGGCACCGCCAGCTTGTGCTCCAGCCCGGAACTGGTGGGCAGCACGATCGTGCGCACCGGTCCGTACCGCCCCTCGAGCCGCTGCAGCTCCCGGCGCAGCTCGGCCGTGGGGGGCACCGGGGCGTAGAGCAGCAATCCCTCCCGCAGCCGCAGCACCGTCATGCGGATCGGCACCGCCACGTAGAAGATGCCCTGGAGTTGCTCGAAGCCCCAGATCGTCTCGGGCAGCAGTTCCCTCACCAGGGTGCGGCGGCGGCCGTAGGGATAGAGGGGAAGCAGGGGCCACCAGGGCCAGCGCTGGCTGCGGGGGTCGCCGGCCGCCACGCTCACCGCCGGGCCTGGGCCAGGAGGCCATAGCGGGGAGCGAACAGGAAGCTGAGCAGGAACAGGCCCGTCTGCACCACCACGATGCAGCCGGCGGTGCTGGCATCCATCCAGTAGCTCCAGTAGATCCCGAGCAGGCTGGAGAGCACGGCGGAGCCCACGGCGATCCAGGTCATGCGATCGAAGCGATCGGTGAGCAGGTGGGCGGTGGCTCCCGGCGTCACCAGCATCGCCACCACCAGGATGATGCCCACGGTCTGCAGGCCGGCCACGGCCGTGAGCGAGAGCACCGAGAGCAGCAGGTAATGGAGCACGCCGGTGTCGATGCCGATCGAACGGGCATGGGCCGGATCGAAGCAGAACAGCAGCAGGTCGCGGCGGAAGACCAGCAGCACCGCCAGCACCACCGCGCTGATCAGCAGGGTCTGCACGATGTCGGCCTGCCCGATCCCCAGCACGT
The DNA here is from genome assembly GCA_943368365.1 of Mesorhizobium carmichaelinearum. Classification (GTDB taxonomy): domain Bacteria; phylum Cyanobacteriota; class Cyanobacteriia; order PCC-6307; family Cyanobiaceae; genus CALRKZ02. The sequence continues at coordinate 144,345 of CALRKZ020000007.1, forward strand.
TGCCGAACAGGATGTGGGTGAGATCGATCGTGCTGCGCACCTTCGACACCAGAACCAGGCCGAGGGCGAAGAAACCGGTGAAGACCAGGCCGATCACCGTGTCCTCCTTGATCCGGGTCATCTGCTTGATGTAGCCGATCACCGCCACCGATCCCACGCCGAAGACGAAGGCGCCCAGCGCGAAGGGCAGACCCAGGCCATAGGCGATCACGACGCCGGGCATCACCGCATGGGACACCGCATCGCCCATCAGGGCCCAGCCCTTGAGGGTCATGAAGCAGGAGAGCAGCCCGCAGACGGAGGCCACCAGCGCACTCACCAGCAGCGCGCGCACCATGAAATCGTGACGCAGCGGTTCCAGGAGCCAGGCGAGCGGGTCCATCAGGCGTCCCTCCGCCGGCCCTCGGTGTCGGCGACGCTCGGCCGCCCGGGCGGGCCTGCCGCGAAGGTGCGGGCCAGGTTCTCCTCGGTGAACACCTCAGAGGTGTCCCCGTAGGCCAGCACGGTCTTGTTGATCAGCACCACCTCGTCACAGAAGCCGGTGATGTGGGAGAGATCGTGGGTGGAGATCAGCAGGCTGCGGCCCTCGGCACGGAACTGGCGGAACAGCTGCACCATCAGGGTCTCGGTGCGGATGTCCACCCCGGCGAAGGGTTCGTCGAGCAGCAGCACCGAGGCGCCCTGAGCCAGGGCGCGCGCCAGGAACGCCCGCTTGCGCTGGCCGCCGGAGAGCTGGCCGATCTGGCGGCCGCGCAGCGGCCAAAGATCGACCCGCTCGAGGCTTTCGCGCACGATCCGGTGATCGATCGGCCGCGGGATCCGCAGCAGGTTCATGCCGCCGTAGCGGCCCATCATCACCACGTTCGCCACGTTCACCGGAAAGTTCCAGTCGACGCTCTCCATCTGCGGCATGTAGGCCACCGCCTGCCGGCGCCTGGCCTCCCGCAGCGGTCGGCCGTCGATGCGGATGGTGCCGCGGCTGGGACGCACGAAGCCCATCAGGGCGCGGAACAGGGTCGACTTGCCCGCACCGTTCATCCCGACAAGGCCGCAGATGCTGCCGGCCTGCACCTGCAGCGACACCTCGTGGAGGGCCACCGAGCCGTGATAGTCGACACAGAGGTTCTCGACGGCGATGCGTGCGGTCGGACGAGGGCGGTCGGCGCGGCTCTGCATGGCCTCAGTCTCCCCTGAGTCCGTTCACCAGCGTGCGCACGTTGTGTCTTTGAAGCGCCAGCAGGCTCGGGGCCGGGCCATCCGAGCGTGAGAGGGAATCCACGAAGAACACGCCGCCGAAGCGGGCGCCGCTCTCGCGGGCCACCTGCCGCTGGGCCTCGTCGCTCACCGTGCTCTCACAGAACACGGCCGGCACCTGGCGCTGCCGTACCAGGGCGATCAGGCGGGCCATGCGCTGAGGGGTGACCTGGGATTCGGCGTTCACCGGCCAGAGGTAGGCCTCCTGGAGTCCGTAGTCGCGGGCGAGATAGGAGAAGGCCCCCTCGCAGCTGGCCAGCACCCGCTGGGAAGGTGGGATGCCCTGGAGCGCGGTCCGCAGTTCGAGATCCAGCTGGCGCAGCTGGCTCCGGTAGGCCTCGGCGTTGCGGCGGTAAGTGGCAGCCCCGGCGGGGTCGAGGGCCGTGAAGGCGCGGCGGATGTTCTCCACGTAGACCTCGGCGAGCTTGGGCGACATCCAGGCGTGGGGATTGGGCTTGCCCGCATAGGCGTCCTCGGCGATCGGCAGCGGCACGATGCCCTCGGTGAGGGTGACGCGGGTCAGATCCGGGCGATCGGCACTGAACCGGCGGGCCCAGCGCTCCAGGTCGAACCCGTTCTCCAGCACGAGGCTGGCCCCTTCCGCCCGCCGCAGGTCGCTGGGGGTGGGCTCGTAGCCATGGATTTCGGCGCCTGGCTTGGTGATCGATTCCACCTGCAGCCGATCACCGGCCACCTGGCGGGCCATGTCAGCCAGCACGGTGAAGGTGGTGAGCACTTTCGGCCGCTCGGGGGATGCCGGCGGCGCGCTGGTGTTCTGCGGCGGACGGCAGCCAACCAGGGTGACCAGCAGCAGCGGCAAGGCCAGCAGCCGGAGATGCGCCATCACGCCCGCGTCAGGGTTGGAGCGCCGAATCTAGGGAAAGTGTCGGTGGCTACCGGGGTCCGGCCACGCAAAAGCCCCCGCCGCAGCGGGGGCAGGGGCAGGCCAGCCGTTGGTGGCCTGGGAAGGGGCCGGGTTCAGCCGATCGCCGGAGCGGTGAGGGCCACGGGCACCGCCTCGCTGGAAGCCAGATCGAGGGGGAAGTTGTGGGCGTTGCGCTCGTGCATCACCTCGAATCCAAGGTTGGCGCGGTTGAGCACGTCGGCCCAGGTGTTCACCACCCGTCCCTGGGCATCCAGGATCGACTGGTTGAAGTTGAAGCCGTTGAGGTTGAACGCCATGGTGCTGATGCCCAGGCTGGTGAACCAGATCCCCACCACCGGCCAGGCGGCCAGGAAGAAGTGGAGGCTGCGGCTGTTGTTGAAGGAGGCGTACTGGAAGATCAGGCGACCGAAGTAGCCGTGGGCGGCCACGATGTTGTAGGTCTCTTCCTCTTGGCCGAACTTGTAGCCGTAGTTCTGGCT
>CALRKZ020000008.1:0-137075 GCA_943368365.1 Mesorhizobium carmichaelinearum
GGGCCGGATCGCCGCCCGCCGCCCCTCGGCCACGGCCGCGAGGGTCTCCGGCAGGGCGCTGGCCAGGAAGGCGGCCGTCGCCGCCGCCACCGCCGCCAGCAGCAGGAAGTCGGCCCGCCAGGAGGTGATCCGGGCGATCTGTCCCCCCACGAAGGGGGCGAAACCGAGGGCCCCGGCGAAGCAGACGCTCACCCACGACATCGCCTGGGCGAGCCGCCGGTCGCTGAACACGTCGCGCAGGGTCGCCCGCGACACCGAGGTGCCGCAGCCCGCCCCAACCCCCTGCACCAGGCGCAGGGCCTGGAACGCCGCGAACCCGGGCACCACCACGAGCACCAGGCTGGCGCTGGCGAAGAGCGCCATCCCTGCCAGGGCCACCGGCCGCCGGCCGAAGCGGTCGGCGAGCGCGCCCCAGAGCAGCTGGGAGAACCCGTAGCCCAGGGCGTAGGTGGCCACCGTCGACTGGGCGCCGGCGGCGTCGATCCGGAAGTCCGCGGCCAGATCGGGGAGCGACGGCAGGTCGATGAACAGCCCGCTCTGACCCAGCACCGCGCCCAGGCAAGCGAAGAGGATCACCGTTCGGTTGGTCATTCCTGGATCCCTTTGCGGCTCATCCTGCAGGCCGCGACCCTGCATGGCAGTGAACCTTGAGCCAGGCAGGAGGGATTGATCGGGCCATCGTCCTCCCCTCCGGAGGCTGAACCGGCTTCACCACGGAACGCCCATGGATGGAAGCCTCGGCAGGGCCCGACCGACCGGACCAGGGATCCGGCGAATGCGGCCCAGATTCGTGTTCCTGGAGGGTCTGGATCGGTTCGCATCCTTCCGCACAGTGCCTCTCCGCAGCCCGTGGCTAAGGTCACGGCGCCACTTCGGCCTTCCACCTCTTCTCGTTCCCCTGAGGTCAGCCCCAACGGCCTGAGCATTTTCTTCGTGCCATCGCTGCGCTCCCCATCCCGAGCCAGGCCGCTCTGGTGCCCCCCCTCAGCCTGGTCGCGACGTCTTCTCATCCTGAGCTGCCTGGTGCTGCCGCTGCTGTGGGGGGCGATCGCCCTGGCCGGCCAACCCCGGGGCGATCGCCCATCCGACCCGCTCCAGCTTCCGGCCGTCTGTGGCGTTCGTCTGCAGGCACCACGCCTCGGCTGGGAGTTTCCGCAGGATGTGGAGGGTGCGCTGCGCCAGCCGAATCGCAATGTCGTCCAGCGGGCCACCGATCTCTTCGCCTGGCAGCAGTTCATCGCCCTGAACTGGCCCGCCTCGTTGACAAGGAGAGGTGAACCCGACCATGACCGTCCCCTGCAGGCCGAGGGGCCGCGGGTGTGGGAAACCTGGATGGAGACCTCGGAGGTGTACCGGGCCGATGGCTCACCACCTCCTCCCTGGCAGGAGGATGCCGGGGGAGGTGGCGGCTTCACGGCTGCAGGTGCCAGCAGCGGCCCCGTCAAGCGGCTGTACCGCCGCAGCAAGGTTCACCGTCTCCTGGACGACGAGTTCCAGCCCACCAAGGCCAACGGCGCCTTCCCTGGCACCCTCACCGACCAGCGCGGGCGCCTGGTTCATTATGAGATTCGGATGAACCGCATTCTTTACGAGTATGTGGTGAAGCAGGGGTTGTTCCGCTCCGATCGACAGGCTTCTCTCGACCGCATCTCAGCTCCGGAGGGATCGATCCTCGTCAAGGCCGCCTGGCGTGAGATGGAGCCGGGGGAACAGGAACACTCCCGCTTCTACACCGCCACCGCCGATCTCGCGGAACCGGATGCCCCAGCTGGATCCCCACCACGACGACTTCAGGTCGGCTTGGTCGGTCTGCACGTGATGCAGAAGACGGCCAGCGCTCCCCAGTGGATCTGGACGACCTACGAGCAGGTCGACAACGTGGACGGTGCGGCTCCATCCTTTCGCAATCCCCACTGCACCGATTGCCTGGCCAATCAGCAGGGTCCGCCCGGGTTCCCGAATCAGGTCACCCGGCTCACGCCGATTCCCTCAAGGGATCCCGACTGCGCCCGCCCCGACGAGTCCAACGACAATCTCCAGGACCTGAACCAGCGGATCCAGGCGGCTCTGCCCCCCTCGGTGTGGCGGAACTACGAACTCGTCGGGGCCCAGTGGCCGCTGTTGCCAACGCCACCTTCTCCATCCGAGCCCTCGGCTCAGCAACGGACCACGGTCTTCTCCGTTCGACCAGCCCTGCTGGCCAACACCACGATGGAGACCTACATCCAGAACACCTCCTCCTGCATGGGGTGCCATGCCATGGCACGCAGCAGCAATCCACAGCGGTACATCTCCTCCGACTTCAGCTTCACCTTCTCCGACGCATTTCCTCTCCTCCCCGACCCTCGAATCTTGCCTCCGCCTTCGACCCCCGGCACGCGTTGGGACAGGGAGAACTGGGACAGCATCCTGCGCGGCTACACGCTCAGCATGGCGACCTATGAGCAACTGCCGGAGCAGGTGCCCACGGCTCGTCTCCACTGCGCCAGTTGCCATCTCGATGCCGGTGGCAACACCCAGGCCTCCCCCTGGCTGGGCATGACCAGGAAGTACGACTACCCCCAGACCCAGGATCTGCAGCGACGCATCAATCGCTGCTTCACCCACAGTCTCAATGGCCGTCCCCTTTCGCTCGAAGCAGGGGATCCGACGATGCGCGCGTTCATCGTCTACATGCAATGGCTCGACGAGCAGGCAGCCGCCCGGCGGATGCAGCCTCCTGCCACCCCCTTCCCGCCGATCTCCTCCCTCAGCGGGGATGCACCGCGCGGGCAGGAGATCTTCCGTCAGAAGTGCGCCTTCTGCCACGACGCCCGAGGGCAGGGACGCTATGGCGGGGATCACTACTACCGCCCCGCACTCTGGGGCCCCCACTCCTTCAACCGAAAGGCTGGACTGGCGGATCCCGCCAAGATGGCGCCATTCCTGCGTGCCAACATGCCCCATCGTTTCGGTGGAGCACTCACCGATCAGGAGGCCTGGGATCTGGCGGCCTTCATTGATAGCCAGGAGCGTCCGGCCGGTCCTTCAGCGACAGGGGACGCCGGGGCAGAGCGCCACTCCTGAAGATCTGCTCAGTAGTCGCTGGGCCAGAGATCGGGCTGGTCGATCATGGGATGCTTCAGCGGCAGGACGTGAAACTGACGTCGGATCTCAAGCAGTGGTTCGGCGGCGATGGCCAGATGATCCAACTGGCTGAAGTCTCCCCGGCAGGCTGCGCCCCGCACGAGGGACTCTGCGAAGAGCTCCGCCGAGCCCGGAAGATCGAGAGCGCCGCGGCGGCCGTCGACGCCGTGATAAGGCTCTCCGCCGCCACCGTAGGGGATGAACTGCAGGTCAGTTCCGTGCTTGAAGAGACCCACCTCATGGATCAGGAAATTGGTGAGTGAGGCCATCCAGTTGGCATCGTTGTTGTTCAGGGCCAGCTTGAACGCACCCAGGGCGATTTCCCCGGGGCCTGTCGGTTCGTAGCCGGTAATCACATGATTCATGTCATGGCAGACGTAGTAGCCGGGATTCGGCGTGTTGCGACTCGGCACGGTCATGCCGTTGCGTTCATAGAGCTGAACGAAGGCCCAACCCAGGCTTCCGTAGGGCATCTCGGTCAATCGTTCGATGGCTTCGAAGAAGGAATCGTCGTATTCCTGCTTGCCGCTGCCAGTTTGATGAAGATGATGCTCGGAGAGCTCGGGCATGTAGCTGTCGTACATGCGAACAAATCTGGCCGTTGCCTCCGCTGCAGAGAGATGCGCAAAATCGCGCACGATCTTGAGTTGCGGTGGATCGATCCGCAGGGCCTCTGCATAGGCTTCCAGCCGATTCAGCTGAGCTTCGCTCTTGGGATGCCGGCAAAGATCCAGGATGATGGCCATCTGGATAAACAGCCGGCGCCAGGGGGAATTCTCCAGCTCCTCAGCCAGCCGGTCAGGGGTGAGGGGTTCCATCGTCGCCAGCGTGGTCGTCTCCTGCCCAAGCAGATGGGTGGCCAGGGCTGTGAAGACACGTTGCTGCTCCGCTGTCGGTCCGCCGTCGACCTCCATCAATCCGCACAGGCCGCGCGTCAGGGCCTGAGCGGCCGTCGGCATCACCGGAAAAGGAATGGTGGTGAACGTCACGGCAGCGGATCGATTCATCACTCAGTATAGAGATCCCTGCTGAGGCTGCAGTGATGAAGGCTTAGGGTTGGATCTGAACGTAGTCTTCGCCGGCCAGCTGCAAGATACGCAGATTCGCGGAGGTCACGGTCGCTACGCCCGGCAGGAAGTCGCTGTTCACCCAGCCGTTGGCTTGAGCGGTCACGGCGCATTCCTCAAGCATCACACCTTGTTCCTGCAGATTGGTGATGATGCTCTTGTACGGATTGCCGCGGTTGCTGCGACGCACCTGATTGTAGCGGGCATCATCCAGCAGAAGGTAGCCGAGGTCTCCGTGGGCAATCACAACAATGCTGCTCTTCGTGCCGGCTGCGCGAAAATCTCGCACAATCTGATGAAGGAAATTGAGGCCGGTTGGATTGTCCCCTTCGAAGGCGGGATGGTCGAGGTTCATGACCACTCGGGCTTCGCGGAGAACCACGGGACGGGTCACTGTCAGCGTCCCCGAGGCCATGGCCGGGGATGCGGCGATCAGTAGGCCAGCCAGGAACGAAAGTGGGGCTGTTCGCATGACCTGCCAGGCCGTCATCTCATTCGTTCAGTGAAATCGATTACGATCCTAGCTCAGTAAAACTCATTCAGTCTCTCCAGGACGGGTGGCGCCAGAGTGGAACGCAGCGACACCAGTGCCATGGGGGACAGCCATGACCCGACGGCGGCGGGCCACCCGGCATCCGACCCCGGCACTCCCTCCATCGGCGGCGGCTGGCCCGTGATCGACGGCTGGGCCCGCGCCACCCTCTCGCCCCGGGGCCCGTTGCTGTGGCAGACCCTGCTGCACAAGAGCGCCTGCCTCTCCTGCGCCTGGGGCACCGGCGGCCAGAACGGCGGTTTCGTCGACGAGCTGGGCGAACCGCTGCAGCGCTGCCTCAAGAGCGTGGAGGCGATCAACGCGGAGCTGCAGCCGGCGGTGCCGGAGGCGGTCTTCGCCGGTCGCAGCGTCGCCGAACTGCAGCGCCTCAGCTCCCAGGAGGCCGACCGGCTCGGTCGGCTGGCCCATCCTCTGATCCTGCGTGAGGGCCGCAGCCACTATGAGCGCCTCGGCTGGGACGACGTGTTCGAGCTGGCCGAGGCCGCCTTCCGCCGCCCGCCCGAGCGGGTGGCCTCCTACAGCTCCGGCCGCTCCTCCAACGAAGCCGCCTGGCTGCTGCAGCTGCTGCTGCGGGCGATGGGCTCCAACAACCTGGCCGACTGCTCCGACCTCTGCCATGCACCCTCCACCGTGGGGCTCGGTGAGGTGTTCGGCTCGGGCACCTCGATGGTGAGCCTGGAGAGCCTGCAGCAGGCCGATTGCGTGGTGCTGGTGGGCTCCAACGCCCCGGCCAACCACCCGCGGCTGATGAACGAGCTGATCCGCCTGCGCGAGCGCGGCGGCTCGGTGATCGTGATCAACCCGGTGCTGGAGGTGGGGCTGCTCAAGTTCGGCTCGCCGGCCTTCCCGATCAAATCAATGCTGCGGGGCTCGGAGATCGCCTCGCTCTTCCTGCAGCCCATTCCCGGCAGCGACACGGCGGTGCTGCTGGGGATCCAGAAGGCCCTGCTCGAGGCCGGCGCCATCGCCCGCGACTTCCTCGCCGCCCACACCGAGGGCTCGGAGCCGGTGATCGAGCAGCTGCGGGACACCCCCTGGGAGGCGATCACGGCCTGCTGCGGCCTCAGCCACGAGGAGCTGGGGGCGGCGGCGCGGGTGATCGCCGGCTCGCGGGGCGTGGTGTTCGCCTGGGCCATGGGCATCACCCACCACGTGAACGGCACCGACAACGTGCACGCCATCGCCAACACGGCCCTGCTCACCGGGAATGCCGGCCGCCCCGGCGCCGGCACCATGCCGATCCGCGGCCACTCCAACGTGCAGGGCTTCGGCTCGATGGGTGTCACCGTGAAGCTGCGCGCCGGGATGCAGCAGGCCCTCGAGCAGCTGCTCGGCAAACCCCTGAGCCGCGTGCCCGGCTACGACACCCGCGCCCTGATCGAGGCCGCCGAAGCCGGCCACGTTGACACCCTGCTCTGCCTGGGCGGCAACCTCTGGGGCGCCAATCCCGATCTGGAGCAGGCCCGCCGCGCCCTCGGCCGCATCGACACGATCTTCTATCTGGCCACCAAGCCCAACCCGGGCCATTTCCACGGCCTGGCCGCCCGCCAGACGCTGCTGCTGCCGGTGTTCAACCGCTTCGAGACGCCGCACCGCACCACCACCGAATCGGGCAACAACTTCGTGCGGCTCAACGAGCCGGGCCGCACCCATCTGCGCGGGGCCGACCTGATCGCCGAGGTCACCTTCCTGGCGGAACTGGCGCGGCGGGTGCACGGCACCGATCCGATCGACTGGGGCCGTCTGCAGGATCCGGTGTACGTGCGCCAGCTGATCGCCCGCACCGTGCCGGGCTATGCCCCCATCGCCGCGATCGACGCCACGAAGCGGGAATTCAGCGTGGAGGGGCGGGTGTTCGCCGAACCGCGCTTCCCCACCCCCACCGGCCGGGCCCGGATGCGGCCCACGCCGCTGCCGCAGCTGAGCCTGCCCGGGGCGGAGCACTTCGGCGGCCTGGCCGCCGATGAGGCGGGCCTGGTGCTGGCCCTGATCACGGCCCGCAGCTACGGCCAGCACAACACGGTGGTGTACAAGGCCGGCGACGCCTACCGCGGCATGCCGCACCGCAACACGATCCTGATGAACCGGGCCGATCTGCGCCGCGCCGGCCTGGAGCCGCACCAGCGGGTCACGGTGCAGGGGGAGGCGGGCGTGCTGGAGAACGTGGAGATCATCCCCGGCGAGATCCGCGAGGGTGCCGGCCTGATGTTCTACCCGGAAGTGAACGCGATCCTGCGGGCTCAGGTGGATCCCCGCAGCGGCACGCCGGCCTTCAAGCGGGTGCCGGTGCTGGTGCGCTCCGGACTGCCGCTGCCGGCGTGATCCCCGACTGGCTGTCGCGGACCTTCACCGCTCCGCTGTTCCCGCTGGGACGGCAGGGCATCTCCCTGCTCTGGCTGCTGCAGGTGGCCGCGCTGCTGGTGGTGGTGAGCCTGCTGGCCCGGGCGATCAAGCATCTGCTCAGCCAGCGCCTGCTGCGCCGGTTCGGCCTGGCCGAGGGACGCCGCGAGGCGATCGCCACCCTCAGCGGCCTGGGGCTGGCCGCCCTGGGCTATGTGCTGGTGGTGCAGGGGATGGGGCTCGATTTCGGCGCCCTCGCCGTGATCCTGGGGGCGCTGGGCGTGGGTCTGGGCTTCGGGCTGCAGGACCTCACCCGCAACCTCAGCAGCGGTCTCACCCTGCTGATGGAGGGCAAGCTCAAGGTGGGCGACCTGATCGAGTTCAACCAGACCACGGGCACGATCAAGGAGATCTCGATCCGGGCCACCGTGATCAGCACCTTCCAGGGCGCCGAGATCATCGTGCCCAACACGTTCATCACCAACGGCCCGGTCAAGAACCTCAGCTACAGCAATGCCGATGGCCGCGTCGACGTGGCGGTGACGGTGGCCCACGGCAGCGACGTGCTGGAGGTGACCGAGGTGCTGCTGCAGGCGGCCCTGGGAGAGCCCGGCGTTAACCCCGATCCGCCGCCGCGGGTGGTGTTCTCCAGCCTCGGCGAGCGCGGCCTCGGCTTCGAGCTGTGGGCGTGGACCTCCGAGATCCACGGCAGCCAGACCATCCGCAGCGCCCTCAACTACGCGATCGAGCAGGGCCTGCGCGAGCGGGGGATCCCGCTGGCCTCGATGCAGCAGGAACTACGGCTGGTGGGGGCGGTGCCGGCCGATCCCGCGCCGCTGCCGGAGCCCCGCGGCCCCGCGGCGTCCGCCGCGCCCCTGAGCGAACTGCTGCCGGCCCTGCCCTTCTTCGAGGGTCTCCGGGGCCGTCCATTGCGGGAGCTGATCGCCAGCGGCGCCCGCCGCAGCCTCGCCGCCGGGGAGGTGCTGGTCCGTCAGGGGGAGCAGGGCCACAGCTTCAACCTGCTGCTGAGCGGCTCGATCGAGGCGATCCACGAAACCGATCGGATCAGCCGGCGGTTGTTCACCTTCCAGTGCGGCGAGTTCTTCGGCGAACTGCCCCTGCTGCTGGACGTGCCCTATCCCACCACCATGCGGGCGGCCGAGGACACCACCCTGTTCGTGATTCCCCGGGGGGGCTTCCGTGCGCTGCTGCAGCGCCATCCCGCCTTCGCCGAGACGATCGCCCAGGAGGTGACCCGCCGCCACGAGGTGCTGCGCAGTTACGAAAGCTGCCTGCGCGAGCGCGGCCTGCTCGTCGACCAGGCCCTCAGCAACCCGCTCAGCTGGATCCGCGACCGGCTGCGTCAGCTGCTTCGCGCCTAGCCGCCGGTCGCGGCGGCCGACCGCTCGCCCTGCAGGGCGCGGGTCAGCCGGTGGAGGGGCAGGCTCAGGGCGATCAGGGCGAGGGCGTAGAGGCTGTTGGCGGTGTCGCTCAGGGCGGCGCCCACCAGGAAGGCGAGCGAGCCCAGCCACACGATGGCCGGGCTGAGTGGGTAGCCCCAGTCGCGGAAGGGGCGCGGCAGGTCGGGCTCGCGCCAGCGCAGCAGGAACAGCGACGTGATCCCCGTGAGGTAGAGCAGCACGTAGAGAAACGAGGCGATGCCGAGCAGCACGCCGAAATCGCCGAAGGCCACCAGCAGCGCCGAGGCCGCCACCGTGAGCGCCAGGCTCGCCACCGGCGTGCCGCCGGCGTTCACCCGGGCCAGCTGCGGCAGCAGCAGGCCGTCGCGGGCCAGGCCGTAGAGGATGCGCGGGGCACCCATGATCACCGCGTTCACCAGTCCGAACGACGACACCAGCGCCAGCACGGTGATCAGCTGGCCGCTCAGGCCGCCGAACAGCAGACGGGCCGCGTCGGCCAGGGGCAGGCTGGAGGCCGCCAGCTGGGGCAGGGGCAGCACCCGCAGCAGCGCCAGGTTCACCAGCAGATACAGCGCCACCACGGCCAGCACCCCGCCCAGCAGGGAGCGGGGCAGGTCGGTGGCGGGTTCGGCGAATTCCTCGGCGAAGTAGATGGGGCTGTGCCAGCCGTCGTAGGTGGTGATCACGGCCTGCAGGGCGAACACCGCCCCGATCGCCAGTCCCCTGGCATCGGCCGGTGCCGTCAGGCCGGCGGCGCCCGGATCCGCGCCGGCCTGGGCGGGAGCGAACAGCAGGCAGGCCCCGATCAGCACCAGGAAGGCCAGGGCCTTGGTGAGGCTCAGCAGCTTCTGGCTCACGCTGCCCGCCTCCACCCCCAGCCGTTGGATCAGGGCGAAGCTCAGCAGGGTGAGCAGCGCCAGCGGTTTCGCCCCCAGCGGCAGGCCGGGGAGCAGCAGCCGCAGGTAGTCGCCGATGGTGACGGCCACCCAGGCCAGGCCGGCGCAGTGGCCCAGCCAGTCGATCCAGCCCACCGAGAACCCGGCCTGATCCCCCAGCGCCCGGCGGGCATACACCGTCCAGCCGCCGGCGCGGGGCAGGGCCGCCCCCAGTTCGGCCACCGCCAGCGCCCCGAGCAGGGCATAGAGACCACCCGCCAGCCAGGCGGCCAGGATCAGCGGCCCGCTGCCCAGCTGCGCCGCTACCAGCCCGGGGGTGCGCAGGATGCCGGCCCCGATCGTGCCGCCCAGCGCCCCGGCCACGCCGAAGCTCACACCGAGGATCTGCAGCAGGCCGCCTTCGGCAGCGTCGGAGGTGGGTGCGCCGGAATGGCTCGGGCCATGGGTGGATGGCACGGTCGGATGACGCGGAAACGGCGAACCTACAGGTGAAGCAGCAAGCAGGGAGGCTCAGGGCACGAGAAACTGGGAAGGTGTGACCCGGCGAAAAGCGATCACATCATGGCGCAGTAACTTTTGCTTGTTCTTTTGTTTTCCGGCCGACTTCTGCTTGGTTTGGCCGGTGGCGGCAAAGGGTGAATCAGCATCATCGGCAAACTTCTGGTATGAATCTCCGGACTCGAACAGAATCCCAACGTCCCGGTTGGGCAGGACTGTGATGTCCGAATAGCCGGAAAAAGCAGGGCTTGGATTGGAGTAAAGAAAGCCATTGTTCCAGGTTTTCCCATTGTTCGTGCTGACCCGAAGCCTTCCATTGGTGCGATTCTGGGAATCCATTGGATTGGAAAACAGCAGAGTGGCCTGACGGGTAGACGGATTGATCGAATACGTCAGCAGGCTTCCCTGGCATCCATTCTTGGGTTCAATCAGGCTGCTCACCTGGCTGGATTGAATGGTCCGTCCTCCATCCATGCTGATGCTCACGATGCGACGGCCCTGCCTTGACCTGCTGTTCAGCATGATGCCGCCGTCGCCCAGTTCGGCCACGGCGGATTCCCCAGTGGCATCCAGCTTGGAAATTCCCCCGATCCGCCACGTCTGTCCTCCATCATCGGAAAAGATGATGTGGGCGTGCTGCTTGTAGCCCTTGCCGCCACCATGCCTTGCCGGAACGATGATTCGTCCCGCCGCGGGAGCCAACTGTTTGACCAGTCCGTGGCATGGTCCCAGGCCGTACCAGGTCCAGCCAGGTTGATAGACCTGGTCCGTGATCTCACGCGATCGCGCCCAACTCAGGCCGTCGTCGTCACTCTGAGTGATGTAGACCTTGCGGGTGGTACGTTCCTCCTTGCTGGCGATCCACTCATTCCATAGCCAAAGCAACAGGATTCTGCCGCTGGGCAGCACGACCGGCACTGGATTTTTGCAGGGATTCCGTCCGTCGTTGGCCAGGACCTGGACCGGACCCCAGGTCAGCCCTCCGTCCGTGGAGCGACGCAGAATGACATCGATGTTGCCCTCGTCACTGCAGCCGTCCTTTCGCCCCTCGCAGAAGGCCAGAATCGTGCCTTTGCGGCTGGTGACCATGGCCGGCACGCGCATGCAGCCATAGCCATCCTGGCCGGAGGAGAACACGGCTACGGCCCCTGCTGGCAAGATGCCCATGCTGGATGCGACACCACTGGAGGAAGTTTGGGTGTTGGCGTTCCGCAGTCTCTTTTTCTGTCCCGCGAATGCACAGTTGCCTGCAAGGATTGCCAGCCCAGATGTGCCTATGCCGAGCAGGAGTTCCCTGCGTCCGAACTTGTGGATCGGCATGATGCTTTGATTGGATTGCCTGGGCATCTATAGTAGGGCAGTTGCGCCCATCGGCAATTGGGAAGGTACTACCAGGTCAAACCAACCAGTCCGGCCGTGGTCGATTCTGCCAGCGCATCCACGTCGGCATCTTCCGCCAAGCCTTTGCCTCGGCCTCTGGTCGTCTTGTCTCAGGCTTCCTATGCAAAATCGGGCAGAAAGCCTGCATTTGTTGATGTCAACCTGGCTGTCTATCCGGGTCAGCGTCTGGCGTTGTTGGCGTTCAGCACCTATGAAACGCGATCGCTTCTGAACTGCCTCTGTGGCATCACTCCGCCCGATTCCGGGTCCGTCGATCTCCAGGGTCACCTTTCCTGGCCCGTTGGTGCGACCATGGGGTTGAGTGCCATGCTGACCGGAAGGCAGAACACGGAATTCCTGGTTCGGATTTATGGAACACCGGGTTGCCATCAGGATCAGCTCAATGATGTGATCGAGCTGGCTGATCTCCCAGGAGATATGTTTGATCAGCCGGCTTCACGCTATTCTTCAAACATGAAGGCAAGGCTGAAGCTTGCCTTGTCTCTGGTTTTTGATTTTGATCTTTATCCGGTTCCCCGGCAGAGTGCTTGGAGTTATACGTCGCCCAGCCAGCGGGCAGAGCGCTACTCCGCAGCATTTGATGCTGTCACCCGTAACAAGGCCATTGTGATGGCCTGCGATGATGAAGACATGGAGGATGCCTACTGCCATGAGGGAATTGTTCTCATTGGCGGGCGTATCTGTTTTCGTGGAGGACTGGACTATTGCAGGTTGTTCATGAACGAGCAGCGTTCCGCGCTCAAGGGTGACATCGACTCTTTTGAGGAAGAGGGAGATGGGTTTTCTGATGATGAAGCCGGAAATTCCGGTCTGTTTGATGAGTGATGTTATCTTACTGTCAGCCCGATGTCACGGATAGGAGCGACTCTTTGATGCCGTCAGCCGCCTCGACCCAGCGCACCTGCTTTCTTCATGCCGGTACCCACAAGACGGCCTCCACCTATCTGCAGAGTCGCTTCCTGGCCAATCGTAAGCGGCTGGCTCGACATGGGATCACCTACGCCTTTCCTGACAAGCCGGCTCGTAAGTTCAAGTCCCTGGCTACCGCGGCAAAGGAGGGCAACTGGGCTGAGTGGGATGCCTATCTGAAGAGGCATGCCCAGTCACCCGGAAATCTTCTCTTGAGTGCCGAGCAATTCACGGCCCCGCTGTGTGACCAGCGGCTTCTGCGTGGCCTTCTGGCCACTCTTGAACGCCATGATTACCGCCCGGCAATCATTATTTATGTTCGCCCCCAGCTGGACTACATCAATTCGATGTATGTCCACACCCTCAGGCGGCTTTACCACGCCTTTGACTTTGAGTCCTATCTCAAATACTATCCCAGGCATTATTCCGGTGAAGGCAACAAGGCCAACCTCCAGGACCGTTACAACTTCAATCAGGTTTTTCAGCCGTTGTTGAGTGAGCCGGGTCTCACCTCTATCTTTGTGCCCTTCAGTCGGTCGCTGGGCGACCCCTTTTCCCAGTTTCTCGAGGCCCTTGAGCTTCCACAGCAGGAAGACTGGCTGCCCGGTGATCCTGCGAGTGGCAATGTCCAGCCAGGAATCAAGGCTGTCTGGCTCGCCCGTCAACTGGGCCTTCGCCTCGAGAGCCTGGGGATCGATGGCAAGTCCTTGCGTAAGACGGGTCAGGTGCTGCGGAACCTGGCGGAGCAGCAGGGCTGGGACCAGGACCGCTATTTTGGTTTTTCGGAGTCGTTGGCGAGTTCCGTCCTGGATCACTACGCTGGTGACAACGACGAGTTTGCACGCCGGGTGTGGGGGAAAGACTGGAATTCCGTTTTTTCCGGTTCCACCGTTCCGGCTCAAGCCGTTTATGAACCTGCCTCAGAACAAGAGCGTGAGCAGATGATGGCCATCGTCGATTCGCTGCTGCAGACCCTGGCGTCCCGGGATCAGGCGCTCGCGGCGGCCATTGCTTCTTCACGGCCATGATTCGTCGTTTCCTTCACCTGATCGACAGACTTCTGCTGCAGTGGCGCATCATTTCGGCACTGGCTGACAGAGATTTTCAGCTTCGGACCAATCGTGGCATCTTCGGATTCCTCAGTGTTCTGGTCGAACCGCTGGTGCTCATCGCCGTGCTGCTGGCACTCAAGATCATCATCCGTACCCGGATCACGGATGCCATGAATGTGGTCATCTGGATGGCCTGTGGCGTGACCATCTACTTTCTCTTCTTTTCCGTTGCCATTGCCGCGTTGAATGGCGTGAAGAAAGGGCAAGGTCTCTTCTACTTCAGGCGAGTGCGGCCCATTGATACCTTGTTGGCGAAGGGTCTGCTTGAGGGCCAGGTTTATGCCACGGTTCAATTGCTCATCTGTCTTGCTGTCTTCGCCTGGGAATGGAGAATCAGCATCGATGACTTCGGTTTGACGGTCATGGTCTTTCTGTTGACCATCCTGCTCGCCCTTGGGATTGGCGGCAGCGCATTGGTGATCGGTCCGAGGGTTCCCGTCGTCAAATTCCTGGTTTCGGCCCTGATCCGGCGTGTTCTGCTCTGGACGTCTGGAGTCTTCTTTTCGCTCAGCAGTCTTCCCGAGTTCGTGCATCCCTTTCTGACCTGGAACCCTGTCCTTCATGCCGTTGAGTTGTTTCGATACTCGTTCAGTCGCACCTACCCGATTCCCAGTATTTCGCTCACCTATCTCGCCACTTGCGCATTTGTCAGTTGCGGGATTGGCCTGATCATTTATAGCAACAACGAAGCTCTTCTCCTTCGCGAGGACTAACGATGACCCGGTCTCTCCTGCCCAGTCGCACCACCCTCGGCCCTGTTCGTGACCGCGTGACAGGCGCCCTTTCCTCCATTCGGCTCCCCGCAGTTCGCTGGGACCTGATGCCTGGCCTTCTTGCCGTTCTGGTGATCATCGCCTCCGGGATTTATTCCTTTGGGATCGGGCGTAATCGCTTTCAGGTGGTCTCGTCGTTCATCGTCAAACAGCCCGCCACCCCCCCAACAACCACAGCCACCTTCCTGGGGCCTGTTGCCGCCGGACCCACGATGCTCGGCTCGCTGGAGGACGGCCGCTTCCTGGCGGTCTATCTGACCTCTCCCCAGGTCATGGGCCGGGTGTTCGACAAGCTGGATGCCGAAAGGGTGTTCCAGAAGCGCTGGCCCGACCCCTATGCGGGGTTGGTCGCCAATGCCAATCTCAACCAGCGCCTCGACTTCTTCCGACGGCAGGTCTGGGTGTGGCCTCAGGAATTGACAGGTGTGATTCAGCTCACCACCACGGGGCTGGATCCGAAGACCTCCTTTCGGCTCAATGAGTTGCTGCTTCAGGAGGCGCAGGTTTTCCTCAACAGGATGAACCAGTCGATCAGCCGTGATCAGAAGCTCTTTGCAGAGGGGGAGGTGAGTCGGGCCCGATCCGAGCTGGATCGAGCCATCGCCGCTCTGAACGAGTTTCAGCGCAAGAACGGGCAGCTGAGCCCGCAACAGGAGAGTGAAGGCACCAGCAGCTACCTCACGTCGCTCGAGGCCAAGCTCGTGGATCTGAAGGTGGAGGAGTCGGCTCTTCGCCGGCAGTACAAGGATCCGGAAGCGCCTGAAGTGGTCTATGTGGCTGACCAAGTGCGCGAGCTGGAGAAGGAGATTGCCGCCCAGCGCCGCCTCCTGGTGAGCCCGCAGGGTCGCAACCTCAATCAGAGAGCCACCCAGGGTCAGGTGTTGCAGGATCAGGTCACGTTCGCCAATCAGCTGCTTCAGAGCGCTCTGACGGCCTCCAACAACAGCCGCGCCGACAGTGAGCGCCAGGTCAAATTCCTCGTCAGGCTCAGCGATCCCAAGACCCCCGCCCAGCCGGACAGTTCATGGCGTTGGAAGGTGTTTTTCGCCACCTTCGGAGGCCTGATCGTTGTCTGGGGCGTCGGCAAGCTGGTGCTCGGGATCAGCCGCCGCACCTGAGTGTTTCGTGGCCCCGTGCCCTGGTCTGGCGACTCGGCATACTTTCCCCATGACGCTCTCCTCCGCCGCCATCACCACGCAGCTGGGCCAGCAGGGCCTGGGCCTGCAGCCCTGGTGGGTGGAGCAGTGGATGGAGTTGATCAACTCCTACCGCTACAAGAAGCGGCTCGAGCGCGCCTGGGCCTACGCCCGCGAAGGGAACGTGCTCTCGATCCGCTTCGAGGGACGGAGAGTGCACGCACGGGTGCAGGGCACCGATCCCGAGCCCTACAAGGTGAAGCTCTGGCTCGACGTGCTGAACGACGAGGACTGGCGCTACGTGCTGGAGGCCCTGGGTCAGAAAGCGCGCTGGTCGGCCCAGCTGCTGGCCGGCGTGATGCCGCAGGACATCGAGCGCGCCTTCGCCGCCAGCGGCAAGCGCCTCTTCCCCTTCAAGCTGCAGGAGGTGCGCAGCGAGTGCAGCTGCCCCGACAAGGCCAACCCCTGCAAGCACATCAGCGCCGTCTACTACCTGATGGGGGATCGCTTCAGCGAAGACCCCTTCGTGCTGTTCCAGCTGCGCGGCCGCTCCCGCAGCCAGCTGCTGGCCGACCTGGCGGTGAAGCGGCGGCAGCAGCGGGCGGCGGCGGCCGCGGCGGCGCGGAAGGCCGCCCGGAGCCGCGCGGGCGAAGCCGCTGCCGACGGAGATGAGCCGGCGGCGGCCGGCGGCCACGCCCCGCATCCGGCCATCGCCGATCCCAGCCGCTGGTGGAGCTACACCGCCGCCCTCGATCCGGAGCTGGTGGTGATCACCCCGGCCCTGGAGGGCGACACCGGCCTGGATGAGGCCAGGGATCTGCCCCTGGCCGCCGAACCCCGCTTCCCCGACGCCAACCGTCTGTTTCTCGAGCGGTTGCGGGGCCATGCCGCCACCATGGCCCAGAGCGCCATGGCCTCGGCCATGGGGGCCGGTGGATGAGGCCCCCTGGCTCACTCCCGGCGCCATCGCCATCGCCGTCCGTCTGCTGGCTGCGCACCGGCAGGGTTTCGGCCGGCCCCTGATCGCGGCAGCCGGCTCGCCCTGGCCCGCTGGCGATGGGCGTGATGGCCGTGGGGGTGATGGCGGTGGGCGCGATCGGCTGCTGGCCCAGGAGCTGTTCGTGGCCCCCCTGGCGGTGCTCGCCCACGACGGCGGCCGCGACCCGCGGCTGATCTACGCCAACCGCACCGCCCTCACCCTCTGGAAGCGCCCCTGGATCGCCATGGTGGGCATGCCCTCGCGGCTCACGGCCGAGCCGGCCGAGCGGAGCGGGCGGGAGCGGCTGCTGGATCGGGCCCGCCGGAACGGGGCGATCGGTGGCTACACCGGCATCCGCATCGACGCCATGGGAGGGCGCTTCGTGATCGATCGCGCCCGTCTGTGGACCCTGCCGGATGCGGACGGAGCCCCGCGGGGCCAGGCGGCGGCCTTCGCCTCCTGGTGGCGGCTCTGAGGCCGGGCCTGCCCGGATCGGTTCCCCTGCCAATCCTGGGGCGTGAACCGAACCGCTGGGGGAAGCGCCGTACCGATCCGGCCGGTTCACCGCCGCCGCGATCACGGCGAGGCAGGACACAGTGACGGCACGGGTGATCCGGCAGACACCCCGCAACCACCCTGTTGAGGACCCCCACCATGCTGACCCTGCGTCACTCCCCCTTCGATCTCTTCGAGCGTCTCGAGCAGCAGGTGCTCCAGGCCGAGCGTGTGCCGGCCGCCGAGGTGCGCGAAACCGACGAGGCCTACGAGATCGTGCTTGAGCTGCCCGGCGTCGACAAGGAGTCGATCGATGTGAAGGCCACCGACCGCTCGCTGGTGATCAGTGCCGAGCGGCGCTCCACCTGGCAGAGCCAGGGTGAGGGCGGCGAGGAGCGCCAGGCGGGCCCGCTCCATTCCGAGATCCGCTACGGCACCTGGAGCCGCAGCTTCCGGTTCCCCGGCGGGCTGCAGCGCGAGGGCCTCGAAGCCCGCTACCGCGACGGCCTGCTCACGGTGAAGGCGCCCAAGGCCCGCACCCAGACCACGGTGTCGGTGCAGGTGGAGGGCTGAACCCCGTCCAGGATTCAGCCACGAGAGACGAGATCCGCCCCGGTCCACCGATCGGGGCTTTTTCGTGGCTCCCCACTGGGGCGGCCTGGATCCTCACTCCGTGTCGTCGTGGGCGAAGCGGCTGTAGAGGAAGTCGAGCGCCTGGTTGCGCAGGTCGTAGTAGAGGGGATCCTCCATGATCTCCTCGCGGTTGCGGGGCCGCGGGAAGCTGATGTCGAGGATCTCGCCGATCTTCGCCGCCGGGCCGTTGGTCATCATCACGAGCCGGTCGGCGAGGAACAGGGCCTCGTCGATGTCGTGGGTGATCATCAGCACGGTGCATTTCTGGGTGTTCCAGATCGTGAGCAGTTCCTCCTGCAGCTCCTCCTTGGTGATCGCATCGAGGGCGCCGAAGGGTTCATCGAGGATCAGCACCTCGGGGCGGATCGCCAGGGCACGGGCGATCGCCACCCGCTGCTTCATGCCGCCCGAGAGCTGGGTGATCTTCTTCTCGGCCGCCTCCGCCAGGCCCACCATCGCCAGGTGCTCGCGGGTGATCTCCCGCTTCTCACGCACCGGCAGATCCGGCTTCACCGAATCCACCGCCAGATACACGTTCTCGTAGGCGGTGAACCAGGGCAGCAGGGCATAGCCCTGGAACACCACCATGCGGTCGGGCCCGGGCCTGGTGATCGGGTTGCCGTGCAGCACCACCCGGCCCTCGCTGGGGGTGGCGAAGCCGGACACCATGTTGAGCAGGGTGGACTTGCCGCAGCCGGAATGGCCGATCACGCAGAGGAACTCCCCCTGGTTCACGGCGAGGTCGACGCCGTCGAGCACCGGATAGGGGCCCTTCGGGGTGGGGTACACCTTGCTGACGTTCTCGAAGCGCAGGAAGGCCTCGGGGTTCGCGGCGGCCAGGCCCGCCGGCGGGGATTGGATCAGGGTGGTCATCGGGTCGGAGGTGGGGTGGAGGGAGCCGGGAGGGAAGTCAGCCGCGGCGGGGCGGTGCCAGCGGAATCTCCGCGATGCTGAAGTCGCGCTTGATCGCCTGGGCGTTCAGGTAGCCGATCGGGTCCTCGGCGTTGAAGGGAAGGCCGTCGAACAGAGCGATGCCCTGCCGCTGGTAGCTGATCGCATCGAGGCCGAGTTCGCGGGCGGCGGTGCTGAACACCCCCACCTGGCAGACCCGCTCCAGGATCTCCACCCAGTTGCGCGGCAGGGGAATGTCGCCCCAGCGGGCCATCTGGGTCAGCATCCAGAGGTGCTCGGTGCGGCTGGGCCGGTTGAGGCCTTCCCCGAAGAAGAGATGGTGCGGCACGGCGGCCTCGCTCTCGGGGCCGGCCCGGTCGACGGCCGCACTGCCCTCGCTGAAGCGGATCAGCTCCGGCTTGATGCCCAGGTAGCGGCGGTCGCTGAGCAGTTCGCTGAGTTCGGCCCAGTGGGCGGGATCGGCGCAGTACTGGCAGGCCTCCAGCAGGGCCTTGGTGAGGGCGATGTGGGTGTTGGGGTAGGCGGTGGCCCAGTCCTCGCGCACGCCGAGCACCTTGCCGGGATGGCCGGGCCAGATCGCCAGGTCGCCCGCCACCGGGAAACCATGGCCGTCGCGGATGGCCCGGTCGAGCCAGGGGGCCCCCACGCAGTAGCCGTCGATGCTGCCGTCCTTGAGGTCGGCGAGCATCTGGGCCGGAGGCAGGGCCTGCAGATGCACGTCCTTGTCGGGATCGATCCCGTTGGCGGCCAGCCAGTAGCGCAGCAGCAGGTTGTGCATCGAGGCCTGATGCACGATCCCCATCGTGTGGGGCTCGCGCTCGTGGCTCTTGAGGTAGGCGCGGTAGTCCTCCACGGTGCGCACCCCCTGTTCGGCCAGCCGTCGGCCGAGGGTGATTCCGTTGCCGTTGCGGCTCAGGGTGAGGGAGGTCACGATCGGCAGGGGCTCGCCGCCGTGGCCGCCCGCCGTCATCCAGGTGGGCATGCCCGCCGGCATCAGCGAGGCGTCGAGGGTGCCGTCCACCAGCCCGTCCACGATGCCGCGCCAGGTGGTTTCGCGGATGAGCTGCACTTCGTCGAGGCCGTGCTTGGTGAACAGGCCATGGGCCTCGGCCACCGCCAGTGGCGCACTGGCGGCCAGGGGAAGGAAGCCCAGATCGAGGTTCACCTTCTCCAGGCCATGGCGGGCCACCACCTGGTGGGGCCGGGCCCGCCACTGCTTCACCCGCTTCTGGCGGTTGAGGAAATAGATGATCTCGGAGCGCAGGCTGTAGTAGCTGGGGTGGTGCACCACCTCGAGGCGCTGCCGCGGCCGGGGGATGTCGACCTCGAGGATGTCGCCGATCTTCGAACCCGGCCCATTGGTGAGCATCACGATGCGGTCGGAGAGCAGCACGGCCTCGTCGACGTCGTGCGTCACCATCACGGCGGTGAGCGCGTGCTCGTTGCAGATCTGCATGAGCTTCTCCTGCAGATTGCCCCGGGTGAGGGCATCGAGCGCCCCGAAGGGCTCATCGAGCAGCAGCAGCTTGGGCCGGATCGCCAGGGCACGGGCGATCGCCACCCGCTGGCGCATGCCGCCGGAGAGCTGAAGCGGCAGCTTGGCTTCGGCGGGCCCGAGGCCCACCATCTCGAGGTGTTCCTGCACCACGGCGTCGCGCTCGGCCCTGGGCAGGTCGCCCATCACCTCATCGACCGCCAGGCCGATGTTCTCGCGCACGGTGAGCCAGGGCAGCAGCGAGTAGTTCTGGAACACCACCATCTTGTCGGGGCCGGGGCGCTTCACCGCCTCGCCGTCGAGCAGCACGGTTCCCTCGGTGGGGAGATCCAGGCCGGCGATCATGTTCAGCAGGGTGGACTTGCCGCAGCCGGAGTGGCCGATCAGGGAGATGAACTCTCCCTTGCGGATCTCCAGGTCGATGCCCTTGAGGGCCAGGTAAGTGCCACCGCCACGCAGGTCGAAGCTCTTGTCGATCGAGCGGACGTCAACCAGGGATGGGGTCATCGTTGGGGAGTGCAGCAGATGTGCCGACGGAAAGGAGCGTGGAGGAGAGGAGGTCGTGAGCCGGTCACTGGCCGGGGGAGATGCGCGTCTGCAGCCAGGCCATCAGGCGATCGAGGATCAGGCCGATGGCACCGATCCAGATCACGCCGAGCACGATCTCGCCCACATAGTTCTGCTGGTAGGCATCCCAGATGAAGAAGCCGATGCCCAGGGTGCCCGGCATCACGATCTCGGCCGCGATGATCGCCAGCCAGGCCAGGCCGATGGAAATCCGCAGGCCGGTGAAGATGTAGGGAAGCGCCGAGGGGATCAGCACTTTGGTGAAGAAGCGGCGGCTGGACATCTGCAGCACCAGGGCCACGTTGCGGTAGTCCTGGGGGATCTGGCGCACGCCTTCGGCGGTGTTGATCAGGATCGGCCAGATCGCCGTGATGAAGATCACGAAGATGGCCGCCGGCTGGTTCTTCTGGAACACGACAAGGGCGATCGGCACCCAGGCCAGAGGTGCCACCATCCGCAGGAACTGGAAGAGCGGATCGAAGGCCCGGTTGATCGTGGGCTTGAGGCCGATGGTGATGCCCACGGCGATCCCCACCAGCGCCGCCAGGGTGTAACCCTGGGCGACGCGCGACAGGCTGGCCAGCGTCTGCCAGAACAGTCCCTTGTCGAGCCCGCCGCGGTCGTAGAAGGGATAGAGGATCAGGATCCGCGTGCGCTCCTCGGTGAACAGGCTCGAGGGCGACGGCAGGGCGATCAGCTGGGTGGAGGAGAGGATCTGCCACAGCAGCAGGAAGCCGCCGGTTCCGAGCAGGGGGGGCAGCCAGGCAGCGGAGCTGCGGGTGAGCCAGGCGAGGGGACCGGAGGCGGATCCGGGGCGGCGCTGAGACGTGGGAACCATGAACGGCGTTCTCCGAAGGAAGGATGAAAATGAGTGAAAGATGGTGGCTACGGCCCGCAGGAAGAATGCGGGCCGTAGCTGGCAAGGGAACCGGGCTCAGCCAACGGAATCGGGCTCAGCCTGGGATCACTTCTTGATCTTCAGGCTGTCGAGATAGGCCTGGGGATTCTCCGGGTCGTAGGTGACGCCGTCGAAGAAGGTTTCCTTGCCCCGGCTCGAGCTGGTGGGGATGTCGGAAGCGGGGAGCCCCAGTTCCTTGGCCGCCTGGATCCAGAGATCCTCGCGGGTCACCCTGTCGTTGATCGCCTTGGCCTGCTCGACGGTGTCGATCACCCCCGGATAGAACTTCCAGCGGATCGACTCCAGCAGGAACCAGAGGGTGAGGCTCTTGTAGGGATAGGAGATCACGCCGCGATCGCTCGACCAGTAGAGCGGGCCCATGGCCGGATCGGTTTCCGGCTTCATCTCGGCCCCGAGCTTGTACTGACCCTTGAGGGCCTCCTCCAGCACCGGCGCCGGCACGTTGTACCACTTGCGGGAACTGAGGATCTTGGCCACCTCGGCGCGGTTCTCGGGCTTGTCCATCCACATCTGGGCCTCGATCAGGCCCTTGAGCAGGGCCACCGTGGCCTTGGGATGCTTGTCCACCCAGTCGGCCCGCACGGCCAGATACTCCTCGGGGTGGGATTTCCAGATCTGGGCGGTGAGCGCCGGCAGGTAGCCGATCTGATCCTTCACGATGCGCGAGGGCCAGGGATCGCCGGTGGAGAAGGCCTGCATCGTGCCGTTGCGCATGCCCTGCAGGGTTTCGGTGGCGGGCACGGTCAACAGTTCCACGTCCTTGTCGGGGTCGACGCCGCCGGCCGCCAGCCAGTAGCGGACCCAGATCTCCTGGTTCGCCTTGGGGAAGGTGTAGGAGGCCTTGAACTTGCTGCCCGTCTTCTTGGCGAAGGCGTCGAAGAAGCCCGGCGAGCTCTTCTTCAGATCGACGCTGAGATTGCCGTCCTTGACAGCGTTGGCGGCGGCGATGCCGTTGCCCTGGCTCATCAGCATCGCCAGCACGTACATCGGCACCTTCTTGCCATCGGTGATCGCCCCCTCGCTGATCATCTGCGGCATCGGCATCTGCCACTGGCCGCCGTCGATGCCGCCGCCGGCGGAGCCGAGCACCACGTTGTCGCGGGCGGAGGGCCAGCTGGCCTGCTTGGTGAGATTCACCGCCAGGCCGTGCTTGGCGAAGAAGCCCTTCTCCACCCCCACCACCAGCGGTGCGGCCTCGAGGATGGGGATGAAGCCCAGACTGATCGTGCTGGTTTCGAGGTTGGCGTTGGCCGTGGGAGCGGTGGCGGGAGCGCTGGCCGTGCCTCCGCCAGGCTCGGGTGGGTTGCCCAAGCAGCCCCCGAGCGTGAGGGTTCCCACCAGGCTGGCGCCCATCAGGGCGAGAAAACGGCGACGATTCGACATGGCAAAGCAGAGAGGAGGAAGGAGTGAGACAACACAACGTGCTGCCCCCGATTTCGATGGGGAATGTTGATCTGAAATGTCGATCAGACCCTCGGCCGCGTGCGTAGAGGTGCCGAGGTCCTCAGGGGATCTCGGGCGGCCGGACTCGCAGCCCTCAGGGATGGAACATGGGTCACCGTTGCGGCGGTCGGGAGACCTTAATCACCAGACTTCGGGCCTGGGGGCCTGGGCCGGCAGGATTACTTAATGGGATGGATAAGCGCAGGCAATCAGAGGGCCAGGGCCGTGAACTCGCTCCCGAGAAGACCCCCTTAACCGATGGATTCGGCCATTGGGCCTCGTTTCTTAAACTGCAATTCTTGGTTGGGCCGGATCATGAGCACGCCCCGGTTCCCCGGCTCCCCCTACGTCGGCAGGCGAGTCGCCCTGGCCAGCCTCCATGGCAAGGAGCGGGCCCTGGCCCGTCCGCTGCGCGCCGCCCTCGGCCTGGAACTGCAGCTGGCCGCCGGGGTCGACACCGACCGGCTCGGCACCTTCAGCGGTGAGGTGGAACGCCCGGCCGACGCGGAGGAGACCTGCCGCCGCAAGGCCGCCCTGGGGATGGAGGCCACCGGCCTGCCCCTGGGCCTGGCCAGTGAGGGCAGCTTCGGCCCCCACCCCCAGATCCCCTTCCTGCCCGCCGGCATGGAATGGCTCAGCTTCGTGGATGCGGAGCGGGGCCTGGTGATCGGCGAACGCCTGCTGGCACGGCGCACCAACTTTGACCACCGCAGCGCCGCCCGGATCGAGGATCTGGGCGACTGGCCCGAGCAGGTGGGCTTCCCTTCCCATGCCCTGATCGTGCGCCCCCATCAGCCCGCGGCGGGCGTGGCGCCCACCGCGGCCTTGCGCAAGGGACTGCGCCACAGGACCGACCTGGCGGAGGCGATCGCCCTGGCCGCCCTGGCCTCCGGCGATGGCCTGGCCTTGGTGGAAACGGACATGCGCGCCCACATGAACCCCACCCGCATGGCCGCGATCCGGCATCTGGCCTTCCGTCTGGTGCGGCGGATCGCCAGCCCCTGCCCCCGCTGTGCCAGCCCCGGCTGGGGCCGCATCGACGTGCGCACCGGCCTGCCCTGCCGCAGCTGCGGCACACCCACCGCTCTGGTGGCCCGGGAGGTGCACGGCTGCGTGGCCTGCTCCCACACCGAGGAGCGGCCACGCGCCGACGGGCTAAGCGCGGCCGAGCCCGGCCACTGTCCCTGGTGCAACCCCTGACCCTGGGGTAACCCCTGAACCGCGGCGATCGATCGCCGGCAGCGATCGGAACGATCAGCAGCGCCAATCCGGCCGCTGACCAGCCCGGCGGACACCGTTCTTAGGCTGACTCCCCACGCCCAACGAGGAGGACCGGTCCATGCCTTCCAGCACCACCTCCACCACCACGGCCGCCGCTTCCACACCCGCTGCCGGTCCGCGTCTCTCGCTGCAGCTGGCCACGGTGGGTGCCGACAGCACCACCATCCGCTCGCTCGACTGGGACCGCAGCCGTTTCGACATCGAGTTCGGCCTGCGCAACGGCACCACCTACAACGCCTTCCTGGTGCGGGGCGAGCGCACGGCCCTGATCGACACCAGCCACCTCAAGTTCGCGGACACCTGGCTGCCGCTGCTGGAGGAGCAGATCGATCCGGCGGCGATCGACCATCTGATCGTGTCCCACACCGAACCCGACCATTCGGGCCTGATCGGCCACCTGCTCGAGCGCAACCCCGAGATCGAGATCGTGGCCTCGAAGGTGGCGATCCAGTTCCTCGAGAACCAGGTGCACCGGCCCTTCCGCTCGCGGGCAGTGAAGAGCGGCGACGAGCTCGACCTGGGCACCAACCCCGCCAGCGGCGTGCCTCACCGCTTCGAGTTCCTCAGTGCGCCCAACCTGCACTGGCCCGACACGATCTTCTCGTTCGATCACGGCACCGGCATCCTCTACACCTGCGATGCCTTCGGCCTGCACTACTGCGGCGACGACGTCTTCGACGTGGACCCCGGCGCCATCGCCCCCGACTTCCGCTTCTACTACGACTGCCTGATGGGGCCCAACGCCCGCAGCGTGCTGCAGGCCCTCAAGCGCATGGAGGCCCTGCCGCCGATCCAGTTGATCGCCACCGGCCACGGCCCCCTGCTGCGGGATCACCTGGGGCTCTGGATCGGCGACTACCGCGACTGGAGCAGCCAGCGCAGCGCCGGCGAGACCTATGCCGCCGTCTGCTACGTGAGCCAGTACGGCTTCTGCGACCGGCTCAGCCAGGCGATCGCC
The DNA here is from genome assembly GCA_943368365.1 of Mesorhizobium carmichaelinearum. Taxonomy (GTDB): domain Bacteria; phylum Cyanobacteriota; class Cyanobacteriia; order PCC-6307; family Cyanobiaceae; genus CALRKZ02. The sequence continues at coordinate 24,915 of CALRKZ020000008.1, forward strand.
CGGGGCATCGGCAAGGCCGAGGCCCAGGTGCAGCTGGTGGATCTGCGGGCCACCGATCCCCAGGAGCTGGCGGCGCTGGTGGGGGAGGCCAGCGCCGTGGTGGTGCCCACCTGGCCGGCCGAGCCCGACGCCGAACTGCAGCAGTCGATCGGCACGCTGCTGGCCTCGCTCAAACCGAAGCAGTGGGTGGCCGTCTACGACGCCTACGGCGGCAACGATGAGCCGATCGACAGCGTCGCCACCCAGCTGCGGGGGCTGGGCCAGAAGGAGGCCTTCACGCCGCTGCGGGTGCGCCAGGTGCCCGACGGCAACGACTACCAGCGTTGCGAGGAGGCCGGCACCGACCTGGGCCAGCTGCTCACCCGCGCCCGCACGATCGCGGCGATGAAATCCCTCGACGGCGACCTCGACAAGGCCCTCGGACGCCTCAGCGGCGGCCTCTACGTGGTGACGGCGCGGCAGGGGGAGCGCAGCAGCGCCATGGTGGCCAGCTGGGTGAGCCAGGCCAGCTTCGATCCGCCCGGCCTCTCGATCGCGGTGGCCAAGGACCGGGCGATCGAAGCCCTGATGCAGGTGGACGACCGCTTCGTGCTCAACATCCTGCGGGAGGACAACCACCAGGAGCTGCTGCGCCACTTCCTCAGGCGCTTCCCCCCCGGCGCCGACCGCTTCGCCGGGGTGAGCACCCTCGATGGCGTGGCGGCCGGCGGTCCCGTGCTGGGCGACGCCCTGGCCTTCCTGGGCTGCCGGGTGGCCCAGCGGATGGAAGGGCCCGACCACTGGATCATCTACGCCGTGGTGGAGGAGGGCACCGTGGCCGACAGTGAGGCCACCACCGCTGTGCACCACCGCAAGGTGGGCAACCACTACTGATGGCGCCCCCTCTCTCCCCCGCCGCGCCCCCGTCGCCACCCGCCGGGACGGCCGCGGCCGGCCGGCGGGTGATCGCCCTGCCGATCGAACCCGGCCTGCTCTGCCTGCGGGGCCTCAGTCCGAACCGCCTGCGCTTCGAGGTGGAGTACGGCCTCGAGCGCGGCACCACCGCCAACGCCTTCCTGTTCACGGCGGGCCCCGGTCCGGGCGGGCGGGCGGTGCCGCCGGTGCTGGTGCATCCGCCCGGGGCCTCGTTCGCGGCGCCCTTCCTCGAGACGCTGGCGGAATGGGTGCCGCCCGACGCCGCCCTCAAGGTGGTGGTGGGCCACCTCAACCCCAACCGCGTGGCCCTGTTGCGGCAGCTGGCCCTGCGCTGGCCGTCCCTGATGCTGGTGGCCTCCAACGCCGGCGCCCGCCTCCTGGAGGAACTCTGGAGCCAGCGCCGGCCGGCCGCGCCGGGCACCCCTCCGTCGGAGGAGCCGATCCCGTCCCTGCCGCCGATCGACGTGGTGAAGCAGGACGTCTGCCGCGAACTGGGCGACGGGCACCGCCTCTGCCTGATCCCGGCGCCCACGCCCCGCTGGCCCAGTTCCCTGATCGCCTTCGAGGAACGCACCGGCCTGCTGATGAGCGGCAAGTTCTTTGCCGCCCACCTCTGCACCGAGGCCTTCGCGGAGGCCAACCGCAGCAGCACCGAGGAAGATCGCCGCTACTTCTACGACTGCCTGATGGCGCCCATGGCGCGGCAGGTCGAGTCCGTCGTCGATCGCCTCGAGGAGCTCGACATCCGCACGATCGCCCCGGGCCACGGCCCGGCGATCGCCGAGAGCTGGCGCAGCCTGCTGGCCGACTACCGCCGCTGGGGCGAAAGTCAGGAGAAGGCCCCGCTGGCGGTGGCCCTGCTCTACGCCAGCGCCTACGGCAACACCGCCGCCATCGCCGATGCCATCGCCCAGGGGGTGGCCCGCTCCGGGGTGCGGGTGGAGAGCATCAACTGCGAGTTCGCCGCGCCCGAGCAGCTGCTGGAGGCGATCCGCGGCTGCGACGCCGTGCTGATCGGATCGCCCACCCTCGGCGGCCATGCCCCCACGCCGATCGTCTCCGCCCTGGGCACCCTGCTGGCCGAGGGCGACCGCGACAAGCCGGTTGGGGTGTTCGGCAGCTTCGGCTGGAGCGGCGAGGCGATCGATCTGCTCGAGAGCAAGCTGCGCGATGGCGGCTTCGCCTTCGCCTTCGAGCCGATCCGGGTGAAGTTCAGCCCCGACGCTCCCACCCTCAAGCGCCTGGAGGAAACCGGCACCGCCCTGGGCCGGGAGCTGCTGCGCCGCCGCAACCGCCAGAAGCGGGTCAGCGGCGGCGGCATGAGCGAGAGCCGCAGCAACCCCGCCGTGCTGGCCCTGGGCCGGGTGGTGGGATCGCTCTGCGTGCTCACCACCCGCAAGGGGGAGGGCGAGGGGGCGCTCGGCGGCGCCATGGTGGCCAGCTGGGTGAGCCAGGCCAGCTTCAGCCCCCCCGGCTTCACGGTGGCGGTGGCGAAGGACCGGGCGGTGGAGGCCCTGCTGCACGTGGGCGACCGCTTCGCCCTCAACGTGCTGGCGGCCGGCCGCGAGAGCGGCCCGATGCGCCAGTTCCTGCAGCCGTTCCCGCCGGGGGCCGATCGCTTCGCCGGCCTGGAGATCGAGGCCAGCCCCGGCGGCCAGCCCCTGCTGCCGGAAGCGGTGGCCTGGCTCGAGGCCTCCGTGGCCCAGCGCATGGAGTGCGGCGATCACTGGCTGATCTACGCCCAGGTGAGCCACGGCGGCCTGCTGGATCCGGCCGGCACCACGGCGGTGCACCGGCGCCGCAGCGGGGCGACCTACTGATCCCCTCGCGGCGCCTGACAGCTGCAAGGACGGTCCGCATCATGGGCAAAGGTGAGCGGGTTGTTCGATGCGGTGGTTCAGCCTCTTGCCGGAAGCCCGCGTGCGGGTCGTGCGCTGGTGCTTCCTGATCGGCTGGCTGCTGCTGATCCTGCTGCTGATCCACCCCGCCCTCGCTCCCTGGGAACTCTCGCCGGCCTGCCGGCAGGCTGAGATCTGCAGGCCCGGCATCGGCAACGACCTCTTCTGGAATTTCGGCCTGCCGGCCGTGGTCCTGGCGGTCCTGGCCAGCCACGAACTGTGGCGGCGGATCTGCCCGCTCTCCTTCGTGTCCCAGCTGTTCCGCGCTCTGGGCTGGCAGCGCACGGTACTGAACGCCTCCGGCCGGAAGCAGCTGGTCACGGTGGCCGAGGATTCCTGGCTGGGCCGCCATCACGTGCAGCTGCAGTGGAGCCTGCTGATCGCCGGGCTGAGCCTGCGAATCCTGGTCGCGAACAGCAGCGCGCTGGTGCTGGCCCTGCTCTGCCTCGCTGCCCTGACGGGTGCCCTGGCGAGCGGCTGGGCCTGGTCCGGCAAGGCCTGGTGTCACTACCTCTGCCCCTTCGGTCCCGCCCAGCAGGTGATCACCGGCCCGCGCAGCCTGATGGGTTCGGAGGCCCACATCGGCAGCCCCACCAAGACCACCCAGTCGATGTGCCGCACCGTCGGCGCCGAAGGGAAGGACATCAGCTCCTGCGTGGCCTGCGTACGCCCCTGCCTGGACATCGACTCGGAACGCACCTACTGGCAGACCCTCACCGGCCAGAGGGGTCTGCAGTGGGCCTGGTACTCCTACCCGGGCCTGGTCCTGGCCTTCTACCTGCTGATCTACACCGCTGCCCCTGCAGGGGTCGACTATGTCCGCAGCAACCTGTTCACCTACGACCGGCGGCTGGCGGCGATGGCTCTTCAGTCGATCGCTCCAGCCGGGTGGCCCGCGGTGCCGCGCCTGGTCGCCATCCCGGCCCTGCTGAGCCTGGGCTGCCTGGCCTCCGTTGCTCTGTTCCAGCGGCTTCAGGCTCTCCAGCAGCAGCGGCTGGGCGATCGGCCGGCCGATCAGGCCCGTGACATCGCCCTTCACCGCACCCGCCTGCTGGCCACCTACACGGCGGTGAACACCTTCTTCTTCTTCAAGAGCAATCTGTTCGGCTTCGCCGGCAAGATCGGTGATCACCTCTTCCAGCTGGTGATCATCGGCATCACCTCCACCTGGCTCTACCGGAGTTGGTTCCGGGATCGCAGCCTCTACGAACGGGAGAGCACCAGCACCAGCCTGCGCAAGCAACTGGCCAAGCTCGGGACGGAACTGGAGGACCTGCTCGCCGGCCGCCGTCTCGACGACCTCAGCCCCGGAGAGGTCTTCGTGCTGGCCAAGGCCCTGCCGGCCCAGGCAGTTTCCCAGCGTCGCCGCATCTACCTCGACGTCCTCCGCGATCTGATCCTGCAGGGACGGCTGGAACGCACGGCCTCGCTCATGAAGCTGGCGGAGCTGCGCACCACCCTCGGGCTCGACGAGAACGATCACCAGGCGGCGATGCAGCTCCTGGCGAGCGAGGACGCCCGTCTGCAGAGCCTGAACGCCCGGGAACTCCAGGGGCTCGACCTGCGCCTCAGCGCGGCCGCCGAGGAAATCGAGGATCTGCTGCGCCTCAGCGGGCTGACGATGCTGCACCTCGACAGGCTCGATCCCTACGCACGGGAACGGCTGGAGCGGATCCGCACCGAGAGCTCCCTCGACGACGAGCAGTGGAACGAGCTGCTGGCCCGCTACGGGCCGGCCTCTGCCTACAGCGAACGCCACCTCGAACGCCTGCGCGAAAGCCTCGGCCAGGCCCAGGCCAGAAGGGAGAGCCTGATGGCGCTGGGGAGCACGCTGCCGCAGGTCATGCCCCTGGTGCTCACGCTCGACCACCAGATCTCGAGGCTGCTGCCGCCGATGGTGCAGCTGATCCTCACCATGCTCGAAGGCCGAGAGGACGAGCGGCCCGACCCCAGCAGCCTGGCCCTGCTCGGGGCCCTCTCGCCGAACGTGCTCGCTTTCCTCTCCAACGAGGACGAGACCACCCTGACCCTCACGGCCTGGCTGGACGGGCAGGCGGTGTGGCCGCAGATACCGGCACCGCTGCCGGATCCGGCAGCGGTGCTCGAAGAGCTCTGGCTCGACGCCGACCCGAACGTGGCGCTCTGGGCCCTGATGGTTCAGCGTCGGCTCCAGCCCGAGCGGGCCGAGGCCATGCGGCGGCAGCCTCGCAGCGGCCAGCCCGGCGGTGCCTTCCTGGATGCCTTCCTGCGGGGCGAGCCTCTGGCCGGATCGGAGATCCTGACGCTGCTGGCCGATCTGCCGCTCATCGGCCGCTTCGAGCCCGGCGTGCTTCTGGGCCTGCACCGCCTGGGCACGCTCAGGCACTGGAGCCAGGGGGACCGGATGGATCCCGGCGACGACGCCGTGCTGGTCCTCCTGCGGGGTGCCTGCGAACAGCGCCGACGGCTGGCCCCCGGTTCGCCGCCGCGCAAGGTCGCCAGCGAGGAAGCGGGGGCGATTCTCGGGCTGGTCGACTACTTCGGCGAGCGTCGCGCCGGAGAGCGCCCCCTCTGGTTCGCCGCGGCGCCGGGCTGTGTGGCCCTGGCGATGAGCCGCGTTGCCTTTCGCGAACTGCTGGATGTGTCGCCGATCTTCCAGCAGACGGTGATCCGCGATCTCGCGGTGGCCTGCGAGTCGCTGCAACGCTCCCTGCAGGACGAGCGCCAGAACCGCGTTCATGAGCGGATGCGTGCCAGGAGCGGGCAACGACTCGCCGGACCGTTGGCTGTGAGCGACCCACCACCCCCGGAAGTCAACTAACTCATACCCGGTACGACTTCGCCTAAGCTGTCGGCGTCAGACGCCCCTGCTGTCCCATGGATCTCTCCATACCCACCACCCACGCCAACCTCGAGGCCGCCTTCGGCGGCGAGAGCATGGCCAACCGCAAATACCTCTTCTTCGCCGACGTGGCCAAGCGCCTCGGTAACCCTGAACTGGCCCGCCTCTTCCGCGACACTGCCAACCAGGAGACCGAGCACGCCTTCGCCCACTTCCGTCTGCTCCACCCCGAACTGGTGATCGACGATCCGGCCGCCCTCACCGAGGAACAAAAGCAGGCCGTGCTGGCCCGCTGCCTCGAGCTGGCCATCGAAGGCGAGACCTACGAGTACACCACCATGTATCCGGAGTTTGCCGCCGCCGCCCTCGCCGACCGTGACGCCGGCGCCGAGGCCGAGTTCAACGAGCAGATCGCCGAATCGAAGGAGCACGCCGGCATCTTCCGCAAGGCCGCCAGCAACTTCGGCTTCCTCACCCCGATCGAGCACCACCACGCCGAGCGCTACGGCGTCGCCCTCGAGGCCCTGCAGGGCAGGGGCGAGGCGGGTCAGGCGGCCGAACCCGTGCCCGGCCAGTGGATCTGCAAGGTGTGCTCGATGATCTACGACCCGGCGGTGGGCGATCCCGATTCCGGCATCGCCCCCGGCACGCCGTTCGAGGCCATCCCCGACGACTGGGAGTGCCCGATCTGCGGCGTCCGCAAGGCCAGCTTCGAGCCCTACCGCGCCCCGGAACTGCTGGCGGCCTGAGGGACCAACGGGGAACCCACGCACGGCCAGGTGCGTTCTTGTCAACGACGGCGCCGTCACCGCACAGTGAAGCCGGCGGCGCCGCCCCCGCCCAGCCGCTGCCACCCATCCCACCACCACCATGCGCGATCTGTTCACCCCCCTGCGCCTGGGCCCGCTGGAACTCCCGAACCGGGTGCTGATGGCGCCCCTCACCCGTTCCCGCGCCGAGGAGGGCCACGTGCCCGGCCCGCTGATGGCCACCTACTACGCCCAGCGGGCCTCGGCCGGACTGATCATCGCCGAGGCCACGATGGTGAGCGAAGGCCACTCGGCCTTCATCCGTGAGCCCGGCATCCATTCCGCGGCGCAGATCGCCGGCTGGCGCCTCACCACCGAGGCGGTGCACGCCGCCGGCGGACGGATCGTGCTGCAGCTCTGGCACGGCGGCCGCGCCTGCCATCCGCTGCTCAACGGCGGCCGCCAGCCGGTGGGACCCAGCCCGATCGCCATCAGCGGCGATGAGATCCACACCCCCGAAGGCAAGAAGCCCTACGTGGTGCCGCGTGAGCTGGGCGATGAGGAGGTGCCGGGGATCGTGGACGGGTTCCGCCAGGCCGCCCGCAACGCCATCGCCGCCGGCTTCGACGGGGTGGAGGTGCACGGCGCCAACGGCTACCTGCTCGACGCCTTCCTGCGGGACGGCAGCAACCACCGCGAGGGCCCCTACGGCGGCCCGCTCGCCCACCGGGCCCGGCTGCTGCTGGAGGTGATCGACGCCGTGCGTCAGGAGGCGGAACTGGTGGGTCTGCGGATCTCGCCGCTCAACGGCTACAACGCCATGCTGGACAGCGATCCGGTGGGGCTCTCCGCCTGGCTGGCGGAGGCCCTCAACCCCCACGGCCTGGCCTACCTGCACGTGATGCGCGGGGACTTCCTCGGCCAGCAGCAGGGCGACGTGCTCACCCCGATCCGGGAGCGCTTCCGCGGCGTGCTCGTGGCCAACATGGGTTACGACGCCGCCGAAGCCAACGCGGCCATCGGCGCGGGCGCGATCGATGCCGTGGCCTTCGGCACCGGCTTCCTGGCCAATCCCGACCTGCCCGAGCGCCTCCGCCGCGGCGCCCCCCTCAACGCCCCCGACCCGGCCACCTTCTACACCCCCGGACCAGCCGGCTACACCGACTACCCCAGCCTCGACGCCGCCCCCCTCCAGCCATGACCACCTCCCCCAGTTCCAGCACCGGTTCCGCGGTCACGCCGCTGTTCCGATCCGGCGCCGAGCGGTTCCACAGCAGCCTCGACTGGCTCGACAGCTGGCACAGCTTCAGCTTCGCCGGCCACTTCGATCCGGCCTGGATGGGCTTCGGGCCGCTGCGGGTGATCAACGACGACACGATCGCCGCCGGCCGGGGCTTCGGCATGCATCCCCACCGCGACATGGAGATCGTGACGGTGATGGTGGAGGGAGAACTCAGCCATCGCGATTCGATGGGCAACGGCGAGGTGCTGCGCGCCGGGGAGGTGCAGCGGATGAGCGCCGGCACCGGCGTGGTGCACAGCGAGATGAACGCGGCCGATCGGCCCTGCCGGCTGCTGCAGATCTGGATCGAGCCCGCCACTGCGGGCATCCCCCCCGCCTATGAGCAGAAGCCCTTCCCCGTCGGCGAGGGCTGGACCCGGCTGTTGGACCCCGATCGTCTCGAGGGCGCGATGGCCGTGCACCGGCCGGTGCGTCTCTGGCGCGCCCGCCCCGCCGCCGGTGCTCGCCTGGAGCTGCCCTCCTCCCCTGCTCAGGCCGCCTGGCTGCAGCTGATCGACGGCGACCTCACCCTCGAGGACGGCCAGGGCTCCCGCCCGCTGAGCCGCGGCGACGGGCTCGGATTCACCCCCGCCGACGGCACGAGCCTCCGGGCCGGGGTCCGGGGGGCCGACCTGCTCCTCTTCGAGCTGGCCTGAACCCCATGGAGAGCGGCGCCCCCGGGCCGGATGGCCCGGCCACACCCGCAACCGATCCAGAGGCCCAGGCGGTGCTGCGCTTCTGGTTCGGGGAGCTCACGCCAGCCCAGTGGTTCCGCAAGGATCCGGCTGTCGATGAACAGTTGCGGGATCGTTTCGGGGCCCTGTGCGCGCAGGCCCTGGCCGGCGAGCTGGCCGCCTGGGGGGAGGATCCCGGCCGGGGCCTAGCCCTGATGCTGCTGCTCGATCAGGTGCCGCGCCAGCTCTGGCGCGAGCAGCCGCGTGCCTTCGCCGGCGATGCCGCCGCCCTGGCCCTCACCCTGCGGGCCCTGGAGCGGGGCTGGGTGGCGGCGGAACCGGATCCCGAGCGGCGCCGCTTCTGGCTGCTGCCGCTGATGCACAGCGAAGATCTGGTGCTGCAGGAGCGGGGCCTGCCGCTGTTCGAACGGTTCACGGATCCGGGCACGGCGGAGTTCGCCCGCCGCCACCACGCAGTGATCGCCCGCTTCGGCCGCTTCCCCCACCGCAACGCAGCCCTGGGCCGGGCTTCCAGCCCGGAAGAGCTGGGCTTTCTGAGCGAACCGGGATCGCGCTTCTGAACGGAACGGCCGGTCGCCGCGAGGGCCCGCCCGCCCGATGCCCGTCGTTCCTACAAAATGTGAACAAACCGGAGCGTCGGCATCCTGGGATGCAATCCGTCTCGGGCTGCATCGCTCAAATGGGCCGAGCTGTTCCACCGCCAGCGCCCACCATGGCCCATCCCGATGCGTATCGCCCAGCCGGCCGGCGCGGCGGCGTTGAATCGGTGCGGCCTCTGGCAGTGCGGTATCGAGGGTTCGTCCTCATCCCCCAGAGCGATCTCACCTGGCTGGTGCGCCCGGAACGCAGCCCGATGCCGGTGCTCCCCTTCCGTGCCCCCGCCAGTTCCCTGGCCGACGTGAAGGCCCTGGTCGACTGGCGACTGAATCAGGCAGCCTGAGGCGGAGTGGGGGAGGGACCCCCGTTCGACTGGAACGGAAGCACGAGGGTGGCCCAGTGCTCCGGCCGTTCGGGCCGGCCGCGCCGGGCACGGCGCACCCCGAAGGGCACCCGCACCACGTTGGTGCCCTCCACCCGCAGGGTTTCACCGTGGGCCTGGGCATGGGCCAGGGAATCGAGGCCTGGCGGCAGGGTGGGCTCGCGCCGTCGGCCACCCCCGAGGAGAGGAGAGCCGGATTGGGTGTCGCCGTCGTTGCCGTTCATGGGCCCCATCGAGAACGCGGGAGGGCGGAGCCGGTGCAGAGTCGTTGTGAGCATCTGCCCGGGGGTCCAGCTGGTGGTCCAGATGTCCCGCCGGATCAGCCGGCGGGACATCTGGACGACATCCCGCAGGTGATCGATTTGCTGGCGGAAATGTACCCCACTTCCTGCGAGGCGCCAGTGCCCACGGTGACGGCCGGAATCCCGGCTGCGCAAGGGATCTCAACCGAACCCGACGATTTCCCCTTCGCTGGCCCTAGGCGACGAGGGCCAGCGGCGTGGCCAGCTCCTCCACCGAGGGACAGGTGCAGACCAGATTGCGATCGCCGTAGGCGTTGTCGATGCGGGCTACAGCCGGCCAGACCTTGTCGGTGAGCTGGCTCTCGCCGGCCGGGAAGGCCGCCTGGCGGCGGCTGTAGGGCCGGTCCCAGGTGTCGTCGGTGACGGCCGCCAGGGTGTGGGGAGCCCGCTTGAGCGGATTGTCGAGTGGATCGGCGCGGCCCGCCTCGATGGCGGCGGCCTCGGCCCGGATCGCGATCATGGCGGCGCAGAACCGCTCGATCTCCGCCAGCGACTCGCTCTCGGTGGGCTCCACCATCACCGTGCCGGCCACCGGCCAGCTCACGGTGGGGGCATGGAAGCCGTAGTCCATCAGGCGCTTGGCCAGGTCGTCGACCTCCAGGCCGCAGCTGCGCTTGAGCGGCCGCAGATCGAGGATGCACTCGTGGGCCACCCGGCCCCCGGCGCCACGGAACAGCACGGGGAAGTGGGGCTCGAGCCGCCTGGCGATCACGTTGGCGGCCAGCAGCGCCACGGCGCTGGCCCGGCGCAGGCCGGCACCGCCCATCATGCGGATGTACATCCAGCTGATCGGCAGGATCCCGGCGCTGCCCCAGGGTGCGGCGGACACCGGCCCGATCGCCTGCCCGCCCCAGTCCCCCGCCAGGGGATGGCCCGGCAGGAAGGGCACCAGGTGGGCGGCCACCCCGATCGGTCCCACCCCCGGCCCACCGCCGCCATGGGGGATGCAGAAGGTCTTGTGCAGGTTCAGGTGGCAGACGTCGGCGCCGTAGCGGCCCGGCTGGGCCAGACCCACCTGGGCGTTGAGGTTGGCCCCGTCCAGATACACCTGGCCGCCGTGGCGGTGCACCACCTCGCAGAGGCGGCGGATGCCGGGTTCGAACACCCCGTGGGTGGAGGGATAGGTCACCATCACCGCCGCCAGGGAGGCGGCATGGGCGCTGGCCTTGTTCTCCAGGTCGTCGAGGTCGATGTTGCCCTGCTCGTCGCAGGCCACCGGCACCACGCTCATGCCGGCCATCACGGCGCTGGCCGGGTTGGTGCCGTGGGCGCTGGTGGGGATCAGGCAGACGTGGCGGTGGCCCTCGCCGCGGCTGCGATGCCAGGCGCGGATCACCAGCAGTCCGGCGTACTCGCCCTGGGAGCCGGCATTGGGCTGGAGCGACACGGCCGCGAAGCCGGTGATCGCCGCCAGCCAACCTTCCAGGTCACCCACCAGCCGGGCGTAGCCGGCGCTCTGGGCCGCCGGGGCGAAGGGATGCAGATCGGCGAACTCGGGCCAGCTCACCGGCAGCAGCTCGGCGGCGGCGTTGAGCTTCATGGTGCAGCTCCCCAGCGGGATCATCCCGTGCACCAGGGAGAGATCGCGGGAGGCCAGGCGCTGGATGTAGCGCAGCAGCTCCGACTCGCTGCGGTAGCGGTGGAACACCTCCTGGCGCAGCCAGGGGTCGCGGCGCAGCGGCAGGGAGGCCAGCAGGGTGGCCTCGGGGGCGTCGTCGCCGGCTCCGCCGGCCTCGAGCTCCGCCAGCAGGGCCGCGGCGCTGGGGAGGGAGGCGCCGGTGCTGGCGGCGCCGGCAGGGGCGAACACGGCCAGCAGGCGATCGAGCTCCTCGGTGTCGCTGCGCTCATCGAGGCTGATCGCCAGGCCGATGGTGGCGCCAGCGGGCTCCCGCAGGGGCCGCAGGTTGAAGCCCGCCGCCTCGGCGCCTTCCAGCAGGGCGGCGGCGGCGGGGCTGAACAGGGAGAGGGTGTCGAAGGCGGGGCCGGGCTCCACGGCATGGCCGAGCCGCCCGAGCCCCAGGGCCAGGGCCGCCCGCAGACTCAGCACCCGGCGGGCGATCGCGGTGAGGCCTTCGGGGCCGTGGTGCACGGCGTAGAACCCGGCCATCACCGCCAGCAGCACCTGGGCGGTGCAGATGTTGCTGGTGGCCTTGTCGCGACGGATGTGCTGCTCGCGGGTCTGGAGCGCCAGGCGCAGGGCGGGATTGCCCTCCGCATCCACGGAGCGGCCCACCAGGCGGCCGGGGATCTGGCGCTTGTGGGCTTCGGTGGTGGCGAAGAAGGCGGCGTGGGGTCCGCCGAAGAACAGCGGCACCCCGAAGCGCTGGCTGCTGCCCACGGCGATGTCGGCGCCGAGGGCCCCCACCGGCTCCAGCAGCACCTGGGCGAGGGGATCGATCGCCACGGTGACCAGGGCGCCGGCGGCATGGGCGGCGGCGATGGCGGCGCGGGGATCCCAGAGCCGGCCGCCGCGGCCGGGCAGCTGCAGCAGCAGGCCGAAGCCGTCGTCGCCGAAGGCGTCGGCCGTGAAGTCCGCCGCGGCCGGGTCCACCGTCTCCACCGCGATGCCCAGGGGTTCGGCGCGGGTGCGCAGCACGGCCAGGGTCTGGGGAAACACGGCGGCATCCACCAGGAAGCGGCGGGCCCCGGGGCGACGGCAGACGGCGGCGCTCAGGGCCATGGCCTCGGCGGCGGCGGTGCCCTCATCGAGCAGGGAGGCGTTGGCGATCGGCAGCCCGGTGAGCTCGCTGATCAGGGTCTGGAAGTTGAGCAGGGCCTCGAGCCGCCCCTGGGCGATCTCCGCCTGGTAGGGGGTGTAGGCGGTGTACCAGCAGGGGTTCTCCAGCACGTGGCGCTGGATCAGGGCCGGGGTAGCCGTGCCGTAGTAGCCCAGCCCGATCAGGCTGCGTCGCACCTGGTTGGCGGCGGCGATGCGGCGCAGCTCGGCCAGGGCCTGGGCCTCGCCCACCCCCTGCGGCAGGCCCCGGGCGGCCTCGCTCTCCGGCAGCAGGATCTCGGCCGGCACCACCTCGGCCGCGAAGCTTTCCAGATCGGTGCTTCCCACCAGCTCCAGCATCCGTTCGAGATCCTGGGGCGACGGCCCGAGATGGCGCTGCAGGAAGGGGCTGTCGGCAGTGCGCTCCACGGTCATGGCTCGACGCCCGGCGGTGGCCGTGGATCCTAAGGAAATCGCCTGCCGCCGCCGGGGCTGCCGCCGCTCAGGACCCCTCCACCTTGGCCCGGTAGGCCGCGGCGTCGAGCAGGCCCTCCAGCTCCGAGGGATCGGAGGGCCGCACCTGCAGCAGCCAGCCCTCGCCATAGGGGTCGTTCTGCAGCTCCTCCGGCGACTCGAGCACGGCCTCGTTGCGCCGCTCCACAGTGCCGCTGATCGGGGCGTAGATCTCCTCCACCGCCTTCACCGATTCGATCGTGCCGAAGCTGGTACCCCGCTCCAGCCGACTGCCGGGCTCGGGCAGTTCCACGAAGACGATGTCGCCGAGCTGGTCGACGGCGAAGGCACTCACCCCCACCCGCACCAGTTCGCCCTCCGGACGGACGTACTCGTGGCTGTCGGCGTAGCGGCAGTCATCGGGGAACGGAAGCGCCATCGAGGACGGATGCGCGGTGAGCCTCCAGTCTGCCGGCAGTCTCATCCGGCCGCCTCCAGGGCGGTGAGAGCTCTCTCGAGGGCCAGCTCCACATGGGCGCGGTGGGTGCCGCCCTGGGCGTAGAGCACGAAGGGCTCGCGCAGGGGGGCGTCGGCGGAGAATTCACTGGTGCTGCCGTCGATGAAGGAGCCGCCGGCCATCACCAGCTCGCTGGCATAGCCGGGCATCGGGGCCGGGATCGGATCGAGGTAGGACCCCACCGGCGAGCAGGCCTGGAAGGCGCGGCAGACCCGGATCAGCGGATCGGGCGCGCCGAAGCGCACCGCCTGGATCACGTCGCTGCGGTGCTCGCCCACCCGTGGCTGCACGGCGTACCCCAGATCGCTGAACACCGCCGCGGTGAGCTCGGCGCCGATCAGGGCCTCGGCCACCATCTGAGGGGCCAGGAACAGGCCCTGGAACAGCAGCCGCTGCAGATCGAATCCGGTGCCGCCCTCGCTGCCGATGCCCGGCGCGGTGAGCCGGCAGCAGGCCTGCTCCACCAGCTCGGCGCGGCCGGCCACGTAGCCACCGGTGGGGGCGATGGTGCCGCCGGGGTTCTTGATCAGCGAGCCGGCGATCAGGTCGGCCCCCACCGCCGGTGGCTCCAGCGCCTCCACGAACTCGCCGTAGCAGTTGTCCACGAAGCAGAGGCAGCCGGGCTGCAGCGCCTTCACCCGCTCCACCAGCCGGCCGATCGTGGCCACCGGCAGGGAGGGCCGCCAGCTGTAGCCGCAGCTGCGCTGGATCAGCACCAGGCGGGTGGGCAGGGCCAGGGCCGCCGCCAGCCCCTCCTCGTCGACGGCCCCGGCGGGGGTGAGGGCAAGTTCGTCGTAGCGGATGCCGAACTCGGCCAGGGATCCCTGGCCGCTGCCGCGCAGGCCGATCACTTCCTCGAGGGTGTCGTAGGGGCGGCCGGTGAGGGCCAGCAGCCGATCGCCCGGCCGCAGCACGCCGTAGAGGGCCGCCGCGATGGCATGGGTGCCGCTCACGAACTGGAGCCGCACCGCGGCCGCTTCGGCCCCCATCACCCGGGCGAAGACCCGATCGAGGGTCTCGCGGCCCAGATCGCCGTGGCCGTAGCCGCTCACCGAGGCGAAATGATGGGGCCCCAGGCGCTCGGCGGCGAAGGCGTCGAGCACCCGCTCCAGGGCCGGCCGCACGGCGGCGGTGCGCTCGGCGGCCAGCGGGGCGATGCGCTCCAGGGCCGTGGCCACCCGCTGCCGCGCCTCTGCCGAGTGCCGCTCCCGTGCCTGATCCCTGCCCATCAGCCCTGCCGTTCCGCCGCAGGCCATCGTGCCCGCCGGCCCCTGACCCGGGCACGGCCGGAGGGCTAGATTTCGCTCTGATGCATCGGCTACAGAAGGCCCGCATCCCAGGTCAAGGTGCGCAGCTCTGCCCGAACGGCTTCCTGGACGGGCCAGCCCGTTCGAGGGTGAGACGGCGGACTCCAGCCTGCGCAACCCCTGCGAGAATCCATTTGGTCGCCGTTCCCGACGCCGCTCCGGCCCCATCCCAGGCCGGCTCCCGCTCTCCCTTCCCCATCGGTCACCCGCTGCTCGACCGGGCCAGTCAGCGCCAGGAGGCCGCCATGCGGGCGGCCCTGGTGGCCCCCCGTGGGCTCCTGCCCCCCACCCAGCGCCGTTACAAGTTCGGCACCACCGGCTTCATGCTGGCGATCCACGTGGGGGCCGTGTTCGCCCTCCTGCCCGGTCACTGGAGCTGGCAGGCGGTGATCGTGCTGGCCGCTCTCTACTGGACCACGGTGCTCGGGGTGACCCTGGGACTGCACCGCCTGCTGGCCCACCGCAGCTTCGTGGCGCCGAAGTGGCTGGAGCGCACCCTGGTGCTGATGGGCAGCCTGGCCTGCCAGAGCGGTCCGATCGAATGGGTGGGGTTGCACCGCCACCACCACAAGTTCTCCGACCAGCCCAACGACCACCACGACGCGGCCCGTGGGCTCTGGTGGGCCCACAGCGACTGGATGCTCCACGACATCCCGGCGGTACGCCACGTGGAGCGGTTCACCGGCGACCTGCAGCGCGACCCCTTCTACCGCTGGCTGGATCGCTGGTTTCTCCTGCTGCAGCTCCCGCTCGGGGCGGCGCTCTGGTGGTACGGCGAGCGCACGGCGGTGCCCGGCGGCGGCCTGGCCCTGGTGCTGTGGGGCATCCCCCTGCGGCTGGTGATCGTCTACCACGTCACCTGGCTGGTGAACAGCGCCACCCACGCCTTCGGCTACCGCAACTTCGATTCGCCCGACCTGTCGCGCAACTGCTGGTGGGTGGCGATCCTCTCCTTCGGCGAGGGCTGGCACAACAACCATCACGCCCACCCCGCCAGCGCCCGCCACGGCCTGCGCTGGTTCGAGTTCGACATCACCTGGCAGCACATCAGGCTGCTGCGGGCGCTGGGCCTGGCCCGGCGGATCCGGGTGGCCCGCTACGTGCCCGGCGCGGCCTCCGCCGCCAGCTCCTGACGGATCGCCGCCACCAGCTCGTCGCGGCCTGCCGGCTCCAGCTGGCAGGCCTTGCGGCGCAACAGGTCCAGGAAGCCGCTGGCGCTGATCTCCTCCTCGCCGGCCACGCCGAGGGCCACCAGGGTGCGGTGCAGATCGAGCAGTTCGGCGTCGAGTTCGGCGGCGGCGTAGTCGCGCTGGCCGGCCATCACGGCGGCGAACCGCTCGCGCCGCTGGCTCTTCTCGGCGGGGTAGGCGGCCAGCAGCTGATCGCGGCAGAGCCTCCAGGGCCTTCCGGCGGTGAGCAGTGCCGCCAGGGCCGAGCTCAGGGCCGGGGCCTCCGCCTCGGCGATGCGCAGATCGAAAGCGGCCGGAGGCGGCCGCAGGCCCACGAACACCTCCAGCAGCGGGCCGGGACCGAGCGGGGCGTCGCCGGCATCGAGCAGGGGGCGATGGCCCTGATCGAGAGCCTCGATCAGCTCGGGGTGGCCGGCCAGCGCTTCGGCATGGGCGCCGCCGTGGGAGGCCAGCCAGGCGTTGATGCGACCGAGGGCGAGGAACACCTCGGGGCCCGGTGAGGCGAGCTTGCGGTTGCGCAGATGGGAGACCTGGGAGGCATGGATGCGGCCGAGTCCGAGGGCCTCGGCCAGGCCGGGGAGCACGCGATGGGACCAGCCGTTGCGCTCGTGCCAGGCCCTGATCAGATGCGCAAACGCTTCACGGCCCGATTCGATTTCTTGCTGATATCCCACGTAATTCGGATTCGTACTGTTACCATTCTATCGATGAACCCCGAGACGACCCCGATGACGGTCACCCCCGCGGCCGCCGCCCTCCAGCGGCGCCCCACCCCGCCCCGTGATCCCGGCGTGGCCCGGCTGGCGCCGGCCCCCGCGGCCCTCGGCCGCGCCCGGGCCCTGCACCGCCCCCGCCGCGGCGAACCCCAGGCCGTGGCGCCGCGGGGCCTGCGCTGGGGCACGATCGGCTTCATGGCCGTGATCCACGTCCTGGCACTGGTGGCACTGCTGCCCCAGTTCTGGAGCGTGCCCGCCCTGGCCAGCCTGCTGGTCCTCTACTGGGTCACCGCCTGCCTGGGGGTCACGATCGGCTACCACCGCCTGCTGAGCCACCGCGCCTTCCGCGTGCCCCGCTGGCTGGAGCGGTTCTTCGCCACCTGCGGCGCCCTGAGCTGCCAGCACGGGCCGCTCGACTGGGTGGGGCTGCACCGGCACCACCACAAGTTCTCCGATACGGATGCGGATCACCACAACAGCCACAAGGGCTTCTGGTGGAGCCACATGGGCTGGATGCTGGAGGAGATTCCGGCGATGGCGGCCGTGCCCCGCCTCAGCGGTGACCTGGCCCGCGATCCCTACTACCGCTGGCTGAACTCGAGCTTCCTGCTGCTGCAGGTGCCGCTGGCCCTGCTGCTGTTCTGGATCGGCACCGTCACCGGCGCCGGCGGCTGGGCCCTGGTGCTGTGGGGCATCCCCCTGCGGCTGGTGCTCGTGTACCACTGCACCTGGCTGGTGAACAGCGCCACCCACTGCTGGGGAAGCGTGAGCCACGCCAGCGGCGACCAGTCGCGCAACAACCCCTGGGTGGCGGCGCTCACCTTCGGCGAGGGCTGGCACAACAACCACCATGCCTTCCCCCACTCGGCCCGCCACGGGCTGCACCCGGGCCAGATCGACCTCACCTGGCAGCACATCAAGCTGCTGCGCCGTCTGGGTCTGGCCACCCAGGTGCGTCTGCCCCAGCCGGCCCTGACGGCCCCTGCCCCGCAGGCGTGAGTCCGTGGCGTAGGGTGGTCGATCGCTTCGGCGGCCGCCCGCCCGTCGCGCCGGCGGCCCGCCACTCCGGCTTGTCTTCCGTTCCCGTTCCTCCCCGCACCTCCATGGCCAAGCGCGTCTCCGTCGTCCTCAGCGAGGACGTTCTCAGCCTCGGGAAGAACGGGGAACTGGTGGAGGTGGCCCCCGGCTACGCCCGCAACTTCCTGCTGCCCCAGGGCAAGGCCGTGCCGGTGACACCGGCGGTGCTGCGCCAGGTGGAGCACCGCCGCGCCAAGGAGGCCGAGCGCCAGGCGGCGCTGAAGGCCGAGGCCGAGGCGTTCCGCACGGCCCTCAGCACGATCGGCCGCTTCACCGTCAAGAAGCAGACCGGCGGCGACGACGTGCTGTTCGGCACCGTGACCAACGGCGATGTGGCCGAAGCGATCGAGGCCGCCACCAAGAAGGAGCTCGACCGCCGCGACATCCTGGTGCCCGAGATCCACCGCACCGGCAGCTACAAGGTTCAGGTGAAGCTCCACCCCGAGGTGGTGGCCGAGATCAACCTGGAAGTGGTGAGCCACTGAGCCGCGCCGCGATCCGGCGGGCCTTCTGACTGCAGCGTGGCCGTCATCCCGCCGGCCTCTCCTAGCTTGCTGAGATGGTCAGCGTTCCCGTGCCAGTTCCGGACGGCCCCGGCTCCGAAGCGGGTCCGGGGCCGTCCGCCACGCCCGCCTTCCGCCGCCGGGGTCGCGAGGGTGACGAAGCCCGCTTCGAGGCCCTGCCCGACCAGGTGCCTCCCCAGAACCTGGAGGCCGAGGAGGCGGTGCTGGGGGGGATCCTGCTGGATCCGGAGGCCTTGGGCCGCATCGCCGACGTGCTGCGCCCGGAGGCCTTCTATCTGGGGGCTCACCGCGAGATCTACCGCACCGCCCTGATGCTGCACGGGCAGGGCAAGCCCACCGACCTCACCGCGATGGCGGCCTGGCTGGCCGACACGGGCCAGCTGGAGAAGGTGGGCGGCAGCAACCGGCTGGTGGAACTGGTGGAGCGCACGCTCAGCACCGCCTCGATCGACCAGGTGGCCCGCCTGGTGATGGACAAGTACCTCAGGCGGCAGCTGATCCGCTCGGGCAACGAGGTGATCCGGCTGGGCTTCGACCAGAGCAAGCCGATGGAGCAGGTGCTCGACGAGGCCGAGCAGCAGATCTTCGCCATCAGCCAGGAGAAGCCCTCGGTGGGACTCACCCCCACCGCCGAGATCCTCACCAGCACCTTCAACGAGATCGAGAGCCGCTCCCTCGGCACCTCGGTGGCCGGGATCCCGGTGAACTTCTACGACCTCGACGCCATCACCCAGGGGCTGCAGCGCAGCGACCTGATCATCGTGGCCGGCCGGCCGGCGATGGGGAAGACGTCGATCGTGCTGAACATCGCCAAGAACGTGGCCCAGCTCCACCAGCTGCCGGTGTGCGTGTTCTCGCTGGAGATGAGCAAGGAACAGCTCACCTACCGGCTGCTCTCGATGGAGGTGGGGATCGAGAGCGGCCGGCTGCGCACCGGGCGCCTGCATCAGGAGGAATGGCCGCTGCTGGGCCAGGGCATCAACACGCTGGGCCAGCTGCCGCTGTTCATCGATGACAAGCCCAACGCCGGGGTGCTGGAGATGCGCTCCCTCTGCCGGCGGCTGATGGCCGAGCAGGGCAAGGAACTCGGCCTGATCGTGATCGACTACCTGCAGCTGATGGAGGGCTCCACGCCCGACAACCGGGTGCAGGAGCTCTCGCGGATCACGCGGGGGCTCAAGGGGATGGCGCGGGAGCTGAACGTGCCGGTGATGGCGCTCTCGCAGCTCAGCCGGGGGGTGGAGAGCCGCACCAACAAGCGGCCGATGCTGAGCGATCTGCGCGAATCGGGCTCGATCGAGCAGGACGCCGATCTGGTGCTGATGATCTACCGCGACGAGTACTACAACCCCGACACGCCCGACCGGGGCATCACCGAGGTGATCGTGACCAAGCACCGCAACGGCCCGGTGGGCACGGTGAAGCTGCTGTTCGAGCCCCAGTTCACCCGCTTCCGCAACCTGGCGGCGCCCTGAGCGGCCTCGAACGGGGCGCCCTGGCAATCTGGCCTAACGTCAGGCCAGGTCCCAGTCCAGATCACGATGATCGTCCAAGCTCCCCCGGGGGCGGAGGCTGCGAAGGTGAGCCCGGAGCAGCGCCGCGCCGACCGGCTGATGAGCGAAGCCATCGAGGATGAGGTGCAGCCGCTGTTCCAGGTGAATCGGAGCCTGGGCTGGCTGCGGCTGCTGGCCCTGCTGCTGCCGTCGCTCGCCTGCCTGTGGATGTACTGGCAGGAGCCGAATCTCGTGGTGGCGCTGCTGTGGCTGCTGGCGGCCACGCTGATCTATGCGCTGCCGATGATCGCCACCCACGACATCAGCCACGCCACCCTGCTGGATCAGGGGGATCTGGAGCAGGCGGTGGGCTGCGCGCTGAGCTGGCCGATCGCCTGGCCCTATCTCACCTACCGCAACCTGCACATGCTCCATCACCGCATGAACGGGATGGACCTGCGCGATCCGGAGCGGCGGGAACCTACGGCCGAGGAGGCGGCCCGGGCGGGTTCCCTGCGCCGATGGCATTTCCACCATCCGTTCTGGGGCAGTGCGCTCCTGATGGGCGGCATCCAGCTGATCGGCTCGATGTTCTGGTTCGCCTGGAAACTGCGCGACGACCACTCGAAGCTGATCGGTGGCCTGCGCGCCGACCTGATCGGCATCGTGCTGGTGCAGGGGGCGATGTTCGCCTGGGCGATCCAGCAGGGGCAGGTTCTGAAGCTGATCCTGATGCTGCTGGTGGTGGAGAGGCTGGTGGGGGCGGTGATGCAGGTGCGGGGCATGATCGAGCACCACGGGCTGTGGCAGCGCGAGAGCACCTACGAGCTCACCCAGCTCTACACCTCCCGCAACATCGCCGCCGGACCGGTGCTGAACTTCCTGATGGGAGGGTTGCCGCACCACTCGCTCCACCACGCCTATCCCTCGATCCCCTACGACCGGCTGCCCGAGGCCTCGGCGATCGCCACCGCGGCGCTCGCACGCCATGGCAAGGCACCGCTGCCGCAGGTGGGCAGCTACGCCGAGGGGCTGGCCCTGCTGCTCTGAGCGGCGACCTCAACGCTCAGCGGTCGGTGATCTTGTGCAGCCACCAGCGCACGCCCACCAGCAGGAAGCGGGGATCACTGAAGAACTCCGGTGGCTTGCCCTCGATGGCATGGCCCAGGAACTGCAGGCCCCAGCCGATCACGAACAGGGCCAGGGCGGCCGGCCAGAGCCAGGGCCAGAGCAGGCTGGCGGCAGCCCCCGGCAGGGACACCACGATCAGCGGAATCCCCAGCAGATGACAGGCCTGGTTAAGCGGATGGGCGTGGCCCTGTTCGTAGCGCTCGATCCACTCGCTCCAGGGCCTTCCGGCAAGCATGGGGCTGTGGCAGCGGAGGAAGCGGAAAAAACATAGCTCTGCCGAAGGCGTGGAGCAGCGGACCGAGGGGTGCGGCTGGTTCGCTTGGGTGGTCGAACGCCGGCGAATACAAGCAAGGTAACCAACGAAGGCCCCCATGAGACCAGGACCACCCGTTCACCATGGCAAGGAGCAAGCCTCGCTCAAGAGACGCGGCAAGCTTGGAAACGACGCTCGCAGCAGTGTGCGCTGTCCTCCTGACGAACCTCGGCTCGCCACCGCAGCCCTCAAACTGAATCAGCATGGCAGGCCAGCCAGATGTGCCGCGTGAAGGCCTTGAACCGGGCGCTTTCTCCAGCAAGCACTCAGGCGCCTTTGTACACCGCACATCGCGATGCCCGGACAACGCACTGAACGGAGCCAGGTGGGCGAAAAGTCTTTGCCTAAGGCACAACCATTGAGCGACCAAAGTCGCTTTTTGCGCTCATCGAATCAGCACAACTCCCAGCCTCAAGACGCTTCTCGAACAAGAGAGGGCCTGGACGCATCGACTGGTGGCCGTGACCTGAATGTCGAACGGTCGAAAGAATCTGTCGATGCCAGCACGACAGCGTAGATCAGGCCACCCACTTACCAATCATCGCTATAACGGGGCGAATTGGATAAGATGCCAGCTAATCTGAGCTGGAGATCCCCTCCAGCTTGCTGTCAAGACACAACCTTGTCATGGCATCAACGAACCCCTCCGAACGTTACTTCGGCTGTACACCGCCTCAGGATGGGGCGTTGACCGGGCCCGCTACCTCTCCACCGTCTTGCGCGCCGGCAGGGGCTGAGTCGACTTCCGCTGTTCGCTTTTCGGTCATCATCCCAACATTCAACAGGCCGAGCGAGCTCGCGTCATGTCTCCGCCAGTTGGCTCGCATCGACGTACCTCCTGGCGACTTTGAAATCATCGTCGTTGATGATGGGTCGTCACCTCCTGCCGTCGTACCAGCAAACGTCAACCTCCTTCGACAACCCAATCGCGGACCAGCAGCAGCGCGTAACAACGGCGCTCGCGCAGCAATCGGCTCGCACCTTGTCTTCCTTGACGACGATTGTCGCCCTGCACGCGACTGGTTAACCACATTGTCAACAGCCTGTGATCATAATCCCAAACACATGATCGCCGGAATGAATACGAATGGTGAACCGCAGAGCCACTTGGCACGCTTCAATCATGCGCACATCGAAGCCATCGCTGAAGTCACCGTCTCGTCGCCCCATCGCTTCGCGATCAGCAGCAATCTGTGCGTGCCCGCAGATCAATTCCGCTCACTCGGAGGCTTCGACGAGCTTTTCCTGCAGGCCGGTGGTGAGGATCGAGAGTTCAGTTCTCGCTGGCTGTCTGCCGGGCATGAAATCAGTACGACTCCGGCGCTTGTGTCTCATCACCATGCACAGGATTGGAAAGCCTTTTGGGCTATGCATGTTCGCTATGGGCGCGGTGCCCGGCGCGTTGGTCGGCCCCTGCCCTGGCGGGTTCTTCTAGGCACGACCTTGCGTCGAACTGGAATCGAGGGTCTGATGCCCTACGCAGTGTCCCAATTGGCCATCGCGAAAGGCTACTTCGAAAGAATTGAGCAGCGTCCAGATCGATCACATCTGAGCGACCCTCAAAATCTTACCGTTGCCATCGTTTCTTACAACTCTGCGGAAACAGTCGGAGCAGCACTCGCATCTCTCCGTCATCAGTCGATCACAGGATTCGAGATCATTGTGGTCGACAGTTCCTGCGATGGAACCGACCAATTAATCCGAGAGCAGTTCCCCGAGGTTCGGCTGCTCACCTTCCCCCAGCGTCTTTACCCCGGTGCTGGACGGAACATCGCATGCGAAGCCAGCGAACGCATCATTATCGCCTTTCTGGATGCCGACTGCATTGCAGAGTCCGATTGGGTAGAACGTATCCTGCACGCGCATGCCCCCACGCCAGGGTCGTCGCCTCATGCTGAGGAGGGTCGCCCTCATGAGCCATGGATCATCGGCGGATCCATCGGAACGGCGAATCCGAAAAGTGCCATCGGATGGGGTTACTTCTTCAGTGAGTTCTCGATGTGGCTACCTGCTGGGCGCGCGCGCTTCATGCGCGATATCCCCACCTGCACGCTGTCCCTCAAGCGAGCTGCCTTTGAACGCCTAGGTCCGTTTCTCGAAACCAGGTATTGCTCTGACACTGCTTTCAACTGGTCCGCATCCATGGAAGGACAACAGCCTTGGTTCGACCCGCGCATCCATGTGCGTCATCAAAATCCCGAGAAACTGGATCGCATTCTTGCCAAGCAGAGGAGACACGGGGAAACCTTTGCTCGCTTACGCTCAGAACAATTCCGGCACTCAACCAGCGAAAACATTGCCCGTATGCTGAGTGCCCCTCTCCTGCCCATCTACCTGTGGATACGCAACGGCTGGCTGGCACTTCAAGCACCCGGATTCACTGGGGCTTACCTGAAATCAAGCCCCTATACGCTCCTATCGTTGACTGCTTGGTCGGTCGGCGAAGCAGCTGGGTATGGGAAAGCGGTCTGGAAATCGTTGATTGCAGAGGAGACCAGCTGAGATGCTCACCCCTTTGGTTTCTGTTGTCATTGAAGGCTATAACGAATCCCTCGATCTCGGCAATGTCCGTGACGTTATGGAAGGGCTGCGTTGCCAGGACTACGATTTAAATCGCGTTGAAGTCCTGCTGGTCGGCTCTGCCGATCAGTGTGAGGCGTGGCGTTGTCTGGCCGATTGCCCCTCTCCCTTCGCCGCCATTCGAACGATTGCGGCAGCTGGCGAACACTACTATGCACTCAAAAACCTTGGCGCGGTCGAGGCTCGAGGATCGATTCTTGCCATGCTCGACTCAGATGTGGTGCCCTTACCAGGCTGGCTCAGGGCTCTCACACGCGGCATTGAACAAGGAGCCGAAGTCACCTGTGGGCCATCTTTGTTCCGCACTGTTGAAGCAGCAGATTCGATGCGCTCTGCCAACCGGTTGACGCATCAAGTGGCAGCCTCCATCTCCTGGGCTTTCATCCTTGGTGAACAGGGACGTGCCACCGGTTTCCTCAGCCATAACCTGGCCATGAGAAAAAGAACCTTCGACCGCCTGCGCTATCGCACGGATTACGGACGGACCTGCGCCGGCTCAATCCTTGCCGATGACTTGCTCCGGGACGGTATCGTGCCATGTTTCTTGCCCGCGCAACGCGTCGCACATGCCTTCGATTGGACGTGGTGGTGCTCACGTCTGCACGTCCGGTTCGGGCACGAAGTCTATCTGCTGCATCGCATGTCTACGCAATCGGTTTCGCAGCGGGCCAAGCATTTAGGCCCACTTGACTGTATCGCCACTCCTTTATGGCACAACCTACTGGATTTCCGTAACTGGGGGCGCTTCAGCAGCGCACTCGAGCTTGGCGCCACTCGGCGCGCCGCTGGCTACCTGTTGCTCATCCCTCTCTCGATGATGGCCCGTACAGGTGAAATGGTCGGCATGCTCGGAACCTGGTTGGCCCCCGCACGACTTCGCGCCTTCGCGGCAAAGAACTGAGGGATTGAAGTGGCAGATCCAATCCAGCCATTGGTGAGTGTGATCATCGTGATCTCGCCCAACCGCGGATATGATTCCATCTTTGAAACCCTGGCCTCCTTCTGCGCCGATGCGTCGATACCACATGAGATTCTCTGCGCAGACTTCGACGGATCGCGATGCTCCGAGCGCCTGGGTCTCGATTTCCCCGATGTTCGCCGAGTGGCATGCCTTCCCGACGAACCGATCCCATTAGCCCGGAATCGCGCCATCTCTGCTGCCCATGGTTCATTACTGGCCTTTGCCGACGATCACATCCGCTTTCCACGAAACTACTTACGGGTATTGACAGACTCCTTTGCTTCGGGAGCGGGCATCGTGGGTGGTTCGGTGTCCAATGCAAACCCGCAAACGTACGCCAGTTGGACACACTACTTCGTTGAGTACTCCAAATGGCTTGACGGGATTCGTAATCCGGATCGCGGCGATCTGCCAGGCTCGAACTGGGCCATTCAGCGCGAGCTTTTCCAGCGACTGGGAGGCTTTGAACCCACAGGTTTTGGCCTCGAGACCCATCTCATCCAACAGTGCCGCAAGAAGGGAATCGTCATCCGGCATGAACCGAAGCTGGTCATCGGTCACATCCATGTCACCAGAATCCGCGATTTCTGGCCGATTGCGTTCCAATACGGGCGTTGGTATGCAGCCACTCTCCCTGTGAGTGCCCTGCAGCGACCACTGCGCGCCGCCGCCTTTCCTGCTGTTTGCGCAGTGCTGTTCTGGCGATCGTTTGCACAAGCAAGACAGCGCTTCTGTTACCTTCGTCACTTCCTGATGGCTTCACCCTCAGTTCTGCTTACTTTCCTGATCCGCTCGCTCGGCGAATCATGCGGGCATTTGCTTGGTGCACCTGCGGCAGATCCAGGGTCAGGGTCATTCGGGCAGCAGTCAACAGGACCGGCCACCAGTCTCAACACTCGGCCATAGCCGTCCATTGCCTGGCCGCGCGAGTCGACTCCTCAGTGTGTCATGTCTGGTCTTTCGAGCTTCGACGAAACAGCTCGCAGCCATTGGAGCCGATGGCCCGCCGTGGCTTGCAACATGATCACTGATGAAACTGTGGAGACATCGAACAGAGGGCCATGGATATCGGCTAAGCTATCGCTGCCGATGGCTTCATCGGCGCACAAGCTTTGGTGATCCTGTCAGCCTGCGCCTCGCTACCCCAAGCCATTTCAGGAGACGGAACGTATCTGACGAGGATCTCATCGAACTCAAGCAAGCTCCCCCTCCACGATCACCCCTCCTCACCCAGCCGCGTCACCGCGACACCCACCTCCAGGCTCGAACCTGCCGGGCCCAGGAACGAGCCCGCCACCGGCGGCACCGCCTCGGGCCGGCGCGCCACTGCCACCGCCATGTGATCGGGGCCGGCCAGGGTGCCGATCGTGGGATCGAAGCCCGTCCAGCCCGCCCCCGGCAGATACACCTCCGCCCAGGCATGGGTGGAACCTTCATCGCCCGCCGTGGCTGGCGCATGCAGGTAGCCGCTCACGAAGCGGGCCGCCAGGCCCAGCCGCCGCGCCGCCATCAGGAACAGGGTGGCGAAGTCGCGGCAGGAACCGGAGCCGCTGGCCAGGGTGTGCTCCGCTGCCTGCACGCCTGGTTCCTCGCGCCGCTGGTAGCGCAGCGTGCCTTGGATCCGCTCGCAGATCCGCTCCAGCAGCGCATAGGTTTCCAGCCGCTCGCCGGGCGCATGCAGCCCGGCCACCCAGGCGGCCAGCAGCGGCGTGGTGCCGGTGCCGCCTTCCAGCCGGTAGGGGGCCAGCAGCAGCTGGTCCTCGGCGCCATAGGTGAACGGATAGAACACCGCCTCCTCGTCCACCAGGAAATCCAGCGGCGCCTGGTGGTATTGCTGGATCACCAGTTCGCTCTGGATCAGCAGTCGGCTGGAGGGCTCGCCGAAGCTGGCGATCGCCACCGAGTTGTCTTCCGCATCCCGGTGCCAGCGCAGCGTGGCCGGTGGCGTGATCCGCAGGGCCGAGGTTTCGATCCGCAGCTCATGGCCCTCCCGTGGCCGCAGCCGCAGCGCATGGGGGCCGAGCCGCACCGCCGTCCCATAGTGGTAGGTGGTGTGGTGGCGAATCAGGTAGCGCTGCATGGCCGTGGTGGCTGAAGCGGAGCGGCGTTCCTAGGGTGGGGCTGGAAGCAGGAAAAGGGAATACGGCCACATGCACATCGCTTCCATCCCAGCCACGACTGTCGATGCCCAGTTGCTGATGCGAACGCTGGGCCAGCATTCCTTCACGTTCTACGGAATCGCGTTCTTCCTGATCATCCTGGCGCGCTATTTCCTGGTGGCCGGCGCTTCCTGGTGGTGGCTCTACGCTCGCTCCGGCCAACGGGGCGACGGCATTCGCCACGACATCCGCCTCTCGGTGCTCTCCGCCGGTGTGTTCGCCCTGGCCACGGCCGGCGTGCTTTCGCTCCAGGCCCATGGCTGGACGCGCCTCTATGCCCGGCCCGACGCCTACGGCTGGTGGTATCTGGGGTTCAGCTATCTCGTGGTGCTGATCCTGCAGGACGCCGTGTTCTATGCCACCCATCGCCTCTTCCATCACCGCGCCCTCTTCCCCTGGTTCCATCGCGGCCACCACCGCACCCGCCAGCCCACCCCCTGGACCTCCTTCGCCTTCGATCCGCCCGAAGCTCTGGTGCAGGCGCTCTTCTTGGTGGCCGTGGTGATGGTCCTGCCGCTGCACCTGGTCACCCTGCTGGCGGTGCTGAGCACGATGACGATCTGGGCGATCGTGAACCATCTGGGGCTTGATCACCTGCCGCTGCGCTTCCCCCACCACTGGCTCGGCCGCTGGGTGATCGGTCCGGCCCACCATTCCCTCCACCACCGCCGCCCCGGCGTGCACTTCGGCCTCTACTTCACGGTGTGGGATCGGCTCTGCGGCACGGAGGATCCCGCCTACGCCGCCACCCTGGGCCCGGACGGCGGGCTGCGCGCCATACATTGAACCGATGGGCTTCCGCGCAACCCCCACCGAAACCTTCGAGTTGATCGTCGTGGGCGGTGGCCACGCCGGTTGCGAGGCGGCGCTCACCGCCGCCCGGCTGGGGATCTCCACCGCCCTGTTCAGCCTCAACCTCGACCGCATCGCCTGGCAGCCCTGCAACCCGGCGGTGGGTGGTCCGGCCAAGAGCCAGCTGGTGCACGAGGTGGATGCCCTCGGTGGTGTGATCGGCCGCCTCGCCGATGCCACCGCCCTGCAGAAGCGGGTGCTCAACGCCAGCCGCGGCCCCGCCGTGTGGGCCCTGCGCGCCCAGACGGACAAGCGCCAGTACGCCCGCCAGATGCTGCAGCTGCTGCAGCACACCCCCAACCTGGCCCTGCGCGAGGCGATGGTGACCGGCCTCGAGATCGAGGGCGACCCTGGGCCCGCCGGGGAGGCCGGCGGCGACGCCCGCGTGATCGGGGTGCGCACCTACTTCGGCAGCATCTACGCCGCCGATGCCGTGGTGCTCACCACCGGCACCTTCCTGGGCGGTCGGATCTGGGTGGGCAACCAGTCGATGCCGGCCGGCCGCGCCGGCGAACAGCCCGCCGAAGGCCTCACCGAAGCCCTCCAGGCCCTCGGTTTCCGCACCGACCGGCTCAAGACCGGCACCCCGGCCCGCGTCGACCGGCGCAGCGTGGCGCTGGATCAGCTGGAGGAGCAACCCAGCGACGCCCACCACCGCTTCTTCTCCTTCGATCCCACCGCCTGGGTGAGCGGCGAGCCGATGAGCTGCCACATCACCCGCACCACCGCCGCCACCCACCAACTCATCCGCGACAACCTCCACCTCACGCCGATCTACGGCGGCTTCATCGACAGCAAGGGGCCCCGCTACTGCCCCTCGATCGAAGACAAGATCGTGCGCTTCGCCGACAAGGACAGCCACCAGATCTTCCTGGAGCCGGAAGGCCGAGACACCCCCGAGCTCTACATCCAGGGCTTCTCCACCGGCCTGCCCGAACGCCTGCAGCTGGAACTGCTGCGCACCCTGCCGGGGCTGGAGCGGTGCGTGATGCTGCGTCCCGCCTACGCGGTGGAGTACGACTACCTGCCCGCCACCCAGCTGCGGCCATCCCTGGAGACCAAGCGCATCGCCGGCCTGTTCTCCGCCGGCCAGCTCAACGGCACCACCGGCTACGAGGAGGCCGCCGCCCAGGGGCTGGTGGCCGGCCTCAACGCCGCCCGCCGCCTGCGCGGCCAGGAGCCGGTGCACTTCCCCCGGGAGGGCAGCTACATCGGCACCCTGATCGACGATCTGGTCACCAAGGATCTGCGCGAGCCCTACCGGGTGCTCACCAGCCGCAGCGAATACCGCCTGGTGCTGCGCGGCGACAATGCCGACCGCCGCCTCACGCCGCTCGGCCGCGAGCTGGGCCTGATCGATGCGCGCCGCTGGCAGATCTACGGCCGCAAGCAGGAGGCGATCGATGCGGAGAAGCGGCGCCTGGAAACGGTGCGGCTCAAGGCGAGCGATCCGGTGGCCCCGGCGGTGGCCGCCGACACCGGCGCGACGATCAAGGGCTCGATCACCCTGGCCGACCTGCTGCGCCGGCCGGGCTTCCACGGCGCCGATCTGGTGCGCCACGGCCTGGCCGATCCCGCCCTGCCGCCCGAGGTGCGCGAGGCCGCCGAGATCGACGTGAAGTACAGCGGCTACCTGGCCCGCCAGCAGCAGCAGATCGATCAGGTGAAGAAACAGCAGCACCGGCCGATCCCCGCCGGGCTCGACTACGCCGCCATCGGCACGCTCTCGCACGAAGCGCGCGAGAAGCTCGCCGCCGTGCAGCCGCTCAGCCTGGGCCAGGCCTCCCGCGTGCCTGGCGTCAGTCCGGCCGACGTGAACGCGCTGCTGCTCTGGCTGGAACTCCAGCGCCGCCGTGGCACCGCGAACAGCGCGACGATTCCGCCCGACCCGATTACTCTGAGCCACCCCCACGCCTGAGCCCGGCGGCCATGGCCCCCTCCCGTACGCTCGCCTCCCGCGCCTTCTGGGAGCTCAAGGCCGAGCAGGTGATGGACCGGGTGTTCAGCGCCCACCTGCCTGGCTTAGGCCGTGGTCCCGATCCCCACGAGCTCAGCAACCCGGCCGGTGGCTCCCCAGCCTGCGGTGATGCCGCCCCGATCGACGTGGAGGTGCGCGATGAGCCGCCGCGCCTGCCGCCCGCCTATCTCGCGGCCTACGAAGCCTTCGAACCCCCGACGCCGGCCGCGCCACCCCCGGCGGAGCGGCGGCCGATCCTGCTGATGCTGCTGCTCTGCTCACTGGCGGCCACCGGCACATCCCTGCTGCTCTGGCGCGGCTGGAACCAGGCCACGGTGGCGCTGCAGCAGGAACGCAGCCTGCAGCTGCTGGAGCGGCTCAAGTCGATCGGGCCGCTGGGCGGTGACGCCGCCAGGGAGACCTCCGCGCCGGTGGCGGCCGTGAACGGTGGCGGTGACGGCCTGCCGCCGCCACCGCCCGAGGAGGCCTGGGTGCAGGAACTCGAACCGCTCCGGGGCGGCGGCACGGCCAGCCAGGCCACACCGTTGCGCGTGCCGGTGAGCGGCACCCTCACCCAGGCGGCGGCTGCTCCGGCCGGTGCTCCGGCCGTGGGCAGCTGGGTGGGCGGCAGCGGCTCCGCCGCCAGCCCCGCCCCGCCGCCGGCTCCCCTGCCGCGCGCCGCGGGCGGCGTGCCGGAACTGGTGGGTGTGGTGCAGGTGCCGGGCGAGAACGGTTCGGCCATCTTTCAGATGGGCGGCAGTTCCACCAGCGCCTCGGTGGGCGAGATGATCGGGAGCACCGGCTGGCGCCTGCGGTCGGCCTCCGGCGAGTCGGTGGTGATCGAGCGCAACGGCCAGCAGCAGCAGGTGAGCATCAGCGGCGGCTTCTGAAGCCGGCCCCGGCTGCCGCGGCGGCCCCTTCCGTCTCCGTAGCCTGAACGACCCGCCCCCCCGCCGCTGCTGCTGCCGTCGCCCACCTGTCTCTGGCAGGCCCCCTTCGCCGAGGTGGTCGACGCCCGCGCCGGCAGCCAGCTCAGCGGCCCCTGGCGCCTGCTGCTGCTCGGCGACGGCAGCCCCACCCGCCACCTGCAGCTGCTCACCGGTGTGCCGGTGAGCGTGGATCTGATCGGGATGGCGCCCGATCCGGCCGATCCGGGCGGCCGTCCCGTGGAAGTGGCCGAGCTGGCGCCGCCGCTGCTGCGCCGCCAGGTGTGGCTGCGCTGCGGCGGTCAGGCCCTGGCCTGGGCCGAGAGCTGGTGGAACCAGGCGGAGGCCGAGGAGCATCTGCGCGACCGGCAGCAGCCGATCTGGCGCAGCCTCACCGCTGAGCGGGCGGAGCTGTTCCGTGAGGTGGATGGGCTGGCGCGGGTCACGGCTCCCTGGCTGGAGCGCGGCTTCGAGCGCCAGGGACCGTTCTGGAGCCGCCATTACCGCTTCTTCCGGGCCGGCCGCGAACTCACGGTGATCCGGGAGGTGTTCTCGCCGCTGCTGGAGCAGTGGCTGGGGCCGGACTGCGAGTCGGCCGACGCCCGTTCATGAAGCTTGATGAAGTCAGCCGCCCCTGTGGCGGTTTCCACTTGACAACTTGCGCGATCTCTTGTCTCGGACACCATGGTCGGAACGCCATCACGGTCCCGTCGTGTCCCCCTCCCCCTCCCCGTGGCTGACCCTCACCGACCTGGGTCGCCTGTTCGGCATCTCCGCCGTGTTCTGCGGCCGCCTGCTGGATCGGGCCGGCCTGCGTGAGGCGGGCGGGCGTCCCAGCGCCCGGGCCCTCCACCTCGGCCTGGCCCGTCAGCCCGACGCCACCACCCCCCACCGAACGCGCACCACCCTCTGGCAGCGCGCCGGCTGCCAGGCCCTGCTCGAGCAGGAGGGCCTGGTGCCCATGGCCCAGCGCACCCTGGTGGAGCAGTGGGCCGAACTGCTCTGGGCGCTCAAGCAGGGCTCGCCGGCGATCAGCACCTCGGCCGAGCAGATGGCCGAGGATCTTCCCCGCGATCTGATCGAGCCGGTGAACCGCCAGCTGCAGGCCAACGGCTGGGACTTCCAGGTGCACGCCCCCCACACCGCCGTCCAGGCCAGGCCGGCCGCCCAGCGGCGCTCCGCGGCGCGGCCCACGGGCCATGGCCGCCCCAACCTGCGGGTGGTGAGCTGATCCGGGCCGGGCGCGTTGGGCTCAGCCGAGCCGGAGGGCCTCGGCCTGCTTGCGGCTCTGATCGAGCAGGTCCCGCAGCTTGTTCTCGTCGGTGTGGCTGAGGCTGGTGCGCAGCAGCTTGGCGTGGGGTGCGTGGCTGCGCAGCCGCTCCAGCACCCGATCGGGGGTGGCGTCGCGCACCAGCAGGCAGAGGGCGGCGCTGCCCTTCGGCAGGGTCTCGCCCAGCTCCCGCAGGAAGCCGTCGTTGATGCCCAGATCACTGAGAGCACCGGAGGCCGCGCCCACGCCGGCACCCACGGCGGCGCCCAGCAACGGATTGAGGAACAGCAGGCCCACCAGCGATCCCCAGAAGCCACCGCCCAGGGCGCCCGCGGCGGTGAGGTTGAGGGCCTGGCGCAGATGCACCTGCCCCTCGGCGTCGTGCTCCACCACCACCGCATCCTCCAGGGAGATCAGATGCTCCTGCTGGATGCTGACCAGTTCCTTGCGCACCTCCTCGGCTTCCTCCACCTTGGGGAAGCCGACCACGATGAGGTTGCTCATGGGTCGTGTGTCCTGGCTTGGATGACCGTCCAACGCTAGTGGGGGAGCCGTCGGCGGGCAGACGGTTCAGCTGAGACGGTTGAGCTGAGACGGTTCAGCGGGGGCGGCGGCTGGAGCGGGGCAGGGGCCTCGCACCGGAATCGGGCGGCGGCGGAGCGCTCGAGGCGGCCGGCGACGGCGGGGCCGCCCCTGGACCGGCCGCAGGCAGCAGCGGGGCCGAGCGCCGTGAGATGGCCTCCAGGGCCCGGCGCGGCCGTTCGGGGTCGGGAGCGGCGGCCGCCGGCGACGGCGGTGGCGACGGTGGTGGCGCGGGCCTGGCCCAGGGATCTTCGCGGCCGTCGTCGCGCTCCGGGGCGCCGCGGCGGCCGTCCCAGCGGACGGGCTCCGGATCCCGCCCTTCGCGACGCCCCCGGCCCGGCGGCTCCTGCCAGGGCTCCGGCCAGTCGTCGTCGCCCTCCAGCAGCCAGTCGATCCGGTTCTCCACCCAGCGGCCCAGACCCCCCAGGCCCGAGGGCCCGCCACCGCGACCGGCCACGCCACGGCCGCCGGAGCGGCTGCCCGGACGGGCCCCGGCCACGCCGTCCACCAGCTGCCGCCCCGCCGCCATCCACTGGTCGAGGGAGCCGCCCGTCCGGCGCCGCCCCCGGCGGCCTGCCTCACCCGAACCGTTCATGGCCTCCGCCGTCGTGCCCTCGGCACCGATCCGTTCCGACGTTAACGGCCCCATCCCGCGGCGCCGCAGGGAGGGGCCATGCCCCGCCGCCGGGCCCGCAGCCAGCGCTCCCGGCCCATCCCCACCAGGGCGATCGAGACGCCGCCGCCCTGCAGCACCCAGAGAAACAGATCCACCCGCCAACCCCAGGTGGATCGCACCCTAGGCGGCGTGGGGTTCGAACACCAGCTGGCAGCTGGCATCCCAGCGGCCGCCGTGCAGACGGTCGCAGCAGAGCCGGCAGGCCACCCCCCGCACCCGCCGCCGGTAGGGGGCGCTGACGCCGCAGCAGGGGCAGCGGGCGATCCAGCGGGCCGCGGCCAGCGGCAGTGGATAGCGGTGGCGCAGGCTCACCTCGAACTCCCGCTGGGCCGCGTTGATCCGGACCATGCGGGAGCGGAAATGGGGCCCGTGCACCTCCTGCCGTTCCAGGACACGATCCACCCAGGCATGGATCATCTCGTGGCAGAGCGTGCCGAGGGTGGCACTGGCCGGCAGGGGCGTCAGCACCGGCCGTGACAGCACGATCTCGCAGAGCGGGCGGCCATCGGCCCGGCGGCCGCGGCGGTAGAGGCCGGCGGTGCGGCTCATCCGCCCGTCGCTCCAGCGCAGCTCCACCAGGGGCCGCCCATCGCGCACCAGGCTGCCTTCGAAGTGCTCGCGGTTGAGCCGGTGGAACAGGGGCAGCAGCGGTTCCAGGGGCATCGGGCAGGGCCGCGGGCGGGCCGGCGCACGGTGGCGGGAGCGGCGCACCCAGTCTGGCGGGGTCGTCGGTCAGACTCTGGTGCTCTGAAACGCTGCCCGCGCGCCATGGACTGGGGACTGGCCCAAACGATCGGCACCAAGGCCCTGCTGGCCGGAGCCGGGGCCCTGCTCCTCTACTGGACCTACACGGCGGTGAAGCTGGTGCTCAGCGCCCGCGGCATCAACCCGCTGATCAAGCAGTTCTTCACCCAGGTGGCCAGTGGCCAGATCGATGGCGCCTACCTGCTCACCACCAAGAACTACCGCTCCCATGTGAACCGCACCCAGTTCATCCGCTTCCTGGCGGGCCTGCAGCTGAACAAGTACCGCAACCTCAAGTCGGGGCGGCCGCGGCTGCAGGAGGGCCAGATCACCCTCACCGTGAAGCTCAAGTCGGAGGGCAACGAGGAGCTGCCGCTCGACTTCACCTTCGCGAAGGTGGAGGACGCCTGGCGGGTCGACCGGATCCGCAAGGTGGCCGCGGCCTGATCCCTCCAGCCGCCCCCGCCGCGTGGATGCCGCCACCGACGCCCCCCAGCGCGCCCGACACCGGGCGGAGGAGCTGCGCCGCCTGCTCAACCGCGCCGCCCACGCCTACTACGTGCTGGATGCTCCGGAGATGGAGGATCCGGTCTACGACCGCCTCTACCGCGAGCTGGTGGATCTGGAGGCGGCCGATCCGGCGCTGATCACCCCCGACAGCCCCACCCGCCGCGTCGGCGGGGCCCCGGCCGAAGGGTTCGTGAGCGTGGCCCATCGCATCGGCCTGCTCAGCCTCGACAACGCCTTCAGCTTCGAGGAGCTTGAGGCCTGGTACGGCCGCCTGCTGCGCGCGCTCGACCGCCTGCCCGAGGACGACGCGCCCCCGCCCGCCCTGCCGATGGTGGGGGAACTCAAGATCGACGGCAACGCCCTCGCCCTCAGCTATGCCGACGGCGTGCTGCTGCGGGCCGCCACCCGCGGCGACGGCGAGCGGGGCGAGGTGATCACCGCCAACGTGCGCACGATCCAGAGCGTGCCGTTGCGGCTGCAGCTGGAGCACCCCCCCGCCTGGGTGGAGGTGCGCGGCGAGGCCTTCATTCCCGACGCCACCTTCGGCGCCATCAACGCGGAGCGCGAAGCCCGCGGCGAGCCGCCCTTCGCCAACCCCCGCAACGCCTGCGCCGGCACCCTGCGGCAGCTCGATCCGACGGTGGTGGCCGCCCGTCGCCTCGATTTCTTCGCCTACACCCTCCACCTTCCCGACGACTGGGATCCCGGCAGCGCCGGCGGCAGCCGCGATCCGGCCCGTCCCACCAGCCAGTGGGACACCCTGGCCTGGCTCCAGGCCGCCGGATTCCGGGTCAACCCCAATGCCGAGCTCCTGCCCGACCTGGCTGCGGTGGAGGGCTTCTTCAGCGCCTGGGAGGAGAAGCGCCGAGCCCTGCCCTACGCCACCGACGGCGTGGTGGTGAAGCTCAACGACCTGCGCCTCCAGGCCGAGGCCGGCTTCACCCAGAAGGCGCCCCGCTGGGCGATCGCCCTCAAGTACGCCGCCGAAGAAGCCCCCACACGGTTGCTGCGCCTGGTGGCCCAGGTGGGCCGCACCGGGGCGGTGACGCCGGTGGCGGAGTTCGAGCCGGTGGCGCTCGCCGGCACCAGCGTGAGCCGCGCCACCCTCCACAACGCCGACCGCCTGGCGGAGCTGGACCTCCACAGCGGCGACACGATCGTGGTGCGCAAGGCCGGCGAGATCATCCCCGAGGTGGTGCGGGTGCTGCCCGAACTGCGCCCGGTGAAGGCCATCCCGCTGGCCCTGCCCCACGCCTGCCCGGAGTGCGGCTCGGAGCTGGTGCGCGAGACGGGTGAGGCGGCGACGCGCTGCGTCAACAGCAGCTGCCCGGCGATCCTGCGCGGCTCCCTGCGCCACTGGGTGAGCAAGGCGGCCCTCGACGTGGACGGCCTCGGCGGCAAGCTGATCGAGCAGCTGGTGGACCGGGGCCTGGTGGCTTCGATCGCCGACCTCTACCGCCTCGACGCCGCCCTGCTGGCCAGCCTGGAGCGGATGGGGGAGAAGTCTGCGGCGAATCTGGCGGCGGCGCTGGAGGCCTCCAAGGCCCAGCCGTGGCACCGCCAGCTCTATGGCCTGGGGATCCACCACGTGGGCGAGGTGAACGCCAGGGCGTTGGCGAGGATGTTCCCCTCCAGCGCCAACCTGGCCACGGCGGCCCTGCGGGAGCCCGAGCGGATCACGGCCGTGCACGGCATCGGCGGCGAGATCGCCCAGTCGCTGCAGCAGTGGTTCGCCACCCCCGCCAACCAGCAGCTGCTGCGGGAGCTGGCTGGGCACGGCTTCAGCCTGGAGGCCACCGCTGCCGAACGGGCACCGGCGGTGGAGGCGGCATCCGCCAGCCTGGCCGGCCTCACCTTCGTGCTCACCGGCACGCTGCCGACGTTGACACGCAGCCGCGCCCAGGAGCGGATCGAGGCGGCGGGCGGGAAGGTCACCGGCTCGGTGAGCCGCCGCACCAGCTATGTGGTGGCGGGCGAGGAAGCGGGCAGCAAGCTGGCCAAGGCCACGGCACTGGGCGTGGCGGTGATCGACGAGGCCGGCTTGCTGGCGCTGCTGGAGAACGGCCCGCCGGGCGACGGCTCCGATGGCTGAGACGGACCCGGCTCAGCCATCGGGGAAGAGCTTGCGGCGCAGCCGCTCGGCATGCTGGGGATTGGCCTCCGCCCACGGCACCAGACCTCGGCTCTCGAGGTAGGCCTGCCAGCCGGACGACGTCGCCGCCGCCGTTTGCGGCTGCACCCGCTGCAGGCGCTCGGGCAGGCCATCGGGCGATCCCGGCTCGTCGAAGCTGCGGTGGAGATCCTCGATCGGGCGGATCTGGCCCATCGCCAGACCGCTGATGCCCGGCAGCAGCTGGCGCACCTGTTCGGCCGGCTTCGGGTTCACGAAGCGGAAGGTCTGGGTGAGGCGGCGGCCCTCGTGGTCGTAGCCGATCACCTCGAAGGCCAGATCCACCTCCCTGCCGCTGGTGAGGCCGCCGAACAGGCGACCCACCAGGCTGCCCGCCAGACCGATGGGGGCTCCGAGGCCCGCCGGCGCGAAGTAGGTGGCCGGGGTGATCAGGGAGGTACCGGCCGTCACCAGGGTGCGTCCGGCCGCCGAGCCTGTGCGGATCCGGCCCAGGCTCATCCACTTGGCGATGCGGTTGGCCTGGATCACCCCCGCCGGCCCCTCCAGCCCGCGGGCGTCGAGCCGGATCGTGCAGGGCTTGTTGTCGCAGAGCGCCTGGTAGGTGGAGGCCGAAGCCACCGCCGGCGCGAGCAGGAGGGCCAGGGGGACGGCGCTCCAGGCAAGGGCGGCGGATGGAGCGGAGGCGTGAAAGGACGGCACCCGCGTCGCAAAACTTAGAGAGCGCCATGATGGGGCTGAATGTCCAGATCAGCACGCCTCCAGGAGCCAGTTCCGGTGGCCGACCCCACACCCGTGCCATCCGCCGGCTCCCCGGCGATCCACCGCTGGATCAAGACCGACTGCGGCCGGGCCAAGCTCGCCGAGCTGTCCGCCCGGCCGGGCCTGGCGGCCAGGTTCCGGCTGGGCTGGTTCGTGGCGATCGCTGCCCTGCGCGACTGGCGGCTGCCATCGGATCCCGCCGACCGCAACCGCACCTGAGGGGAGACATCAGTCCGCGTCCGGACTCTGCAACGCCCGCTGGGCCGACCGCCCCACCAGCCACACAGAGGCCAGGGTGGCCACGATTCCCGTGATCCGCAGGGCCCAGGTTCCGGCGTCGGCCTGGCCCGAGAGCACCTCCCCGAAGCGGGCCACGTCGCCGGCCAGCGCACCGAGCGCACAGAAGAGGATCGTGCCGGGCAGGATGCCGATCAGGCCGATCACGTAGTCGCGCAGCCTCACCTCACTGAGGCCGTAGGCGAGGTTGAGCAGGCTGAAGGGGAAGGCGGGCGAGAGGCGGGTGAGCAGCACCAGCTTCAGGCCCTCGCGGCTCACGGCCCGCTCGATCGCCTGCAGCCTCGGGGTGCCGGCCAGCCGCCGCCGCGCCCACTCCCGCAGACGGCTCCGGCCCAGCAGGAACACCGCCACCGCCCCCAGGCTCGCTCCCACGAACACCAGGGCACTGCCCAGCCAGGTGCCGTAGAGGGCGCCCGCCAGCATCGAAGCCCACACCCCCGGCAGCAGCAGCGTCACCCAGAGGGCGTAGAGCGGCACGAAGGCCGCGGCCCCGGCGGGAGAGCGCAGGGCAGGGATCAGCTGATCCAGGAGGGCCGACGCGTCCACAGTCCGTTGCGGTGTGAGACCAGGCTGGCAGGGGCACCGCCCTGCGGCCGACATAAGAGCTTTCTTGCCATTTTCCTACCGTCCTCTTACGGCTCGACTTCTACGTTGCTTTCCGTTCAGCGATTCAAGCTGAACAGATGGATGGAAGTCTGACTGTTGCCTGCATGATTGTTCATGCAGGATACACAGGATTGTCGACTGTCTATCGTTAACCCAGCACCTGGTTTACGCCAGACATAGGAGAAACCCATGGCATCTGAATCCTCGAGCAATGCAAAGTTGTTGGGGCTGAATCTGCTTTCAGGAGCAGACAGCTTCCTGAAGGATCTCAATCCCGAAGATGAGGTCTCGATTTCCGGTGGTGATGGCCGCCGCCGCCGCAGCCGCCGCAGCCGCGCCAGCCGTCCCAGCCGCCCGAGCCGTCGCAGCCGCCGCACCCGCATGCGCGCGTTCTCCTGACGTCAGTGCTGCGTCCCTGACAACGGCTTGGTGACTGTTCCTGGCTTCGAGAGTGCCAAGCGGCATTCTCGAAGCCTTGGCACAGGCCGTTTCCCAGTTCTTGTTGGAGCCACCGGCCGTGATGCGTGCTTGACCATGGTTCTTCGCCTTGAATCTGCCACCATCGTTGATTACCTGGTTCAGCAACGTCTGTGCAGCCCGGCAGATTCTCTGCTGAGCGTTAAGGCCCTCTCAGGCAAGAATCTCAATCTCCTGGTGCAGCTCTCCGGAGGTGGCAGCCATCATGGGATGCCAACCAGCTTCCTGGTGAAGCAGGCGCCGTTTCGGGATGCGGAAGGACCCAAGCAGGATTTTCTCGAAGAGTGGCGTCTTTATCAGCTGCTTGGCAGCGATGATCAGCTTCGCGAGCTGCGATCCTTCATGCCCGATGGGGTGAAGTATGACGCCGACAATGGCATCCTGATCTTCCGGTTCCTGGAAGGCTATCGGGATCTGGGCAAGCTCTACGCGGGCACCCAGCCGTTTCCGACGCCAATCGCCACCGCACTCGGTGTCTGCCTGGCCACCCTTCACCAGGCGACCTTTCAACGACGAGACTATCAACTTCAACTGGATCTTGAGAGCGCCAATCCGGAGGTGGATGGGGGCGAACAGCCTGATTTCTGCAGTGAGTTGGAGAACCTCACGCCTGATCTCTATCGGCGTGTGTCGTTGGATGGTCTTACCTTTTACAAGCTCTACCAGCGCTCTGACGAGCTTTCTCGAGCGCTGGCTTGTCTGCAGGCTGATTATCAATCATGTTGCCTGATTCATAACGACCTGAAGTTTGGGAACATCCTGGTTCACCAGGATTGGCCCGGCTGGACGCCCTCGATCCTCCCCACCTCCCCAGCGGCTCTGAACCTGGCGGATCAGCAGGGCGTGATCCGGGTGATTGATTGGGAGCAGTGGGCATGGGGTGATCCGGCCTTCGATGTGGGGGCCATGGTCGCCGAGTATCTGCGCCTGTGGCTTCAGAGTCTCGTCCTCAGCAGGGATGGTGATCTTGCTTTGGCACTGCAACTGGCGGCCGTGCCCCTGGAGACGGTTCAGCCCTCACTGACCGCTTTGATCCAGGCCTATCTGGCACAGTTCCCCACCATCCTCGAGGTTTTCCCTGACTTTGAGGAACGGGTGCTGCGGTTTGCCGGCCTGGGGTTGATCGAGGCGATTCAGGAACGGCTGCATTATCGGGAACCCTTCGGCAATCTGGAGATTTCCATGCTGCAGGTTGCCAAGTCGCTGTTGTGTCAACCTGAAGCCGCCATGGCCACGGTGTTTGGCGAGCCTGGCGCGCACCGCCCGGGCATCGCGCCTCCTGGCACCCATTCTGGTGGGATGGCTCCAGACACCTGCAACAACAGCCATCTCAGCAGGAGCCATGACGACACGCCCTCAGAGGTGTCCGTGCCTCGGTGGATCCAGCACTATTCCCGAGATCTGGCGTTGGCTGATCTGGCTGAGCATGTTCGGGTGGATCCTCCCCTGATTGAGCATCCGGCCTTTGCCCCACTCGATCTCGCTCACATGTGGGGAAGTGTTGCCGCTGAAGAGAGGGCCGAGCGATACAATGCTTTGCCCGATGAGCTAAGGCAAGCCGATCTGCTGCGTCAGCTCAGAAATTATCTGCATGACATCTACTTCAGCGGTGAGCAAGCAAGGCGATGGTCAGCCCCTGCCCTGAAGGCAGAGTTCAAGAACAGCACCGTTGCCGGCCTGGATCTTGATTTCATGGGCCAGATGCAGGCGGCCAACAGCGGCACAGGTTATGCCGACCCCAACTGGGCGGTGACCCGCCTGGAGGGAACCCGTTGCCAGGTTCAGAAGGATGGTCTGCATCTCTGGGTGAATCCCGCTGCCGATCTGGCCATGGGCGGGCCCTCGGTTTCCGTGGGCACTACGGTGTCGTTGCGTCTGCCCCATGCTTCCTTTGTGGGTGAGTACTACAGGGCGGTTGGCAATGGTGGAGAGCCTGCTGCCGATCAGGCTTCTGTTCGTCTCTACTTCCATGTGAGCGCGGAGGGGGCGATCCTGTTGATGACCATCCTGAGCCGCGCGCTCAATCGGGAATCCTGTCCTTTCACCTTCGACGTGCTAACCGAACCGTTGTCCTATGGGCGCTTCAATGCTGCGATCCTGAACCTGGAATCCAGGCACTATGCCGAACTGTGGGCCGTCCTGCAGCATCACCATCCCAGGCTCCGCCCTCACCTCCAGGATCCGATCCCCCTGCTCACCCAGCCGCTTGCCCCTGGCATCGGACTCTCCGAAGCGCCGGGGGACGCGCAGGGCTTTGGCCTGGGCCGTTGCCAGATTCTGGCGCGGGCACTGCTGGCTGCCGAGCCTGTCCCCCGATCTCGGCAGTGGGCCATGCAGCAACACTTTACCGAGCACGGCCTCGACTGGCAGCGTCCCCATCTCAATCCTGGATCACGCGCTCTGTATCCACCTCTGGATCTCCATGACGCCAGTGAAGTGGTGTAGGCGAGCGATCTGTCTTGCGGCTGTAGGGCGTTCTCGCGCCGCTACCATGATGCTTTCGGCCCTACCTTTCATCCTCTGACCATGGCCCAGCGGCATTGCATCGGTTGATCAGTTATGCGCGTTTTAGTGGTGGAAGATGACGCGGGTATCTCCAGGTTTATCCATCAAGGCCTGGGTGAAGCGGGGTACGCCGTTGATCTGGCCATGAATGGTCGCGAAGGCGTCAACTTTGCGACGGCCGCTGATTACGATGTCGTCGTTCTCGATGTCATGCTTCCTGAGCTGGATGGCCTGAGCGTGCTGAGGGAGTTGCGTGTGAAGGGATTGAAAACTCCAGTGCTGCTGCTGACGGCCTTGGACACCGTGCAGGATCGGGTGATGGGTTTGGATGCCGGGGCCGATGATTACCTGATCAAGCCCTTCGATTTCACGGAACTGCTGGCCCGGTTGCGGGCTCTCCTGAGGCGGCCTCCCCTTCAGACTGACGTGTTGCTCAAGGTGGGGAATCTGGAGATGGATACCGTGCAACGGGTGGTGAAGCGTGGCGATCGGCTCATTGACCTGAGCCCGCGGGAGTTTTCTCTCCTGGAGTACCTGATGCGGCATTCCAACCAGGTGTTGAGCCGCACGCAAATTGCCCAGCACGTCTGGAATTTTGACTATTATGGAGACTACAAGGTTATTGATGTCTACATTGGTTATCTCCGGCGTAAAATCGATCGGAATGAGCCTTGCTCGCTGATTCAGACGATCAGGGGAGTGGGTTACTGCATCAGGGCCGACGGTGATGGTCCGCTCTCCGACCCGTAGCCCCAACCCCTGGATCGCCATGAAGACCTGGAAGCCCTGGCAAAATCTGCGGTTCCGCCTGGTTGCCTGGTACAGCCTTCTGGCCGGTCTGTCCATGCTGGTCTCCGATCGCTTCATCTATCACGAGTTTCAGCGGACGCTGCTTGGCCAGGTTGATGGCGCCCTGAAGGTGAATGCCCTCCAGGCTTTGAAGAATCTTGATGACGAAGTCAACGCCCTGGTGTTTGATCCCCGTAAGGATGCACCGATCATTGCATCGTTGTTGAGTGATGCTGGGGTTGTGATCTTCCTGCTTGGCAATGATGGCACTGTGAAGGAGCGTTTTGGCGATTCGCTCATTTTCCCGTCCCGGCAGGAGCTGAAGCCCGGATTCGAGACCGTGCAGACCGGCAATGGGCGGTGGCGAACCTATACCAAGGAAGTTGTGACGCGTCGTGGAAGGCCATCGGGATGGTTGAAGGTGGCCCGTTCCCTTCAGCCCATCGACACCACCCTGCAGAATCTATCGAATCAATATCTGCTGAAGCTTCCCATTCTACTTGGAATGGTGGGGTTGGGTGGTTACTTCCTGGCGAGCCGCGCGCTCAAGCCGATTGCGCAGATCACGGAGACATCGAAGCAGATCAGGGTCAGCGGAGACCTCACGCAGCGCATTCATTACCGTGGCACGTCCAATGATGAACTGGCTCGACTGGCTTTGATGTTCGATGAGATGATGGATTCCTTGCAGTCGGCTTTCGAGTTCGAGAAGCGGTTTCTGGCGGATGCCTCCCATGAGCTCCGGACCCCGCTCACCACGCTCAAGGGTCGTCTGCAGGTGACGCTTCGTCAGACCCGCAGCATTGCCGCCTATCAGGAGGCTCTGCACTTGATCGATCATGACGTTGATCGTCTGATTCGCCTCA
This sequence comes from Mesorhizobium carmichaelinearum, assembly GCA_943368365.1. GTDB lineage: Bacteria > Cyanobacteriota > Cyanobacteriia > PCC-6307 > Cyanobiaceae > CALRKZ02. The sequence goes on from CALRKZ020000008.1 coordinate 67,640, forward strand.
GCAGTGATCTGCTGCTGCTGTCCCGGCTGGAGCAGAACCACCACTATGGTGATCGGGATCTCATCGACCTGAGTGATCTGCTGGCTGCGGTTGCCGTGCAGGCTCAGCCGTTGGCTGATCTTCGCCATCTTTCCTTTTCCACGTCAATCGACCCTGGCCTGCTGATCCAAGGCAGCCCGGATCACCTGATCCGCCTGTTTCTCAATCTTCTAGACAACGCCATCAAGCACACGCCGCCTCCAGGCAGCATCAGCCTGGTGGCAGCCGCTCAGATCGACTGCATTCGCGTCGACATCAGCGACACCGGGGTTGGCATCGCGCCGGAGCATCTGCCCCATCTGTTTGAGCGTTTCTATCGCGTCGAAAAGTCGCGCTCGCGCGCCACGGGTGGCACGGGCCTGGGGCTGGCCATCGCCCAGGAGATCGTGCACCGCCATCACGGCACGATCTCCGTGCAGAGCGAACCGGGCCGTGGCACCACCCTCACGGTGAGCTTTCCCCGCTGAGCCTGAACCTTGCGGATTCGTGCGGCGTCGTGGTCGCGGGAGCGGGAGCGTCCCTAGAACGCGGATACCCCCTCCGGCGGCACGATGAGCGGCGCCGAACCCACGACAGCGACCCGGCCCGCAGCGCTCCGCTGGCTGGCGCCCGGCCTGGGGTTGCTGCTGCTGGCGGGGGTGGCCATCGGGGTGGTTCAGCATCAGCGGCGCCAGCACCAGGTGGAGCAGGCGCGCCACCAGCAGCCGCTGCCGCGCCGCATCGCCGCCCTCGGCCGGGTGGAGCCGCTCGATCGGGTGGTGAAGCTCTCGGTGCCGGCCGCGCTGAGCAACGACGCCGTGGCCCGGCTGCTGGTGAAGGAGGGCCAGGCGGTGAAGCAGGGCCAGGCGGTGGCGACCATGGAGAGCTACGAGAGCCTCGATCGCAGCGTGCGCGAGGCGGAGGCGGCGGTGCAGGTGGCCGATCGCAAGCTGAGCGCCCAGGCGAGCGTGATCAGCCGCTACCGGGCCGAACTGGCCCAGGCGGAAGTGGAGCTGCGCCGCTACCGGCAGCTCTACGAGCAGGGGGCCAGCAGCGCCGAGGTGCGCGACCGGCGGATCACGATGGAGAGCACCAGCCGCGCCAACCTGGAGCAGGCGATGCGGGATGAGGCCACCCTGCGGGCCGAGCTGGAGGAGAAGCGGGCGACGCTGGCGCGCGACCGCTCCGAGCTGGCCAAGGCCACGATCCGCGCCCCCTTCGGCGGCACCGTGTTCAAGATCAACGCCTACCCGGGCGACCAGGTGGGTGACGACGGCCTGCTGGAGATGGGCGACAGCAGCCGGATGGGCGTGATCGCCGAGGTGTATCAGACCGACCGGGGCGGCATCACCCTCGGCCAGCGGGCGGTGATCAGCGCCGAGGGGTTTCCGGGCAAGCAGATGGAGGGGCGGGTGGTGGAGATCGCCCGCCAGGTGAGCCGCCAGACGGTGTTCAGCGGCCAGGCGGGCGAGAACCTCGACCGGCGGGTGTTCGCGGTGAAGGTGGGCCTGGGGCCGGAGGCGGGCGCGGTGGCCAGCGCCATCAACTACCTGCAGGTGAACGTGCTCTTCGATCCGCTCACCCCGGAGCAGAAGCGCGCACAGCAGCAGCGGCTCGAGCAGTTGGTGGAGCAGCAGCGGCGGGAGCAGCCGGGCCTCTCGCGCCCCAGCCCCCGATGAGCCGCCTGAAGCTGCATCTGCCCCTGGCGCTGCGCCGCACGCCGCTGGCCTGGCGGCAGGCGACCCACCGGCCGATGCGGCTGGCGGCGGCGATCGCCGGGGTGAGCTTCGCCAACGTGCTGGTGTTCTTCCAGCTGGGGCTCTCTGGCGGCCTCTACGACAGCCAGAAGCGGCCGATCCAGCGCATCAACGGCGAGCTGGTGATGGTGAGCGGCCGCTACCTCTACCTGGGCGAGCAGCTCAACTTCCCCCGCGCCCGCCTCACCCAGGCCCTCGGGGTGGAGGGTGTGAAGGCGGTGACGCCGCTCTACATCGGCCTCAGCGAATGGCTGAACCGAGACACCCGCCAGCAGAAGCAGGCGCTGATCTTCGGCATCACGCCGGAGAACCCGGCGCTGCGGATCCCGGAGCTGGAGGCCCAGCCGGGGCTGCTGCAGCGGGGCGACGCCCTGCTGTTCGACACGCGCTCCAAGCGCAATGCCGGCCCGGTGGCCGACACGGTGCGGCGCGAAGGCCGCTACGAGACGGAGCTGGGCGGCGTGCGGGCGGTGGTGAACGGACTGTTCACGATGGGGCTCACCTTCGCCGCCGACATCAACCTGGTGACCTCCGGCACCAACTTCAAGAACTACTTCGCCCAGCAGAGCGCTGACGATATCCAGATGGGCGTGATCCAGCTGGAGCCGGGGGTGGATCCGCTGCGGGTGAAGGCCACGCTGGCGGGCTTCCTGGATCCCTCCGTGAAGGTGTTCACGATCGACGAACTGGCGGCCACCGAGGTGGCCTACTGGCGCCGCAACACCTCCTTCGGCCTGATCTTCGGACTGGGGGTGCTGGTGGGCCTGGTGGTGGGCGGCATCATCGTGTATCAGATCCTCTATTCCGACGTGAGCGATCACCTGGCGGAATACGCCACGCTCAAGGCGATCGGCTACGACGACGGCTTCGTGGTGGGGATCATCCTGCAGGAATCGCTGATCCTGGCGCTGCTGGCCTTCGGCCCCAGCTTCCTGCTGTCGCTGGGGCTTTACAGCTTCCTGGTGCGCTCCACCTCGCTGATGGTGGTGATGACGGCCGGCCGGGCCGCGCTGGTGTTCCTGTTCACGCTGGGGGTGTGCGGGCTCTCGGGCTGGCTGGCCACCGCCAAGCTGCGGCGCCTCGATCCGGCCGAGATCTTCTGAATGGAGGAGCCGCTGATCACCGTGGAGCACCTCGACCACGCCTTCGAGGAGGCGGGCGCCGCCAAGCCGGTGCTCCGCGACATCAACCTCTGCGTGCATCCGGGCGAGATCGTGATCCTCACCGGCCCCTCCGGTTCCGGCAAAACCACGCTGCTCACGATGCTCGGCGGCCTGCGGGCGGCGCAATCGGGCCGGCTGCAGATCCTCGGCGCCCAGCTGCTGCATGCCGAGCCGGCCACGCTGACGCGGCTGCGGCGGCAGGTGGGCTTCATCTTCCAGGCCCACAACCTGCTCCCCTACCTCACGGCGCTGGAGAACGTGCGCGTGGGGCTGGAGGTGCATCCGAGCTGGCTGGAGAAAGGCCGGCCGGCGATGGATGAACGGGCCGCCCAGGTGCTGGCCCAGGTTGGGCTGGCGGAGCGGGCCGGCTATTACCCGGAGAAGCTCTCGGGCGGCCAGAAGCAGCGGGTGGCGATCGCCCGCGCCCTGGCGCCTGCCCCCAGGCTGCTGCTCGCCGACGAACCCACCGCCGCGCTCGACAAGGAATCGGGCCGCGATGCGGTGGATCTGTTCCGGCGGCTGGCCAACGAGCAGCGGGCGGCGATCGTGATGGTGACCCACGACAACAAGATCCTCGACATCGCCGATCGGGTGGTGACCCTGGAGGAAGGGCGGCTGGTGAGCGAGGCCACGGCAGGCGCCTGAGGCCAGGGCCCCGCCCTGGGGGGCCAGCTGGTGCTGCAGGTGGCCACGATCGCGCCGCAGGAGAGCCAGGCGCTGGCCATCGCGCTGGCGGAGCGGGGCGCGGAGCTGCTGGAGGCGCCGGTGCTGGCCGCGCTGGGCGGTGAACCGCGGCACCTGGGCCCGGTGGGGGCGGCGCTCACCACCAAGCTTGCCCTCAACCAGCTGATCGCCAGCCTCACCCACGCCTTCAGCCTCAGCCTGCATCTGGTGCAGCGGGCGGGGGTGGAGGTGGAGGCGTTCATGGCGATCCTGCGCGCGAGTGCCCTCCACGCCCCCACCTTCGACAAGAAGCTGCCCAAGGAACTGGCCGACGATTACGGCAACCCCAACTTCCCCTCCGCCCACCTGCGCAAGGACCTGCAGCTCTTCCTGCAGACCGCCCGGGGGCTTGGGCTGGAGACGCGGCGGGCCTCGATGGGCTGGCGGCGCTGCTGGAGCGCGCCACCGCCGCCGGCCTGGATGACCTCGATTACAGCGCCCTGCACCGGCTCACGGCGGGGAAGTAGCGAGGCGGACAGGGCGTGTCGGAGCCGCCGAAGAGGCTGGGCAAGGCAGCGGCCAGGGGTTGGATACCTCACTCACAGGAAGAGCGTTGGAAGAATCGACTGGCCACCAGGCCCGCCCTCCGCATTCACGATTTCCCTGTGTGGAAATGGCACCAGATCTCGGCTTGTGCATCAGAATGAACATGTGGTTCACGGGTCCGAGAACCACATGTTCATGGTGAACTATCCAAGGTGAAACGCAACCCTCTGCACTGGTTTTCGAGCGACTCCCCCCTGCGGACTCGCAGTGGTTCACGGAAGGGATGTGCGCCTGGACGTGGTTCCCGGAAACCATCCAATAAGCGTTAGCTGAACTAGGAACTAGAATGCTTTAATGACTGAAATTCAGTTTCTTGCGGATCTCTTAGACCAGCTAGACTTGGCGCTAGACCAGCTTGTTCTTAATGACAGAAACCATGATCGTTTCGCCCTAATACTTGTTGACAACGCAGCCGAGCTTGCGCTCCGTGGTCGAATAAAAGATATTGCAGATATTGAGCTAGTCAGAAACAACATAATACTTGCCAATGATGACCAGAAGCGACTAAGGCGAGCCCTTGGAAGGGAATTTGATGAGAAAGTCAAGTTTGGGGTCTCAAAGGGATGGCTAAACCAAGAACAGAGTGATGCAATTATTGGGTTACATGGCTTTCGAAACACTTCATACCACCAAGGTCACAGGCACGAAACAATCCTTCATTCTATAGCTATTTCTTATTTTCGCCTTGTCTGCGAGTTTCTTGTCAACTACAAAGTCGGATCATGTTCGACGTGCAGCTCAGATAAGGTTTCTTATCGAGCAATGAAGTATTTAGGTAAATCATCCTATGTGCATAGTGTTGCGAGTCTGACAGAGGCTTTTCAGAGAATGCTAGATATATCATTGACTCTTGGTGACAGTTTAATTGATGATCTTGCCTCGGATATGGGCTCAGCGATCGTAGCCGCCAATTCATCGATATCGTTCATTTCTGGCTCTTCCGAGACCCAAGAGAGAAGGGACTGGGCGGTTGTCTTTGCTCAGGCCATTGTTTTTACCCAGGCTGATGACGCTAAAGAGAAGGCAAAGGATATGGGCTTCAATCCTTTGAAAGAAAAGCAGCTTTTTGATTGGCTTATTGACGACTATCGTGAATGGCCTTTCCTGAAGGATCCAGTTCCAAACTGGCAAAAGAGGCTGAGAAGTCTCCGCTCCGAAAAGGACCCGAACAAGGCCATTAAGAAGTACTGCGACTTCATGAAGCAAACCAATGACATCAGGCTAACGCTAGACGAGGTTGAATCCGAGATTGATAGCTATATTGAGCTCCAGGCCGAGATCCTCCGAGGTAAGTAGCAGCTAACATCCAGATGCAGAAGACGGGAGCGCGGGATGCCTACCAAGCCGATAGGCCTCTGCCCGCTTCTGATCTGGAGCGTTCGAAGGATGTAGGGAGCTTGATGAGAGCCTGAGATAAGACGTTGCGCCGTCTTCGGTAAGAGTCTTCAGCTTATGGATTGTCGAAGTCTGCCAGGCAGAGCGTTTCGTCTGATGGCTTGCTGGTCTCGGTGATCGTTCATGGGACTCCTCTCTGGATACCGGGCTGAGGCTTCGTTCCTCCTGGCTCCATTGACGGACGTGGAGAGGAGCTACCTAGGCCTGGCTGTGCGCTCCTCGGGAAAATCACCACTTTCTGCTCAGCAGGCAGAAATTGATGGGGAAGCCTCGGGCTGACACCAGCTGCCTTCCTTCTCGCCTGTTCATACACCTGTATCAGAGCAGGATCCGTCTGTGCATCTGAAGCCGGCAAGAACACACCTGCGCAGGATCGTGGATCGAAGCCGGCAGCGGCCAGCAGGCGCAGAGCCTCGGCTTGTGCCTGATTGCGTTGCTTTTCGATCAGCTCCTCGCGTTCCTGGGCGGCGATGCCGAACCAGCCATCAAATAGGCCCCAGGCATCACTGATCGTTGACGGAAATGAGCCGTAATAACTAAAGAATGAATTCGACTCAGGACGCCCCTGCAGCTCCATTAAAGAAGTTGCCACCGCTGGCGCATATTGTTGGAGCACCTGCCAATGGGGAGACTCGGCCAGCCGCGCATTGGTCCACTGGCCCAGGTTTCTGTCTGGGATGCCTAAGACATACCCCGAGGTGCCGGCTGCATGTCCCACTGTGAGTATGTCTACTGCCAACGATTTAAGAAGCGATGGGCTTTTGGGAGTCTGGCCAACCACTTGATGGATACGCTCCGCCAGCCTGGTGTGCAAGTGCCTGAAGCTCTCCCGGCGCTGCCGCGGCTGGTTCAGCTGAACAGCGGCGAATTCCTGGGCGATCCAGCAGGTGGTCACGGGTGAAAGAGTGGGTACGGCATCATCTCGCTGTCGCGTTCCAGGTGGCGAAGCCAGCCGGACCAACGTCAGGCCCGTGGCATTTAGCAAGATCGTGCGCTCCTCGATCACGGCAGAGGGTCGCTGCGAATCGCTTTCCGGGTCGGCCTGGCGCTGCAGGGCGACCACGAACGGAACGAAGAAGCCCTGCCGGGGGCGTGACGGTAGTTCGAACCCGCTCAGACAGACGGCCGTCGGTGTTGGCAACTGCTGGGTGGCCGCAGCCTGCGTGCCGGAAGCTGGATCGGCCGCCTGCGGCGGGCAGCCCACGCCGCGGAACGCTCGCACGATCAGGGTGATTGGAGCCTCGATCGAAGCAGATGCCATCAGCCGATCCAGCACCTGCGTGGCCGCCAGCAACTCCGGTGACGGAGTGGTCGCCACAGGGGGCGCAGCTATGCCGGCCAATGAATGAACGGTGAGCAGCAGCAGGGAGGACCCAGCACCGAGTGGCCATGGCCAGGTCGTCATGGTCTCCTCGCTCGCGTCGATCCCCTCACGCCTACAACGGCGGATTCTGGAGCCGTGGGCATTGTGATCATCAGCAACAGAGATAGCGCACCTTGACGCATGGATGCCTCGGCCGTTCGGCTAGCGCTTTGCCAGGCTGAACAGGAGCGGAGAAGGAGCTTCCATGAGTCGTTTTTCGGCCTATGCCCGAAGGCCTCTTGTCCTGTTCGCCGCTGTGTTGGCGCTCTCTCTGGGATCTGCGATTCAGGGTCAGACATTGTCACCATCGAGCCCGCCGCCCGCTGGAGAGCTGCCACGCAGGGACAAAGCCGGTGCTGCGCCGGCACCGGCTTCCACCAACGACGTTTTGGTCAAGCGCTACAAAGTCAGCTTGTACAGGTCGGATTCCAGCACCACTGGTTTTGAATCCTGGATCGTGTTCGACGTAATCGAAGACACGAAGGTCATCCTGTTGAGGCACGCCACCACAAACGGCTACGGGAAGTGGTGGGATCACCCCGTACTTTCAGGAATGGCCTGCCGGATCATCAAGGCTGATGGAGGAGACCAGCTGGTAGATTGCAAGCGGGCTTCTCTTCCTGGCCCGGGAGCACCACTTCAAATCGTGCTGCCACAAGGAGCATTCCTTCAACATTGGCTGCTCACCTTCACTTGGAAGGAGAATGGCAAGATCCAAGAAGAACTGCTCCGTATCGAAAAGGGCCTCATACCAGACACGCGCCGCACGGGACAGACTCAGAAACCCCAAGAGATTCGGCAGTCTTACGTTCAGCCCAGTGGGCTCACACCAGGCACACCCCGCAGAGGGCAGACTCGGAAACCCGAAGAAAGTAGACAGTCTTACATTCAGTCTAGGGGTCCCGCTTCCGGGAATTGGCGCTACAAGGTCAAACTGTCGGAGGGGAATTCCTGGCAAAATCTACAGCCGGAATCTTGGATGGTATTCGACGCGATTGGGGGCACTACCGTGGCGTTGATGCACAGCACCAAAGTCTCCGACATTCTCACCGGGATCAATCGCTGGTGGGACCATCCAGTCCTTTCAATCAAAGCCTGCCCGCTCATCAACGGCGATCGTGATGACCGGCAGGCCGGTTGCATAATCGGTAGCAGCGCAGTCCAGGGAGAGCCTCTGAAGGTCGTGCTACCAGAGGGGTCTTCGCTACATGATTTCAGCTTCAGCTTCACGTGGGAAGAACGTGGCCGGATCCATGCAGGGGTGACGATCGTCGACCGGTTGCTGCAGCCAGTTCCGCTACCCTGATCTCTGAGAAGTGAAGCCGAGATCTTTTGAGGTCTGCTGGCCAGGAGGAAGCTTGCAAACGCTGCCTGCGGAGATGCGAGACTCTCGAACAAACCCCTGGAGTGGACAGGACGCCGATGTACGAGCTTTGATAGCTATAGCTCCCTGCCTGCCACTCAGAGGCAGCGTTCGTAGATGGCTCCAATGAGCAGCGGCCCTACAGGGCCAAGCCAGTTCATTTCACCGCTCCGCAATGCTGCTCGTGCGCCCGCCCCGCAGGCCCCATCCTCCAGCGCCCGAAGAAGCATGACGACCAGCATCGGAACCGGGCAGCAAAAGCTAACTTGATTCTGGCCGCAGCTTTCTTTCGAGTATCCCAACGCCACTGCTTGCCACGCCACTGCTTGCCACGCCACTGCTTGAGCGCAGCCTCCTGAGCGCCACGGCCTGATCGCAACGGCGGAGATCAAAGGACCCCGCCCAGGCGCACCGTCCCACCCTGTCATCACCCAGGCCTCCCGATGACCATCGAAACCGTTCGCGGCCGCCACGCCACCATCCACTTCGACCCACAGAAGTGCATCCACTCGCGCCATTGCGTGCTGGATCACCCGGATGTGTTCGTGCCGAATGTGCAAGGCGAATGGATCCATCCCGATGCAGCCCCCGTAGATGAGCTGATCCGGCTGGGCCAGAACTGCCCGTCGGGCGCCATCCGGGTGGTGCGCCATGAGCCGACGCCCGACGGACTGGCCTCCTCGGATGAACCCCCACTGGTGAACACCGTGCGGGTGCGTGAGAACGGCCCGCTGGCGATCGAGGCCGATCTGCACATCCGTGGCGAGGTTCAGGTCTCACCCCGCGCCACCCTGTGCCGCTGCGGCCAGTCGGCCAACAAGCCCTTCTGTGATGGCGCCCATACGGCCGCCGGCTTCACGGCCACGGGCGAACCGGCCACGGGCAGCTTCGAACCGCTGGGGGCACGGAACGGCCCGGTGGATGTGATTCCGCAGCGTGACGGTCCGCTGCGGGTGGTCGGCAACCTGGAGCTGGTGAGCGGCACCGGCCGCACTTTCAACAAAACGACGGAAGCCTTTCTGTGCCGCTGCGGTGCCTCCCAGAACAAGCCCTACTGCGACGGCAGCCACAAAGCCGCCAGCTTCGAGGCGGAGTGACCCGTCGCTCCCCCCGGTGGCTGCCTGGGGAGATGCAACGCCTTCGAACCAGCGCCTGGACTGGGCAGCGTTAGGTTTCACCACCATGGCCATGGACAAAGGACGACTTGAAGCCTTCAGTGATGGTGTTCTGGCCATCATCATCACCATCATGGTGCTGGAGTTGAAGGTGCCTCAGGGCTCAGACTTCGAAGCAGTCAAGCCATTGGTGCCGCATTTTCTTTCTTACGTTCTGAGCTTTCTCTACGTCGGCATCTACTGGAACAATCACCACCACATGCTGCATGCCGCCAGGCAGGTGTCTGGCCGTGTGCTGTGGGCCAACCTCATCCTGCTGTTCTGGTTGTCGCTGTTCCCGTTCGCCACCCGCTGGATGGGTGAGAACTATGTCGCGGCATTGCCCACAGCGGCCTACGGTTTCGTGTTGCTCATGGCGGCGATTGCCTACTTCATCGTGCAGCAGAGCATCATTGCCGCTGACGGCCCCGGCTCCGTTCTGAAGCGGGCCATCGGCAGCGACTGGAAAGGGAAGGCCTCGCTGGCTCTCTATACCCTGGCGGTCGTTGCAGCGTTCCGGGCGCCCTGGGTGTCACAGGCGATCTATGTTGCTGTTGCCCTGATCTGGCTGGTGCCAGACAGGAGAATCGAACGTGCTATCAACCGCACGACGATCTGACCCGCCCGCGATCTCCAGGGCAACACCGCCTGGCAGATCCCCACCCAAGAGCAGCGCTGGACCACCATCGAAGTGCGGAGGATCGCCATGCAGGCCTCACGATTCCATCCCATCACCACCCCTACTGGTGCCAGGTGTTCGTGGTGAAGGGAACGATGGAAGTGCAGGCCGAGGCCGAGGAGCCGCACACCATCGCCACGGGCGGCTACCACTTCGTGGAGCCGGGCGACACCCACCGGCAAACCGCCGTCGAAGACAGCTGCTGCTGGTGATCTGTGAGGAAGACCGGCCGGAGTTTCGCCGCTAGCGGGCAAGTTCCTCGATCAGCCGGGCCCTCCCTTCCCCAGATCCGCCAGCCTCTGCCTGGCCAGCTTCGCCTGGGCCTCGGCCTCCGCCAGATTCGCGCCGCACTCCGCCACCACCTCCGCAGGGGCTTTGTCGGCGAAGTTCGGGTTGGCGAGGCGAGCGGCGAGGCCCTGGATCTCCTTCTCGGCCCTGGCGAGATCCTTCTCCAGGCGAGCCCGCAGAGCATCCAGACTCTGCTGCGGCACGGTGATGCCCACCTGGCCGTCGCTGTCGACGATGCCGAGCAACTGCCCCGGGGTTGGTTCAGGCTCGACATGCAACGTCGATGCACCGACAAGCCGGCCGATCTTCGTCTCGTTGGCCACCACGAAGGCCTGGCGCTCGGCCTTGGCCGTGTGCACGCCCACCGACAGCTTCTCACCGGGTTTCACCCCGGAGAGAGCACGGAGATTGCGGATGGCCCGCACCGCATCGATCCCGAACTGGAACGCACGCTCGTGATCCGGATCCAGCCAGGCCGCAGCCGGCTGGGGCCAGGGCTGGAGCGCCACAAAGGTGGTGGTTTCAGCGCCAGTCAGAGCGTGCCAGAGCTCTTCGGTGAGATGGGGCATCAGCGGATGCAGCATCACCAGCAGGGCCTCCAGGCTGCAGGCCAGAACGCGGCGTGCACCGGCACGACCGGCTGCATCATCACCAGCCAGCCGCGGCTTGGCCCATTCGATGTACTGGTCGCACAGATCATTCCAGGCGAATTCGTAGAGCAGCTTCGCCGCTTCACCGAGGCGATAGGTGTCGTAAAGCTCCGCGCACTGCCCACTGGTGCGGGCCAGCCGGGAGAGGATCCAGCGATCCTCACTCTCCAGCTCTGCGATCTGGGGCTCGCCCAGGCTGGCGGGCGTCTCGCCGCCCAGGTTCATCAGGGCGAAGCGGGTGGCGTTCCACAGCTTGTTGGCGAAGTTGCGCGCCGCCTCCACCGTGCCCGAGGCGCCCGTGGCCCGGTCGTAGTCGAGGCGGATGTCCTGGCCGGCGCCGGCCACCTCCCGCACCAGCGCGAAGCGCAGCGCATCGGCGCCGTAGCGCTCGATCAGCGGCAGCGGATCGATGCCGTTGCCCGCGCTCTTGCTCATCTTGCGGTTGTTCTCATCCCGCACCAGCCCGTGGATGTACACATCCGCGAAGGGCATCCGGCCGGTGAAGGCGGCGCCCAGCATCGTCATCCGGGCCACCCAGAAGAAGATGATGTCGAAGCCGGTCACCAGCACGCTGGTGGGATACCAGGTGGCCAGATCGGGGCTGTCCTCCTTGGGCCAGCCCAGGGTGGAGAAGGGCCACAGGCCGCTGGAGAACCAGGTGTCGAGCACGTCGGGGTCCTGCTCCAGCACCGCCGCAGGGCCGTATTGCGCCGCGGCCTTCGCCCTGGCTTCGGCGGCATCGCGCGCCACCACGTAGGGGGTGGCGTCGGTGATCACCCCACCGGTCTCGCTCACCACGAACCAGGCCGGAATGCGGTGGCCCCACCAGAGCTGGCGGCTGATGCACCAGTCGCGGATGCCGGTGAGCCAGTCGCGGTACACCTTGCTCCAGCGCTCCGGCACGAAGCGGGGCTCGCCGCGCTCCAGCGCCTCGCGGCAGCGGGCCGCCAGCGGCTCGGCCTTCACGAACCACTGGGTGGAGAGCAGCGGCTCCACAGGCACCTTGCCGCGGTCGGAGAACGGCACGCTGTGGCGGTGGGGCTCCACCTTCACCAGGAAGCCCTCCGCCTCCATCGCCGCCACCACCGCCTGGCGCGCCTCGAAGCGGTCGAGCCCGGCGAAGCGGCCCGCCGCCGCGTTCATCGTGCCGTCCTTGGCCATCACCGTGATCAGGGGCAGGCCGTGGCGGCTGCCGATGGCGAAGTCGTTGGGGTCGTGGGCGGGGGTCACCTTCACGCACCCCGTTCCGAAGGCCGGATCCACGTGCTCGTCGGCCACGATCGGGATCTCCCGCCCCACCAGCGGCAGGCTGATCGTCTGGCCCACCAGGGCCGCGTAGCGCGGGTCTTCGGGGTGCACCGCCACGCCGGTGTCGCCCAGCAGCGTTTCCGGCCTGGTGGTGGCCACCACCAGGTGATCGGTGCCGTCGGCGGCGGGGCCACCGGAAAGGGGATAGCGGAAGTGCCAGAGGTGCCCCTCCAGCTCCTTCATCTCCACCTCCAGATCGCTCACCGCCGAACCGGAGGCGGGGCACCAGTTCACCAGGTATTCGCCGCGGTGGATCAGCCCCTGCTCGTGCAGCCGCACGAAGGCCTCCGCCACCGCCGCGCTCAGCCCCGGATCGAGGGTGAAGCGCTCTCGCCGCCAGTCGACCGAATAGCCGAGCCGGCGCATCTGCCCCACGATCGTGCCGCCGCTCTCCGCCTTCCAGGCCCAGGCCCTCTCCAGGAAGGCGTCGCGGCCCAGCTCGTCCTTGCCGATCCCCTCTTCCTTGAGCTGCCGCTCGAGGATCGTCTGCACCGCGATCGAGGCGTGGTCGGTGCCGGGCAGGCACAGCACGTTCTTCCCCTGCAGCCGCTGGAAGCGCACGATCGTGTCGATCAGCGCCGTCTCGAAGCCGTGGCCCATGTGCAGGCTGCCGGTCACGTTCGGCGGCGGGATCACCACGCTGAACGGCTCCCCCGGCCCGTCGGGGTCGGGATGGAAGGCGCCGGCCTCCTCCCAGGCCCGCTGCCAGCGCTCCTCGGTGCCGGCCGGGTCGTAGGTCTTGGGCAGGACGCCGTCGGGGCTGGGGACGGCGGAGGCCTCGGTCACGGCGGGCGGGGGAAGATCTGCCCATGCTCGCAAAGGGGCGGGTTCACCCTGCCTCCAGCCCCCCAGTTCTTGGGTGGCGGATGCCGCCGAAAAGAGGCCCTTCAGGGCGGCGCGAGGCCCGATGTGATTCCTGCCACAGGCAGCAGCAAGGCGGCACCACGGCTGGACTCCATCACCGATGGCGTCAGTCCAGGGTCGTGGGGGAGGAAGACCTCCTGGCCAAAGACGTTCTGCACCACGAACAACAGCACAAAGCCGATCACCGCCGCGATCAGTGGCGTGGTGACCCAGCCGGAAGCGATCCCGCCAAGAACCCCCCAGCGAATCTGGCGTACCCCCTTGAGACCCTGCAGCAGGCCGATGCCGAGCACCGAACCGACCACTGCCTGCGATCCCGACACCGGTAACAGCGGAATCGTTGGCAGGCCCAGATTTGCCAGCAGGCTCTCCAGCGCCGTGGAGGAGAAGAGGAACAGCACGAACGAATGGGACACCACCACCACGAAGGCAGCCAGCGGCGAGAGGGTCAACAGGCCGTCGCCTACAGTCAACATCACGCGTCGTGAATAGGTATACACGCCCACAGCCACGGCGATGGCGCCGATCAGAAACAGCTGCTCCACGGACGAAACATTGAAGCGTCCAACGGTGAGGTCACGGAAGGGTGAAGCCTCCACGAAGAAGCCCATCACGTTGCCGATGCCGTTGGCGCCGATCGCATAGGACCCGAAGATGCCTGCCAGGACCAGACCGGTGCGGGTGTTGCGATCGAGCGAGAGCAGGTGGGGCTGACTGAGGCGGATCCACTCCAGCAGCAGCTTGTAAAGCAGCATCGCGAAGATCGCCCCGAGCACCGGTGAGATCACCCAGGTGGCCACGATCCGGCGCAGGGTGCCCAGGTCGGTGGGGGAGCCGCTGAACAGGTTCCAGCCAATGATCGAACCCACCACCGCCTGGCTGGTGGAGGCCGGCAGGCCCACCTTGCTCATCCAGGCCACCGTGACCGCAGCCGCCAGGGCGGCCGTGAAAGCGCCCGGCAGGGCGTTGATGGCGCCCAGCTGTCCCAGTCCCTCGGCTGCGCCGGTGCCGCTGGTGACCGCGCCGATGATCACGAACACGCTGCACAGGAAAGCGGCGGTGGAGAAGCGGATCATCCGTGTAGCCACGGCGGTGCCGAAGGCGTTGGACGCGTCGTTCGCCCCCATCGACCAGCCGAGGAACAGACCGCTGGAGAGGAAAATCAGGGTGACGATCAGGGACACAGTGGAGGCTCCTGCTCAGAGCGAGCGCTTGATCGCGAAGATCGAGAGGTCGTCGCCGATGTTCTCAGCCTTGTCAGCGAGGGAGTCGATCATGGCCACGGCTTCCCGCAGCTGGGAACGCTGCTCGAAGCTGAGGTCGGTGGCAAAAATCCTGCGCTTGATCCGCCAGGCGAGCTTGTCGGTTTCATCTTCGAACACCCGCACCTCGTTGATGTGGTCACGTACAGCGGCCGGCGTACGGAAGAACATGCGGGCCGCCACCACCACGGCCTGCACGCAGCGGATCGCCATGGCGGTGAGATCGGCGAAATCCTGACCGAATTCCGGCAGGCCGCGCGGCTGAACGATCATCAGCTCCTGGAAGTTGTCGCCCATCTCATCGAGCAGTTCGAAGAGGCTGCCGAGCAGGCGCAGCACGTCGCCGCGGGCATCGGGCAGCAGCATCTCGGTGTAGAGCATCGTGACGATCGTGCGCCTCAATTCACCGCAGCTGCGCTTGATCTCAATGATCTGATTCAGCTTCTCCAGGCAGATCTCCGGCCCTTCACGGGTAGCGAGATAGGCCTTGATCCCGATCTCGACGACGATCACACCCTCGGAGATCTTGTCGAGAAACTCATCGATCAGCCCAACCAGAAACCTGGTTTTACCGAATAGCGGTGGGGTTTCGCTGGACACTTGCCTCACCCTCAAACGCGCCTTGCGCCCTTGCACAGTAGGGGGCGTGGCTCACCGCCTGCACGCCTGCCGAAGGTTCGTTGCAACCTCAGCCTGCGGCACGGCAGCCGCCGGGTGACGCCGGACAAGCCAATCGCGCACCGGCAGTTGCCCTCTGGGCTCCAATCGGGATCGATCGTCGTGGCCCTGGGCTCAGGTGCCGAGGATGTTGATGGCCCTGGCCGCGATCACGGCGATGGTCAACAGGGAGATGGAGCTTTCGAGCATCATCAGCACCATGGCCCGCGCGCTGAGCGGGATGGCCCCGGTGGGGCTGAAGGCCGTTGCTGTCGAAAAGCCCAGGAACAGGTAATCGATGAAGGTGGGGCGCCAGTGCGGGCTCACGGCATCGGGCACCCCCTCCTGGGGGAAGAACCAGTCCGCGCGGATGGGCAGACGATTGAGCCTCGCCTCGGGGCCGCCGCGATCGACATGCCAGAACGCCAGGGAGAAGGTGACCACGTTGGAGACCCAGATCGCGACCCCGGAGGCCAGCAGCTCAAGGGCACTGAGCTGTCCTCGGCCGAACAGCATCTCCTGAATCAGAACGACCAGATTCGCCACTGTGATGGCGCCGATGACCGCCACGAAAAGCCAGGTGGTGACGCGCTCGATGCGCAACCACCTCCGGCTGCCGGCCGTGAGTCCGACGGCCAGCATCGGAATCAGAACGGTGGCAAAGATGATGTAGTCGTAGCCGGCAGGAAAGAGCCGGAACCGGCTGGGCAGCCCCCTCTCCAGCGCCCAGAGGACGACCACGGCGAGGGCGGCGGACCAGCGCAGTTCAATGCGCAGGGATTTCACGGACTTGCGCTGGGTCATGCCGACTACTGCAGCGCCATGGCCACCCGCAGCCGTTCCTCCGGACTGATCAGATGGTCGAGGTCCTCGGCGTCCTTGTCGACGGCGATCTCCACCCAGTTCACCTCGCCGCTGAACGTCCCGCCGCCGCTCGGATAGTCATCGGTCACCGGCGAACCGGCCTCGAAGCCGACGTCGCAGGTCTCGTCGGCGGAGAACACCATCGGTTCGGTCTGCTCCACCCGGCCCTCGCCCGCCCTCTGTCCGTCCACATACAGCGTCACCGTGCCTCCCTTGGCCAGGCCACCACCGTCGTAGGCGAATTCCATCCGCACCTGGTGAGTTCCAGGTGGAATCGTCGCCGTGCCCGCGATCGTGTAGCGATTCACGCCATAGAAGTTGTAGCAGTACTTCGGCTTGCCCTCTCGGGCATAGAGGGTCCAGCCACCGGTGAGGCCACCCTGGGCGATGATCACACCCTCTGCACCTGCTTCAGGCACCACCACCTCGGCGGTGACGGCGTGGGACTTGTTCTTGAAGTTGACGATCGAGCTCTCGCTCAGCCGCCCCATGCCGCCGAACAGCACTTGCCGTGTTCCCTTGATCAGCTGCGGCCGCCCGGCGATCTCGGGATTGGCCCTCTCGGCGAAGCGATCATCCAGCGGCAGCACGTTGTATCGGGTGGCTTCGATCAGCCACAGCCGCTGCAGTTCATGGAGCTTCTGGGGATGGTCCCTGGCCAGATCCTGCGCCTGGGTCCAGTCGGTGCTGGTGTCATAGAGCTCCCAGACATC
Source organism: Mesorhizobium carmichaelinearum (assembly GCA_943368365.1). Lineage (GTDB taxonomy): Bacteria > Cyanobacteriota > Cyanobacteriia > PCC-6307 > Cyanobiaceae > CALRKZ02. The sequence continues at coordinate 84,407 of CALRKZ020000008.1, forward strand.
GTCGTCGAAGGCGGCCAGTTGCACCTGACCGGTCACCCAGGGGGTCCGGTGCCTGGTCACCGCCGTCCAGCCCTTGTGGTAGATGCCGCGGTTGCCCGCCATCTCGAAGTACTGGGTCTGGCGCCGTTCGGCTGCCGTGGGGTCGTTGAAGGAATAGACCATGCTCACCCCTTCGATCGGACGCTGCTGCACACCGTTCACGAAGGTGGGCTGAGGCAGACCCGCCGCTTCCAGGATGGTGGGGGCCACATCGATCACATGATGGAACTGGCTGCGGATTTCTCCCCTGGCCTGGATTCCCCTGGGCCAGTGGACGATGGTGCCGTTGCGGGTGCCGCCGAAGTGGGAGGCCACCTGCTTGGTCCACTGGTAGGGCGTGTCCATGGCGTGGGCCCAGCCCACCGCGTAGTGGTTGTAGGCCTCGACTCCGCCCAGCAGATCCAGCCGCTCGGTGAGGAACTCGGCGGTTTCGAGGTGGGCAAAGCCCGTGAGCGGAGCCATTTCGTTGAAGCAGCCCTGCAGGGACCCCTCCGCTGAGGCGCCGTTGTCGCCGATGATCACGTAAATCAGCGTGTCTTCGAGAATCTCCAGCTCCTGAAGTGCATCGATCAAGCGACCGATGTGATGATCGGTGTGCTCCAGGAAGCCCGCATACACCTCCATCTGGCGGGCGAGAATCGGCTTCATCTCGGCCGTGATCGTGTCCCAGGCGGGGATGTCGGCATGGCGCCCCGTGAGCTGACAGTCGGCAGGAATCACTCCCAGCCGCTTCTGACGGGCGAAGGTTTCTTCCCTGAGAGTGTCCCAGCCCTGGTCGAACTGGCCTTTGTACCTGTCGGCCCATTTCCTGGGCACATGGTGCGGGGCATGGGTGGCGCCAGGAGCGAAATAGGTGAAGAACGGCTTGTCGGCCATCAGCGCCTTCTGCTGGCGAATCCATTGGATCGCCTTGGTGGTCAGATCCTCGCTGAGGTGATAGCCCTGCTCGGGTGTCTTCCTGGGTTCCACCGGCGTGGTGCCTTCGTAGAGCGCCGGATACCACTGGTTGGTTTCACCGCCGATGAAGCCGTAGAAGTATTCGAAGCCGCCGCCGCCGGTGGGCCAGGCATCGAAGGGCCCCATCGGGCTCGTCTGCCAGACGGGCACCTCATGGCACTTGCCGAACTGCGCCGTGGAGTAGCCGTTGAGCTTCAGGGTGCGCGCCAGGGGAGCGCAGCTGTTCGGCAGGATCGAGTTGTAGCCGGGCGCGGCCGTGGCGATCTCGGTGATGCCGCCCATGCCCACCGAATGGTGGTTGCGGCCGGTGAGCAGGGCCTGCCGGGTGGGGGAGCAGAGGGCGGTGGTGTGGAAGCGGTTGTACTTGAGGCCACCCGCAGCCAGCTTCTCGATGTTCGGCGTCTGGCAGGGTCCGCCGAAGGCACTGGAGGCCCCGAACCCCACGTCATCCAGCAGGATCACCAGCACATTCGGTGCACCCGCCGGCGGCCGCAGATCCCGGATCGGCGGATAGGTCGTATCGGGATCCCTGGCGTCGTAGGTGGTGAGGCCCACATGGGGTTGATCGGGAATCGGCAGGATCTGGCGTTGCACGGGTTCGGAAGAGGTCATGACTGAGTTCCTGCTGGGTGCGCGCAACTGGGGAAGAATGGCTTGGATCGCAGCTACTGCCGCGCCAGGATCATCCGCATCTTCTCTTCCAGCGATTCCACCGATGTGCCGGTCACATCCACCAGCGCCCGTTTCACCGTGCCGGTGAAGGCGAAGGGCGGCTTGTAATCGGGCATGGTGGGCGAGCCGGGATCGGCACCCACGGCGGCGCCTGCCGCCAGCCCCAGGCTCAGGGGAATCGTGACCGGCAGATGGCCCTCACCCACCGGCTGGCCATCCACGAACAGCTTGATGTCCGCAGGAGTGCCCTTGCCGTTGGCGATGTCCGCCGGACCGGTGGGAGTGAACTCCACGCTGAAGATGTGATGGCCGCTGGGGACCGGCGCTGTGGACGTGATCCGGAAATGGGTATCGGCCACGTAGTTGTAGCCGTAGGTGAGGAGGCCGTTCTGCATGTAGAACGCGAAACCACCGTCGTTGCCCCCCATGCTGAACAGCACCCCATCGGCTCCGCCTTCGGGCACCACGGCCTCGACCGAGATCGAGTGGGGCCGGTTCATCACCCTGGGGGCCGCGTTGGTGGGCACCACCTGGGTTCCTGGGTAATAGATGTAGCGCTGGCGATCGGCGGCGATCTGCGGGCGCTCCACCCCGAAGCGCTGGGTGCCGCGGCTGTCGATCGGCAGCACGTTGTACTTGCCGGCCTCCACATACCACATGCCGATCATGGCGATGAGGCGGTCGCGCTCGCTGGCGGCCAGGTCGTTGGTTTCAGCGAAATCCTCCTCGAGGTTGTAGAGCTCCCAGCCGTGGGCGTCGAGCTGGATCAGCTGGTCGTAGGAGATGGGATCGCCGAACCTTCGGCCCGATTCGCTGAAGGAAGTGCCCGGCCAGGGGCAGACCGCACGCCAGCCCTGGTGATACAGGGAGCGATGGCCGAACATCTCGAAGTACTGGGTGATGTGCTCGCTCGGCGCTGTGGCCTCGTCAAACGAGGAGACCAGGCTGAAGCCCTCGATCGGGCTCTGGGTCACCCCCCGGATGGTGGTGGGCGCCTCGATGCCCAGGGCATCGAGCACGGTGGGCACCATGTCGATCGCATGGGCGTACTGGCTGCGGATCTCCCCCCTGGCGTTGATGCCTTTCGGCCAGCTCACGATGAAGGGATCGCTGGTGCCGCCCCGGTAGGTCTCCCGCTTCCAGCGGCGGAAGGGGGTGTTGCCGGCATGGGTCCAGCCCCAGGGGTAGTGGTTGAAGTACTTCGGTCCGCCGATGTCATCGATGGCGGCCAGGTTCTGCGCCAGGTTTTCCGGCACGTTGTTGAAGAACTTGCCCTCGTTCACCGATCCGGTGGGCCCGCCCTCGGAGCTGGCGCCGTTGTCGGAAATCACCATGATCAGGGTGTTGTCGTATTCGCCCAGATCCTTGAGGAACGCGATCAACTCGCCGATGTAGTGGTCGGTGTGCTCCAGGAAGCCGGCGAACACCTCCATCATGCGGGCATACAACCGGCGCTCATCGTCCGAGAGAGAGGCCCAGTCCTGCACGTCGGGATCGTGGCGGGAGAGCGTGGTGTTCGGGGGAATGATGCCCAGCTCCTTCTGGCGGGCGAACGTCTTCTCGCGGTAGGCGTCCCAGCCGTCGTCGAACTGGCCCTTGTACTTGTCGGCCCATTCCTTCGGAACATGGTGGGGCGCATGCATGGCGCCGGTGCAGAAGTACATGAAGAAGGGCTTGTTCGGCGCCACCTGCTTGGCATCGGCGATCATCGCCTTCGCCTTCTCCACCAGATCCGGCGTGAGGTGATAGCCCTGCTCAGGAGTTGTCTCAGGTTCCACCTGGGTGTTGTCGCGCACCAGCTCGGGGTAGTACTGGTGCGTGTCGCCGCCGAGGAAGCCGTAGAAGCGCTCGAAACCCCTTCCCAGGGGCCAGCGGTCGTAGGGTCCGGCGGCGGAGGTGGCCTCCGCCGGGGTGAGGTGCCACTTGCCCACGGCGTAGGTGTTGTAGCCCTTCTGCAGCAGAATCTCGGAGAGGAAGCCGTTCTCGAAGGGGATATAACCGTTGGAGCCTGGGTAGCCCATCGACCCCTCGGTGATGCAGGCCAGCCCGTTGGAATGGTGGTTGCGCCCCGTGAGCATGCAGGAGCGTGACGGCGAGCAGAGCGCCGTGGTGTGCATGTTGCTGTAGCGCAGCCCATCGGCCGCCAGGGCATCCAGATGTGGCGTGGCGATCGGACTGCCGTAGCAGCCGAGCTGCCCGAAGCCGGTGTCGTCCAGAACGATGGTCAGCACGTTCGGCGCCCCCTCCCGGGCCCGGTTGGGCTCGGGCCAGGCCGGGGTCGACACATCGGCGGTGCGGCCGATCACACCGGGGAAGGCGGTGCCGGGTTTGTATTCGTTGAGGGGCATCGGGAACGTCTCAGCGGCTGTGGCGCTATCCAGAAAACTAATCAGAGCGCCCGGAGCTCGCCCATGGCCGGCGAAATTGTTGTAAACGTCCTCCCGCGCTGCCATCTCAGCCGGCCCCTTGTCTCGTCACCTTGTCGGAAGGGGGCGTGAGGCATGCGAAAGGCACAGCAAGAAGCCTGCGGATCGATGCTGTGGTCATCGCTAGGTAGACCCTGGTGTTGGTGATCGGAATGCGAATCCTTGTGCGAGCATTTCGTGGCTCGCACAAGGATTCGGGCCTGGAATGATCTGAACTTCTTGCTGCGACCTTCAGTGCTTTCCGAGTCGGCGGTTCAGCTGAGCAGCGCCAGCTCCTCGGGGAACGGGGTCTGGGCGAGCAGCTCGCCGAGCCCCAGCCGCTCGCGCCACGCGGCGATCGGCTCGGCCCAGCCCTCCTCCCAGCGCATCGCCAGCAGCCGTGGGCCCTGCCGGCGGGCGAGCTCAAGGCCGAAGCGCACCCCGTCCCAGAGCCGCGCGTTCTCGCCCGGATCCTGGAAGGCATGGAAGATCCAGGCCGTGAGCACGGCGGCCGACTGGGGCTGGCGCAGCGCCGAGGCGTAGTAGGCCGAGCCCGCCGCTTCGCCCGGCACATCCACCGGAATCGCCAGGATCGTGTGGTGGATGTCGTGGGTGCCGCGCAGCCGCTGCTGCAGGTAGGCGCCCGGTCCGTCCATGCGGCTGGTGTCGGGCGGCGGCACGGCGTGCAGTCCCAGCCGGTCGAAGCGGGCCTGGTAGAGGCGGCCCAGGCTGCCGGCGGGCAGGGCGCGGAAGTCGTCGGCCGAAGGCCAGGGGCCCCAGTACTGATCGGCGGCGAGCTCCTTCAGCGCCGGATCCTCCAGCAGCTGATCCCGGCCCAGCTCCCCCAGCGGCGAGTTGCCCAGCGCATCGAGCAGCGGCACGGCATGGGGAAACACGTGCTCCGGGTCGTGGGCGGTTTCCAGCAGCCCCACCGCGGCCCGCAGGGTGCGGCGACGGAGGTCGGGGTCGATCTTCATGGGGCCGATTCAGGGTGGGGCGGGTTCAGGCGGCGACGGAAGCGGGCGAGGCGGCCAGGCGCTCCAGGTACGCCTCGCGGGAGCCGGCGTTGATCCAGCCGGTGGCGATCGTCTTGACGTGGGTGTGGGACACGCGGCCCCGGTGCACGTGCGACACGCCGGCGGGGAAGATCAGCAGCTTGCCCCGCTCGGCCTCCTCGTGGTGCTCCTGCCAGTGGAATTCGGTGCCGCCATCGGGCAGGGTGTTCAGGTAGAGGATCCAGGCCAGCACCCGCCGGATCGGCTCGGTGGCGTCGTCGGTGGTGGTCCAGTCGCAGTGCCAGCGGCGGAATCCCTCGCCCGGTGCGTAGCGCTGCAGGTTGAAAATCGGGTTCACGAACAGCGAGCGCTCCGGGCACACCTCCAGAACCAGCGGCCGCTCCTGGAGGTAGCGCTGCAGCCCGGCCGACACGCCCCGCAGGATCACCTCGGCCAGCCCGTGCGCCTCCGGATCTGAGCGATCGAGCTGCACCAGGCTGATGTCGGTGGAGATCTTGTCGGGGTCGCTGGGATCGTGGCCGAAGGCGATGCCGGGCCGCTGCAGGTCGGTGCGGCGCTCGAAGAAGCCCAGCGCCGCATCGGCCAGGGCCTCATACCCCGCATTGCGGAAGGTTCCGATCAGGCGCATCGCCGGCCCGCCACACCCCGGCAACCTAGGCATCCGCCGCCGTGACGGCCCAGGGGATGGCCACCAGGGCCTCGAGCCGCTGCCACCGCTCCGGCCCGGCCACCCGACCTGGCCACAGGCCCACCTGCTCGAGCGCAGCTCTCAGGGCCCCGTCGTCGAGGCCCGCCGCGCCGTCGGCCGGCTCCAGGGGGTAGGCCAGCACCTGCATCTCGGCCGGATCGGCCATCAGCTTGAGGTTGAGCCCCTCCAGCTCCCGCTCGAAGAACAGACGGCGCAGGCGTGCGCTCACCACCGGTCCGAGGGCCGCGGCGAAACCGGAGAGCTGGACCGGATCGCTGCTGCAGCCGCTGTTCAGCGCCAGCCAGATCAGCAGCTTCGCCCAGCTCTCCCTCGTCCACAGCGGCGGGAAGCTCTCGCGGTGCTGCCGCACCAGCTCCCCGAGCGCGAAGTCGAACAGTCCGGCCTGCAGGGCCGTGGGATCGGGACTCGGCGAGGAGGGTCCGGCGTCGGTCACGGCGCGGGGGATCGGTCGGCGTTCCAGGCTGCCTCAGGCGTGGCGGACGGCCGGCCCGGCCACAGGCCAAACTGCGAAGGCCTGCACAGGACACGCCCATGGCGCTGGATCTGAACGACCCGGATCTCGAGTTCTCCGATCTGGTCTACGCCTACCAGAGCTGGGTGATGGCGGTGATCAACGACGAGAAGCTGGGCGGCGACGACAAGCTGCTCACCGACGACATCGCCGAGGACGCGCTCAACGCCATGCGCTTCCTGCCGGGCGAGGTGACCGCCGCGATCGAGACCAGCCTGGCCCGCGTCTACGACGTGGATCCCGAGGAGCTGGCCGGCCTGCTCTTCCCGGAGGACTGACCCGCCCCGATGCCCGCCGACACCTACGTGCTGGGCACCGAGGCCGCCGAACTCGAGCGGCTGCGGCTCCAGCATGAGCTCTGGCGGCCCGCCGCCGCCGAAGCCTGGCGTCGGGCGGGCCTCGGCTCCGGCCAGCGGGTGCTGGATCTGGGGGCGGGGCCGGGCTTCGCCGCCCTCGATCTGGCCCGGGCCGTGGGCCCGGGCGGTCGGGTGCTGGGCCTGGAGCTCAGCGACACCTACCTGGCGGCGGGCCGCTCGGCAGCCGCGGCGGCGGGCCTGGCGCAGCTGGAGCTGCGCCGCCACGACCTGCGCACCGATCCCCTGCCCGACGAGCCCTTCGACCTGGTGTGGTGCCGCTGGGTGGCGATGTTCCTCCCGGCGCTGGAGCCCCTGCTCGACGGGCTGGCCGCGCGTCTGCCGCCGGGCGCCCGGCTGGTGCTGCACGAATACATCCACTGGAGCAGCTTCGGGCTCCATCCCCACGGCGCCGCGGTGGGTCGCTTCGGCGTGGCCACCCTGGAGAGCTTCCGGGCCGCTGGCGGCGATCCCGACGTGAACCGGCGCCTGCCCTCGCTGCTGGCGGAGCGGGGCTTCCGCATCGACCACCTGCGCCCCCTCGCGCTGATCGGTCGTCCGGGCGATGCCGTAGCGGGCTGGATCGAGCGGTTCGTGCGGATCTACGGCCGCGAACTCATCCGTCAGGGCCGCTGGAGCGAAGCCGATGCCGCAACCGCCGAGGCCGAGATCGCCGCGGCCGGCCGGGATCCCGGCGCCTGCTGGATGGGACCCACCGTGCTGGAGGTGCAGGCGACACGATGGGGTCCCTGAGGACACTCACGCCGCTGCCCCCATGCCCTGGACCGCCTCCGACATCCCCGATCAGACCGGCCGGGTCGCGCTCATCACCGGTGCCAGCAGCGGGCTCGGCCTGGAAAGCGCCCGGGCCCTGGCCGCCCGGGGCGCCACCGTGGTGCTCGCCTGCCGCTCCCGCCGCCGCGGCGAGGCGGCCAGGGCGGAACTGCTGCCGGTCGCCAGGGCCGGCCTGGAGGTGCTGGAACTCGACCTGGCCGACCTGGCCAGCGTGCGCAGGGCAGCCGCCTGGATGGGGGAGACCTACGGGCGGCTGGATCTGCTGCTCAACAACGCCGGCGTGATGGGGCTGCCGCGCCAGCTCAGCCGCGACGGCTTCGAGCTGCAGTTCGGCACTAACCATCTCGGCCATTTCGCCCTCACCCTCGCCCTGCTGCCCCTGCTGGAGGCGGCCCCCGCCGCCCGGGTGGTCACGGTGACCTCCGGCGCCCAGTACTTCGGCCGCATCGCCTTCGACGACCTCCACGGCGAACGGCGCTACGACCGCTGGGCGGCCTACGGCCAGAGCAAGCTGGCCAACGTGAAGTTCGCCCTGGAGCTGCAGCAGCGCCTGCAGGCGCGGGGCAGTCGCGTGGCGTCGCTGGCGGCCCACCCCGGCGTGGCCCGCACCAACCTGCAGCCGGCCTCGGTGGCGGCCAGCGGCTCGATGCTGGAGCGCTTCGCCTACCGCCTGATGGATCCCCTCTTCCAGAGCGCCGCCATGGGCGCCCTGCCCCAGCTCCATGCCGCCACCGCCCCCACGGCCCGTGGCGGTGAGCACTACGGACCCGACCAGCTGGGGGGCATGCGCGGCTGGCCGAAGCTGTGCCGCGTGGCGCCGGCCGCCCTCGACGGCGAGCAGCGCCGCCGCCTCTGGGAGGTGAGCGCGGAGCTCACCGGGAGCGCGGCATGAGGCGGCGCGCCGGGATCGGAGTGGCCCTCGGCCTGGTGGCGGGGCTGCTGGCCGGCTGCACCGGTTTCGGCCCGGACGCCCTCTTTCTCTACGTCGAAACCGAATCGAACGAGAGCCGGCAGGTGGAGATCGCCGAAGCGCGCAAGGCCACCAACCAGCTGCTCGCCGACTTCGCCAAGGTGAACCCGGACGTGCACATCCACGTGCGGCACTTCTCGTCGGATGAGATCGTGCGCCAGACCCGCTTCCGCGCCTCCCGCGGCCTGGGGCCCGATCTGCTGGTCAGCCGGGTGTCCACGGCGCTCACCCTCCACCAGGAGGGGCTCACCGAGACGGTCAGCCCGGACCCACAGCGGCTGAGCGAGATTGGGCCCCGCTTCCTCGACGACTTCCGCCAGGGAACGGCCCTGCTGGCGGTGCCCCTGCTGGCCCAGCCCCAGCTGGCCTGCTACGACCGCCGGCGCCTGCCCCAGCCCCCCGCCAGCCTGGAGGAGCTGATGACCCTCAGCGATGGGGGGCTGCGGGTGGGCCTGCCGCTCACCCTGCCCGATCTGTACTGGACCGCCAGCGGCCTTGGCGCCGATGGGGCGCTGCTGCGGCTGATGGAGGCCGACAGCCCCGCTCCCGACGCCGCCGACCGGCGTGCCCTGCGCCGCTGGATCGACTGGCTGGTCGCCGCCAACCTGCGCGAACACGTGGTGTTCGCCGACGAACCCAGCGAGCTGGTGAGCCGGCTGGAGGCCGGCGAACTCGACTGGATCAGCTGCAACAGCCTCTGGCTGGGTCCGCTCGGCGCCCGCTTCGGCGCCAACCTGGGGGTCTCGGAGCTGCCTGGCCTGCCGGGGCAGCCGGCCCGCCCGCTCACCCGGCTGCGGGTGTGGAGTTTCGGCCGCCACTCCACACCCCGGCAGCGCCAGCTGGCCGAGACGTTCGTGCTCTTCACCCTCAACCCGGTGAACCAGAAGCGCCTGATGCTCGCGGGCATCGGCAATCTGCCGGTGAACCGCGAGGTGCTCATCCCCACCAAGACCTCGCCCACCTTCCGGGCGATGGCGGGCAGCTTCTCGCGGGCCCGCATGCTCAGCTTCCGCCACCCGCAGCGCACCGAGGAGCGGATCGCCGCCATCGGCCAGCAGCTGGGGCGGGCCGTGCTCGGGGAACTGACCACCGACGAGGTGATGGCCATGCTGATCACGCCCGCTTCGCGCTCGGCGGCTCCCACCGGTCCCTGAACCAGCAGCGATGCACCAGCTCCTCTACGAGATCGCCGGCTGGCTGGCCTACCTGCTGCGGCCGGTGGTGCTGCTGCAGTGCCTCACCTGCGGGCTGCTGGTGCTGGGCTACCTGCTGGGGGTGCAGCCGCGGCTGGAAGGCCACGGCCGCCGGATTGAACTGCTCGGCGCTGCGGGCCTCTGGCTGGCGCTTCGCCTCAACAGCCTGCTGTTGGCGGCCCTGGGGCTGCCCGCGGGCCTGGCGCTGTACTTCACCCAGATCTACGCGTTCTGGCTGCTGCTGAGCCTGGCCCGGTTGCTGCTGCTGCAACGGCTGCCGGAGGAGCCGGTGCTGCGCTTCTTCAACCGGATCGTGCGGCCTCTCTTCGTGCTGCTGGTGCTCGGTTCGCTGCTGAACCAGCTGGCCTCGCTTCAGGATGTGGCCGAGATCCCCCTGTTCCGCTTCTTCGACGAACCGATCACCACCGGCAGCCTGTTCCTGCTGCTGATCATTCCCTACTTCCTGGTGGTGGTCTCCGAGTTCCCGGTGGTGTGGCTGGGGGCGGCGCTGCAGCGGCTGCTGGGGTTCTCCCGCGGCACCCGGGTGGCGGTGGAGCTGGTGTGCCGCTACCTCCTGATCGGCGGCGGGGTGCTGTGGCTGCTGCACCGCATCGGCCTCAACGGCAACGCCATCGCGGCCATCGCCGGTGGGCTCTCGGTGGGCCTGGGCTTCGGCATCAAGGAGGTGTTCTCCAACTTCGTGAGCGGTCTGTGGCTGCTGTTCGAGGGGTCGGTGCGGCCAGGGGAGATCCTGTTCATCGACGGCGACGCCTGCGAGGTGCGCAGCCTGGGCCTGCGGGCCGCGGTGGTGTGGCGCGACCGCGACAACGCCGAGCTGGTGATCCCCAACCAGGACTTCTTCACCACCACCACCACCACGTACACGGGCACTGACCGGATGCGCCGCAGCGAGGTGGAGGTGTCGGCGGGCTACCAGCACGATCCGGAGATGGTGATCCGGGTGCTGGAGGAGGTGGCCCTGAGCGCGGCGCGGGTGCTGCCGCAACCGGCCCCGAAGGCGCTGCTGCTCAGCTACGGCGATTCCGGCATCAACTACGGGCTGCGCTACTGGATCGCCAACCCGATGGACAACGCCTCGATCCGCAGCGAGGTGAGCAGCGCCGTGTGGCACGCCTTCCAGCGGCAGGGCATCGAGATCCCCTTCCCGCAGCGGGTGCTGCACCAGAGCTGAACGGCGACGGCCGTGCGCTCACTCAGCGACGGCGATCGTCACCAGCGCGTCGGGGGCGTAGCCGGCCAGGCTGGCCTCCAGCCGCACCCGCTCCTCGTCGGTGCGGGTGCAGGCGAAGCCGTAGCGGGCCCGCACCCGCTCGGATGCCTCCTCGAGGGCCAGCAGCGCCCGGCTGCGCAGGGTGGCCACCGGCAACGTCTCCCCCGGCGGCAGGTGCCGCAGGATCACGGTGGAGGGGGAGTAGAGGCGGGTGCGGCGGCCGTCCGGCCACTCCAGCTCCAGCAGGACTTCGGGCATGGCGGTGGATCGGGGCCGTCGGCAGGGTAGGCGTCACGACAGAGCCTGGAACCCGGTGAGGGCGCCCTCGCGCCCGCCGTGCCAGATCTCCACCTCCGCCCCGCCGCAGCACAGCCGCAGGCAGGGCTCGGCCAGGAACGTGCCCACCGCCTGGCAGCGCAGGGCGGGCGCCGCCTCGCTCACCCGGCGGCGCAGGGCGGCCCCCTGGCCCGGCGCTGCCGCCAGCAGGAAGCCGTAGCTGGGGAAGCAGCCCAGCCAGGCCTCCAGCGCCACCCCGGCCGGCGGGGTGATGGCGTCGAGATCGAGGCGCAGGCCGCAGCCGGCGCTCTCGCAGAACATCACCGCGGTGCCCACCAGGCCTCCCATGCTGATGTCCTTGGCGGCGTGCACCAGGCCCTCGTCGGCCAGCTCTGCCATCAGCGCCAACTGGCGCCGCAGCCGCTCTCCCTCGCCGTCGGTGGCGGCATCCCAGAAGGGATGGGGCTCGCGGAAGCGGCCGGCGGTGTCGATCAGCAGGTGGCAGCGGTCGCCCGGCGCGGCGAAGCGGGCGGAGAGCACCCGCTCCCCCACCGTGCCCAGCACCGCCACCGCCAGGGCGTCGTAGGGGCTGTGGAGGTTGGTGTGGCCACCCACGATCGGCACCCCGAACCGGTCGGCGGCGTGGCGCAGGCCCTCCAGCACCCGCCCGCCGTGGGCGGGATCGCGGCTCCAGAGGCTGTTCACCAGCGCCAGCGGCCGGCCGCCCATGGCGGCGATGTCGCTGAGGTTCACCAGCACCCCGCACCAGCCGGCGAACCAGGGGTCATCGCGCACCAGGGCGGGATGGAGCCCCTCGCTGGCCAGCAGCAGCCGTCCCGGTGCCGCCGGCAGCAGGGCGGCGTCGTCGCCCAGGGCCGCGGCCGGGCCCAGGCCGGGAAACGGCTGATGGGGGAAGGCGGCGGCCGCACTCTGGATGTCGCGCTTGCTGCGCAGCCCCTCGAGCCGCCGCAGGCGCTCGGCCAGGGCGGCGAGCTCGGCCGGGCTCATGCCGCCAGCGGTCGGGGAAGCTCGCTCGGCCGCCGTTCCCGCGAGGGGGTGTAGTAGCCGAGGTCGGCCTCCATCAGGTGATGGGCCACGCCGCGGATGGAGAGCGGCTCCACCGAGCGCCAGTGGAGCCGCTGGAAGAAGCGCACGTTCTGGATCTGCACCGTGGCCAGGAAGCGTTCGCAGCCCCAGCCGTTGGCGGTGGTGACGGCCTTCCAGATCAGGCCCTTGCCGATCTGGTTGTGGCGGCGGAAGGCCTCGGCCACCCCCAGCCGGCCGCCGTACCAGAGGCCCGGCGCCGTCTCGAGGATCCGCACCACGCCCACCACCGAACCCGCGCCGTCGCCCCCGTGGGCGAGCGCCGCGATCGGGCAGGCGATGGCGTCGTGCTCGTCGCGATCGGAGGCCTCGAACAGGTGCTGCTCCTCGCAGAAGATGCGGCTGCGCAGGGCCCAGTAGCCCGCCAGCAGCGGGGAGGAGCCGCGCAGCAGGTGGAAGGAGAAGCGCTCGGAGCTGGCGGTGGGCGAGAGGCGGAAGTCGTCGGCGTCGACGCCGATGCCCCACCGCACCGAGGGGGTGAAGGCGGTGGGGGCCGAGCAGGGGCTGCGGCCGATCTCGTGGCTGGAGGGATCGATGAAGAACATCGGGGGAGCCTCAGGCGGCAGGAGCGTCGAGGCGCTCGAACAGGGAGAGGGCGGAGCAGGCCCCGCACTTGGCGCAACCGGCCGACATCGCCGCCGAACGCAGGTCGGAGCCGGCCAGCAGGGCACCCACCGCCGTGTAGATCTCCACCATGAAGTCGGTGCTCGGGGCGGGATGGTGCTCCAGCGGTGTGCCGGCGATCGGCACGAACGGCACCACGAACGGATAGACGCCCAGCGCGATCAGCCGCTCGCTGCAGGCCACGATCGCCGCAGCGCTGTCGCCCAGGCCGGCCAGCAGGTAGGTGGACACCTCGCCGCGGCCGAACACCGCCACCGCCTGCTCGAACGCCTCGAAATAGCGCTCCAGGCCGAGTTCCGCCTTGCCCGGCAGGATGCGGCTCCGCACCTCGGGCTCCACCACCTCCAGGTGCATGCCGAGGCTGTCGACGCCCGCCTCCTTCATGCGCCGGAACCAGATCGGGTCGTCGGGCGGCTCGCACTGGGCCTGGATCGGCAGGTTCACCCGCGCCTTCACCGCCGCGGCGGTCTCGGCCATCAGCCGGGCCCCGCGGTCGTCGCTGTTGGGGGTGCCGGTGGTCATCACCAGCTGCCGCACCCCGTCGAGCCGCACGGCCGCCTCCGCCACCTCGGCCACCTGCTCGGGCGTCTTGCGCACCACGGTGCGGCCGTCCTCGAGCGACTGCTCGATGGCGCAGAACTGGCACGACTGGCTGCGGTCGCGAAAGCGGATGCAGGTCTGCAGCAGGGTGGTGGCCAGCACGTCGCGGCCGTGCAGCAGGGCGATCGAGCGGTAGGGGATGCCGTCGGCGGTGCTCAGGCCGTAGAAGGCGGGCTCGGGTGGGGTGTCCACCCGCTGGATGGGGGCCGGCTCGTCGCGGTGCTGCAGCCAGACGTCGCCCGTTCCGTGGGGTTCGAGCGCATAGGGCGAGGACTGGGCGGCCCCGTTGTAGACGGGCACCATCACCGTGGTGCCGTCGATCGTGAGGGCGCGGTGATCAGAGGGGCCGGCGCCGCCGCGGCGTCCGGGATTGCCCGCCACCGCGGGCTCCACCACCCCGTTCACCTGCAGCTCGGTCACGAGCCGGCCCAGATCGGCGGACGGCTCAGCCATGGAGGGCGGCCTCCAGGCTGGGCGGCTTGGGCGGGATGGCCTCCAGCGCAGGGCCGTCATGCAGGCCTGCCGCCGCCGGGCCGCTGGTGTCCACCTGCCGGGCGGGGGCGTCGTTGAGCCGCAGACCCAGCAGGTCGGGGCGGCTGTAGTGGCCCACGCTGTCCATCATCCGCTTGCGCTTGGTGATCAGGGAGGGGTCGAGTTCGGCGATCGCCAGCCCCTCCCCCTCCGGCAGCGGCCCGGCCAGATAGCGCCCCTCCGGACTAATCACGGCGGTGTGGCAGCCCCCCTGGAACGCCTTCTGCAGGGAGGGGTCGGGGGTGATGGTGGCGATGTCGGCCGGATCGAGCCAGGCGGTGGAGCTCAGCACGAAACAGCCGGCCTCAAGGGCGTGATGGCGCAGGGTCACGGCCGTCTGCTCGCTGAAGATCGGTCCCACCAGCGAGCCGGGGAACTGGGCGCAGTGGATCTCCTCGCCCTGGCTCATCAGGGCGAAGCGGGCCAGGGGGTTGTAGTGCTCCCAGCACGCCAGGGCTCCCACCTGGCCGATGGCGGTGTCCACCACCCGCAGGCCGGCCCCGTCGCCCTGGCCCCACACCATCCGCTCGTGATAGGTGGGGGTGATCTTGCGGCGCTTCAGCCGCACGGCGCCGCTGTCGTCGATCAGCAGCTGGGCGTTGTAGAGGCTGCCGCCGTCGCGTTCGTTGATGCCCAGCAGCACGTGCATGCCATGGGCGCGGGCGGCGGCGGCGACCCGCTCGATCGCCGGCCCCGGCACCGTCACGGCCTGCTCGTAGAGGCGCAGATGGGAGCGGCCCATCAGCACGGGCGGCTCCACGAAGGAGAAGTAGGGGTAGTAGGGAAGGAAGGTTTCCGGAAACACGATCAGCCGCACCGCCGAGCGGGCGGCCTCGGCCATGGCCTCCAGCACCCGCTCCAGCGATCCGTCCAGGCTGTGGAGCACCGGACGGATCTGGGCGGCGGCGACGACGATCGACCCGTTCATTCAGAGGGTCCAGGTGTCGAGGATGAACGCCCCTTCCTTGCGGTGCATCAGGATGATGTCCAGCACGTCGAGCGGGTTGACGGGGCGGATCCCCGGGATCAGGGCGCCTTCGCCGTGGCCGTAGAGGGCCTGCAGGGCAAAGCGGCAGGCATACACCTTGCCGCCCTGATCCATGAACTTCTGGAGGCGGGCGTTGAAGTTGAGATGGCCGTCGAAGGCGGCATCGCCCAGCTTGGGGAAGCCGCGCTGCACGCCCAGGGTCACGCCGGGTCCGTAGAGCAGGATCGAGGTGTCGAAACCCTTGTTGATCAGGCGGCTGGCCTGGAGCAGATTCACCAGACCGATCGACCCTTCGAAGGCCACGGTGTGGAAGGTGACGAGCGCCTTTTCACCGGGTTCGGCCTTCACGTCGGGGAACACCTTCTCCTCGTAGTCGACGAGGAAATCTCCCGGTTGGTTGGCGGGACGGCTGACTTCAGGCATCGAGGCAAACCCTGCGGCGGTGGCGACAGGGCCGAACCTTGCACGGGCAATCTTTCGCAATATGTAGCTGCTGCCACCAATCTTCAAGGCCGGAGAGCGGCCTGATCCGGCCGTCCGCATTCCAGCAGCCGCCCACGATTCCGTCGTGATCGCTACTTTCCGGGGGGCGCATGGCCACGCAGGATTCAAGACTGTCTTCACCGGCAGATCGCCGCGCCGAGAGATCGCCGCGCTGAACGACCGACGATGCCCTCCTCCGATTCCATCGACACCGCGGCGGCGTCACCCGCCGCCGAGGCCGTCGCCCCGCGGCAGGAGGTGGTGGTGATCGGCGGCGGCCAGGCCGGCCTGGCGGTGGCCGCCTGCCTGGGCCGGCTGGGGCTCTCGCCGCTGGTGCTGGAACGCCACCGCGTCGCCCACAGCTGGGAGCGCCACCGCTGGGATTCCTTCTGCCTGGTCACCCCCAACTGGCAGTGCCGCCTGCCGGACTTCCCCTACGACGGCGACGATCCCGAGGGGTTCATGGGTCGTGACGCCATCGTCGCCTACCTGCGCCGCTTCGCCGAACGCAGCGCCGTCCCGGTGCGCGAGGGCGTGGCCGTGGAGCGGCTGCAGCCCTGCGACGGCGGCTACCGGCTGCTCACGTCCGACGGCCCGATCGAGGCGCGGCAGGTGGTGATCGCCACCGGCGCCTACCACCGTCCCCGCCGCCATCCGCTGGCGCCGCGGCTGCCGGAGTCGCTGCTCCAGCTCGACGCCCGCGACTACCGCAACCCCGAGCAGCTCCCCGCCGGCCCGGTGCTGGTGGTGGGCAGCGGTCAGTCGGGCTGCCAGATCGCCGAAGACCTTCACCTCGCCGGCCGGCCGGTGCATCTGAGTGTCGGCACGGCGCCGCGCTCACCCCGCCGCTACCGCGGCAAGGACGTGGTCGACTGGCTCGACCGCATGGGCTACTACGACACGCCGATCGACCAGCACCCCGACCCGCGCTCGGTGCGGCGCAAGACCAACCACTACCTCACCGGCCGCGACGGCGGCCGCGAGATCGATCTGCGCCGGCTGGCCGGCGAGGGGATGGCGCTCCACGGCCGCCTGGCCGGCATCGATCCAGGCGGCTTCCGCTTCGCCGCCGACCTGGCCGCCAATCTCGACGGCGCCGATGCCGTGTATGCCCGGATCCGCGCCAGCATCGACGCCCACATTGCGTCCCAGGGGATCGACGCTCCCGAGGAGCCTCCCTACGAGCCCTGCTGGCGGCCCGAGCCGGCCGCGGGCGGCGGAGAGCTGGCGGTGCAGGAGCTCGCGGCGGTGATCTGGTGCACGGGCTACCGCTCCGACTTCTCCTGGGTGGAGGTGCCGGTGTTCGACGGCGCCGGCGAGCCGGTGCACGAGCGGGGCATCACCGGGGCGGCGGGGCTCTACTTCCTGGGGCTGCCCTGGCTGCACACCTGGGGGTCGGGCCGCTTCTGCGGGGTGGGCGCCGACGCCGAATTGGTGGCCCGGACGATCCGGCTGCGGGCCGATCGCCGCGATGCGAGCCAGGAACGGCTGGAATGTACGGCTTTGCTGGGGTCATGAGCGCAGGGATTGACGCCGGGGCTGCCCTGATTCCGGCCGGCGCACTGAGCGAGCTGAACGTCCGCAGCGACCGGGCTGGCTGGATCCAGGTGGCGGGTCACGCGGGCCTGATCGTGGTGGCCTCCCTGCTCTGGGGCGACGAGCGGCTGCCCTGGGCCGTGCGCCTGCCCGCCCTGCTGCTCAGCGGCATCGGCCTGGCCTTCGGCTTCTGCGCCATGCACGAAGCCGGCCACCGCACCGCCTTCGCCAGCCGCGAGCTCAACGATGCGGTGGCCTGGTGGGCCGGGGTGCTGAGCTTCTACAACGCCGACTTCTACCGCCGCTACCACCAGTGGCATCACCGCTACACCCACCAGCCGGGGCTCGATCCGGAGCTGGAGGATGCCCCGCCCACCACCCGGACGGCCTACCTGCTGGAGCTCAGCGGCCTGGGCTGGTGGATCGGCAAGCTGCGCGGCCACCTGCGGGGCCTGGCGGGCGACTTCGGCGATCGGCCCTACATCCCGGCCGAGGCGGCGCCGGCCGTGCGTGATTCGCTGCGGCGCCAGTTCGCGCTCTACGGGGTGCTGCTGCTGGCCTCGCTCCCGGGCGGGAACGGCTTCCTGCTGTGGCACTGGCTGCTGCCCCTGGCCCTGGGCCAGCCGCTGCTGCGCTTCGTGCTGCTGGCCGAGCACGGCGGCTGCACCACCGCCCCCGACGGCCTGCGCAACACCCGCACCACCCTCACCCTGCCGCCACTGCGCTGGCTGATGTGGAACATGCCGTTCCACGCCGAACATCACCTCGTCCCGTCGATCCCCTTCCACGCCCTGCCCGCCGCCCACGGCTGGATCGCCGAGCGGCTGGAGCACCGGGCCCCCGGCTATCTGGCGGTGCATCGCGGCTTTCTGGCCGATCCGGCCGTGCTGGCGCTGCCGGCACCCGGATGAGCGTCGACCAGCCGGGCCCGGTGGAAGCGGGCCGCGACCACGTGCTCGAACTCGGCACCGTCCGGCTCGACTGCGGCCGCGAGCTGCCCGAGGCCCGGCTGGCCTACCGGATCTTCGGCGAGCTGAACGACGAGCGCAGCAACCTGGTGCTCTACCCCAGCTCCTACGGCGCCTGGCCCGAGGACATCGACTGGGTGGTGGGACCGATCCTCGACCCCCGCCGCTGGTGCATCGTGCTGGTGAGCCAGTTCGGCAACGGCCGCTCCAGCAGCCCCAGCAACAGCGGCCTCGGCCTGCGGGAGGAGGGCTGGCTGATCCGCCACGTCGACAACCTGCGGGCCCAGCAGCGGCTGGTGCACGAGGTGCTGGGGGTGGAGCGCCTGGCGCTGATCTACGGCTGGTCGATGGGGGCGCAGCAGGCCTACCACTGGGGTGCGCTGGCTCCGGACTCGGTGGAGCGGCTCTGCTGCCTCTGCGGCACCGCCCGCACCACGCCGCACAACCGTCTTTTCCTGCTCAGCCTGCGCCAGGCCCTCACCGCCGATCCGGCCTGGAACGGCCGCGGCTTCAGCGGCCTGCCCGAGCAGGGACTGCGCACCTTCTCCCTGATCTACGCCAGCTGGGCCGCCAGCCAGCCCTACTACCGCGAGGGGCACCACGAGGCCCTCGGCTACGGGTCGGTGGAGGAGTACGTGGAGCGCAGCTGGCTGCCCGCCTACCGGCGCCACGACCCCCACGACCTGATCGCCATGCTCGACACCTGGCTGGCGAACGACCTGGCGACGGCCGCCGGCCTCGGCGACGACCTCGGCGCTGCCCTGGGGCGGATCCGGGCCCGCACCACCGTGATCGCCGGCCGCCACGACCTCTACTTCACCCCCGACGACTGCGCCGCCGAAGCCGGATCCATCCCCGGGGCCCGCTTCGAGGTGCTGGAGTCGGTGCTGGGGCACCGGGCGGGCAACCCCCGCGCCGCGCCGGCGGAGCAGGCCCGGATCCGCGCCGCCGTCGAGGCGCTCTGTCACGACCATCAGCCCTGCCCCGCCCCATGACCGATCTGAGCCGCTTCGCCGCCGAGCACGGTGTGCGCCACTTCCTCTTCTCCTTCGCCGACCTGTTCGGGGTGCAGCGGGCCAAGCTGGTGCCAGCCTCGGCGGCGGCCACCCTGGCGCGCGATGGCGCCGGTTTCGCGGGCTTCGCCGCCTGGCTGGACATGACACCGGCCGATCCCGACGTGCTGGCCCTGCCCGATGCGGCCAGCCTGGCGGTGCTGCCCTGGCAGCGGGAGGTGGCCTGGGTGGCCACCGATCTGCAGGTGGAGGGGCAGCCGCTGGAGCAGTCGCCGCGGCGGGTGCTGCGCCGCCAGCTGGAGCGGGCCGCCGGGATGGGCTACACCTTCCGCACCGGCGTGGAGGCGGAGTTCTTCCTGCTGCAGCCGGGCGGTGCGGCGATCGCCGATCCCCACGACGCACAGAGCAAGCCCTGCTACGACCAGCTGGCCCTGATGCGGCAGCTGGAGCTGATCGGCGGGCTGCTCGAGGCGATGGAGGAGCTGGGCTGGGGGCCGTACCAGGCCGATCACGAAGACGCCAACGGCCAGTTCGAGATCAACTGGACCTTCGCCGACGCCCTCACCACCGCCGACCGGCACGCCTTCTTCCGGGTGATGGCCCAGGCCATGGCCGAGCGGCTGGGCTGGTCGGTGGACTTCCGGCCCAAGCCGTTCCCCGAGCTCACCGGCAACGGCGCCCACCTGCACCACTCGCTCTGGGATGCCTCGGGACGCAACCTCTTCCACGATCCCCGCGGCGAGCTGGGGCTCTCGGCGCTGGCCTACGCCTTCCTGGGCGGACTGCAGGAGCATGCTCCGGCGCTGTGTGCCCTCACCAACCCCACCGAGGAGAGCTACCGGCGGCTGGGGGGGACCACCACCAGTTCGGGCGCCACCTGGTCGCCCGGCTGGATCAGCTACGGCGGCAACAACCGCACCCACATGGTGCGCATCCCCGATGACCAGCGGCTGGAGCTGCGCCTGGCCGACGGCGCCGCCAACCCCTACCTGCTGCCGGCGGCCGTGCTGGCGGCGGGCCTCGACGGCATCGAGCGGGGCCTCGATCCCGGCCCCCGCAGTGAGGCCAACACCTACACCGATCCCCCCACCGGTGCGGCGGCCAGGCCGTTGCCGCGCTCCCTGGAGGAGGCGCTGACGGCCTTCGCGGCCGACACCGTGCTGCGGCAGGCGCTGGGGGAGGAGTTCTGCCGCGCCTACGAGAACCTGCGGCGGCGGCACCACTAGGGAAGGAATCCCAGTTCCTTCAGGAACTGATCGGTTCTGGTCAAGGTCTCACGAAACAACGTGCCGCCGTCACGGCCCTGGTGGAAGAAGCCATGGCCGACCCCCTCGAAGCCAATGAGTTCGCAACGGTTGCCCAGCTGGTTGGCCTTCCGGCAGAACTCCTCCGATGCGGCAAATGGCACCAGCTTGTCGGCCTTGCCGTGAAAGATGATGGTGGGTGGCAGGTTCCTGCCCAGCAGATGAAGGGGGGAAATCTCCTGAGCCCGGGGGCCGAGCAGCTGGAGGGCCTTGCGCTGCCGATCCGACAAGGCTGCCTTCGGATCGGGGACCGTGTTCGGCACCGGATTGAAGAGCACGAGCGCATCGGGTCTTGAGCTGATCGCTGGGTTCTCGCCGGGTTCGTCGAATCCCTTCACCAGGGCCGTGGCCAGTGCGATGTGACCCCCCGCTGATCCGCCCCCGACGATGAGCGCGTTCGGGGCGATGTGCAACTCCTTGGCGTGCTCCCTCACCCAGCGGACGGCTGACTTCCCGTCGGCAACAGCCTGATAGGGCGTCGTCTGATGAGGATTGCGAACTCGGTACTCGGCGATCATCGCCACCAGGCCCTTCCTGGCGAAGTGGCGTGCGTGCGGGGCGAACTTGGCGGGATTCTGTTGTTTCCATCCACCGCCGCTGAACAGCAGAATGGCCGGGCGGCGTGCATCGGAGGCCTTCAGATCACTGGGTGAGAACACCCACAGCTTCAGGTCCACCCCTGAGGCCTTCTTGTACACGTATGCAGTGGCGTCCCTGAGGCCGGACTGCCCATTGCCGGGCTGTCCATTGCCGATCGAGGGGGTTTGACCTGAGCTCACCGCTGATGCACTCAGCCATGCCAGAGCGATCATCCAGACCCGTTTCATGCCGGTTTCTCGTGGCTGGCGGATCGTCGGTGCCTCTGCCGGCACCGACACGCCATGGCCAAAGTGTAAGGCTCCGGGACCGTCGAGGCCTGCACGATCAGCCTGCCGGCAAGGGTCATCCTCAGCCTGGCGGCGCGCCTGACCTCACGCCGGCACTGACTGAGCGATCTCCTGCGATCGCTTGTTCTGAAGTTCCGCCAGGCACCGTTCGACCAGATCGATGCTCTGGAGCAGCACCTGCCAGTTGCGATCAGCCTGGGCGTCCGATTCCGGACGGAGCAACTTCAGGTTGAAACGTTTATCCGCGTAGGCTGCCAGAGCGGCCATGCAGATGCTCTCGATCGAGCTTTCCACGCCGTTCTCCGCGATGGCGCGATGGTAGTCGCTGGCGATGGGGCGGAGTTCACTGAGATCGCTGCCTTGCCGGATCATGTAGTGGAAGAACCAGCGGAGATCGGCGCCCAGCGGTGCCAGGCAGGCCTGGCCCATGTCGAGGAGGGCGAAGCGCAGCGGCGGCTCCGCATCGAGCAGCCCCACGTTGTGATGGCTGAAGTCGTTGATGCACAGGCAGAGCCGGGATTGTTTCCTCTTCCTGCCGCCGCCCACGGATCGCTGCATGACCTCCCGTCCGATGACCTCGAAAATCGTGGCGATCCGCTGATGAACAACCCTGCACTCGTGGGTCTGATGCTGGGGAAAGGCGGCCTCGATCGCCTCGGCGCTGATTCGGCAGGTGTAGCGCCTGACCCGGAAGACCTGGCGGAGTTCCGGAGTGGCCAGGTGTGCCGCGTTGAACTCAGCGATGCAGCGGATCAGATCATGGCGTCGAGGTCCCGTGAAGTCGTTGTTGGTGAGAGGCTGAAACTGATAGTGGGGAAATGTGTAAACTCTGAAGCCCTCGATCTGGGTGATGCTGACCGGCTTCGGGATTACGTAGTGAATGGACTCCTGCGCGATCATTCCGCTCATCAGCGCCGTGTGGAAGGCCAGTTCATTGTCGAACAGGAGTTCAGTGGTTTTCAGGAAGTAGGCAGCCCCGTCGTGTCGGACAATCTCGCTGTAGATGTTGGCGCCTCCGCCCAGCTGGGGTGAGCGTTCGCTGGCGAGGTGGATAGCCGTTCGTCTCCGCAGTTCGCTCGTGACCTCATGAATCATCTCCTGATACCGGAGAAACTCCTTGCTGCCCTCGTTCCTGATGCTTTCTTTGTTGGTCAGTCGATACTTCTTGATCCGTGCAGGCGTATCACCATTCATGCCAACGAGCATGCCAACAAGGCTGTTACAAGTAGTTCATCATCGGCCTCGAAGGGCCTGGGCGGTTACGTCTTTACGAAAGCTTAACCAGTTGTTCCGGGCGTTCGACGGGGCTCCGGCAGGGTCACTGGGCTTGATGGATCTGGGCTTGATGGATTCGTGAGCCTGTGATCACTCCGGCCGAGGGCTGCCTGCCGGGCCCCCCGCTGCGCCGAGGCCACGGGGCACGATCGCAGGGATGGAGGGTCACCGTTCCGCCGCCCGCTCACCAGCCGCCTGCTCGCCAGTCGTCCGCTTGGTAGCGGTGGCAACAACGCCCTCTCACGGCCGAGGGGAGTCTGATTCTGCGGAAGCAGCTTCTAGGGTTCCGATCCCGGCACGGTGCCAACAGCGCCCTGTGGGATGACTGGTCCGAGAGAAGCTCACCGGGGTCACCCGGTTGCACGGAGGGACAAAAGCCCGGGAGACCGCCTCACCCCCACCCGTGCCCATCCATGACCGATCCCTCCGGCCCCGCTGGTGCGTTCGAGCGCCCTCAGGGCAGTCAGGGCGCCGAAGCCCTCGAGAAGGAGGCCCGCCTGCCCCTCACCGGCTGGCAGCAGGAGGTGGATCAGGGCCACCGCTACGGCCTCGAAGCCGCTGAAAGCATCGTCGACCGGCGCATCTCCACCTTCTCGCGCGGTGAGCTGCCCCACTTCGCGGGCATCAACACCTTCATGAAGGCGCCCTACATCGAAGACGTGAATCGTGTCGGTGAGTTCGACGTGGCGGTGGTGGGCGTGCCCCACGACTCGGGCACCACCTACCGCCCCGGCACCCGTTTCGGCCCCCAGGGCATCCGCCGCATCTCCGCCCTCTACACCCCCTACAACTACGAGAT
This sequence comes from Mesorhizobium carmichaelinearum, assembly GCA_943368365.1. Classification (GTDB taxonomy): domain Bacteria; phylum Cyanobacteriota; class Cyanobacteriia; order PCC-6307; family Cyanobiaceae; genus CALRKZ02. The sequence continues at coordinate 107,646 of CALRKZ020000008.1, forward strand.
GGGGGTCGACCTGCGCGAGCAGATCCGGCTCTGCGACGTGGGCGACATCTTCACGATCCCCGCCAACAACGAGAAGAGCTTCGACCAGATCTCCAAGGGCATCGCCCACGTGTTCGCCAGCGGTGCCTTCCCGATCATCCTCGGCGGCGACCACTCGATCGGCTTCCCCACCGTGCGCGGCGTCTGCCGCCACCTGGGCGACAAGAAGGTGGGCATCATCCACTTCGATCGTCACGTCGACACCCAGGAGATCGACCTCGACGAGCGCATGCACACCTGCCCCTGGTTCCATGCCACCAACATGGCCAACGCCCCGGCCGAGAACCTGGTGCAGCTGGGCATCGGCGGCTGGCAGGTGCCCCGCGAGGGCGTGAAGGTGTGCCGGGAGCGGGGCACCAACGTGCTCACCGTCACCGACATCTGCGAGATGGGTCTGGAGGCGGCAGCCAAGTTCGCGATCGAGCGCGCCACCGACGGCACCGACTGCGTCTACATCTCCTTCGACATCGACTGCATCGACGCCGGCTTCGTGCCCGGCACCGGCTGGCCGGAGCCCGGCGGCCTGCTGCCCCGCGAGGCGCTCAAGCTGCTGGAGCTGATCGTGCGCAACGTGCCGGTGTGCGGTCTGGAGGTGGTGGAGGTGTCACCCCCCTACGACATCAGCGACATGACCTCGCTGATGGCCACCCGGGTGATCTGCGACACGATGGCCCACCTGGTGGTGAGCGGCCAGCTGCCGCGCCGGCAGAAGCCCGCCTGGATCAGCGACGTCTGCAACATGAACGTCGACCGGAAGTGGAGGTGAGCCATGCATGAAGTCGACCTGACCAAGTGCCTTCTCCTCTCGCTCCAGCAGTGGAAGGCTCAGCACGCGCCGCACACCCCGGCGGTGGAGATCGTCCATCTCGACGTGGGTGACTTCACCTGCGTGGAACCCGATGCCCTCGTCTTCACCTGGGGCGCCCTGGTGAAGGACGGCTGGCTCGACGGCTCCCGGCTGGAGGTCACCCGGATCCCCCTGGTGGCCCGCTGCTGTGGCTGCAGTGCCACCTACGCCCCGCTGGCGGAAGCCGCCTACCGCTCCCCCTGCTGCGATCACCCGATGGAGGAGATCCTCAGCGGCCGCGAGCTGCGCATCCGCTCCGTCGACTACCACCTGTCCGCCACCGCTGAAGCCGCCGCCGCCGCGGTGCCCGCCGTCCCCCTCGCCGTCTGACCATGCACATGCCCCTGCAGGACACGCTCGGACTGAACCTGCTGGCCGCCAACCAGCACCAGGCCGACCACAACCGCGAACACTTCGACGCCTGGAACCTGCTCTGCCTCAACGTGATGAGCAGCCCCGGCGCCGGCAAGACCTCCCTGCTGGAGTCCACGATCACCACCCTCTCGCCCGATCTGGCCATGGCGGTGCTGGAGGGCGACATGACCACCCAGCTCGACGCCGAACGGCTGGAGGCCGTGGGTGTTCCCGTGGTGCCGATCACCACCGGCCGGGCCTGCCACCTCGATGCCGCCATGGTGAGCGGCGGCCTGCGCCAGCTCCGCCAGCGGCTCGATCCGGCCAGCCTTGATCTGCTCTGGGTGGAGAACGTGGGCAATCTGGTCTGCCCCGCCGAGTTCGAGGTGGGTGAACACCGCAAGGTGGCGCTGCTGAGCGTCACCGAGGGCGAGGACAAGCCCCTCAAGTACCCGGTGATGTTCCGCGAGGCGGACTGCGTGCTGATCACCAAGATCGACCTGCTCCCCCACCTGCCGGTGGAGGTGAGCCGGATCGAGGCCCACGTGCGGGCGGTCAACCCCGACGCGGTGGTGTTCCAGCTCTCCGCCAGCAGCGGCCAGGGCATGGGCGCCTGGCACCGCTGGCTGCTCGACACGGTGCGGCAGCACAACGCCGCCCCGACCTCCCATCCCGAGCTGGTGAACGCCTGATGGGCACGCTGAGCACGCCGGAGCAGGCCCTGGTCACCACCGCCCCCTGGCACGACCTGCAGGGCGATCTGCTCAGCCGCGGCGTGCGCTACGCCCTGGCCAGCTTCGTGGATCTGCACGGCATCACCAAGGCCAAGGCGGTGCCGCTCGAGCACTTCGAGGCGATGATGGCCGGTTCGGAGCTGTTCACCGGCGCCGCCCTCGACGGCGTTCCCCAGGACGTCAGCGATGACGAGGTGGCGGCCCTGCCCGATCCATCCAGTGCCACGGTGCTGCCCTGGCGCCGCGACGTGGTGTGGCTGGCCAGCAGCCTGCAGCTCAACGGCGCCCCCTTCGAGGCCTGCAGCCGCCAGGTGCTCCAGCGGGTGCTGGGTGAGGCCGCGGCGCTGGGCTACCGGCTCAACCTGGGGGTGGAAACCGAGTTCTTCGTGCTCCGCCGCGAGCCGGACGGCACCCTGGTGCCCGCCAGCCGCCGCGATCGCCTCTACAAGCCCTGCTACGACCTGGTCGGCCTGCTCGACAACCTCGACTGGCTCGATGAACTGGTGGAGGCGATGAACACCCTCGGCTGGGGCGTGTATTCCTTCGACCACGAGGACGGCAACGGCCAGTTCGAGACCGACTTCGCCTACGCCGACGCCCTGACGATGGCCGACCGGCTCACCTTCTTCCGGCTGATGGCCAAGGAGATCACCCACCGCCACGGGCTGATCGCCAGCTTCATGCCCAAGCCCTTCGGCCACCGCACCGGCAGCGGCGCCCACTTCAACCTGTCCCTGGCCGATCCGGCGAGCGGCCGCAATCTCTTCGACGCCGGCGCAGCGGGGGCGATCACTCCCCTGGCGGAGCGCTTCATCGCCGGCATCCTGCGCCATGCCCCGGCGATCTGCGCCGTGATCGCCCCCACGGTGAACAGCTACAAGCGGCTGGTGGCCCAGGGCAGCATGAGCGGCTTCACCTGGGCTCCGGTCTTCATCTGCTACGGCAACAACAACCGCACCAACATGCTGCGGATCCCCTCGGCCGGGGGTCGGGTGGAATGCCGCGCCGCCGACAGCTCCTGCAACCCCTACCTCGGTGCCGCCATGATCCTGGCCGCCGGCCTCGAAGGCATCCGCGAGGGCCTCGAGCCGGGTCCGCCCAACCTGGTGAACGCCTACCGGCTCAGCCCCGAGGAGCGGCAGGCGCGCGGCCTGCGCACCCTGCCCCGCAACCTCGGCGAAGCTGTGGAGGCGTTCGCCGCCGATCCACTCTCGCGTGCGGTGTTCGGCGACGCCCTGTTCGACGCCTTCGTCGCCTTCAAGCGCGCCGAATGGGCCGACTACCACGGCGCCGTGTCCGAGTGGGAGGTGAACCGGTATCTCGAGTTCTTCTGATCGGCTCCCCAGTTCCTCCGTTTCCTTCCGTTCCAGCCCCGCCATGTCCCCCAAACCCGCTTCCTCCCAACCTCCCGGCCGTTCGCGGCTGCGGCGATCCCTGAGCCTGCTGCTGCTCACCGCCCTCGGCGGCGGCTTGCTGGCCAGCTGCCAGACACCGCCCACCCCGCAGGGCGGCACGCCGGTGCGCATCGGCTACAGCGCCTGGCCCGGCTGGTTCCCCTGGAAGGTGGCCGAGGAGAAGGGCCTGTTCGAGAAGGGCGGCGTGCCGGTCACGCTGCAGTGGTTCGACGGCTACCTCGATTCGATCAACGCCCTCAACGCCGGCCAGCTCGACTGCAACAGCCAGACCCTCAACGACACGATCAGCTCGATCGCCGGCGGCGCTGATCTGCGCGTGGTGCTCACCAACGACAACTCCACCGGCAACGACCAGATCATCGCGGCCGAGGGCATCACCACCGTGGCCCAGCTCAAGGGCAAGAAGGTGGCCGCCGAGGAAGGCACGGTCGACCACTACCTGCTGCTGCTGGGTCTGAACAAGGCCGGTCTTTCCGCCAAGGACATCACCTTCGTGCCGCTGGAGACCGGCGCCGCCGCCGCCGCCTTCGTGGCCGGCAGGGTGGATGCGGTGGGAGTGTTCGCGCCCTTCACCACCCAGGCACTCAAGCGACCCGGCAGCACCACCCTGTTCAGCTCCAAGGAGTTCCCGGGCGCGATCAGCGATCACCTGGTCTGCCGCGGTGAGTTCGTCGACAAGAACCCCGAGCAGCTGCAGAAGGTGGTGAACACCTGGTTCGCCACGCTCCAGGAGATCGAGGCCCAGCCCGAGGCGAGCCTCAAGATCATGGCGGCCCGGGCCGGGGTGAGCGAGGCCGAGTACAGGGAGTACGACGCCGGCACCACGATCTTCACACTCGAGCAGAACCGCGCGGCGATGAAGCCCGGCTCCACCATGGCCTCGCTGCCGTTCGCCGCCGGGGAGATCAGCAAGTTCCTGCAGGAGGTGGGGCTGGCCAAGACGCCACCCGATCTCACCAAGCTGCTGGATCCCCGCTTCGTGAACGCCGCGCCGTGAGCTGATGAACCTGAGGCTTTCCCCCGCCATCCGCCGCAGGCTGAGTGACCCCTGGCTGCTGGGTCCCCTTGGCATCGTCGTGGTGCTGCTGCTCTGGTTCCTGATCAGCGGCAGCGGCGCCGTCGACAAGCTGTTCCTGCCCGGGCCGCTGGCGGTGTGGCAGGCGGGGGTGGCCCAGTTCGGCGCCGGCATCCTGGTGGCCGATGCCCTTGCCAGCATCCAGCGCGTGTTCCTGGGCTTCGCCCTCTCCGCCGCCCTGGCGCTGCCGCTGGGCATCGCCATGGGCAGCAACCCCGTGATCTGCCGCCTGCTGGAGCCGCTGCTGGCCCTGGTGCGCTACATGCCGGCACCGGCCTTCATTCCCCTGCTGATCATCTACTTCGGGCTCGGGGAGCTGCCGAAGGTACTGCTGATCTTCATCGGCACCTTCTTCTTCAACACCCTGATGATCATGGACGCGGTGAAGTTCGTGCCCTCCGAACTGCTGGAAACCGCGCTCACCCTCGGCGGCCGCGGCCTGCCGATCCTCACCCGGGTGGTGGCGCCGTTCATCGCCCCCCAGGTGATCGACGCCTACCGCATCAACATGGCCTCGGCCTGGAACCTGGTGATCGTGGCCGAGCTGGTGGCGGCCAACGAGGGCCTGGGCAAGCGCATCAGCCTGGCCCAGCGCTTCCTGCGCACCGACGAGATCTTCGTCGGCCTGATCGTGATCGGTCTGATCGGGCTGCTGATCGATCTCGGCTTCCGCTTCCTGCTCCGGCGCGTCTGCGCCTGGGCCACCTGAGCCCGTCTCGCGCCGCCCGCTCCGATGCATCTCTCCGTCTCCGGCGTCAGCAAGTCCTTCGGCCATGGGCGCCACGCCAAGCTGGTGCTCGACGACATCAGCTTCGACATCGACTCCGGCCAGTTCGTGGCCCTGGTGGGCAGCTCCGGCTCCGGCAAGTCGACGGTGATGCGGCTGATCGCCGGGCTCGAGCGGCCCACCACCGGGGTGATCACCCTCGACGGCCAGCCGGTGAGAGGTCCCGGCCATGACCGGGGGATGGTGTTCCAGAAGTACAGCCTCTACCCCTGGATGACGGCGGCCGAGAACGTGGCCTTCGGCATGGTGCTCCAGGGTGTGCCTCGCCGCGAGGTGCGCGAGCGCACCGCCTACTTCCTCGAGGTGGTGGGCCTGCAGGATGCGGCGCGGCGCCTGCCGAAGGAACTCTCGGGCGGGATGCAGCAGCGGATCGCCATCGCCCGGGCCCTGGCGGCCGACCCCAAGGTGGTGCTGCTCGATGAGCCGTTCGGTGCGCTCGATCTCCAGATCCGCGAGTCGATGCAGGAGTTCCTCTACCAGCTCTGGGAGCGCTCCGGGCTCACCGCCCTGCTGATCACCCACGACCTGGAGGAGGCGCTGCTGCTGGCCCAGCGGGTGCACATCCTGGCGCCGCGGCCGGGACGGATCGTGCGCACCGTGGAGGCGCACCTCGACCGCACCAGCCTGGCCCACCTGCGGGTCTCGCCCCCGTTCCTGGAACTGCGCGAGGAGCTGGCCGGCACCCTGCGCAGCCTCAACGCCGGCGTTCCCGCCTGAGCGGCCCACCGCACACTTCCTTCCGATGGTCAGCGCCGCCCCCCGGCTCCAGCAGTTCGCCTTCCTCCCCGCCGATGCCTACCGCTCCGCCGCCGTGGCTGAGCGGGAGCGGCAGCGCTACGCGCCCCGCTTCTGGCATCCGGTGGCGCCGCTCTCGGAACTGCCGCCCGGCACCAGCCTGGCGCTGGAGATGCTCGAACTGCCGGTGCTCCTCACCCATCCGCCCGGTGAGGCCCCGCGGGCCTTCGTGAACCGCTGCCCCCACCGCGGCGTGGCCCTGCAGCGCTCGGAAGCCGCGGCCAGGCCCTGTCGCCGGCTGGTCTGCCCCTACCACGGCTGGACCTACGACCTGCACGGATCCCTCCTGGCGGCGGCACGGGAGGCGGAGTTCCTCGAGCCGTTCGAGCGGAGGGCATGGCCGCTGCAGCCCCTGGCCTGTGCCGTGCGCGGTTCGATGCTCTGGCTGGCGATCGGTCCGGATCCAGTGCCGATCGACGCTCAGCTCGATCTGGTGCTGAGCGAGGCGGGGCCGCGCTTCGCCGAGCCGCGGGCCCTGCTCGCCAGCCACAGCCTGGAGCTGGCCTGCAACTGGAAGATCGCCCACGACAACACCCTCGACGACTACCACGTCGCCATCGCGCACCCCACCACGCTGCACCGGGAGCAGGGGCCGGTGCACGCCTACCGCCACGTGCTCGGCGGCCACGCCAACCTGCTGGCCACCCCCTACCGCGGCGAACCCGGCGATCCGGCGGACCGTGCCGGCGCGCCGGAGTTCCTCACCTTCGGCCTCCCCCCCGCGACCCATCTGCTGCTCTGGCCCGACGGCCGGATGGCCGTGCTGCACTTCCAGCCACTCACACCCGAGCGCTGCCGCCAGCAGCTCTGGCTGCTGGGGGATCCGGCCAGCTGCCACCTGGCCGGGGGCTGGCTGGCGGAGATGCTGGGCTTCCTCGAGGAGGACCGCGCCCTGGTGGAGGCCGCCCAGCGGGGCTACCGCAGCGGGCTCACCCCCGGCCCGGCCCACCGTCTCGAGCAGCGCATCCTGCACCAGCAGGCGATCTACCGGGCCTGCGTGGGGGAAGCGGCGGAGTCCGGCTGATCCACAGCGCACGGATCCAGCCACAGCGGCAGCTGCTCGTGCAGCCAGGCCGCCATGGCCGCGTTGATCTCCAGCAGATCCGCCACGGGCTGGTTCGTGAACGGCAGGGTGGGCAGGTAGCCGTCAGGTCCGAACTCGGGCGTGAACCCGAACACCTCCTGCCCCCGCCGCCGGGCACACCGGATGAACAGCTGCCAGCAGGCCCTGTGGGCAGCCAGCGCCTCGGCGTGCTCCGGCGCGAAGGGATGGCTCACCTGGGGGCCCTGGGCATGGCCCACCCGGGCATGCACGTGCTCGACCCGATCGGCGATCGCCTGGATCGGCGCCAGGTCCGGCGTCATCAACCGCTCGCCCGCCACGCACCAGTGGCTGAGGTCGGCGGTGAGCCGCAGGGAGGGATAGCGCTCCAGCCAGGCATGCAGACGCCAGGGGTCGGCGAGGCTGCGGGAGCGGTGGGTCTCGAAACTCACCGGCAGGGGGCACGCCTCCACCAGGGCCATCGCCCCGTCCCAGAAGCGCAGCTGCTCGTCCCACCGCCAGCTGTCGCTGCCGGCAATCACCGTGACCCGCAGCGGCTCGAGCGAGCGGCTCGCCTCCAGCTGTCCGGCCAGTTCACTGAGGTGGTCCTCGGGCGTGCGGCCCAGTTCGGGCACGTAGTCACCGCCGGTGACCAGTTCCACGGTGAGCGCCATGCCGGCCCGGCGAAGGGCCGCCGTGGCATCGGCCGCCTCGCGGCCGGCCAGGGCCGGATGGCGGAGGTTGGCCTCCAGGCCGTCGAACCCATGGGCGGCGGCCCGTTCGATCGCCTCGTTCAGCGTGCCCGGGAAACCCCAGAGGCTGTGCAGCAGCAGGGTGCGCAAACGGAACGGCTCAGGAGGCCAGGGCGCCCTGGCGGCCCGCGGCCCCGCCGGTCTCGAGGGCGGGATCGAGCAGATCGGGCTGGATGCCGAGATACACGGCCTCGCGGAACAGGGCACGACGGGCCTCGGCGTCGCCACGCCGGCGGGCCTCGGCCAGACGCTGGCGCAGGGAGAGGACCAGCGCCTGCTGGCGGGGGTCCTGGGTGTGGGCGGCCATGGTGCAGGCTCCCGGGCAGCTCGCGGCCCTGTAGCGGTTGTGACGCAGCCTATCGAGATCAGCCGGGCCCCAGGGCTGCAAGGGTCGTGGGGTTAACCGGCCGCTGTGCTCCGGCGCCGCAGGGTCGCCGCGAGCTGCTCGCGCCAGGCGGGCGGCAGACCCCAGTGGCGGGCTCCGCTGAGGATCCGGCGGGGGTCGCCGCCGCCGGTCGCCTGGACCAGGGCGGGAAAGCACTCACCCGCCGGCGTGCTCACGCGCACGTCGTGACGGTGGCCCTGCCCGGGCGCCACCCCATCCAGCCGCTCCAGCGCGCGGCGATCGGCCGGCGCCAGGTGGTGCACCACGCCCCAGCAGTGGGCCCCGGGGTCGGGGCGGATCCCACTGATCGTGAAGCGCCAGCCGTCCAGCCGCGCCACCAGCCCGCTGCCATCCCAGGCGGGACAGTGCCGCCCCAGCAGCTCGGGGCAGAGGCTGGAGCCGCCGTTGAACACCGGTGTGGCGCCCCAGTCGCCGTAGGGCACCACCGGGCGGCCACGCACCTGCTCGGGCCGCCCCAGGTACACCCAGGCCTCGGTGTCGTCGGTGAGGAGCAGGCAATGGCGCTCGTACTCGACGGGCACATCTTCCAGCCGGTCGAGGGCTGCGAGCCCGGCCGGATCGACGGCGTAGAGCTCGCCATGGATCAGGGCGGCATCCTCGGCCGGCACAGCCATCGGGTAGGGGCCCAGATCGTGCAGCCTCACACCCCGCAGCCGCCGGCGGCCGCCGAAGCGCCCCCCGGCCAGCCAGTGGTGGTTGGCCTCGCCGCGCTTGAGGGTGCCGTAGACGAACACCCGGTGCATCAGCCGTGCGTGGGGGCCGAACCCTGCCCTGCGGCGGGGGCGGCCGTCTGGGGATGGATGCGATCCAGCCGGCTGAAGTCGAGATCGCGATCGTCCTGAGCGCGATCGATCACGATGTCGTCGAAGGCCGCATCGAAACGCAGATCGGTGCCGGGATACGCCTGCCGGGCATACACCGGACTGCGCACCGTTTCATCGACCCCGCGGAACGACACCAGCACCTCGGCGTTGCGGGCGGCCAGCGACGCCGTGTCGTGGCCGAACAGTGGGCTGCTCCCGTCGATCGGGTGCATCGCGGTCCAGAACAGTCGGAAGTGGAAGGAGCGCTCGCGCAGCAGCGGCAGCGGCACCAGGCGTCGGATCCGGTTGCCCTCCAGGCTCTGGTCGTCGAGGGCCAGGAACGCTTCGAGATGGCTGTCCACCAGGCTGTTGTGATGGAGATTCACCAGCCGGAACGTCAGGCAGGGTGTCCCGTTCCAGGGCTCCACGGTGGCCACGCTGCTGAAGCGAATCACCGCCCGGCTGCGGGAGAAGCGGGCGAACACCAGCCCGGTGGTGACCGCCATGAAGACGAGGCTCACGAAGGCTTCCAGCGTCACGAGCAGGTGCACGGTGCGCGAGGCCGGATGCAGTACGCCGTAGCCGATCGAGCCGAGCGTCTGCACGCTGAAGAAGAACGCCTCGGCGAAACCCGCCACCTGCCCGGGCGGCATGCCCCCGATGCCGGCGGGATCCAGCAGATACAGACAGGCGAACAGGACGTTCGTGGCCAGGTAGGCGAGCGCGATCAGGCCCAGAAAGCCCGGCCAGGGAATCGCCAGCATCAGCCGGTAGGGGTCGTGCCACAGCGAACGCAGACTGTCGAGACCGGAGGCGCGGAACACGCCGCCCCGCTTCTGCAGCCGGATCGAGCGTCGGGGAGCCATCGGGATCAGGGGGTGGGCGGCGGTGCGGGGGCGGACGGCGGTGGCGCCAGTGTGGGCATGGTGGGGCTGGTGGAATCCGTGGGCGGCGCGGCCGCCGGAGCCGATGTGCCGCCGGGGTCGGCCTCGACGCCAAGCGTGCCCAGCAGCCGGTTGATGCGCCGGGTGAGGCCGCGGATCTCCTCCAGCGTGCCCACCAGGGCCGGCTGGGTGAGCCGCAACAGGCGGATCGCCTCGTCGCTCACGACCAGGGCCTGCTGACCGGTGCGATCCAGCAGCGGGGCCGTGCGCTCGAAGCCGCGCAGGGTGCGGCGGGAGGCGGCGGCGGTCTGGGTGGTTTCCCGCTCCAGTCGGGCACTCAGACGGCTGACGTCGCCCAGGGTGGTGCGCACGCTGCCCAGGGTGCCGCGGAAGCTGCCGATCGCACCGGGCAGATCCCGTTCGGCCACCCGGGCGGTGCCCTCCAGGGCCCGATCGAGCTTGAGCCGGGTCTGGCCGATCTCCTGCAGGAGCTCGGGCAGGTGCTGACCCTGGCGGAAGGGCAGCAGCAGATCGCTGCGCGCAGGCTCCTGCCCGGGGGGCGTGGGATCGGTGGTGAGGGCGATCTGACTGCTGCCGATCAGTCCCTCCTGATAGCGCACCGCCTCGCTGCGGCGGCCGATCAGGCGGCGGTAGCGCTCGGCGATCCGCAGATCGACCCGCACGCTGCCGTCGTCATCCAGCTGCACCCGCTCCACCCGGCCCACCCGGTAACCGGACACGGTGACGTGGACACCGGGCCAGATGCCGCTGGCATCCAGCGTGCGGAAGCGCACCCCGAAGCTGCCGCTCAGCCAGGCCTGCTGCCGCAGCACTCCCACCACCAGCCAGCCACCGAGCAGCAGGGATCCCAGCAGAAGGATCCAGCTCGCACCCTCCCCCAGCTGGGGCAGGCTGCGGACCTCAGGAGGACTGGCGACGGGCTCACTCATCCGGCGACAGCGAGGGTGGGTTTGAAGACGGCCAGGGCGATGGCCTCCAGCCCGAGGACGACCAGCACGCTGGCTCCGAGCGCTTGGACGATCCCCCGGACGAGATCCTCCGGCCGGTCGGGGACCAGCCGCCGCCCCCGCCAACGGCAGAGGGCGGCACAGAGCGCTGCGGCAGGCGCTGCGCGGAGCGCCGCGGCCGGCAGGCTGCTCAGTGGCAGGAGTGCCAGGAGCATCGGGATCTGCGCAGGCGGATCCGGACGCTCGCTCACCATCACCCCGGCCAGCAGCATGGCCGCGATGAACCAGGGCAGCAGCAGCACCACACAGCAAGCGGCCGAGAGCAGCGGGCGGATGCTCGCCATGCGCCCCCCGCCGCCGGCGATGGCTGCCGCCCCCACCCGCGGTGGCACGGCGCAGGTGATCCACACCAGCGTCACCCCCACCGGCGCGAAGATTCCCACACCGACCTGTACCAGCGTCTCGAGGCTGAAGGTGGGGCTCTGACGCAGGGGAACCTGCAGCAGGCGGGTGAGCCCAAGTCCCAGAGCGCCCCCGAGCAGCACGGTGAGCGGCACGGCCGCCAGCAGTTCCCTGCGGATCTGCTGCAGCATCGGTACGGACCTCAAGGTGTCTGCGCTGACACGCTAGGGGCGGCTTCGGTCCGGCTCCAGGCTGGCGGGGAGTGGCAGCCGGGCGGCATAAGGCGCCGAGTCCGAATGATCATCGGCAAGCCGACGGCGACGAACGTGAAAGCAACGTGCATAACGCAAGCGGCTCTAACCAACCCGGCGGACCTCTCCGCAGAGCCGTTTGGGGGCTGAAAGCGCAAACCGGTCACCAGATGCAACAGGTTGCAGGACCGAACCGGCCGCTGGTTGTCTCGACGAATCAACTCTCCGATTGCTACAGTTGGCGAGAACCAACACAGCAACGACATGCTCACCGGACCTGACCTGCTCGCCAAGGTGAAGGAGCTGGGTGATGCCTCCAAATCCGACCTGGTCCGCAGCTGCGGCTACGTGAGCACCAAGAAGGATGGCAGCGAACGGCTCAACTTCACCGCCTTCTACGAGGCCCTGCTGGAGGCCAAGGGTGTCAGCCTCGGAGCCGGGGCGGGGGCCGGAGCGGGCAAGAGCGGCCGCAAGCTCAGCTACGTCACCAAGGTTCAGTTCAATGGGAACCTGCTGATCGGCAAGGCCTATACCGCCCTGCTCGACCTCAAGCCCGGTGACGAGTTTCAGATCAAACTGGGCCGCAAGCAGATCCGCCTCGTCCCCGTCGGCGGCGACGACGAAGAGGAGTGATCCGGGCTGGACGTGTCCGCCGGCCGGCCTGAAACCAAGCCGGTGGACGCGTCCTGTCATACCTTTGCCGACACTCCGGTGCCGCCCTGCGCTTTCCTTGTCACGTGTCACCGCGACCCGTGAACCTGCGCCAATTCAACATCAAGCTTCCGGAGGCACTGCTCGACCGCCTGCGTGATTCGGCCGCCAGCCAGGGGCGAACGCAGACGGATCTCGTGCGCAGCTGGATCGAGGCCGGTCTCTCCGGTGAGCTCGGCCCGGCCTGTCCGCTCGGGTCCAGTTGCATCGCCGAACGCCTGGCCGCTCTCGAAGAGCTGATCACGGCCCTGCGGGCCCATCATCCTGCCGAATGATCCGCCGCATCGTTGGATTTGAGCGGGATCGAAGGATCCGGTGAATCCCCGGCCGATCTCCACCCGTTCTTCCTTCCAGATCCGAAGTTTTCCCGATCCCCTACCGGATTCAGCCATGGCTGCTCCGCTGCTGACCCTGCTCTACGACGGGGCCTGCCCGTTCTGTCTGCGGGAAGTGGAGATGCTGCGTCGCCGTGATGGCGATCGGGGCCGGCTGGGCTTCGTCGATGTGGATGATCCCGATTACGAGCCGATGCTCCATGGCGGGATCACCTACCGCGAGGCGATGGGCCGGATCCATGCCCTGCGGCACGATGGCACCATCCTCCGGGATGTGGCGGTGTTCCGTGAGGCCTACCGGATGGTGGGGCTGGGCTGGATCTATGCGCCTACCCGATGGCCCCTGCTCGGCGGTCTCGCCGAGTCTCTGTATCGCCTCTGGGCCCAATCACGCCTGCGACTGACCGGCCGGCCGGATCTGGAGACCCTCTGCGATCGGCGGGAGGGTCGCTGCCGCGCCTGAAGGCTCCGACTGGCAGCTGGTGAACGGCGGGGGGGCTTGCCGCCCCGCAGGATGGGCCCTGCCACGGCCTTTGCCGATGCTGTTCCACATTCGTCACGAGCTGGAGTACGGCTACGAGAGGCCGGTGTTTCTGGAGCCGATGACGGTGCGACTCACCCCAAGGCAGGATCCGGCCCAGCGCCTGCTTCGCCACAGCGTCACGGTGGAGGAGGAGGCCGACGGCTGCAGCCGCATCCTCGAAGCCGACGGCAGCGAGGTGCTGGTGCTGTGGTTCGAGCGGATGCGCGATCGACTCAACCTCACGGTGGAGAGCGTGGTGCAGACCAGCCGCGTCAACCCCTTCGACTGGATCGTGACCCATCCGGCCACCCTGAGGCTGCCGGCGAGCTATCCGGCCGCCGAAACCGCTTCCCTGGCCCCCTGCCGGGCCGGGGCGATCGATCCGCTGGTGGCCGGCTGGGCCGCCGAACAGGCGGACGCGGCCGGCGGGGCCACCACCGTGTTCCTCTTGCAGCTGGCCGAGGCGATCCACACCGGCTTCCACCATGTGGGACGGCCGGAAGGGGAGCCCATGGTGCCGGCGGAGACCCTCGCCACCCGAACCGGCGCCTGTCGTGACACCGCCATGCTCTACGTGGCCGCTTGCCGCAGCCAGGGGCTGGCGGCCCGCTTCGTGAGCGGCTACTCGATGCACCATCCGCCCGAGGTGAGCGAGCAGGAGCTGCATGCCTGGGCGGAGGTGTACGTGCCCGGCGGCGGCTGGCGGGGCTACGACCCGAGCCTGGGGCTGGCGGTGGCCGATGGCCATGTGGTGCTCGCCGCGGCCCCCGACCACGACCTGGCCGCTCCGGTGACGGGCACCTACCGGGGCACGGGCGTGGAGTCGCGGATGCGCTACACGGTGCAGTTGAAGGCCGGCCCCGATCCCGGGGCTGGGGAGGCCTGACATGGGCGCCGTTCCCACGGCCTTCGAGCTGCTGAGGGGCTGGGCGCCGCGCCAGATGCCTCGCAGCCGCCTGCAGCGGCTGCTGCCCTCGGCCGGCACCTTGCCGACCCTGGGGGATGGCCTCCCGGGAGCGTCGGTGCCGCTGGCGGGGCTGCGCAGCTTCGGCCAGGTGATCTTCATCAACAACCCGCTCAGCGGCGCGCTGGTGCTGCTGGCCCTGGCCCTGCAGTCGCACCTCATGGCGGCGCTGGCTCTGCTGGGCTGGGGCAGCGCCGAACTCATGGCCCGCCGGATGGGGGCGAGCGCGGCGGTGCGCCGCGACGGCCTGCACGGCTTCAACGGCGTGCTGGTGGGCTGTGCCGTGGCCGCCCTCGCCGACGTCTCCGGCGGCGGTGCTGCGCTCCTGTGGTCCTTGCTGGTGCTCGGGGGCGCCGGCCTGAGTGCGGGGCTGCTGCTGGGGCCCGGCCGGCGTCTGCAGCAGCGCTGCGGCCTGCCCCCGCTCACCCTGCCCTTCTGCCTCTCCGCCTGGCTGCTGCTGGTGATCGCACCCGGCCTCGGCCTGGCAGCCCTGCCGCCGCCGACGTTCGACGCTTCGCCAGCCTCGGGGTGGTTCGCCCTGCTGGCCGGGTTGCCGCGGGGATTCGGGCAGGTGTTCCTCTGCTCCGGGACACTCAGCGGATTCCTGGTGCTGCTGGCGGTGGCGCTCGCCAGTCCGCTCGCGGCCCTGGTGGGCCTGCTCGGGGCCCTGGCGGCGGGAATCGGGGGGCTGCTGGCGGGCGCCAGCGGCCCGGCGCTGGCACAGGGACTCTGGAGCTACAACGGCATTCTCGTGGCCATTGCCCTGGGTGGGACCTTCTATGCCCCCACCCTCGCCAGCCTGGCCGTGGCCCTGGCGGCGGCGCTGCTCTCGAGCCCCGTGGCCGCGATCCTGGCCGCACGGCTTCCCGCCGGCCTGCCGGTGCTCACCGTTCCCTTCATCCTCACCACCTGGGCCGGCCTGCTGCTGCTGCGCCAGGCCCTGCCGGCCCTGATCCCGGTGGCGCTCCACTCCACCCTCACCCCCGAAGAGCACCGGCGGCGGTTCCTCACGGCACGGCAGGTGCTGGGCGACTTCCGCCGCCGGCTGCGCGCTGGAGCGGCGGCCTCCGGCCCGGCCGGCCGCTCCAGCCGGCCCCCATCGGAGCAGCCGGCGCCGCTGGGTGATCTGTTCGATCGCCTCGATCACAGCGGCGACGGCCGGATCGACCTGGTGGAGCTCCGCCTTGCCCTGGCCGCCTCCACGGCCGGCGAGGCCGACACGCCGCTGCGGACCGTGCTGCAGGCGATGGATCAGGACGGGGATGGTCAGCTCGACCGCGGCGAGTTCGAGGCCCTGTTGCTGCGGCTGAAGGCCCTGCACGAGCAGGAGGAGCGGCTGCTGCTCTATCTGCTGCCCGCCGACACGAACGGCGACGACCGCCTCGGCCCGCCGGAACTGGAGCGGCTGCTGCGCAGCATCGGCGCAGCGCCCCTCACGGCCCTGGAGCAGCAGCGGCTGTTCGGAGCGGAGCAGGCGCTGAGCTGGCGAGACTTCGTGGATCGGCTGCTGCTGGCCTGATGGCCCTGTGAGCACGGGATCGTGGCGATGGCAACGGTGCTGTGAAGATTCTTCCGCCGCATGAACCGCCTCCGGGCGAGCCGAGGAGGCTGAAGCCAGCACAGGTGAAGCCACCACGCTGCGGGGTGACCTCCACCCGTCGGTTCCACCCGCAACGGAGATCCCCATGCCCCCCTTCCCCCCGGAGGGCCCCGCAGCGGGCCCTGTGGTTGCCGAAACACCGCAGGGCTGCCGGATCTCAAGATCGTTCAGCCCCGGTTACGTGGTGACCGACGCCCGCTGCCCCGGCCGCCACTGGCAGGCTCCGAACCTGCCCACCGCCTTCGCGCTCTGCCAGGCGATCGCGGTGCTCTGCGAGGTCCAGGCTCCACCCCCCTGAGCATGTGCGGCCGCTACGCGCTGACCACGGCCATCGACCAGTTGCTGCCCCGGCTCAGGGGGCCGCTGCCGGCCGGCCTGATCGAGCACTACCGGCCGCGCGATCCGGTGCGGCCCGGCGAACCGGTGCTGATCCAGCGCCACGAGCATGGACGGGCCGAGGTGGCGCTCACCCTCTGGGGCCTGGTGCCGGCCTGGGTGAAGGACCCGGGCGGGCGACGGCGGCCGATCAATGCCCGCAGCGAGACGGTGGGCGAGAAGCCCTCCTTCCGGGGTCCGTGGCGCCATCACCGCTGCCTGCTGCCGGCCGACGGATTCGACGAATGGGGTGCGGCTGTGCAGGGGCGAAGGCAGCCCTACCGGATCCGGCGCCAGGACGGCGCACCCTTTTGGCTGGCCGGGCTGTGGGATCGCTGGATCGGCCCCGACGGCAGTGAACTGGAGACCTGCTGCATCCTCACCACGACGCCGAACGCCCTGGTGCGCCCGATCCATGACCGCATGCCGGTGGTGCTGCCCGACGGATTGGAGGAGCCCTGGCTGGAGCCGGTGGACGGCCCCGCCCTGCGGGCGCTGGAGCCGCTGCTCGGCCCCTGGGATCCGGCCGGCTGGGAGGCCCTGCCGCTCGGCTGACCCCGCTGCTCAGTGGATCAGGATCAGCGGATCGGGATCAGCGGATCGGGATCAGTGGGCGGGGCTCCGGTCGGGGGCGTGGGGTCGTCGCGGCGGGGATTCCAGCTCAAGCAGCTGTTCCGGTGCCACGGCGAACGGCGGAGAGCCGTGCCGCGAGAGCGGCCAGCGACGGACCCAGCACAGATCGGCATCGGCGTCGACGCTGAGCACCTGGTAGGTGCCTTCGCGGCTGCTGGCCATCTGGACCAGCTGTCCCTGTCGAACGGTCATGGCGGGGAGAGCCCTGGAGAGGGCCCGGGCCTGGAACGACCGTCAACGTAACGGAGCGTGTAGAGACCTTGACGGCCGGTCGCACTTCGGTCACGACTGTCGGCATCCGCTCACGATCACCTCGCCGTGTGCTGTGGGCGCCGACAGCAAAGCCCGGCCACGAGGAGGCCGGGCTTTGGGACGTTCAGGAAAGGGGGCGGAGCCGCTGACGCTGGCACCTGGGGCCATGGGTCCAGTGGGGTTTCCCGTTGGGTCCGGGGCACCTAGGGCGATGCGGTGGACGGCGACGGTGTCACACGCCAGGGAAACCAGTGATCCGTCGAGAGTGTTGGAGCAGGGTCCGGATCGTCAGCGTGCTCCTGGCACCTGACCCGGGGGAGTGTCATCCATCGCTGGGCCTCCGAAACCGATGCCCCAACCTTCGGACCGGCAGGGGCCCGGGGCAAGGGCCCCTGCCCCGGATGACACCGGCCTTCACCGGCGGAGACGTCTCTTCATCAACGGCGCTTCACCTCGGCTCACTGCGGTGGGGCCGCCGGGGGCGGCAGCTCGGCAGGCACCCCCACCAGGGCCGCGCTGATCCGCCACAGCGCTTCGGCCAGGCCGTCGTCGCGGGCCTCGGCGCTGGGTTCCACCGGCTCGAAGCGCAGACGACCGGGGCCCTGGACCCTGTTGCTGCGGTAGCTGAAGCCGGCGGCGCCGAGGGCCGGATCGCTGCACAGGTCCGCCAGCAGCGCCCCGGCCTGCTCCGCCGTGGCGGTGATCCGCAGCAGGTCGCGGGCCAGCAGGGCGAACAGCCGCTGGCCCCAGGGGTTGTGGCGGCGGCTGTAACGGAAGAAGCCGTCCTCGCCGCGCGGAATCACCAGGCCCGGGCTCCAGGCCAGCACCGGCAGCGGGGTGCCCCGCCGCCGCAGGCGACGCTCCAGTTCCCGGGCGAAGAGCAGGTTGCAGAGCTTGCTGTCCTTGTAGGCCTTGTCGGCATCGAAGGGTGAGCCGTCCACCATCGTGGAGGTCGCCCCGCCCCGCAGGCCCGCCAGATCGCCCAGACCGGCCGGCCGGCCCACCCGGCCGCCGGGCGCGGCTGGGTCGTGCACCTCCGAGGCGGTCACCACCACCCGGGGGGCCCGGCCGCGATCGAGCAGGGGCAGCAGGCGCAGGGCGAGGGCCTGATGGGCGAGGTGGTTCACGGCGAAGGTGAGCTCGTGGCCCTGGGCCGAGCGCCGCGGTTCGGCGGCACCGCTGTCCTGCAGGCCGGCATTGAGGGCCAGGGTGTCGAGGGGCTCGCCGTGGCGCAGCAGCCCGGCGGCGCAGCGCTCCACGCTGGCCAGATCGGCCAGGTCGCAGATCGGGGCTGCCGGCTCAGCGACGCTGGCGGCCTCAGGGCCAGGGCCCAGGGCCGCCGCCCCGCGCTCGAGGCGCTCCAGCGTGGCCTCGGCCGTGGCCGCATCCCGGCAGGGCAGGGTGAGCCGGTGGCCGGCATGGCGCAGCCGCAGGGCCGCCTGAAAACCGATCCCGGAACTGGCGCCGGTGAGCAGGATGTGCCGGTGAGCCGGGGCCACGGCCGGGTTGGGCGTCATGCCCCGCACCCTATGCAGCCCCGCCTCAGCCGTGCGGGCGGCACCTTCAGGCCTGCGGGCCCTCCGGCAGCTCCTGAACCATCACATGGGCATCCACGTAGCCCAGCCGTGCATGGCGGAAGGCGCCAGGCAGGGTGCCCACGATCCGGAAGCCGTTCCTCTGCCAGCAGCGGATCCCGGCGATGTTGGTGCTCACCACCAGGTTGAACTGCAGGGCCCGGTAACCCAGCCGCCGGGCGGTCTGCAGCGAGTGCCGGCAGAGCCGGCTGCCGATGCCCCGCTGGCGACAGGGCTCGGCCACCACATAGCCCGCATTGGCCACATGGGCCCCGAGGCAGAGGGTGTTGGGCCTGAGGTAGTAGGTGCCGACCAGGAGCCCATCGGCCGCCACGGCCACCAGCACCACCTGGCTCTGGTCCACCCAGAGCGCCCTGGCCTCCGCCTCGGTGATCGCCGGATCGTGGGGAAAGGTTTCCCCGGCCCGGAACACCGGCTCCAGCAGCCGCCACAGCTCAGGCCAGTCGGCGGGCTCCAGCGGCCGGATCTGCAGTGGGGGAACCATCGCCGCCGGGCGTGGGGGTGATCAGGGCCGCCATCCTCCCGTTCCGGCTGAGGCCGGGCGGACTGACAGCTCGCTCAGAGCCAGTGATGGGGATAGGGCACGGCCGAGCGCCGCAGGCGGCTGAACGCCACGGCCAGGCCCACCAGCAGAAGCGAACCGCTCAGGATCGGCACCAGCACGAAGCCCGCTCGCGCCTGCACCAGCACCCCCAGCAGGGCCACGGCACCGGCAGGGGGATGGAGGCAGCGGCACACCTGCCCCAGGGCGATGCTGAGCCCCACGGCGACTCCCATCACCACCGGAGTGCTGCCGAGGCTGGCCACGCAGACCACGCTGACCACGGCGGCCAGGGTGTTGCCCGCCACGATGTTGCGGGGCTGGGCCAGCGGGCTGCTGGGGTGGCCGAACAGCAGCACGGTGGAGGCCCCGAACGGAGCCACCAGCAGGGGGTAGTGGCTCCAGGCACTGATCAGGCCCAGGGCCGAAATCGCCAGCAGTCCGCCCAGCCAGGCACCCAGAACCTCATGCTGCTGAAACCGTGGCTGGTAGGCCCGCCCCCGGGCGCACTCGGCCTGCAGGCGTCGCCAGACCATCGGTTTGGTATCAATCTACACATTTTAAGCGCGGAAGCGCCTCGCTTGCGAAGGTTTCGTCGGCGGTCCTCATCGAGCCAAACCGCCAGTGCCCACTGGTGGGGCCTGCCCCGGCTCCATCACGGCTGCCCCCGGAAATGCGCGATGCCGGGTTCGAACCAGCGACATCCTGCTTGTAAGGCAGAGAAGCGACGCCAAGAAGCCTTGCGGCAACTCAGCTTGTAACTACCAACAGCTCAGCCTGCGTGAAATCCGCATGAAATCATGGCCCTTGCAGGGGCTATTAGCGCCATGCTGGGTCAGCAACAAGCCGCCTCAAGATGCCGGCCGGCCCCCGTCTGGGCGTTAACGACCTGGCAAAGGTGCGCAACCGCACTGCTAGGGACATACGGGAACTTGCCAGGGAAGCCATGGACGCACCCGACATGGTCGACTGGCCTGTGTTGAGGGATCGGACCACCGGCGAGCCAATCACGGACAAGGACGGCTTGGCCTATGCAGTGGTTGACGCACCCCCTGCTCGGCGCGGCCGGCCGGCGCTCAGTCGTGGTGAAGTCGAATGGACCTTGCGCCCTGTGAAGCCGCCTCCAAGGGTCACGCTGGCGCAGCGGTATCTGCTGCACGGGAGCTCACTGGGAAGAAAGCTCGAGATCATCAACGCGATCGCGGCCGCGGCCGGCATCATCCCAGGTTCCCCGGTGCGAGCGCTGGGTTGCGACAGTCCAGGCGAGGCGAAGCAGGTGATCTCGGCCGATAGGCCTGGGCCCGTCCTGGGGATGCTCCTGCGGCCTGAGTGCAGGCCAATGGACTGGCGGACCGGGCTGGGCGACCATGTAGAGGTCTTGGTACGGGGGACGCTGCTGCTGCCAGCAGCTGGACCGGTCGGCATGTGCCCTGGCTCTAACCGGTTGCTCTGGGACCCTGAGTCCCTCTGCTGGCGTGGGGAACCGGTGGAAGGGCGTCGCATGCTTGAACTTCTCGGCAGCTGGGGACTGGATCACAGCAGCGATGGCACCGAACCGCCAGCAGCGTTCATCGACAGCGACCAAGGGCTGCGGCTGGAGTGGGTGCACCATCCCGAGTCCTGAACGGTCAGTGAAGGTTGTGTCGGTGGCCTCTGCGGCAGGAAGCACCGATGCCCGCGGCGTCTTCCGAGCAGATCCCCTTCGGGTCCATTCACTGAGGTGGCGTGATCGGGGCATCGGGCATCACGGGGCGGGTTGCTGCCTCGCCGTCATGGTGGGCACCGGTCCAGAATTCGTTCGTGGCAATTCAGCGGCGTTTTGGCACGAAAGTGTCTGACAGAAACTGCCTACCCTGAATCAGTTGGCGCCCTTCGATGGCCGCTCGCCTCCCCATGGCCCGCCGATCAGTTCGGCTGCCCTTGTTCCTCGATGGAGAGCTCAAGAGGATTGCACGACGCAAGGGCTGCACCCCATCGGGATTGATCCGCGAACTGATCACCGACGGCCTGCAGAGGCAGCCGCCACCAACTGCAGAACAACTGGAGCGGGAAATGCGCGATGAACTGGAGGAGATGACGCGTGTCGCTGAAGATGAGGCGGCCCCACCGTCTGAGGAGGAACTGAGCGAGGACGCCTCGCTCCTGGAGGAGCCGGATTTGGACTTCCAGAGGCTCATGCGGATGATTCGAGCGAGGAAGCATGCTTAGCGCCTCTTCCACCAGCGCGTTCATCCAGCTCAAGGCTCGGCAGGTTCGCACCTATGTCGAGGAAGGGCAGCCTGTAGCGATAACCCCGAACCTGGGCATCAGAGTGAACCTGCTCTGGCGCACCCCACCACGATCTGCCAGCGGCAAGGTGCCTTCACCGGGCCTGTTGCTACTCTGCCCCTGCTGTGGCCACCCTCGGCGCTATCTACTCGCAAGGCGACAACAGCTGGATTGGCTCGGCTGTCGCGTCTGCTGGGGTTGCTCCTATCCCAGTGAGCGAAGTCGTGGTGGCACGCGTGCCCGGCAGATCCGTAAGCATCAGCGGGCCGCAGAGCGCTGTTGGCAGCGATTGAAGCAACCCCCTTCCCGTTCGATCCTCGGCCCTAAGGCGCCACCACCGCGGCCATCGGGGATGCACCGGATGACGTATTGGCAGCTGCTCCAACAGGCCATGAAGAATGAACGTGCTGCGTGGGGCCTCTATGAAGCAGAGCTGGACACATGGGAGCAGACATGAGGCGCGCTGAAGCTGGCCGGTGGGGTGCGGATCACAAGCCTGAGCGACCTAATTCGATGTCTTTGATCTCTATGGCAGCATTGTGACGACGCTGCGCCGAATCACCTCGGAACCGGCGCAGGTCGAAAAAATCCATCAGAGCTGCGACACGTGCCTAGTGGCTCGCTCTCAGAGCTGCTCGGGCTGATCTCCAGCAAGAGCATCCAGTGACTTCGGGATCAAGTACAGGCCTCTTCAAAGGGTCGGATCTGCTCCAGCTCGGTCGCGATTGCCTGTCGCTGCTGCTCCAGGTCGTGGGCGGCCTGGGCCCTCAGCCAGTAGCCCTCGCTCAGCCGGAAGAACCGGCACAGCCGCAGATCGGTGTCGGCCGTGATCGCCCGCTCGCCCTTGAGGATCGCCACGATCCGGGTCAGGGGAACGCCGATCTCCTTGGCCAGCCGGTAGGAGGTCAGGCCCATCGGGTCCAGGAACTCCTCTCGGAGCAGCTCGCCGGGGGTGATCGGGGGGAGGTGTTCAGCCATGGCGCCCTCCAGTCGGGGGCAAGGGGTCAGTGGTAATCGACGATCTCAACGGCCTCAGGGCCGGCGTCGCTCCAGATGAAGCAGAGGCGCCATTGGTCGTTGATGCGGATGCTGTGCTGGCCGGCCCGATCGCCCTTGAGGGCTTCGAGGCGGTTCCCAGGTGGGATGCGCAGATCCTCCAACGTGGCCGCAATGCTGAGCTGAAGGAGCTTGCGCCGGGCCACCTTCTCGAAGGCGATGAACCGCCGGACACGGACACCGTCAGCCAGGGCTTGGGTGTCCGCGCAGCGGAACGATCGAATCATGGACCCATGGTAACGCGGGACGTAACCATGGGTGCAGTGGGGCGAGACGAAGACAGGGACCGCGGTCTCTGCAGCACAGGTGTTGCCGATGGCTGATCGGCTGGGCCTTGATCACGGCGGCAGCGGCAGCTGCAGCGGCGGAGTGCCGAACAGGCGCGAGTGCTTGGAGCCGTGCTGACCCACTGACCAGTCAGGTGGCCACCGGGCGCAGCTGAACTCCGAAGGCGATCAAGAGGGCGTAGGGGATGGTGCGCCGAGGCGGCCTCGATGGGAGGATCGACACCTGGGGCGAGGCCCAGCGGGAGGGGCTCCACCGCCTGCCGCGCCTCCCCTGGGACCAGGACGACGAGGGTCAGGGGTGGCGAGCTGGATCTCCACGGGCCATCTGCCCACCGATGCGATGGTGGCGGAGCTGGTGGCCGAAGCCCATCGGCGGTTCAGCGGCGTGAGCGAAGGGAAGGTGGCCACCTACATCCCCGCCCTGGCCGCAGCCAATCCGGCCCATTTTGGCCTCGCCGTGGCCACCACGGGTGGAACGATCGTGGAGGCGGGGGAGGCCACGCTGCCCTTCAGCATCCAGAGCATCTCCAAGCCCTTTCTCTATGCCCTGGTCTGCCAGGCCATCGGCGAGCGGGAGGCACGCGAGAAGCTGGGGGTGAACAGCACGGGGCTGCCCTTCAATTCGGTGCAGGCTGTGGAGCGGGCCGAAGACGGCCTCTCCAATCCGATGGTGAATGCCGGCGCCATCGCCACCACGAGCCTGGCGCTGGGCGACACCGCCGAGGCGAAGTGGGCGTTCATCCAGGAGGGATTTTCCCGCTTCGCCGGGCGCGCGCTGGCGCTGGATGAGGAGGTGTACGCCTCGGAAGTAGCCACGAACCGCCGCAATCTCGGCATCGCCAACCTGCTCGAGGAGCAGGGATGCATCTGGTTTGACCCGGAGGCCACCACCGACCTCTACACCCGCCAGTGCGCTCTGAGCGTCACCACCCACGATCTGGCCCTGATGGCGTGCACCTTCGCCAACGGCGGACGCCATCCCCTCAGCGGGCTGCAGGTGGTGGAGCCGCGCATTGCGCAGGTGGTGCTGGCAGTGATGGTGACGGCGGGGCTCTATGAAACCTCCGGCGATTGGATCTACGACATCGGCCTGCCGGGCAAGAGCGGCGTGTCGGGAGGAATGATCACCGTGGCGCCTGGCAAGGGGGGACTGGCCACCTATTCCCCGCCGCTGGATGGGGCGGGCAACAGCGTTCGGGGCCAACTCACGGCGGCCTTCCTCTCCGAGCGCCTCGGGCTGCACCTGCTGGCCTCCCAGCCGGCGGGGTCCGCCTGAGGGCGGTGGGCTCGGAAGCAGCGCGGGACGCGATGCTGCTCGGATGACCTCCCGCGATCGCACGGCCCTGCTGGACCTTCTCAGGGCCATCCACCGGATTGAAGGTTTCCCCATCCCTGACCAGCAGGCCTTCAGTCGAGCTGACGAGCTGCAGGATGCGGTCCTCCGTTGCCTGCAGGTGATCGGAGAAGCCACCCAACGGCTCTCCCGCGATCTGCGTGCGCAAAACCTGGAGATTCCCTGGCAGGAGATGGCTGACATTCGCGATGGACTCCTCCATGCCGACGACCAGGTGGATCTCGAGGAGGGCTAGCTGACGCTGCAGGAGCAGCTTCCACGCCTGAAAGAGAAGATCGAGGTCCTGCTGGAGGAGTGACCCACGAGCCACGCCGATCCTTCCTCGCCGCCGCTGTTGATCGACGGTCCCGATGCCGCGCCAGCCACCGTGCTGCTGGCCCATGGGGCCGGAGCTCCGATGGACAGCCCCTTCATGGCGGCCATCGCCGGCGGTCTGGCGCAGCGAGGGTGGCGGGTGGTGCGCTTCGAGTTTCCCTACATGGCCCGGATGCGCGAGACGGGCCGCCGCCAGGGGCCCGACCGGATGCCGGTGCTGCAGGAGGCGTTCCGCCGGCAGGTGCGGCTGGAGACGTCCGCCAGTCCGGCCCGGCCGGTGTTCATCGGCGGCAAGTCGATGGGTGGTCGGGTGGCCAGCCTGCTGGCCGATGAGCTGGCCACCGACCATGGGGTGCGGGGCTGCCTGTGCCTGGGCTACCCCTTCCACCCGCCCGGCAGGCCGCTGCAGCTGCGCACCGAGCACCTGGCGGCCCTGCGCACGCCCACCCTGATCCTGCAGGGGGAGCGCGACAGCTTCGGCCGCCGCGAAGAGGTGGAGACCGATGACCTTTCGCCGCAGCTGCAGCTGCGCTGGATCCCCAGTGGGGACCACAGCTTCAAGCCCACCCGCAGCTCAGGCCTCAGCGAGGAGCAGAACTGGGCCACGGCGGTGGACTGGAGCGATCAGTTCCTTCATCAGCTGTTGGGCTGCTGAACCGTGCTCGGACAGGGGAAGACTCTGTACAGGGTGCTCAACGATCTGGTTGCTGCCCACCTTCCTTGGCTACCAGGACAATGCAGGCCTTCAAGCGATGAACCGCTACGCCGTCTTCTTCAGTGGAAAGCTCGGTTCCGGCATCATCCCCGTGCAGGCCCTGGACCCCGGCCATGCGGAAGACATCGTCAGGGCTGACCATCCTGACGCCTGCATGAGCGTGATCGATGCAAAGCACCTGGAAGGGATCAACCAGATGAAGGTGTTACTGGCCTGGGTGGAGTTCCTGGACAGTGGCCATCTACCGGAAGGCTGCGGGGTGAAGCAAGGAGGGCTGTGCGGCGACAGCGAAATCTGAGCCAGCGACGTCACCAGACCTGAGCCACCCGGATGCCGTCCAACGTTCCCGGCAGGAGCTGCGTGCCGGCGGTCCTGCCGGAAGGACGGGACAACGGCGATCAGCGGATCCAGAGACTGCACCCCTCCCCGAAGAACCGCTGCAGCTGCTGGCCACGCAGCTCAGCGATCGGAGCGGGCACCAGGCGGCAGGGACGCACCGCCCGGCCGTGGCATCGAGGAACCAGATGCGGGCCTGGGCACCGGGGTGATCGGCCGGCTCGATGAACTCGACGCCGATGCAGGCGATGGTGGCCATGGATGTCGAGCGATGGACAGCCGCGCCATGCCCCGCCAGGGGCATCCCGGCCGGGGGCCGAGCCGCCAGCCAGCCGCCCTCCAGTGACCGCCATCACTACAGGACTGGCCGCGCCAGGGCTGGACCCGCCAGGGCCACCCTGCTAGTACAGGCGTACTTGCCGCCCGAGGCGCCATGGCACCCGCCCCATCCCGCTTCCACCGCTCTCGCCTGCCTGTCGATCCCCATGCGGGGGAGGGGGATATCGAGGAGTGGCCCTACCTCGATGAGGAGGTGCTGCGCGCCAGCCGCAGACGAAGGGTCTGCCTCACCTGCCATTTCTTCCGCCATCACCCCGGGGTGAACTGCATCCCGCTGCTCACCTGCCAGCTGCACCGCGGGCTGATCGTCCATGGGGAGCACCTCACCCGCCGCTGCACGAGCTGGACCGAAGACCTGCAGCGCCAGCGGGGCTGGGCGCCCGAGGGTGCATGAGCAGCCGCCGGCCGCCGCGTTCCCCCCGGGAGGGTTGGCTGCGCGACGGCCGCCAGGTGCTGCGGTTTCGGCCCACCCGCTGGGATCACACCAGCCAGCAGCTGGAGATCACCACCGGTGAGTGGCTCCCCGGGGAGGCAGTGCCCCTGCTCAAGACACGTCGGGAGCTGAGCCGCAAGGAAGCCCTGCAGCTGTGGAGCAGCCTTCTGCAGAAGGGATGGCGACCCTGCAGCCCCCAGTGGTGAACGCCGCCACCAACCGAAGCCATCCAGCGTCACCAGAGTGAGCCGAGACCCGATGCCTGCCCCGTTCCTGATGAGCACCAATCCCCAGCCACGCCGCTACCGGTTGGAGGATCAGCAGGGGCAGCCCCACCCGGAACTTGATCAGCACTTCGACTCGCAGGAGGAGGCCTGGGCCTTCGCCAGCCGTTGGTGGAACAGGAGCGGCGACGGTGGCATCGGCGGCACTGCTGACGGCCCGATCGGCCTCGGCGTGGAGGTGAGCACCCTGAGCGGCCACTGGCGCACCCTGCGCCACCCGCAAGGCTGAACCTTGCAACGGTGAGTCCACAGGCCGCACCCGCCCTGCCAAGGATCAATCGTTCTAGTGCAGATATCATGGAAAAGAGCCACTGCTGCCTCTCATTTGAAGAAGCTTGTTGGACCCCTGCGTAGAGCATTGATCTATGGCCTGATGAGTTATGCCGGGCTTGTCCTGATCAACAACGCAGAGCTGGACCTCCCCAGCATGTGGATCGCGTATCTGCCGATGTTTATCGGTGTCTATGTGGTGACACTGTGGCTAGACAAGAAGCTTGGGGATTGAGCGCCCCAGGACTGGGCTCCTCTTCGTCAATCGATGACCAGATCGATTGTGCAGGTCACAACCAGTCGACTGGAATCGCCTCCCAGCCGGCGGGGTCCCACGGGGCCATCAGCGCCTCCAGCCCCCGCAGCTCAGCTGCTTCTTCCGGCAGCAACCAGGCCTCTTCCCAGCCATCCATGATCACCACCGGCATGCGGTCGTGGATCGGACGCAGCAGGACGTTGGGGGTGGTGGTGAGGATGCAGCAGGTCTGGAGTTCGCTGCCATCGGGACTGCACCAGTGGTCCCACAGGCCGCCCAACCAGAACGGGGCACCGTCCTGACGGCGGATCCAGTAGGGCTGCTTCTTCCCTCTGGAGCCCTGGCTTTCTGCCTCCGGTTGCGGTCGCCATTCGTAGAAGCCATCGGCAGGTAGCAAGCAGCGGTGGTGGCGCCACGGACCGCGAAAGAACGGCTTCTGACTCACCGTCTCGCTGCGGGCATTGATCGGCCGACTTCTGCCGCGGGTGTCTTTCAGCCAGCTGGGAACCAACCCCCAGCGTGCGTAGCCCACCTCCAGCCGGCCCTGCTGCTGCCGCTGGATCAGCAGCGGTTCGCCAGGTCGCACCTGCTGGCGGGGTTGGTACTGCTCGAGGAACCCCTTCGGCAGCGGACCCTTGAGCCTTGGCAGCAAGTGATCAATCGTGGTGGTGAGCGAGTAGCGGCCACACATCAGCGACGCCTGTGGATCCGGTTGGGCTGCTCCCAATCTGCGTGGCAAGCCGTTGGTGGTGCTGGTGGGGCAGATAAAGGCGTTGGCGATCGCAGTGAAGAATCACCTGGGCCGCCGGCGCTGCGGTGGATCGGTTTGCCGTACTGACACCAAGCCCAATCGGTTCTATCAATGAATCAGAGGCCACGACCAGGGCAGCGCGAGCCCAAGCCCTGCAACCGGCCCAAGGGCGCCCGACACGGGGCGCCCTTTCCATTGGGTCATTCCTTGGGCCAAGGCAGGCTGCTGATGGCGCCAAGGCCATGCAGATTCCGGCGATGACAGGGCTTCGTCCATTGCTCCTGGCCCTGCTCATCCTTGCCGCGGCGGCGGTACCTGGCGGAATCGCTGAGGAGAACCACGCCACAGTGCTCTCGATCGGTGATGGCGACACCATCCGCGTTCAACAGGGTTCGCAGCGGATCACGGTGCGGCTTGCTTGCATCGATGCCCCCGAGATGGCCCAGGCACCCCACGGGGCCCGATCTCGGGGCTACCTGCAAGCGCGGCTGCCCATCGGGTCAGCGGTGACGCTGCGGACCCAGACGGTGGATCGCTTCGGGCGCACCGTGGCGGAGGTGATCGGTGAGATCAATCTGAACCTGGCGATGGTGGAGGACGGCCAGGCCTTCGCCTACAGAAGGTTCCTGGGTCAGTGCGAGGCCAAGGCCTATCTCGAGGCCGAGGCCCGTGCCTCACGGAGGCGCTCCGGGGTGTGGCAAGTACCCGGTGGCATCACCCGCCCCTGGGACTTCCGCCGCGAGAGATCTGCGGCGCGAACGGTGAGTGATTCCGGATCTGCACCTGGCGGCCGGCGGTATCGCTGCAGGGAGATCGGCTCCTATGAGCGCGCCCAGGAACTGCTGGGCCAGGGCCACGGGAATCTGGACAGCAATGGCGATGGAGAAGACTGTGAAAGTCTGCGCCGCTGAGCAGAGGCTCATGCGCAGCATTGCACCACTTGCACCATCACCTCCTGCGTTACCATGCCTGTAACATGACCTTTCATTCATGGCCCTGACCGGATCTGACCTACTGACCAAAGTCAAGGAACTCGGTGATGCCTCGAAATCCGATCTGGTGCGAGCGGCCGGCTACGTGAGCACCACCAAGGACGGCAGCGAGCGGTTGAACTTCACCGCCTTCTATGAGGCCCTGCTGGAGGCCAAGGGCGTGACCCTCGGTGATGGAGTCGGCAAGGGCAAGGCCGGCCGTGCCCTGAGCTACCAGACCAGGATTCAGTTCAACGGCAACCTGCTGATCGGCAAGGCCTACACCGCCCAGCTCAATCTCAAGCCCGGCGATGAGTTCGAGATCAAGCTCGGCAAGAAGCAGATCCGCCTGGTGCCCGTCGGCAGCGCTGACGAGGGGGAGTGAGGGGACAATCCCTTGCTGCTCCCGAGGTTTGGAGCAGACCAGGGCTGCGCTCCACCGGCAGCGGTTGAACGGGACAGCAGGCTCGGCTGCTTGCCAAGCAGGCGGGGAAGATCGGCGATCGCCTCGTGCTGGTTTGGATCGGGCCGCTGGCGGCGGTGCTGCGATCGTTCAGCGAGAAACGGAGGAACCATTGCCCCATTGGATCCACCCTAGGGCGAAGGATTGAGGCTTCTCAGCCCCTGTGGTCGCCGCTCTCGCCGTCATGGCGATCACCGGAAGGCTCAAGCGATCGGGTGAGAATGAACCTCCAGGCGCTGGCCGGGGGGT
>CALRKZ020000009.1:0-131432 GCA_943368365.1 Mesorhizobium carmichaelinearum
GGGGGGGGGGGGGACGGCGCCGTGATGGGCCCCCTCGATGGACCACGCCCCTAGATTGAGAATGGTTCTCGCCACTGTCAGCACTGGAGCTGCTGGTCTGTCTCGTTCCTCTTCTCCCCCATGGCGCCCGTTCACTCCTTCCTGATCCGTGCAGGCGCGCTGTCCCTGTCGCTGCTTCTGGCATCCTGCGGCTCACCTCGCCCGGAGGCTGACAGTCCATCAGGGAGGAAGGACCTGCAGGTGGTCACCACCTTCCTGCCGATCACCCTGTTCACCCGGGCGGTTGCCGGTGAGTGCGCGACGGTGACGGCCCTGATTCCACCCAGCACCGGCCCCCACGACTTCCAGGCCAAGCCCGGCGACCTTGCCGCTCTACGACAAGCCCGGGTGCTGGTGAAAAACGGGCTGGAGATGGAGGCCTTTCTCGACAAGCTCGTGGCCTCCGCCGGCAACAGCCAGCTGGCGGTGATCGACACCAGCCGCGGCATTGCCACGATCGAGTCGCCTGAAGAGGAGGGGGGTCACGCCCACGGCCATGGGGCGGAGCATGGCCACGGCAAGGAGCATGGCCACACTCACGGCGCCGTGAACCCCCACATCTGGCTGGATCCGCTGCGAGCCGTGCAGCAGGTGGAAACCATTCGCGATGGCCTGGTGAAGGCCGACCCCGGATGCGCTGAGGGCTACAAGCGCAACGCCGCCGCCTACACCGCCCAGCTGCGCCAGCTGAACAGCGAGATCGCCGGTCAACTCAAGCCCTACGCCGGCAAGACCTTCATCGCCTTCCATGATTTCGCCCCCTACTTCGCCCAGCGCTACGGCCTCAGGGCCGACTTCCTGGTGGATGTGCCCGAGCTGAATCCCAGCCCCGCCGATCTGCAGAGGGTGGCGGCTGAGGTGAGGCGGACCCAGCTCAAGGCTTTGCTCAGCGAACCCCAGGAAGGCCAGCGCTCCTTCAACACCCTGGCCAGGGACCTTGGGGTCAGGATCAGTGTGTTCGACCCGCTTGAAACCGGCAGTGCGGAATCCTCCAAGGACCCCGCAACCTATGTTCGCGTGATGCGACGCAATGTGACCGATCTGATTCAGGCCATCGGTGGCTGAGTGCTGATGGGACCTCCTCCGGTGTTGCAGGTGCAGAACCTGAGCGTTCTGCGTGACGGGCAACTGGCGGTGGATGGGGTCTGCTTTGCCCTGGCTCCGGAGACCGACACCGCCCTGGTGGGTCCGAACGGAGCCGGCAAGAGCACCCTGGTGGCTGCGGTGCTGGGTCTGCTGCCCAGGGGCGCTGGCTCCGTGCGGATCCTGGGCCATGAGCTCGGCCCTGCCGGCGAGCTGCCCCGGTCAGTTCGCGCCCGGATTGCCTACCTGCCCCAGACCCTGGCTCTGCAGGGTCGTTTCCCACTGACCGTGGCTGAGTTTGTCGGATTCGGGTTCGATCCACCGGGTCTGAGCCTGGCCTGGCTGGGTGGTCACCGACGCCACCAGGCCATTCAGCGGGCGCTCCACCGCACCAGCTGCGCCGATCTGGGCGGGCGGCTGCTGAGTGAACTCTCCGGCGGCCAGCTCAAGCGGGTGCTGCTGGCGTTCTGTGTCGTGCGTCACCGCCAGTTACTGGTGCTGGATGAGGCCCAGGCCGGTCTTGATGTTGCCTCGAGCGAACAATTCCACCAGTTGCTGCTGGAGCTGCGGCGTCAGGAGGGCTGGACCGTGCTGCAGGTCTCCCACGATCTGGAGATGGTGCGGCGCAGCTGCGATCAGGTGCTGTGCCTCAACCGCCGCCTGCGCTGCAGCGGCACCCCTGATCACGCCCTCAGCCCGGAACGGCTGCTCGAGCTCTATGGGCCGAACGTGGTGCCCTACCGCCATCAACACAGCCTCGCCAGTGCGGGCGGCCATGACTGATCTGACGGCTGTCTCGACAGTGCTGGCCGAGCCATTCATGCAGCGGGCTCTGTTGGGCGGGCTCCTCACCGGCGGCCTGGGCGGGCTGCTGGGCAGCTTTGCGGTGTTGCGCCAGCTTTCGTTCTTCAGTGATGCCCTGGGCCATTCGGCCCTGCTGGGCATCAGCCTGGGCATCCTGATGGGGGTGAATCCCACCCTGGTGTTGATCCCCTTTGCGGTGCTGTTCGCACTGCTGGTGAATCAACTGGTGGCCCGGAGCGGACTGCCGGCCGATGCCCTGCTGAACATCGTCTACTCCACCTCGCTGGCTTTCGCGGTGGTGGCCCTCAGCCTGGTGGAGAGCTACCGAGGCGGGATTCAGCAGCTGCTGTTCGGCGACATCCTCGGCATCAGCTGGCACGACCTGGCTGTGATTGGGGTGTTGCTGGTGAGTGCTCTGGCCTATCTGGCCCTGAGCCTGAGAGCCCAGGTGCTGCTCACCCTCAACGATGACCTGGCCGGGGCCTTCGGAGTGGGCGGCCAGCGGCATCGCCTTGCCTTCATCGTGCTGCTGGCGGTCGTGGTGGCGGTGTCGATCAAGGCGGTGGGGGTGCTGCTGATCAGCGCCTTCGTGGTGATCCCGGCCTGCGCTGGGCGGTTGCTGAGCCGCAGCTTTCCGATCTACGCCGTGATCTCGGCCACGCTCGGCGGGGGATGTGCGCTGCTGGGTTTGCTGGGCTCAGGACTCACCAATCTGCCCTCCGGCCCCTGTGTGGTCATTGTGCAGTTTTCCGGCTTTGCCGTGGCCCTGGCGGTCAGCCAGTGGCGCCGCAGTCCAGCAGCTGCTGGGCAAGGAAGGCCCCGAAGTCCTGGAGCAGGCCCAGCCGCCCCGTCATCAGGGTGACCTGATCGGCCTCCTGGGCCAGGGCGTCCAGTCGGAATCATCGATGGTGAAGCGCTTGCCGCAGAGGTGAAACAGGTAGCGGCGCTCGCGGCAATGGGCGGTTTCGCTGGAGCCGCGCAGCTCGATGGCGGGAAGGATGTCCTTGCTGAGCTTCTTGAGGACGTCATCGTTGTGGCGTCCGGACCAGGTGCCAGCCGTCTTGGTGGTGGGCGAGTCGAGCGCAGCTGGGCCTCGGACGTCCGGAGAATCGCCGGGAATCCTGTTCTTGCCCTTGAAACGGAGAGGGTGTCCTCTGAACCCATCTTGAGAACCCTCTCTGCCACTAGGCTCTTGGCGATGGAGGCCGGTGGATACACCACCACTTACACCACCACTTTTCCGGGCTTGCAGGCGATCGGCTGGGACCTCAGGGGACAAGGTCCCGGACCAATCCTCCCCCGCCTGTTGATCACCTGAAACCGGACAACCCGGGCGCCTGGTGCTCATCCAGCCATGGCGGCGATCAGGTGCGAGCGGGGCGAATGTGCTCCGGGCTGTGTTCAACGGGAGGTCGTGGGGCTCGACACTCCGCAAGGAGCTGCGGCCGGCAGCGGCTTCCCTCAGCGTGCCACGGCTGCGCCGTGGCCTGCGTCGGTCGCCGCCGCCGCCCTCCGCGGGGATGCCATGGGGGGAAGGAATCGCGAGGTGGCGCTCCCGCGGCTGCGGTGGCCTGGCGCATGGAAGGCGTCAACTCGATGGGGAGAAACCCAGATTTTGGCGCGCGCGACTGCGCGGCCGATATATCCAGAAGCCTCAAGATCGCGGCAAGGAGTTCTCGTTACGCTCCCGCCAGGACCGAGGCAGCCTCTCCTTGAAAAGCCCTGCCGCTACTGGGCCCCTCGGGTCTGCTAGTGCTTCTGTACTGGTAGAATAAGGGCTGCGCCAAAGGCCCAGAGCCCATCGCCTGCGGCAACGAAATCCCGAGACAACCCGCTCCGTTCGTTTGCTCCGTAGGTCATGGATTCACACCCTTCCGTGGTGGCTCAGGCCGCCGCATTGGGCGACCATTCGGTTGTGCCGTCGATGGCACCGGCCGTGATCACCCCGCAGCGGCCCATCCCGGCTGGTCGGGTTGTGGTCGCCGGTGGTGGCCGCGATCTCCTCTGGGCTCCCCAGCAGATCGCCGCTGCCCTGGTGGCCCGCACCAGCGGCCAGGTCGTGCATGGGCTGCTCCATGGCGGGGCCCGCGGCGCCGATCGCGCCATCGGCCGGGCCGCCCGTCAGCTGGGCTGGCCAGTTGAGGTGCTCGCCGCTGATTGGCGCCGCCATGGCCGTGCCGCCGGGCCGATCCGCAATCGCGAGCTGCTCGAGCTGGCGATCAGCCGGGCCGTGGCCCTCAGTTCCGCCTCTGCGCCGGTCACGGTGCTGGTGGTGGCGTTTCCCGGTGGCGCCGGCACCGCCTCGCTGGTGCAGCAGGCCCGGCGCATGGCCGCCAGTGCGCCGGTGCCGATCTCTGTGGCGCAGATCAGCCAGGCCCCCGTCCTCCCTTGATCCCTGCGGCAACACCGCGACCTCCGCTCTCCATCCCATCGCCATCCCCTTCCCATGGCTGTCCTCACTCCCGTCCCCACCGCTGCTGCCTCTGTGGCCGTCGCCTCATGCCCGGCCTGCTCCCTCCAGCGCACAGGCTCCCTCTGGCAGCTGGGCATCGAGGCCCAGGAACTCACCATCGCCATCGGCCAGCTCGCCGAGCAACTGGAAGCCGATGACGACGACACCCGCTCCCAGGCCCTGGCCGAGCTGGAAGCCGCACTGCTCGCCGAAGAGGACAACAAGGCTGCCCTGGCCGCCAAGGCCGATGCCACCTGCTGGGTGATCGAGCACCTGGGCCGGGCCCATGGCACCTATCGGGTGCTGGTGCTCACCCGCCTGCAGCCCACCGCCACCCGCTTCTCCTTCCTCAACCACGAACTCACCTCCCGCAAGTCCCAGGCCCTCGAGATCGACGACGAGCAGGCCCTCGGTCCCGAGTGGCTGACGGTCAAGACCACCAGCCAGCCCGACAAGGCCGCCATCAAGGAGGCCCTCAAGGCCGGCCACCTCATCCCCGGCGCCCAGCTGATCTCCCGCCGCTCCTGGCGCATCCACTGAGGGGCCAAGGCCCCCTCCCTCCTCACACCCATCGCTGCGCATCGCCATGACCGTCGCCCCTCCTTCCACCAACGGGCCAGCACCACCAACCGCCCCACTCCTCCTCGAGCCAGCCAGAGGCCGCCGGCCGCGCTGGCAGCAGCGCCGGCACCAAGCCCAACCGCTCCCGCCGGCCCGGCTCAGCCCCATGGCTTCTCCCCCGAGCAGCTTGCTGCCCTCGCCGCCCCGCTCAATCGGGCCAACGTCCGCCAGCGGGACCAGGGCCGCGGGAAGGTCGCCTATGTCGAGGGGTGGTTTGCCGTGGCCGAGGCCAACCGCATCTTTGGCTTTGACGGCTGGCAGCGCCAGACCATCGCCGTCCGCTGCGTCGCCCAGGCCGAACGCGCGATCGGCAGGGACCAGAAGCCCGGCTGGGGCGTCACCTACACCGCCCGCGTGCGCGTCACCGTCACTGCCGGTGGGCTGACGCCCCTGATCCGCGAGGGGAGCGGCGCCGGGCATGGCATCGATGTGGACCTGGGCCAGGCCCATGAATCCGCCCTTAAGGAAGCCGAAACCGACGCCATGAAGCGGGCGTTGATGACCTTCGGGAACCCATTCGGCCTGGCTCTCTACGACAAGCGGCAGCGGGAGGTCACCAGCTCAGCGGCACCAGAGCGCCAGACGGCCCAGGCCCGTATGGCCCAGCCTGCACCGCAGCACCAGGAAAGGGCGGCGGCTGCAGCGGAGTCCCCGGGCCTAGAAGCTGGCGATGGCCTCCCGCAGGATCCAGGGCTGCTCCCCCTCGAGGCGGCCACCATCCGCAGGCTGCACGGCACCATCCGCCAGTTGCCCCGTCCATTGGTGGAGGCCCTCACCCAGGGCTTCCGCAAGCGCTTCTCCATCCCTGAGGAGGCCGCGACGATCGCCGATCGGATCGTGCAGAAGCGGCACCACGACTGGATTGAGGCTTTCCTGGTGCAGCACCAAGCCGCAGCCTGAATGCCGGATTCCAGGCAGCGCGAAACCATCACGCTGCCTACCCTGAAGCAGAACGGCCACCATGGGGGGCCATGAGCACGCAGAGCGAACTGGGTTGGGCTGGCTGCACGGCAGTGGAGCGGGATCCCCAGCGCGTCAGTGGAGCCTGGGTGTTCCGCGGCACGCGAATCCCGGTGGCGGCTCTGTTCGAGAACCTGGAAGACGGCATCTCCCTGGCTGAATTTGTGGAGCTTTTTCCTGGAGTCACGCAGGAGCAAGCCCGCTCCGTGCTGGAGCATGCCGCCCGGAGTACGGCAGCCGCCGTGGCCTGAGTGCGGATCCTGTTTGACCAGGGAACACCGGTTCCCCTGCGCCGCTCGCTGAACGTCCACGTTGTTGCCACGGCCTATGAGCTGGGTTGGTCCACCGTCACCAACGGAGACCTGATTCGCCTGGCTGAGCAGGAGGGCTATGAGCTCCTGATCACCACCGACACCAACCTCCGCTACCAGCAGAACCTACGAAGCCGCAGCATCGCGATCCTGGTGCTCACCACCACCAGCTGGCCGCGGATTCGCCAGGTCACCGGCGAAATCCAGGCCGCGGTCGCCGCCATCAAAGAGGGGGACTACCGGGAGATCCCCATTCCCTGAGCCTCAGCGCTGAAGCAGCCAGCGCAGCAGCGACAGGCCGATGATCAGCCCGATGCCGGCGTTCCAGAGCCAGGACGGGCGCTCGGCCAATCCATGCAGCCAGGTCGGCAGCTGATCGCGCCACTGCTTCAGCGCCAGCACCGCCAGCAGCAGCACAAGCAGGGGGATGCCGATGGCCAGCACCAGTTCGCGGAGCATCGGCGCTTCTCCTCTACCCGAACGGTATTCAGACCCATGGGCCATGGCAGCCGCCCCCCCCGCAAACCGTGCTAGTACATCCGTACGCACGGCGAGAGGTTCATGGCTGCTCCTGTCCCCCGGCCTGCGGCCTTGGTCGCAAAGCCTGAGACCTCGGTTGAGGACTGGCCCTACCTCGATGGAGCCGTGCTGGTGAAGACCCGCAGCGGCAGGGCCTGCATGACCTGCCACTGGTTCCGGCACCACCCCGGGGCGAACGGCATTCCGGTGCTCACCTGCCAGCTGCACCAAGGTCTGATCGCCCATGGCGAGCACCTGGTGAACCGCTGCCAGGGTTGGACCGATGACATGACGCGCATCCGTGGCTGGGCGCCGGAGGGGGCATGACTACGCGCAGGCCGCTGGTGGGGGTGATGGGCGCCGGAGAAGCGGCCTCCGAGGCCTGCATCCGGATGGCCGAGGATCTGGGTGCCGCCATCGCGGCGCGGGGATGGGCGCTGCTCACCGGTGGGCGGCCAGCGGGGGTGATGGCCGCGGCCTGTCGCGGCGCCCGTCGGGTGGAGGGCCACCTGGTGGTGGGCGTGCTGCCAGAAGACGGCCAGGAGAGCGGGCGGCAGCAGACCGCTGAGCTGGATCTGGCCCTCTTCACCGGCATGGGCCAGGCACGCAATGTGATCAACGTGCTCAGCGCCGATGTGGTGGTGGTGTGCGGTGCCGGCGGCGCCGGCACAGCCTCGGAGGCGGCCCATGCGATCAAGGCGGGCCGGCCGCTGGTGCTGCTGGCTGTGCCTTCGCTGTGGCAGGAGTTCTTCCGCTCCCTCAGCCCCGCCGTGCGGAGCACGGACGTTGTGGCCGAGTGCTGCGACCTGATCGAGGCGCTGCTCCAGTCACGCTGAGCCGGCCATGCACACCGACCAGGGGAGCAGGCGGCCCCCACTTTCTCCGCAGGAGGGCTGGCTGAGCGATGGCCGGCAGGTGCTCCATTTCCAGCCGCGCCGCTACGACCGCTGGAGCCAGACCCTGGAGGTGACGCTGGGGGAGCTGATGCCGGCGGGTGAGCCGCCGCTGCTCAAGCGCCGCAAGGAGCTATCCCGCGAGCAGGCGATCAAGCTGTGGAAACAAAAACGGCAGCAGGGCTGGCAGCCCTGTGCCCCCAAGTGGCTGCCGCCTCCCTCCCCTGCTGGCCGCTGAGCCGGCTCAGAAGCTTGAACTCGCCATCTGCAGAAAGGCCAGCTCCTCC
Organism: Mesorhizobium carmichaelinearum; assembly: GCA_943368365.1. GTDB lineage: Bacteria > Cyanobacteriota > Cyanobacteriia > PCC-6307 > Cyanobiaceae > CALRKZ02. The sequence goes on from CALRKZ020000009.1 coordinate 7,970, forward strand.
AGCTCGACATCCTCCCCAGTGCGGCATTGCGGTGGGGGGGGCAGCCAAAGCGGGCGATCCCATCCCGGCGCCTGCGGGCGCACTCGGCCGTGGGGGGATCGGTGGATCGCTCGTTCAGCGGCAGCGCCCCCTCCTGTAGAGCCAGGGCTATGGCGGTGCCGCGCCACAGAGGGCGAGAACCTGGCTGGCCTGGCATCAGAGCAGCGCCTGCACGCTGGCCACCTTCTCCTCGAGGGTCTGGTCCCTGTCGGTGCGGGTACTTACTGTCATGTTGGTGTACACGCGGGGGCACCCCATGGCGTGCACCGCCTGGTGGCAGGCCTCAATCGCCGCAAACACAGGGCCCCACTCTCCCTCGATGGCGGTGCCGTTGGGGTACAGCTGGATCTTGAGGCCGGCCTCGCTGAGCACCTTCTCGCAGGCGGCGATATAGGGGGCCAGATGCACCCCCACGCCGATCGGCACCACGCACAGATCCACGATCACCTTCACGGTCAGCTCCTGCGATGCCCTCCATCGTGGAAGCAGCTGCTCAGGAGCTGCCGTGTCTGCCTTCCCGCTGCTGGTGATCGTCCATGCCCTGGCCGCCACGGTGTGGACCGGCGGGCATCTGGTGCTGGATCTGGGGGTGCTCCCCAGGGCGCTGCGGGAGCACAGCGCAGCGGCGATCCGCGCCTTCGAGGAAACCTTCGAGCCCCTTGGCCTCACCGCGCTCGCCATTCAGGTGGTGACGGGGGTTTGGATGGCAGGGATCTATCTCCCCGGCTTCCAGGGGCTGTTCAGCCCCGCCAACCCGATCGGGATGCTGGTGGGCACGAAGCTGCTGCTCCTCGCCGGCACGGCCGCCCTCGCGATCCATGCCCGGCTGCGGCTGATCCCCAACCTCGCGGACGACGACCTGGGCGACCTGGCCTGGCACATCCGCGCCATCACGGCCCTGGCCATTGCCTTCGTGGTGGCGGGGGCCCTGATCCGGCTGGGCGGCCTGGGCTGAACCCGATGCCTGCGGCCGCCGACTGGCGGGCCTGAGATCTCGCCACATTGGTGGGAGAGGCAGGAGAGGCCATGGCGCTCACCCCATCCACCACCCTCGCGGAGATCGCTTCCAGCAACCCGGCGTTGCCGGGTGAGCTGGAGCGCCTCGGGCTCGACTACTGCTGTGGCGGCAAGCGCAGCCTGGCGGAGGCCTGCCGGGAGCAGAACCTCGATGCCCATGCCGTGATGGCGGAACTGGCAGGCCTGCCCGCTGCCGCCGGGCCCGCTGCCGACTGGGTCGGCCTGGCACCGGCCGAGCTGGTGGACCATCTGGAGGCCACCCATCACCGCTATCTCAAGCAGGAGCTGCCGCGCCTGAGCGAACTGGCCGCCAAGGTGAGCCGGGTGCATGGCAACAAGCACCCGGAACTGGTGAAAGCCGGGGCGGTGCTGGCCGAGATCCGCGCCGATCTCGAGCCCCACCTGCGCCGGGAGGAGGACGTGCTGTTCCCGATGATCCGCACCCTTTCCACCGCCAGCCAGCGCCCCAGCGCCCACAGCGGTTCGATCGCCGGTCCGATCGCCGTGATGGAGCAGGAGCACACCGCCGTGGGCGCGCTGCTCGAGCAGCTACGGGCTCTCACGGGCGGCTACCAGGCGCCTGCGGACACCTGCGCTTCCACGCGGGCCCTGATGGCGGGCCTGGCGGAGCTGGAATCCGACACCCACCTGCATGTGCACAAGGAGAACAACCATCTCTTTCCAGCGGTGATCGAACTGGAGAAACTGTTGACGGTGTGAAGGGAGTCAGGGCCCATCCCCACAACAAAGCCCGGAGCGTGGGCCCCGGGCGTTTGTCTGCTCAGCTGTGGTGCCCGCGAGAACGTCGGGGCTCAGCTGTGCGTGGTTTCTGCTTGGCAACAGCCTGATCGTGTTTCCGATCAAGGAGTCTTTGGTTGTGGGGCGGAGCTGCCGGCGCTGGCACCTGGGGCCAGGTGTCCATCGGGACATTCCGTTGGGTCCGGGGCACCTCGGGCGGTGCAATGGACGGCGACAGGGCTGTTTCAAGAAAGCAGCCGCGACACGCCAGGAACGTCAGAGATCCGTCGAGAGTGTTGGAGCAGGGGCCGGATCGTCAGCGCGCTCCTACTGACTGCTCAGGGGGGGTGTCTTCCATCGATGGAGCCTCCGAATCCCGTTGCAGCCACGATGGGCCCACCCCCGGGTGCCAGCACGGACTGCAGCCCATTCGACACCGCTCTTCACCGGGAGCAATCGCTGTTCATGAAGGGGGCTTCACGGTGCGCAGCAGGGCGTCGGGCCGGCCGGATGGCGCTCAGCGGTTGGCTCTGGAGCCTCCGCACCCGCACCCGATAGGTGCCATGGGCCCGGCCCAGGTGCTCGATCAGGGCCTCACGGGCCTCGTGCTGCAGCTCCTCGAGGGTGGGAGCGCTGATGTGGATCGGCAGGGTTTCGGCCTGGGCTTCCAGGTGGCCGGGGCGTTCAGCCAGAACGCGGAACACGACCTCACGCATGCGGGGTTATCTCTCTCTTTCCGGCTCCATCCTTGGCCTATTGGGGAGTTGGTGCCGGTGCGGCGGGATACGGGGAACCGCCCCTGCCGCTACCTGCTGGGCAGGGTCAGGCTGAGCGGCTTCGTATCAGGATTCAGGGAGAGCGTTGGGACAGGGATGAGCGAGCAACAGCGCAGCCCCAGTGATGCTGCAGGGCACGAGGCGGCAGCCCAGCCCAGGCGGACGGATCAGATGGAGAACGCCCTGCGGGAGATGGAGGGGCAGCTGCGGCGGCATTCCGCCCTGGAGCATCTGGGGCCCCTCTTCGCTCCAGAGGCGCAGGGCCGGCAGCAGGACGACCAGCCCTCAGGTGAGCCACCCCCGCCCGGCGGCCAGGCGTGAGGCTTCCTGCACGGCCTCGACACAGCGCTGGGCGCGCCGTTTGGCGTCGTCCTGGCCCTGCGCCCGCAACAGATAGGCCTCCATCGCTTCCGGCGTTTCGATCATCGCCAACAGGCCAGCGTTTCGCCCACCGAGGGAGCCATCGACCAGCAGACGGCTCACCAGGCCCTGATCCCAAAGCTGCTCGCCCGTGCTGCCGGGCGCGAACAGCTTCTCCCGGAGCACAGCCAGCAGCGACTGCTTGAGGGCATCGAGCTGGCCCGGCCGCAGCCGCCGGCTGTTGGGCAGGCCCGCCGCTGGGCCGGCCGGGATCGCGGCGGGACGATCCTGGGTGTGCTCGACACTCCAGCTCAGGCCTGTGCCCGGCAGCCCCACGGTGGTGCGGGGGCCGCCGCGGCGACTCACCGGGATGTTGAACGAGGCACCCCGGCCACCGATCGAGATCGAGCTCAGCCCTCCCTTGGCAAAGTTGAAGCGGAGCGGTCCCAGGCGGGCGGAGCGGCGGAAGCGGAAACCCATGGCGGTTGTCGAGATCGGCCCGATCAGCGGTTACTGACGCAGAAATTGCCGGAGCTGAACCAGTCCAGCGGGCAGGAGTTGCCCACCCTCTCAACCGCCTTCCGGGTGCTGCCGGGAGTGCTCAGACAGCGATCGCCCGAGCGATAGAAGCCATACGGTCAGCTGCTGGACCTGGACGAGGGCTGCGCCAGGGGCTCGGCCAGGACACTGCCGGCCAAGGAGAGGCTGAGCGGCAGCGCCAAAACCAGAAGAAAGCAGAACAACGGCACGTTGCAGCCATCTCCAGCTTGGCCGCCAGGGCCGGCCGCTCCGCGGTGCGGTCTTTCGATGGCGGAGGACGGCCAGGCCTTTGCCTACCGGCCGTAGCTGGTCAGCTGCGATGCAATGGACTATCGGGACGCCGAGTTCCACCGCGGCTGACTGGGTTCCGGGAGCCAAGACCCCATTTACACCACCACTCCAGTTTTCCACCACCACTTACACCACCACAATTTTTCGCTGGCCTGGGTTTCGCCGGGATCTCTCGGGACGCCCACAAGGCAGAAGACCCACTGCAGCGCAGAGGGTCTCAGGCAGTCTTGGGACGTTGAGGGAATCGCCGGGAATCCCCGTTCTTACCCTTGAAACGGAGAGGGTGGGATTCGAACCCACGGAAGGTTGCCCTTCAAACGATTTCGAGTCGTTCGCTTTCGACCACTCAGCCACCTCTCCCTGGCCGTCCGCAGGCGGCCGGTGTCACTTTACGGAGCGATCAGCCGGCCGGTCCGTGCAGCGATCCACTCGCCCCGCTGGCGGCCCAGCCGGGCGGGGCGGCCGGCCAGGCGCCGCTCACCCACAGCCGGCCGGCGGCGGCGGCCTCCACGGCCCGGCGCTGGCGGGGGCGCGGCGGGAAGCCCAGCCAGATCCCCGCCGGCGGCTCGGCGGGCGGCCCGAGCCCAGGGGCGGCCCGCTGCCGCCAGGCGTCGAGGGCCTGGGGATCGGGCAGCAGCAGCCAGCGGTGGCGGCCCACGCGCAGCTCGAAGGCGCGGCTGTCGTCGCTGAGCGGCGCCAGCGCCAGGCCCGGGCTCTCCAGCCGTTGACCGAGCTGCAGCGCGGCTCCGCCCTCGCTGGGGAAGAGCACGAGCGAGGCCTGCTCACGCCAGCAGTCCGGCTCGGCGGCGGCCAGCGGGTCGAGCAGGGCGATCCAGTCGTAGCGCTGCAGAGCCAGCCCCACCGCCAGCTGGCCGGCGCGGGCGCAGCTGAGCCCGTCGGCGCCGCTGCTGATCAGGGCGCCGCGGCCGCGGTGGCGGGCCAGCAGCAGCGTGCCGCCCCACTGATGCACCAGCAGCAGGCGGTCGCCGCCGAGCAGGCTGAGATGGAGCGCGAGGCAGAGGGCGAGCGCCGCGGCCCCCAGCCGGCGGGCGCTCCAGGCCGGCCAGGCGGGGAGTGGAGGCGGCAGCCCATGCCGCGGCAGCAGCCAGGGCAGCAGCGCCAGGGCGAAGAGCAGCACCAGCGCCGGCGGCGGCCGGCCCACCGCCCACTGGGCCATCGGCAGCGCAGCGAACAGGCGGGTGGCGCCCAGCAGCAGATCGGTGAGCGGCAGCAGGGGCCAGGCCAGCAACGGCAGCAGCGGCGGCAGCAGCACGGCCGCCAGCGCCATCGCCATGGCCCCGAGCGTGAGCGGCGTGAGCAGGGGCGCCACCACCAGGTTGGCGGGCACCGCATAGAGCGGCACGGTGCCGAAGTGGAGCCACTGCAGCGGCAGGGTCCAGAGCGAGGCCGCCAGCGGCACCGCCAGCCCGGCGGCGGCCCAGCGCGGCAGCCGCCGCGCCAGCACGGCCTCCAGATCGCGGGCGGTGAACAGCAGCCCGGCGGTGGCCGCCACCGAGAGCTGGAAGCCCACGTCGAGCAGCCAGGCCGGCTGCACCAGCAGCATCACCAGCACGCTGAGCAGCAGCACGCCGAGCGGGCGGCTGCGGGCGCCGCTCTCGAGCACGGCGAAGGCGGCGCCGCCCATCAGCACGGCCCGCACCACCGAGGGCTGGGGGCCGGCGAGCAGCAGGAAGAGCAGCATGGCCCCCACCGCCAGGGCGACGCGTGGCGGCCGGGGCAGCGGGCGGGCCAGCGCCATCACCGCCCCCAGCAGCACGGTGAGGTGGAAACCGGAGGCGGCCAGGGCGTGGGAGAGGCCGGAGATGCGGAAGGCGTCGCGCACCGCCGCCGGCACGGGCACCACGGCGCTGCCCAGCACCAGGGCCGCCAGCACCCCGCCGCGGTCGGGACCGCCGCGCTGCAGCAGGGCATCGGCCATGCGACGGCGCAGATCGGCCACCGGCGCCGGCGGCCGGGCCAGCACGCGCAGGCCCTCGGGCGGCGGATCGACCCGCAGCTGGCTCCAGATGCCCTGGCGGGCCAGCCGCTCGGCCGGACCGCTCAGCAGCGGATGGGGGCCGGTGGCCGGCCGCCGCAGCTGCCCCCGCGCCTCCACCCGCCAGCCCTGCCGCAACGGCGGGCAGGAGGGGAGCAGCAGCTCGCTGCGGCCGCCGGCCAGCGCGAGGGGGATGCTGCAGCCGCCACCGCTGCCGCGCGGGCGCGGATCGGCCAGCAGGGTGCCGCGCAGCAGCACGGGCCGGCCCGCCTCACCCTGCAGCAGGCGCACCGGATCGCCGGGGCCGGGCTGGGGCTGGCGCCACAGGGCCCACACCAGCAGCAGTGGCAGGAGCGCCAGCAGGGCCAGGCGGGCGGCCGGCGCGGCCCCGAGCAGGCCGGAACGCCACCAGCCCCACGCCGCCAGCGCCACCAGGCCCGCCAGCCGCAGCGGAACGCCCAGGGGCAGCACTCCGAGGGCCAGGGCCGCCAGGGCGAGGGCCACCGTGAGCAGGGGCATGGGCGGGGCGGGCAGCCGGCAGCTCCCAGGGTTCCCCGCCGCGGCCGGCGGCGGGGCGCCGCAACCCGGCGCTCAGAACCCCGGCAGCCTGAGCATCAGCTCGCAGAGCTGGGGGCTGGGCAGCTCCTGGCCCAGCAGCGGCGCCACCAGCACCGCCAGGGGACGCAGGCGGCAGGGCCAGATCGCCCGTTCGGTGAGCCGGCCGGCCTGGAAACTGCCGGCCAGCAGCACCAGCAGCAGCAGGGTGCGTTTCACCGGCGCCGGCTCAGGCCGGGGCCACTGCCGGCTCCGCGGCGTCCTCGTCCTGGTCCTGGGCCAGCAGCGCCCGCCGCTGCTCCTCGCCCAGCAGTGGGAAGCCCAGGGCGCGGCGCTCCCGCAGCCACGCTTCGGCCACCTGCCGGGCCAGATGGCGGATGCGGGCGATGGTGGCGGTGCGCTCGGTGACCGAGATCACGCCGCGGGCCTCCAGCAGGTTGAAGGTGTGGCTGCACTTGAGCACGTAGTCGAGGGCGGGGGAGGGCAGGCCGGCGGCCACCAGATCGGTGGCCTCCTCCTCGTAGAGGGCGAACAGCTTCTGCAGCCGCGCCGGATCGGAGGCCTCGAAGTTGTAGGTGCACTGGCCCTTCTCGAACGGCAGCCAGATCTCGCCGTAGCGGCGCTCGCCGTTCCAGCTGAGCTCCCAGATGCTCTCCACGTCCTGGAGGTACATGGCCAGGCGCTCGAGGCCGTAGGTGATCTCGATCGACACCGGCCGGCAGTCGAGGCCGCCGCACTGCTGGAAGTAGGTGAACTGGGTCACCTCCATGCCGTCGAGCCACACCTCCCAGCCCACGCCCCAGGCGCCGAGGGTGGGGGATTCCCAGTTGTCCTCCACGAAGCGGATGTCGTGCTCGTGCTGGCGGATGCCGAGGGCTTCGAGCGAGGCCAGATACGTTTCCTGGATGCGGTCGGGGCTGGGCTTGATCAGCACCTGGTACTGGAAGTAGTGCTGGGCCCGGTTGGGGTTGTCGCCGTAGCGGCCGTCGGTGGGACGGCGGCAGGGCTCGGGGTAGGCCACGGCCCAGGGCTCGGGGCCGATCGCCCGCAGCACCGTGTGGGGGCTCATGGTGCCGGCGCCCTTCTCGGTGTCGTAGGGCTGCAGCAGCAGACAGCCCTGCTCCGCCCAGAACCGGTTCAAGGTGGTGATGATGTCCTGGAAATGCATGGCCTGGGGCAAGCCTGGGGCGGAGGGCGCTGGACCTGGGGACGCCGGGTCTGAGGGCGCCGGATCGGCACCGATCCTGTCAGAAGGCTCCGGTCGGAAGGTTCCGGCTGGAAGCCTCCGGCGCAGCTCAGGCCACCAGCTGCAGCAGACCCATCAGCCCGCCGGCCAGGGGCCGGTGGCGGGCGGTGGCGAAGCCGGCGGCGCGGGCGAGGACCTCCTGCTGCGGGCCGGTGGGGAAACGCTCCAGGCTCGCCTCCAGGTAGGCGTACTGATCGGCGAGCCCCACCCGGCGGGCGGCGGGCACCACGAGGCGGCGCAGGGCGAAGCGCTGGAAGCCGGCCGCCGCCGCCCCCGCCGCGCCGGCGGGATCGGGCCGGTTGAAATCGAGCACGGCGGCGCGGCCGCCGGGGCGCAGCAGGCGGCGCAGCTCCCGCAGGCCGGCGGCGGGATCGGCCAGATTGCGCAGGCCGTAGGCCATCACCGCCCCATCGAAGCTGTGGGCCGGCAGGCCGGTGGCGAGGGCATCGCCCTGGCACCAGCGCAGCGGCAGCCAGGGGCAGGGGGCGGCGCGGCGGCGGGCGAGCTCCAGCGGGGCGGCGGCGGCATCGAGGCCGAGCACGCTGCCGCCGGGACGCACCCGCTCGGCCAGCAGCAGGGCCAGATCGCCGGTGCCGCAGCAGAGGTCGAGCAGCTGCTGCGCGGGTCGCGGCCGCAGCCAGTGCACCGCCTGGCGCTTCCAGATGCGGTGGAGACCGAGGCTGAGCAGGTCGTTGAGCTGGTCGTAGCGGGGGGCGACGGTCTCGAACAGTTCGCGCACCGCCTGGGGATCACCGGGCTTCACGGGCGGGGCGCGGGGGAACGCTCAGGAGGATGGCAGGGCGGCGCAGCGCCGCGGATCGAGCAGGCAGTCGAGCGGCTCGTCCCAGGGGAGGGAGATGGCATCGAGGCTCACGCCGGCCTCGGCGGGAAGCGACTGCGGCGCCAGCCGGCTGTCGGCGAGCCGGTCGGGGCCGGTGAGGGTGAGCACCATCACGGTGGCCAGCCCGACAGCCGCCGAGCAGACCATGCAGCCGGCGAGCATCAGGGAGAACTCGCGGCGGTCGTTGGCGGCCTGCATCAGCTGGAGCGCCCAGGCCACGAGGGCGACCACCGACAGCACCATCAGCAGGGCGAGGGGGGTGGAGTAGGGCCGCAGCAGAGCCGACACGGGCGTGGGTTCGATGGGAGCGCCACCGTGACGAACGGCATCCCAATGTAAAGACCTCTTACGGGCCCATGCGACTCGCGGGCTAGTCGGCCGGCTCCAGCGGCCGCAGCTCCAGGCCGCGCTCCAGCAGCTCGGTCTTGATCCGCTCCACGCTCAGCACGCCGTCGTGGAGCAGGGAGGCGAGCAGGGCGGCGGCGGCGTGGCCCTCCTCCAGCGCGGCGGCGATGTGGTCGATGCAGCCGGCGCCGCCGGAGGCGATCACCGGCACCTCCACCGCGTCGGCCACGGCGCGGGTGAGGGGGAGGTCGTAGCCGGCCTGGGTGCCGTCGCCATCCATCGAGGTGAGCAGGATCTCGCCGGCGCCGAGCGCCACCACCCGCTCGGCCCAGGCCACGGCGTCGAGGCCGGTGTTCTCGCGGCCGCCCTTCACGTACACGTCCCAGCCGGAGGCGTCGGCGCGACGGCGGGCGTCGATCGCCACCACGATGCACTGGTTGCCGAAGCGCTCGGCGCCGCGGGCCACCAGATCCGGATCGCGCACGGCGGCGGAGTTGAGGCTCACCTTGTCGGCCCCGGCGCGCAGCAGCTCGGTGATGCCCTCCACTGAACCGATGCCGCCGCCCACGGTGAAGGGGATGGTGACGGCCTCGGCGGTGTGGCGCACCAGCTCGACCAGGGTCTCGCGGCCCTGGTGGCTGGCGGCGATGTCGAGGAACACCAGTTCGTCGGCGCCGGCGGCGTCGTAGCGGCAGGCGAGCTCCACCGGATCGCCGGCGTCGCGCAGCCCCACGAAGTTCACCCCCTTCACCACCCGGCCGTCGGCCACATCGAGACAGGGGATGATCCGTTTGGCGACCATGGACTCGCTGTTAAGGTTGCGCCACTCGATCCAGTCGCGCAGGTCATGACCCAGGCTGCCACCTCCAACGCGGTGCAGATCGGATCCCGGGTGCGGATCACCCGCGTGCGTGACCGCATTCCGGCCGAGCTGGTGCAGACGCTGCAGAGCGATGCCACCGGCACCGTCCGCGACTTCAAGATGACCGACGGCAACGGGATCGGCGTGGTGGTGGAACTCAGCGACGGCAGCAGCGGCTGGTTCTTCGACGACGAGATCGCCCCGGCCTGACTTGAGCGACGCACCCACCCCCGGGCCGGCCAACGGCGGCGCCCGCCAGCTGCTCGGCATGAAGGGCGCCAGCGGCACCTCCAGCCCCTGGAAGCTGCGGCTGCAGCTGATGAAGCCCGTCACCTGGATCCCCCTGATCTGGGGGGTGATCTGCGGCGCGGCGGCCTCGGGGAACTACCAGTGGCGCTGGCCCGATCTGCTGGCGGCCCTGGCCTGCATGGTGATGAGCGGCCCGTTGCTGGCTGGCTACACGCAGACGATCAACGACTACTACGACCGCGAGATCGACGCGATCAACGAGCCCTACCGGCCGATCCCGTCGGGGGCGATCCCGCTCTGGCAGGTGAAGGTGCAGATCTGGGTGCTGCTGCTGGCCGGTCTGGCGGTGGCCTGGGGCCTCGATCTCTGGGCGGGTCACGACACGCCGGTGCTGCTGCTGCTGGCGCTGGGCGGCTCGTTCGTGAGCTTCATCTATTCGGCGCCGCCGCTCAAGCTCAAGCAGAACGGCTGGCTGGGCAACTACGCCCTCGGCGCCAGCTACATCGCCCTGCCCTGGTGGGCCGGCCAGGCCCTGTTCGGCACGCTCACCTGGCCCACGGCCCTGCTCACGCTCGCCTACAGCCTGGCCGGGCTGGGGATCGCGGTGGTGAACGACTTCAAGAGCGTGGAGGGCGACCGTGCGCTGGGGCTGAAATCGCTGCCCGTGGTGTTCGGGATCGAGCGGGCCAGCTGGATCAGCGCCGCCATGATCGACCTGTTCCAGCTGGCGATGGTGGCGGTACTGATCGCGATCGGGCAGCGCTTCGCGGCGGTGCTGCTGGTGCTGCTGATCGTTCCCCAGATCACCTTCCAGGACATCTGGCTGCTGCGGGATCCGGTGGCGTTCGACGTGAAGTACCAGGCCAGCGCCCAGCCGTTCCTGGTGCTGGGCATGCTGGTGACGGCCCTGGCGATCGGCCACAGCGCCCTCACGGTGGCGATGTGAAACGGAGGCGGCGCCAACTGCTGGTGGTCGGCGCGCTGGCGGCGACCCTGGGCGGAGCGGTGGCGCTGGGTCAGAACGCCCTGATCCAGACGGTCGACGGGTTCCTGCCCGATGCGCGCCGGATCAGCACCTTCAACCGGCCCGGCACCGTGACGATCCTCTCCTCCGACGGGGAGGTGCTGCAGAAGCTCGGGCCGGCCACGCGGGAGAAGGTGGCCAGCGGCCAGATGCCGCCGCTGGTGCAGCAGGCCTTCATCGCCGCGGAGGATCGCCGCTTCTACCAGCACGACGGCGTGGATCCGGTGGGGATCGCCCGGGCGATGCTGCGCAACGTGCGCCGGGGCGCGGTGGAGGAGGGCGCCAGCACGATCACCCAGCAGCTGGCGCGCACGGTGTTCCTCAGCCAGGACCGCACCCTGATCCGCAAGCTCAAGGAGGCGGCGCTTGCCGGAAAGCTGGAGCGCCAGCTCAGCAAGCAGCAGATCCTCGAGCAATACCTCAACTACGTGTATCTGGGCTCCAGCGCCTATGGCGTGGCCGATGCCGCCTGGGTGTACTTCTCCAAGACACCGGAGCAGCTGAGCCTGCCGGAGGCGGCCCTGATCGCCGGCCTGCCCCCGGCGCCTTCGGTGTATTCGCCGCTGGTGAACCCGGATCTGGCGCTGGAGCGGCGCGCCGTGGTGCTGGAGCGGATGCGGGAGGCGGGCTTCATCGACGACGGCCAGCTGGCGGAGGCGACGGCGGCCCCGCTGCAGCTCAGACCGGCCCTGCCGAAGTACTGGAACAGCAAGGCGCCCTTCTTCACCAGCTGGGTAGCGCAGGAGCTGCCGAAGGTGCTGAGCCCGGAGGAACTGGAGGTGGGCGGTCTGACGATCCGCAGCAGCCTCAACCTGGCCTGGCAGCAGGAAGGCCAGAAGGTGATCGAGAACGCCGCCTACGGCGACATGCAGGGCGCGCTGGTCACGATGGAGCCGGGCACCGGGCTGGTGCGGGCACTGGTGGGGGGCAAGGACTTCGGCAAGAGCCAGTTCAACCGGGCCACCCAGGCGCTGCGCTCGCCGGGCTCCACCTTCAAGCTGTTCGTGTATCTGGCGGCCCTGAAGGCGGGGATGAAGCCGGAGGACACGGTGGTGGATTCGGCCCGCTGCTTCGCGGGCTACTGCCCCAAGAACTTCAGCAACCGCTACATGGGCCGGGTGCCGCTGTGGGTGGCGCTGCAGAACTCGCTCAACGTGGTGGCGGTGAGCCTGCTGCAGCAGGTGGGCTTCGACAAGGTGATCGCCACCGCCCAGAGCCTGGGGATCACCCGCGAACTGGGCCGCTTCTACCCGATGGCGCTCGGCGCCTACGAGCAGACCGTGCTCGACATGACCGCCGCCTACGCCGGGGTGGTGAACCGGGGGATCTACGTGCCGCCCACGCCCTTCGAGGAGATCAGCGGACCGAACGGGGAGCTGCTCTGGAGCCGGCGGGTGGATGGCGACCGGGGCCGCCGGGCGGTGGACAGCGACATCGCCGACGCGATGGTGTGGATGCTGCAGCAGGTGGTGATCGGCGGCACCGGCGGCGGCGCGGCGCTGCCGAACCGGCCGGTGGCGGGCAAGACGGGCACCTCCGAAGGCGCCCGCGACCTGTGGTTCATCGGCTCGATCCCCCAGCTCACCACCGGCGTCTGGCTCGGCTACGACAACAACCGCCAGACCGGCAGCGACAGCGGCGCGGCGGCCTGGGCCTGGAGCCGCTACATGGGCGTGGTGGTGAAGGACCTGCCGGTGCGGCCGTTCCCGCCCAAGCCGGTGCTCACCGGCGTGTTCAAGCCATCGCCCCAGCGCTCCGGCGGGCCGGTGACCCGCTCGGAGCGGCCGGCCGAGGAACCGAAGCCCTGGGAACCGGACACCGCGCCCGAGCCGGGCACCACGCCCTGGCAGCCCGAGGTGCCGCCCCCCACCGCGGAGCCGGGCGCGTCGGGCCCGGCGCCCGATGCCGCTCCGGCGGAGGCACCGACAGCCCCGCCGGCCCCACCGCCGCCGCCGCCGGTGGCCCCACCCCCGCCCGTGGCGGCACCGGTGGCGCCACCGCCGCCCGTGGCCCCGCCGCCGCTGCCCTGACGCCGGCCGCTCGCGGGGTTCAGGCCGGCTTTTCGAGCACCGCCGCGAAGAACCCGTCGCCGCCCTCGGGCCGGGGCCAGTGCTGCTCGGTGCTGCAGGAGCGCCAGCCGGGGTGAGCGCCCAGGAAGGCGGCGATCAGCTCGCCGTTCTCGGCCGGATGCACCGTGCAGGTGGCGTACACCAGCCGGCCGCCAGGTCGCAGCACGGCCGCGCAGGCCTCCAGCAGACGGCGCTGCAGCACCACCAGCTCGTCGATGGCGGCCGGGGTGATGCGCCAGCGGGCATCGGGGTGGCGGGCCAGGGTGCCCAGGCCCGAGCAGGGGGCATCGAGCAGCACCCGATCGACGGGCTCCGGACCGATGGCCGCGGCCAGGGCAGCCGCCAGGGCGGCGGGATCGGCGGCGTCGGCCTGGCGCAGCACCAGGCTGGTGAGGCCGAGCCGGGCGGCATTGGCCTCCACCCGCCGCAGTCGGCCGGCGGAGCGGTCGAGGGCCAGCACCACGCCCCGGTCGTCGATGCGCTCGGCCAGCTGGGTGGCCTTGCCGCCGGGGGCGGCGCAGGCGTCGAGGATGCGCTCGCCGGGGCGGGGATCGAGCAGGGGCACGATCCGCTGGGCGGTGCGGTCCTGCACGCTCCAGAGGCCGGCCTCGTAGCCGGGCAGGCCGCGCGGATCACCGCTGCGGCCGGGCAGGGTGAGGCCATCGGGCGCCTCGGCCAGGGGCTCGGCGGCCACCCCGGCGGCGGCGAAGGCCTCGAGCAGCGCCGCCCGGCCGGTGCGCCGCGGGTTGACGCGCAGATCAAGGGGCGGCGGCTGGTTGGCGGCCGCCGCGAAGGCCTCGGCGGCGGCCGTCGGCAGCCACTCCAGCAGGGCGGCGGCCAGCCAGGGCGGCAGCGAGTGGCGCAGGGCCAGGCTGGCGGCCGGATCGGCGGGCAGCGGCAGCGGCTGCCAGGGGGCGGCGTCGGCAGGCAGATCGCGGCGGCGGCGCAGGCAGGCCCGCAGCAGAGCGTTCACCACCGGCGCCAGGCGGGCCAGCCCGTCGCGCTTGGCCAGCTCCACGCTGGTGTTCACCGCCGCCGCGGCCGGCACCCGCCGGCAGAAGAGCAGCTGGTAGAGGCCGAGGTGGAGCAGCCAGCGCAGGCGGGGGGGCTGGCGTTCGGCGGGCACGCGGCCGAGGGCATCGAGCCAGGCATCGAGCAGGGCGCGCTGACGCACGGCGCCGCAGACCAGCTCGGTGGCCAGGGCCCGGTCCAGCGGCGACAGGGGCAGGCGGCGCAGCTCCCGCTCCAGGGCCAGGTCGGTGTAGGCGCCGGCCGCCACGGCCTCGAGCGTGCGCCAGGCCAGCCGCCGCGGCTCCAGCCCGATGGCGGCCACGGCAGCGGCATCGGGCGCGGCATCGGCAGGCGCGGTGGAACTCAAACGGCGGGCGGCGGCGGACTCCAGAGATAGCGCCGCAGCGGCAGGCGGCCCTCGGCGTCGACGGGGATGCCTTCGGCCAGCAGCAGCTCGCGCTGCATCCAGTCGCTGCCTTCGCGGGCCAGGCTCATGCTGATGCGGCCCTGGGCGTTCACCACCCGGTGCCAGGGCACCTCGGAGGGCAGGGGAAGACGGCGCAGGGCCCAGCCCACCTGGCGGGCGCAGCCGTAGGCGCCGATCAGATCGGCGATCTGGCCGTAGGTGGCGAGCCGGCCGTGGGGCACGCGGGCCACCATCGCCCAGACGCGCCGGTCGAAGGAAGGGGGCTCGGCAGCGGGGCGGCGGGCAGCAACCATGAACAGATCTGACCCCGGCGGCCCTGGGGAAGATCCTGTCACCGGGGCCGGGCGGTGAACCGGCCGGCGCGGGCGGAGGACGGCCGTAGACCGAACGGGTGAACCGTTGATGAACGACGCCTGAGGTCACATGGAGCGAATGAAAGGTAAGGGAGCGGCCACGGGCCTGCTCACGGCTGGCGGCCTGGCGCTGCTGCTGGCGAGCTGCGGGGTGGTGCAGGCCACGGCCCGCGCCCCGCAGCTGGCGGTGCCGGCGCCGAAGGTCTGCGGCAAGACGCCGCAGAACGCCGAGCAGGTGTTCCGCTCGGCGCGCGAGGGGGTGGCGGTGGTGTCCACCGGCTCCGGGGTGGGCAGCGCCTTCGTGGTGGCCCAGCAGAACGGCATGACCTATCTGGTGACCAACGCCCACGTGGTGGGGGACAGCGAGCGGGTGCGGCTGAAGTGGGTGGATGGCCGCACGGATGCGGCCGAGGTGGTGGTGCGCGCCAGCGGCGAATCGCCCAGCCGCGACCTGGCGCTGCTGGCGGTGGCCGGCACGCGGGGCCGGGTGCTGGAGCTGCGCGAGCAGCCGGCGGCGGTGGGGCAGGAGGTGTTCGTGATCGGGGCACCGAAGGGCCTGGAGTTCAGCCTGAGCCGCGGCGTGGTGAGCAGCCTGCGGGGCGAAGATGAGATCCTGCAGATCGATGCGGCCGTGAACCCGGGCAACTCGGGCGGGCCGGTGCTGGATGCGGGCAACTGCGTGGCCGGGGTCGCCACCTTCAAGTTCCGCGACAGCGAGGGGCTCAACTTCGCGATCAGCGCCGGCGTGGTGCGCGACTTCCTGGCCCAGCTGCCGGCGGCGGGGGCCACGGCCCGCGTGCCGGAATCGAGCTTGCCGGAACCCGGCCGGCCAGCGCACCGCCAGCCGGAGCGTGCGGACGGCGGCCAGACGGTGTGCACGTTCCAGCGGAGCGGGGAGGGCCAGGAGCAGCTGCCCTGCCGGCTGCGGCGGGTGGACACGCGCGGCGGCACCACGGTGTATGAGCTGGCCTGGGCGGACGGGGCCCGCAATGCCTACGCCTTCTTCGGCGACGGGCGGGTGGCGATCCGGGCCGAGGACGGCCGGGGCCGGGCGGTGAACGATGAGGGCGTGTTCCGCACCACAGCGGAGGGGGTGGCGATCCGCAGCAGCGGCGAGGCGATCGCCTTCATCCCGGGGCTCGATCCGGTGCTGAACTGAGGGATCGCCCCGGTGTCCCGATGCCCCTGCTGCCCCGCCGGTTCGAGCGGCTGAAGGCCGTGCTGGATCGGCGCATGGCCGATCTCACGGTGCTGCTGGAGGCGGTGGACAAGCCCCACAACCTCTCGGCGATCCTGCGCAGCTGCGATGCGGTGGGGGTGCTGGAGGCCCATGTGGTGAGCCTGAAGGGCCGGCCGCGCACGTTCAACAGCACGGCCCTCGGCAGCCAGAAGTGGGTGCCGCTGCGAGATCACGCCACGGCGGAGGCGGCGCTGGCGCAGCTGAAGGGGCAGGGCCTGCGGATCTACGGCACCCACCTGGGCGTGCACGCGGTGGACTACCGCCAGTGCGATTTCACCGGCCCCACGGCCTTCGTGCTGGGGGCGGAGAAGTGGGGGCTGAGCGAGGGGATGGCGGCGGGGGTGGATCAGGCCCTGTTCATCCCGACGGGGGGGATGGTGCAGTCGCTGAACGTGTCGGTGGCGGCGGCGGTGCTGCTGTTCGAGGCGCTGCGGCAGCGGGAGGCGGCGGGGCTGGTGCCGCGCTCCGGCGAGGGTCTGGCGCCGGAGCGGCGGCAGGCGCTGCTGTTCGAGTGGTCGTATCCGCAGGTGGCGGACTGGTGCCGGCGCGAGGGGCGGCCCTACCCGCCGCTCGATGGCGAGGGGGGGATCCTCGAGGAGCTGCCGCGCACCCTGCGGTTGCGCTGCTGAGTGATGCTGGGGGAAAGGCCTGCGGAGGAGGAGTGGAGGCAGACGTGCGCTGGCAGCAGCGCTTCGCGAACTACCGCCGGGCACTGGAGCAGCTGGAGGGTTTCTTCGTGCCGCCGGCGCTGAACGAGGGGTGGCGGATCTGATCGGCTCGCGCGACACGCTGCGCGAAGCGTTCCGGGTGGGGCTGATCCAGGACGGGGAAACCTGGATGGCGATGGTGCAGGACCGGAACCTCACCAGCCACACCTACAACCGCGCCACCGCGAATCAGATTTCCGCCAACATCCGCAAAGGCGATCTGAGCTGCTTTCGGCAGTTGCGCGACAGCCTCACAGCCCGCCTTCACTGAGCGAAGCGAGCGATGGAAGCGAAGCGAGCGATGGATCCGCGGATGAAGCCTGTGCCGGGATTGCCCCGGGACACCAGTGAGCGGCTGCTGGGCGTGCTGGCCGCCTGCCCGGCGGTGGAGGAGGTATGGCTCTATGGCTCCAGGGCGATGGGACGCCACCGGCCGGCCTCCGACATCGATCTCACCCTGGGTGGCAGCCGGCTGAGCCATGGCGACCTGCGCGCCCACGTGGAACGGGTGGGGTGGCGACTTTTCCGGCGTTGATGGCTACGGTCGCGGCACAACGTCGTTGCCGTTGTTGACGGCTTCTCCGGATGAGCAGCAGCAATGTTCTCGATCTGGTGGTGTTCACCACCGGATCCGACAGTGCGGTGAACACCGGCACCGGTAATGAGCTGGGTTCGATCGGCTGGCGGCTGGCACCCGGCATCACGGTGAACACCCTGTCGGGAGACGATGCCATCACCGGCAATGGCGCGTCGGGCGGGTCGGCCATCACGTCGGGAGGCGTGGGTTCCGGCCTGAATCTCTTCGGCACGATCGACACCGGCCCCGGCCATGACACCATCACCGGCAACGGCGGCAACTCCCCCGACATCAGCGGCGTCGGAGGCAACGGCGGCACTGGCATCCGCCTGGGCAGCACCGGCCGGATCAGCACGGGCAGCGGCAACGACACGCTGAACGGCAACGGCGGCCGCGGCCGCTCCGGGGGCTCCGGCATCGACAACATCGGGACGATCGAGACCGGATCCGGCAACGACGTGATCACGGGCATCGGCGGTGATGGCACCGAGGGCCTCGCCGGCAGCGGCATCAGCAACGCCAGCACCGGCCTGATCGACACCGGCGCCGGCGATGACGTGATCACCGGAATCAGCGGCGCCGCCAATCCCAGCGGTTTCGCCGGCCTCAGCACCTCCGGCACGATCCTGACCGGCGCGGGCAACGACGCCATCACCGGCATCGGCAGCGGCATCGGGAGCGGGCTCTTCAACTTCGCCACCGGCCTGATCGACACCGGCGCGGGCGATGACGTGATCACCGGAATCGGCGGCAGCACCGGCATCGGCATCCGCAACTTCGGCACGATCCGCACCGGCGCCGGCCGGGACACGGTGAACGCCCTGCAGGGTGGTTTCAGCGGCAGCGGAACCACCAGCCTGGGCCGGGGCGACGACACGCTGATCGGCTTCGGGGCCGGCCGGTTCGAGGGCGAGGCCGGCGCCGACACGCTCCTGCTCGGGGCCGGCAGCTACACGATCGTGGATGGGGTGATCGGGGGCATCATGACCACCACGGGCTTCGAGTTCATCGGTGGTGTGGACGGCAACGGCGTGAACAACGGCACGCTCATCAGCCTCGCGGACGGCACGCTGCAGGTGCTGGCCGATGGCACGGCCAGCTTCGTGCCCGCCTGAGGGCAGGGCCGCTCCAGGCAGGCTCCACTCAGAGGAAGGGAATGAGCACGTCGCTGCGGCCGGGCAGCGGCGGATGGGCCTGGCCGCCGCGGGCCCGGGGCAGCCAGAGGGCGAGCAGCACGCCGCCGAGTTCGAGGGGCAGCGGCCGGGCCACCAGCAGCACCACGGCCATGGCGCCGAGGGCCAGCAGGCGCTCGAGCAGGCCGATCACGTCGTCGCCGTTGGCCGAACCGAGCAACCAGAACAGGGCCGAGAAGGCCAGAAGCAGCAGGGTGACCCAGACGGGCATGGGGCGCAGCCGAGCAGCCGATCCTCCATTCTGATCAGCCCGGGCCGGATGGCATCTGCCCAACGCTCAGCGAACCACTGCAGGAGAGCACGGTGCGACCGGCCGGCGGAGCGCCCGCGGGATGGGGCAAGGCCTCGCGGGAGAGGTGGCGGAACGCTTCGGCGATGGCGTCGCCGGATCCGATCTCCTCGAGGCTGAACTGCGACTGGAACAGGTGCTTGAACCAGGGCCAGCGCTCGGGCAGCAGCGGCGTTTCGATCAGGCCGAGGTCGGAGAGGCCCACGGGCGCCGCCGGGGAGGCGTCATCCACGAACACCGGGATGCCCTGAGCCACCGCCTCGACGGCCGCGTTGGAGGCGTGGGTGACCAGGGCATGGGCACCGGCGAGATCCTCCAGGAAGGAGTTGTAGGGATGGCCCTTCTTGGGCTTCTGCCGCACCCGGATGGGCCTGTCGGTGTGGCGGGCCAGTTCGTCCAGCGTGTGCTCCAGCCAGCCGGAGCAGCCATGGAACCGCTGCATGGCGTTCGAGGGCGGGCAAACCAGAATGTGGTCACCGGATCGGCGCCAGGGCAGCAGCAGATCGCGATGGGCCAGCGCCCGATCCTCCGGGCATTCCCGCACAGGCCCGGCGGCCAGGCCGTTGATGCTCAGGCGGTAGCTGCCGGAGCGATGGCCGCGATGGAAATAGGCGTGGTCGAAGTGGATCCAGCTGCCCGCGGACAACGAGCTCAACTTGATCACCCTGCCCGAATAATCCAGCACGCCCCACACCACAGGGATCTTGCCCCTGGGGATGGCATCGACCCACTTGGCCAGCCGGAGGCGGGGCTTGGGCCTCACCGTGGCGGCAACGGCGGACACCACCAGATCGCCGGTGCCCAGCTTGTTGGTGATGGGCATCAGCTGCTTGCGGGAGAGCAGCTCGGCGCGAAAGCGATAGGTTCCCGCGAAGGGACGGACGCCGCCCGGCGTGACCAGACGCCCGGCAAAGGCGTGATGGCCTGAATCATGGAAGCGGCGCGACACCGTGAGCAGGAGATGGTCGACGCCCGCCACGGTGAGCACTTCCATGGCCGAGAAGAACCCCGGCGGGTTCATCTCCGTGAGGGACAGGGACGTGTGATCGGATGACTGGAGCTCAGGCGGCAACCGGAACACGACCGACGTTGGCGTGATGCGTGACCAAAGCCGGTTCATCGTGTTTGGCATCCGCTCGATGGGCTGGGGAGGCGATGCGGGCCAGAATGGCGCGTTCTCCGTGGATCGGGTCATGGGTGATCAGCCGCAGCACCGCTGAGGCATCCAGCACACAGGTGGCCGCCATCAGCGGTGGCGATCGGCGCGGATTCAGATCTTCCGGCGCCTCGGGCCAGTGCAGGGCCTGCTGGCGTCGCTGCCGCGGGTCGCCACCGGCCAGCGCCTCCAGGTCTGCAAGGGCTTGCTGGCTGAGACTGCGCTTGTGCAGCCGGGCTCGACGCTGCAGCAGGCGATGCAGGGTCTCCGGCAGGTCGCGAATCTGCAGGGAGGGCATGGAGCCAGGCTCTGGGCAGCGCAGCCAGCCTACCCCTGATGCATGCATAGCTCATGCGCGATTCAGGCTGGTGACCGGGTGCCGCTCCATGGCTTGGCGACCCGCGCCATCGCCCCTGGAGGGTGTCGCGCACAGATCCGCGCGCATCCTCCCCACAGCCGCCCCTGAATCTGCCCAGATCCCAGTTACTGCAATGCCCTGCCCAAGACGATCGTGGAGCCGGTGTCAGGTCAGATCAAAGGCGCCAGGGGCCCGGATCTCTTCCGGTTACGGGGCCTGAAGAAGGTGAACGGAGAATGGGCACTGATGGCCACCACCCACAACCTGCTCAAGCCGTTCCAAATATCGCCTGCTCCGGCCCACAGAGTTCGCCGAAACGCCGCACAATTGACAGAAAACAACCCTACCTCTTGGCAGGGCTTCAGACCTGATCACGACCAGCCGCAGGACACATGTCGAACAAATGCTTATGCTTTTCCAAACACTGTAACCTGCCCAGGGAGAAGAGACGGGAAGATTGAATAAGTCATGGCAACCAGTTGTCTACGAGGAAATCCTGATTTCTTGTTCGAAAGCTTACAATAGCAATGCCGATTTAATTTGAAACCACAGCCAGAGAACAATTCAATCAATTCGCTCTTGGTCCATTCTCTCCAGTGCAAACCCACGGACATGCCGGTATTCGGCTCTAGATTCCAATGAAGGTGCTCCACTGGATTGATATAGCTGACCCCACGGAGCATGGACAGACGATTGACCAGACTTGCTAGATTTGGCGTTGCGCAATAAACGAGCCCGCCTGGTCGCAAAATTCGGTAAAACTCCCGAAGCAGCGGAAGTGGATTAAAGTTTAGATGCTCCAAAATTTCTGTAAATACAATCATATCAAAGGCCTCGGACGGAAAAGGCAAGGGAAGAACACTGAGATCATGGGGCACCACTTCGAGATCTTCAGAAGAGAAGAAGGCGGCATTCTGAATGTCTGTCGTCACGAATTCCACATCACTGGCAACAACATGGTGCCCTAGGCGCTTCAGGGACGCCGAAACAATGCCGGTGAAGCATCCGAACTCAACAATATCAAGACCATGACCCAGGCAATCAATATCGGCAACACTCCGGCTGTATGCGTAAGCCATTTGGGAGTCATACCAATTTCCATCCTCGAAACCCAGGCAGTATCCGGCTTTTGCGCGAAGCACCTCACACACGACTGGATGGAGCTCGTCGGTTGAAACCATCATCAAAAGGAGAATCACTCTCCCAAGTGCCAGCGTATCTCTAGCGCATCGACCCTCGTCCGCCAATGGGATTCATCTCACCATCGGGACCGGGTGGTCGCACATCCAGTGACTCAGCGATCTTGCGAACGAGTCATTCCAGAGGAACGACTCACTTAGAGCGCGGCTTGACGTACAGCCTTGCACAGCCAACCCATACCGCATGAGCCATCTTTTGTAGTTCGCAGAAAAACCCAGCCGCTCCTGCGAAAACGGGGCAACTGCCCAGCCCAGATGCGAGGTCAACAGGAGCGCAGCGGCGCCCTGTTCTCCTACGTGTCGATTGAGGCGCGGATCCCGGCCAGGCACCCGCTCCGGCAGAGTCGGAAACTGCCGCGCGAGCAGTTGCTGCTGGCCTCACTGCTGCAAGCGTTCTACGGGATCCGCTCGGAGCGTTGACGACTGGAGCAGCTCAACGACAACCTGCCGTTCCGCTGGTTCGTCGGCCTCAACCCTGACGACCCCGCTTGGCCTCCGACCATCTTCACCAAGAATCGAGAGCGGCTTCTCAATGACGAGCACTGTTCGGTGGATTTCACCCTGCTGCAGGCCTGGGCGTCGCATGCCGCGCTGGAGCGGCTCTGCCGGGTGGCGGGAGTGCGGGCCGTGATCGCCTTCGGATCGCCGGGGCGGGGCGATGCGCATGCCGAATCCGACCTCGACCTGGCGGTGATCTGCCAGGAAGCGAGCCTCAGCCCGGAAGGGAAGGTGCTGTCTGTCGCCGGCCCCACGCGAGGAGCTGCTGGAGCGGATCGAAGCCCTGCGGCGCCACTGTGAGGGCGCGATCGAGGAGAGCGGGCCGGCGCAGCCGCCAACCCTGTAGACAACGTCTACCGGAGAACGACGTTGAGGTTGGAAGAGATAGCGGATTCCCCCAGGCTGAGCTGGAACCTGCATGTCAGCCCGGACGATCAGGCTCTGATCGATCAGGCGGCTGCAGAAACCCTCGTGGAGCAGACCTGGCTGCAGGTGGCGCCGGACCGGCTCACAGCCTTCCTGGAAAGCCTCGATGCGCCGCCGCAGCCGAATCAGCGTCTGAGGACAGCGCTCACGGCTGTGGCTCCCTGGCAGGCGTGAGCCGTTTGTTTCCCCCCGAGCCCTGCTCGGTTCAACCCGCCTGGCGGCCGTCGGCACCGCTCACCCACGCCTCCAGCCCCTCCCCCAGAAACGACAGCCCTAGCACCAGCACGAACATCGCCAGCCCCGGGTAGAGGGCCGTCCACCAGATGCCGGTGGGCACGGCGGTGAGGGCCTGCTGCAGATCGGCGCCCCATTCCGGAATCGATTCGGGCAGGCCCAGGCCCAGGAAGCCCAGGCCGCCCAGCACCAGCACCGCATCGGCGGCGTTGAGCGTGAGCAGCACCGGCACCGAGGTGATCACGTTGCGGAACAGATAGCGCCGCAGGATCCACAGGGGCCCCGCTCCGAGCGACTGGGCCGCCTCCACATAGAGCTCGGCCTTCACCTGGGCGCTCTGGTTGCGCACCACCCGGAAGTACTGCGGCACATACACCACGCAGAGCGCCGCGGCGGCGTTGGGAATGCCGCGGCCGAGCAGGAAGGCGAGCACCACCGAGAGCAGCAGCACCGGCAGGGTGTAGAGCGTGTCCATCAGCAGCACCAGCAGCCGGTCGACCCAGCCGCCCAGGTAGCCGCTCAGCATCCCCAGCGGCACGCCGATCACCAGGGCGATCAGCAGCGCCACCAGCACCACCTGGAGGGCCACGCCGCTGCCGGCCAGGGTGCGCACGCACACGTCGCGGCCGAGGCGGTCGGTGCCGCACCAGTGCTCGAGCGACGGCATGGCGTAGATGGGGTTGGCCAGGCCCGCGTTCGGGTCGGCCAACAGCCCGGCCTGCACCAGCAACGGGGTGAGCACCGCCACCAGCGCGTAGAGCAGCACGATCGCCAGGCCCCAGCGCGCCATCCGGCCGGAGAGGTCGGTGGGGCGCCAGTGGAGCAGGGTAAGCATCGAGGAGGGAGCAGACTTGAACAAAGACAGTCTGCAGCAAAGTGGAATAGGCGCAAAGGCAGTGGCTCAGCTCAGCACAATGATCACCGCCGCCAAGGATATAATCCAGAGCACAAGAGCAGCCAGGAAACCAAGCCGGTACTTAGACCGCAATTCTCTGTAGCCGAACACAGATCACGGCTCAGGAGAAAATCTCGGACCCAAACGGACAGGGAACAACGAATTCACCCGAAGTCATTCAGAGGGCATTGTTAGCAAGCAGAAAGAGAACGCGGCCACCCATCACCGCCACTACTCACCCCCACTCACCACAACAGAAGCAGATGGCGATCTTAGTGGCATCAGAGCGGGTGCTTGCAAATGATTGGGACATCAAGCAACACGCAAATCATGCGTCGCGGCGTTTCACACCGGAAAGCAACAGATGGATGCCGAACCACGGCATAATGCTAGCATACAAATAGTGACAAAGCCATGGCAGATGGATCTCGCCACGTACGAAAGCCTCACGCCGATAGCAAAATTTCAATGGGGAGAAAAAACCATACGCTTTTGCACCCCGACGTCTGATGCACTATGGAGGGTAAAGACAATTCTAACAAAAGAGCCATGGACAGTCGATTGGCTCTGTGGGATTCGACCTGGAGAAGTACTTGTTGATGTTGGAGCCAACATCGGAGTTTATACATTGTTTGCCGCGGTCTGCCAAGGCGCGAGAGTGTTCTCGTTTGAACCAGAGTCCCAAAACTATGCACTGCTGTGCAGAAATATACATGAAAATAAGCTATCCAATCAAGTTACTGCATACTGCCTGAGCTGCTCAGACCATGTCGGATTTAACACACTTCATCTTTCCCAATTCAAAGTCGCAAGCTCATGTCATTCAGTTGGCCAAGCCATAGGGTTTGACTTGAAGCCGAGAGAAACTGCTTTTTCTCAAGGCTCCTATTGCATTAGCCTAGATGAAGCCGTTGACTCGGGAGCCCTGCCATGCCCAAACTACATCAAGATTGACGTTGACGGATTGGAGCATCTCGTCATAACAGGCGGACTAAAGACACTTGGCAATTCAACCCTAAAGTCTCTTCTAGTTGAACTCAACCCATCCTTAAGTGAACACAGAGAAGTCGTTCGTCTCCTTAGCAATCTTGGCTTTTCTTATGATCCCAAGCAAGTCAGCGAGGCAGCCAGAAAAGGCGGACCATTCCAAGGCATAGGAGAGTGGATATTCTCCCGAAGCTCTTCTTGCAAGGCATTACGGGCAATTCCGAAGCTTACATACACTAGCCCACCCCTATCTCTACCACACTTATCTCCGGCTACAGATTCAGTAATAAATCACATTCTGAAGCGAATGGAAAACACGACTATCAATGAATATCCATTTGCTTATGCCGTAATCGACAACGTTTTTCCCGCAGACTACTATGAAACGATTCTCAGAAATTTCCCGTCGGCCACCAAGCTGATTCCAATATCCTCTTCTGGCAGAGTCGCAGAAAATGCATACAGAGATAGACATGTGTTGCAGTTTACAGATCAAGATTTAGCTCGACTTGAAAGCGCCAAACGGGAATTCTGGCTGTCATTTGCCTCTTGGCTATATTCTCCGAAATTTCTTAATGGCACTATTAACTACTTTAAAGCGCACATCATCAGTAGATTAAATCGAATCAGCAAGACCTGTAACGGTCTTGTCAACATTCGGAGTGATGCACTCTTGGTTAATGACCAAACAAACTATATGATTGGTCCTCATACTGATGCGCCCCATCGCCTAATTTCATTTCTATTTTACATGCCCCTTAACTCATCAAAAAAGCATCTCGGGACGACCCTTTATTCGCCAAAGGAAGAGGGCTTTACATGTGAAGGAGCGATTCATCACTCAAGAGACCTTTTTACACGTATCAAGACAATTGATTTCTTGCCAAATCGGCTTGTTGTATTTCCGAAGACAAATAATTCCTTTCATGGCGTTGACCAGATTATCGACGAGACTCCAGAGAGACAGCTTCTAATTAACAACATAAGAGTCTTGCGGCCAGAATCTTAGGTCATGTGGCGCTCATATCCGTCCTGCGAAATGACCAGATCCATTGAAGTGGCGCGATATGCAATAGCATTACCAAATGAGGTAGAAGCAAAAAGCCTATAAGTTATACTAGGAAAAGCAGGGGCAATGCTATCGAATACACCATGCCACCATGCAGGCGGTCGGATTGTAACGTGAGCATTCTCGCCCGTGGGCAAGACTGCTCTGGCCGGATAGCAAGCAACATTTGCGATCACTAATTTACGTGCATGAGCGAAAAGATCCCAAACCGCGCTCGACACATCAGCCAAGAAGATATGCTCAAGAACATCAAAACACACCACGGCATCGCATTGAGCCAACTCACACAAGCCCATACTAGGCTCATAGCGATGAACATGTCTGACCATAAAATACTCCTTAGCAGAAAGATTATCAGCAAATCCAGGAGCGTCCCAACTGGTGTTCCCGCATCCGTAATCAAGAACAGAAGAAACACTGCAATCTCTAAAGTGAGGGCGAACAAACTCCTTGAACAATCGTATATTCATAAGAGAATAGTCAGAAGGTGCAGAATTAGGGCGACCATCTGATACGGGGCCGCTTCTATTAACTCCGCTAAGCGCCATTTGCTGGTATAGAGAGATTAACTCAAGTTGCTTTGATGAACTCATTTAACTAACGCGGACCCAAAATAGTATACCGGATCAAGGAAGGAATCAATCATTGCACTCCCCTTCAACCTAGTGCATACGCACTAAAAACGCTCCCCCCAAAGGAAGTGCGAAAAAAAAGAAGTCATGAGGAGAAGCGTCGGATAGCGCCTTGTCAACCGCCCTTGTGGCACCAATCCAGGGATCCACATTATAGTCATCAACCTGGATTATGCCACCAGGTCGCATTCTTGGCAGAAAAAACTCTAGGGCACCAAGTGTACCCTCATATAGATCTAGATCAATGTGGACAAAGTCAAATGAAGTTGACTCGACTACGCTTAAGCTGATTGGAACCAGGCCTGGAACCACCCGAAGGAACTCGTAGGCACTCATCATCGCCGAAAAAGTCTCAAGAGTCGTTTTATAAGCACCAGGAAAGTTAATACGATCCATATTCGATGACTCCGGCAATCCACTAAATGTATCAAAGATCGAATAACTAATACATCTTTTTTCCTCAGCCAAAATCATGGCCATCATCCTTGACGACCCACCTGCTCCGCATTCGGCAACGTTAAAGGTCGCAGCATAAGATGCTGACAAAGCCCGTTTTAGGTTGGAATAGAGACTTTCCATGCGAAGCTTAGAGGAAAGCAAGCCATCATCAACGTATCGCTCAGCAGACAAGCCAAAGCATTTTTCTGAAATTGAATACAATCCCTGGCGAGTCGTAAACGGCGTGTATCTTTCCCATATCGCAAGACGGCTAGAATTCAATGGAACTTGATATACAATACCATTGATTGTAAGCATGCAGGAAAAGTCATCACTGTTCATTAGAATTTCCTGTTTGGCCTTTACTGCTAGGCTATAGTCTAGCCCCGTCACTTGGCCTTTGTCTACTGAAAGGAAACCTTAGCCATCAATTCATTGAAGCAGCTTCTTGGCAACTGTGCACAGCTTTGGGCCGCAGTTGGCATCAACACAAAATGCATAGTAAGCGCTTCTCACGTTCTCGTCTTTACAGAGTAGATCCTCGTTAATAGTGGCATCATCATAAGACGAGAGCGAGAAGAGCCGCAGGCGCCTTAGGCTATTATTGCATCTCGGATCAAGCTCCTCCTAAATGCATAATGATGACCGTTGATGTGGATGGCCCTTATTGAACAGACTGGGTCCCTGACATCGTTAACCCGGGGCAGGAGGAACTGGATTCGAACTCATTTTAGGCCTCGTGGGGAGTTCGGCCTCCCAGTACGCTATGTGGTCTTACATGGCCATACCTCCAGAAGAAGCGAGCCAGGCTGACCTCTGCTCCCCAGCCATCGCGGTAGGCACGCAGATACACTTCCTCATACTTAGCGGTGCGCAACAGCCTCTCCACCAGAATGTTGTCAAAGCAGCGCTTACGTCCTGACCAGCTAATCTGGATCTCCTCAGCCTTGAGTCGTTAAATGAAGGCTGAGCAGGTGAACTGGCATCCCTGATCGGAGTGGAAGATCTGCGGTTTGCGGCCACTGGCCAGCGCCATTTCCAGGGCCTCCAGAGCGAATTCCGTGTCAAGGCTGTTGGAAAGCCTCCAGCTGTGCACATGCCGTGAGAACAGATCGACAACAGCCGCCAAGTACAGGAAGCCCTTGCACAATGGGTCGCCAGTGATATCCGTTGCCCAGACCTGATCCGAGGCTGTGATGGCTCTGAGCTCAACCAGGCAGGGAAACCGCTCTGATGGATCACCCGGAACCGTGGAGCGAGGCTTCTGGTAGATCGCTCGTAAGCCCATGTACCGCAGGAGGTTTCGGACACGGTCTCGGCTGATCAGGATGCCGTCTCTGGCCAGGTAGTGGACCATCAGTCGGCTGCCTGTGGTGGGATCCTCCAGGTACACGGCATCGATCCTGGCCATGATCCTGAGGGTCTCAGCCTTGTCCGGTACTGGCTTGTAGTAGAGGGTCAATCGTGGCAGCCCGAGGAGCTCGCACTGGCGTTGAACCGTGAGCTCAGGGTGGTCATGATCGATTAGTTTGCGCCGTTCACGGGCATCAAAGCAGTTGAGACTTTATATTCAGCCACTGCAACTCTATTTTGTGCTTGCCGATCTGCTGGAACAGCTCAGCCTCCTTGCCATGGCTTTCGTCCTTGGACTTGGTCTTCTAGCCCCGGGTGAACAGGTCGCTGGCGCCCTCCAGCAGCTGCTTCTTCCACTGGCTCACCTGAATCGGGTGCACCGCATGGTCGGCGGCAATCTCTTGGAGCGTCTTGCGACCACTGATCGCCTCCATGGCGACCTTGGCCTTGAACTCGGGGCTATGAGTGCTGCGTTTGCTCATCTGTGGGAGCCCCCTCTCAGGGGCGGTGCCCCGCCTCACAGGTTAACGATGAACGCTGTCCAGAAAAGCCAGACCACCTCACGAGATACTTGTTTGTCCTATGTAAAACATTTGGAGCTCATTGAAGGCGAGGCCTAAATGCTTAAGGCCTTGCAAATTCCTGTTCGTTTCCACACTTGCTTCTCCAGCCCCCTCCCATTGTCTTGATTGGCAGCACCGGGGGAGCCAAGCCTGCGATCGCGAGGCGAATGAGGCCGGTAACACGCATCACAATGTAACGACGGGGCCGGTCCAGAAATAGAGCCGGCATCAGACAAAAGACTCCCGACTACAGGGCTTGCGCTCGCCAGATTGCAACCATTAAAATTGACCTCACAATTTCCATGCAATCGCCAGCGGCTCAGTAAATCTTAGATCTGCTAGAATTGATTCAACAACCTCGTTCAGCATGAACAAGGATTACCTTAATGCGCTAAGATGTTTAGCTGATGCTGGAAAGCATAAAGCCCTCATACCTCTTCTTGACGAAGCCCTCCAAGACGACCCCCTCAATATTGACACACTCTTACTTCTAGGGCGGGCACTTCGAGCAACAAACGATCTCGAAAAGTCAATCTCTGCGTATCAAATTGTCTGCATGCTAAAGGATCTCCCTTACAAGGAGTTAATCTTTTTGTCTGAGATTTATCTTGAATTGAGTGAAGATCGACAATCCGAAGAAGCAGCTAGAGCGGCAATTGATCTGTCACCAAATCAGCACCAAGCATACGTGACGCTGGCAATGGCACTGCAAGCTCAATGCCACTTTTCAGAAGCATTGAAGTGGGCAACTATCGCAAAAGAAATCGCTCCAGAATCGGCCGACTGTCACTATGCTATTGCCTCTACATACTGGCAAATGGGATCGAATGATGCAGCCACTGTTCACTTCAACTCTGCGCTGACATTCGATCCCAAGCACTCACTCTCTACTCTTGGACGTGCCGGTTGCTTGCTATCTATCAAGCAATGGGAACAAGGTTTCCGTGACTATGAGCAACGATGGCAAAGCCCTGATGCAGGACCTTACAGACATAAAGAGTTCCCTGTGTGGGATGGCCGCCCATTTGAAGACTTTTTGCTTGTTTGGAAAGAGCAGGGGATAGGAGACGATATTTTTTTTCTAGGCTTTCTTCCCCAGCTACTTAAGTTACATCATCACGTAGTAGTTGAAATTGATCCAAGGCTCCTCACTATCTGCACTCGCAGTTTTCCGTCTGTATTCTTTTTGGGCCTTGGTGATTCATTAGGCGATTTTCCAATCAGCCATGCAATACCTCTTGGCTCGCTGCCCAAGTTACTCTACTCAAGAGGGATCATCCGTCAATTTACCACTCCCTATTTACGGGCTTTTCCAAAGATTTCGGATGGTAAAGTTTCCCCCAGAATAGCCAACAAGATACGAGTTGGATTGTCGTGGAAAACATCTCGAAAGAAGCTTGCCGCTTCAAAGTCCGCATCGTTAAATGATTTTATGTCGTTAGCATTAATAAAAGATCTTTTGCTTGTTAATCTTCAGTATGGTGACTGCAGGCCGGAAATTGCTGAGTTCAACAAAGTTTCATCCGTTCCGATTGAGGATGCAGGAATGGATATCTTTCAGAATATCGAGAATCTAGCTGCGCTAGTTGCGTCTTGTGACATAGTAATTACAATAAGCAATGTTACTGCTCACTTGGCTTGCGCCCTCAACAAACCAACTTGGATTCTTCTCCCGAAAGGAAGGGGGTTACTTTGGTTTTGGCACTTAGGCGAAAATCCGTCACCTTGGTATCCTACGGCAACTCTAATACGTCAAGCAGAGCATGGCAAGTGGGAGCAAGAAATCACGACTGCTGTAGAGAGCATAAAGAATTTCGTCCAACAACAATATACCTAAGTTAACGTCGCAAAAAAATTAACCCCAGAGAAGGCGATCTCTGGGGCCGAAAAGCAGAATCTAATACCTTTAATAAATTGCCACTGACTTATAAAATATCCTTTGCAAGGGCTAATCTTAGCCGATACTGCAAGTCAAGGCTCCAGTAGCAGAGACAGAAACACTGATCACGTTGGAAGCATCAGCAGTTGTTGTAGCCAAGCAACGAATGTTGGCAGGCCCATTTCCAAGTGAGGCCCAACTACCGGTAAACGTTCCACCATCGACACAAGTTGATGTGCCAGTAAATGTTACCCTAGCCCCAGCTGTCACAATGCTAGCCGCGATATCAGATGCAGCGGCAGTTGCGCATTCTTTCGCAAGGCCAGTAGCTTCACCAATGATAGCCCCGGCTTGAGCAGCCCGCCGAGCTGTCAAGTACTGAGGGAGAGCAACAGCGGAGAGAATGCCGACGATCGCCACTACAATCATCAGCTCAATCAAAGTAAATCCCTCAGCAGCTGTCCTTGCTGGAGATTTGATGCGCTTCAATGCACGCAGAAGCTCAAGGCGAGTTTTTGGGTTCATTAACTTAAAATACAATTCAGCATTACCCTAGCCGCTCGTTGCCGCCAGCGTCAACTAGTCGTTGGCCGAATGGGCAATGTCACAACTTGCCGTAATAGCGCACAAGGACGCTGCAGCCTTTCATGAAAATTGATGCATATTTTCATGAGTCTCTCACCAAAGAGAGCAGGAAGGTGCAGGAAACTAATGAGCCAAAGAGATCTGTTTCTGAGAAAGATTATCGAAGCGACTAGCCGCCCGCGGGGCCAGCCATTCGGGCGATCTAAGGGAAAAGCGTTGAAGCAAAGCTCGCCCACAAACTTGTGGAATAAGCGAGTGACTGAGAGGTATCACTTTATAACGAACTAAGATTGGAGGCAATGACTAAGAGGTGGTTGTTGGTTCGTAGAAGCTTGCCAGTTTGACGGAGCTGCGATGAGATCACCCTGCGTAAGCCGCTACTACAGCGCCACGCCACTGCCGGCCAGGGTACGCACGCACACGTCGCGGCCGAGGCGGTCGGAGCCGCACCCATGCTCAGGGGACGGCATGGCGTATGTAGGTTTGGCCAGGCCCGCGTTCGGATCGGCCAGCACCTGGGCTGCACCAGCAGGTTCTTGAGCACCGCCACCAGGGCGTAGAGCAGCACGATCACCAGATCCCGCACAGAGCACCATCCGGCCCGAGAGGACGGTGGGGCGCCAGCGGCGCAACAGCCCTGGGCGCGGCAGTGTGGTCATCGGAGCAGCGTGCCGGAATCCGGCAAGTCTGGGGGCAGGCCGGCCACTCGGGCCGGGTGTTCCGGTCGGCGGCTCAGCCCAGCGCCAGCACCACCCCCACGGTGGCCATCACCCAGAGGGCAAAGCTGGCCAGGAACGCCAGCCCGAAGCCCGGCCCGCGCTTTTCGGGCGCCTGCAGGTAGCCCACGGCATAGGCGATGCGGGCCCCCACCCACACGAAGCCCAGCAGCGACGCCCAGGCGAGATCGGAGAACAGCACCGCCAGCCAGAAGGCCGGCAGGAAGAACAGGAACTGCTCCAGGGTGTTCTGCTGCACCCGCAGGGCCCGCTGGAAGGGCTCGGGCCCGTCGCAGGAGGGCGGCTTGACGCCGTGGCGGAACCTGGCGCGGCCCACCAGCAGGCCGGTGCCCTGCAGCAGCAGCAGGGCCAGCAGGGTCACGAGCGCGGGCAGAGGGGGAACAGGCATCGGGAGCCGAGCGGATCGGGTTCATGCTGCCGCCCCGTCCGGACTCCCGAGGGCTCCGGGGGCAAGGGGGGTGGTGAGGCCGATGATCGCGAGCTGATCGCTATCTGTGATCTGGCGAGAGCCCAGGATTCAATCCCAGCGGTTCAGGCCAGAATCCAGCAGGGCCATGATCACGCAGCTGGTCAATCTGCTCGTCGGTGACGAGTTTCGGACTGCCTACCTGGAAGGGGCGAAATCCCGCCACCGCCACGGATGCGGCATCGGCAGGCGCGGCCTCGTGGCCCCGCCATTCCGATATCGGCTCCTCCAACCCTGCGCCGGCGAACAGGGCCACCAACCGGGAGCCCAGGCCCACTCCGCTGGACTCGATCGGATCCGCATGCGCCGCCTGGCGCAGGTTCAGTTGCACGTCCTCATCCATGCTGCAACCATTACGCCAAGCCCGTGGCAACTCTATCCTTAGGTTGATGAGGTATCCAGGTCTGCCGTCATGGGGTTGATCCGCGGCATGGTTGAACTCGGCAACCCCATCCGGGCCGATCTGGCACCGCTCGAGGTATCTGCCCTGGCCGACACCGGAGCCGTGCATCTGTGCATCCCGGAGCACGTGGCCATCCAGCTGGAACTCAAGGAGCTGGAGCGGCGCGAGGTGATCCTGGCCGATGGCCACCGCCGCAGCGTGCCGTATGTGGGGCCGGTGGAGATCCGGTTCCGCAACCGGCGCTGCTTCACCGGAGCGATGGTGCTCGGCAACGATGTGCTGCTCGGGGCGATCCCGATGGAGGACATGGACCTGGTGCTCCGCCCGCAGCTGCAGGCGATCGACGTGAACCCGGAGAGCCCGAACATGCCGCTCAGCCAGGCCAGGGCCCAGCGTCACGGCCGGCCTCCAACCTGAGCCCCACCGGGCAGCTGCCTGAGAAAACCGGGGATGGCACCGGCCGGGAACAGCAGCGGCCGGGAAACTGCGGCAGGATCCAGCGTTGGCCTGCAGGCCCTCCGCGGCCGCCCCCTTTCCCACACCGCCCATGGCGTCACGGCTGCTGATCGTCGACGACGACCCCGAACTGCGCCGCTTCCTGGCCAGCGAGCTGCAGGTTGAGGGCTATGCCGTGGAGGTGTGCGGCACGGGCCAGACGGCCCTCACCCGCATCCGCGAGAGCCCCTGGGATCTGGTGCTGCTCGATTGGACCCTCCCCGATTTCTCCGGTGTGGAGGTGTGCCGCCGCATGCGCAGCAGCGGCGTGGCCACCCCCGTGCTGATGCTCACCGCCCACGACGCCGTGCGCGAGCGGGTGGAAGCCCTCGATGCCGGTGCCGACGACTACCTCACCAAACCGTTCTCCATCGAGGAGCTGCTGGCCCGGGTGCGGGCCCGGCTGCGCCGGAACGGCAGCGGCAGCCTCACCCAGGCCGACGTGCTCAGCCATGCCGACCTCACGGTGAACACCGGCAGCCGCGAGGTGAGCCGTGGCGGCGACGCCATCCAGCTCACCGTGCGCGAATACGACCTGCTGCTGCACCTGCTGCGCGAACCGAACCGGGTGCATGAGCGCGAGGCGATCCTGCGCTCGGTGTGGGGCGAGGGCTATGTGGGCGACGACAACCTGCTCGACGTGTACGTCCGTTACCTGCGCAAGAAGGTGGAGCGCCCAGGCGCCCCCACGCTGATCCAGACGGTGCGCGGCGTGGGCTTCATGCTCAAGGAAGGGGCCGTGAAGGAGGCCTGAACCGCGGCAGCACCAGCTGGAAATCGGCGCCGCCTTCGGGCCCGTCGCCCACCCGCACGCTGCCGCCCATCCGCTCCATCAGCAGCTTCACCACCGAGAGGCCGATGCCGCTGCCGCTGGCCTCGGAGGAGGCGCGCACGAACCGCTCGAAGATCCGCTGGCGATCGTCCGGCGGCACGCCGGGGCCCCGGTCGCACACGTGGGCGATCACTTCGCTGGGGGTGGTGGAGCTGAACAGGTCGATCGGGGTGGCGACGGGGGTGTACTTGAGGGCGTTCTCCACCAGGTTGGTGAGGCACTGCTGCAGCCGCTCCCGATCGCCCCGGCCCACGGGCTCCACCCCCTCCAGGGGGGAATGGAGCACCAGCCGGCCGGCCGCCAGGGGCTCGAGCCGCTCGTAGGCCTCCAGCAGCGCTTCATCGAGATCGAGCGGCTCCTGCTTCAGCTCCAGCTGGCCGGCATCCTCGCGGGCGATGTCGAGCAGGGCCCCCACCAGCCGGCCCATGCGGGCCGCCTCCGACTCGATCCGCAGCACCGGCTCCGGCAGCGGCGCCGGCAAAGCCCCGGCCTGGCTGAACTGCCGCCGCAGGCTCTGGGCGTAGCCGCTGATCAGGGTGATCGGCGTGCGCAGCTCGTGGGCCACTCCATCCACGAAGGCCTGTTGCCGCTGCCGCTCGGCGCTGAGCCGGTCGAGCAGGCCATTGAAGGCCTCCACGATCGGCAGCAACTCCCTGGGCTGGCCGCTGGGCGATAGCCGCTGCTCGGCCAGCCGGTCGACCGGAAAGCTGGCCAGCTGCTCGCTGAGCCGCTCCAGCGGCCCCAGGCCCCGGGCCAGCGCCAGCCGCATCAGGCCGCTGGTGATCAACGTGGAGAGGCCGGCGCTGGCCGTGAGCAGCAGCAGCACGGTCTGGAGGCGGATCTGATCCTCGCTCACGTCCTCCAGCACCCGTAGACGGGCTGGGCCGCTGGCAAACGCGAGCTGCAGGCTGGAGCAGAGGTAGTGGCGCCCGCGGTATTCGAAGGAGCGAACGGCTTCACCGCTTCGATGCTCCATGGCCTGCGCCACGGCCAGCAGCTCGGCCAGCGAGCCGCTCACCGGGGCATAGCTGTCGGGAAGAGGCTTGCGGTAGGGCCTGCCGCTCTCCAGTTCGAGCCAGAGCAACCGGCCGGGCGCCACGATCCGCTCGAGCTTGTCCTGGAACGTCGCCAG
Organism: Mesorhizobium carmichaelinearum; assembly: GCA_943368365.1. Taxonomy (GTDB): domain Bacteria; phylum Cyanobacteriota; class Cyanobacteriia; order PCC-6307; family Cyanobiaceae; genus CALRKZ02. Next base: position 43,052 of record CALRKZ020000009.1, read on the forward strand.
GCTGCTCGACTCCGGCAGATTCACCAGGGCTTCCCGCACCAGCTCCACGCCGCGGCGGTGGCGGTCCATGCGGGCCTGCTGGAGCACCACACCCACCACCACCAGCAACACCCCGTAGCCCACCAGCACGGCCACCAGGCTCGACTGCTGCAGCTGGCGACGCAGCGAGGGACGCGGGGGCCGGCTCACGGCGGCAGGGTTCCGGAACGGCTCACCACCTTCTCACCGGAGCCGGGCCTTCAGTGGCTCATCAGGGCCACAAAGGCAGGGTCCACCGGGTCGGGCGAGCCGGCCCGCTGCCATTGACGCTCGATCGCCGCCAGCTCCCTGCCGTAGGCCGCCGCCCGCGGCAGTGCCCAGATCAGGTAAAGCACACCAGGCACCAGACCCATCAGGCAAAGCACAAGGGCGATCCCGAGCTCGTGGCGGCCGAAACGGCCCGGTGGCAGCGGCTTGCCCATCGACAGAGCCCAGGCCAGGGCGCGCTGGCGGGGCGGCAGGCTCCGATAGCGCCGCCTCCGCCTCTCCAGCGGAAGGCGAGTTAACGAGGCCCGCCGCTCCAGGCGAGCAAGCAAACGCTCACGGCGGCTTGCCCTGGCCTGCAGCCGAGCGAGCGGGTGGCGCTCGATCAGCTGGCCATCGCGATCAAGCAGCGCGTAGGAATGACCCGAGCAGTGGGAACGCGCCGCGCAAGCAGAAGCTGGGCGCTGCAGGGCTCCGCTGCGCAGACTCAATTCCACGGCAGCAGCAAACCGCGCTGACTCAACACAATTTGAGGACATAGAAACCTCACATTCTCAAATGCATTGCGACGGAGGCCAGCAACAGGCAAAGGAGCATGGACAACTTCAACTGAACCTCATCATGGGACAAGCCTGATCGCTTCAGCGGGAGTTCAGGGCCCTCTCATCCGAGTCAGGCATTCACCAACCAGCAACCACCGCCAAGGACTAGTCCGCCGCATCGAGAAAGTCAGTATGTATCCTCTCACGATTGATCGCCACCTGGCCAAGAGCGCTCAGATCGAAAGGATGGCGCTTGGCAGATGACCAGTAGCGCAGGAGAGCTGGCTCAGACAAAAGCCCAAAGGCCAGACTAAACATCTGACGGATATTGTCCGTTACTACGGGCGCTTCAGAACAAGGAGTTTTCCCATAAATATCCATTACGAAAAGACCACTGGAAAGCGCTAGCCGAAAAGCGCACTCCAGCATCGACAGAATGGAGAGGACGGCAAACTTCTTTAAACTACGCAACGAATGCGAAAGGGATCCACCCGACCTATGATCAAGCTATTACAGGCTCCCGAAAGACCCCAGCATCACCGTCATGCCAGGCCCCACTCCAAATCCAGCTGCTTCGGAGGCGAAACTGCGCCTTCTGCTGCTCGGGTCCTTGCACCGCAAGCTGGCCCACGCACGCCAGCTCGATCGGGCCGCACAAGCTGGTTTCTCAATGGCAGCAGTAATGCTGGTCATCCTGATCTGCATCATGGGCTCGATGGCCCTAGCCGTACGCAGTGGCTCTGGGTTGCTGGCTTCACGATTCCAGAGCCAGAGCCGCGAGGCCCGCGATGCAGCGGAGGCTGGTCTTGTTCAGGTTGTGGGCGAGCTCAACAAGTCACAGAATCGCCGGATGCTCGTTTCAGGATTACCACTCAGCGCCTGGAGCACATCTCCAGATGCTCGCCAGCAAAATCCCTGCAGACAACTTCCCACAGCCACGCCAACACTCAGTACTGCGCGAGGCCTTGCTGGGAATTCAATTCAGAACCTGGTGTCTGGAGACGCATCAAGACGTTTCATTCTTAAATCAGTTCGTTATTCCAACAAAGATCGCACACTCTGGACCGAAAGCACCTACAACAGCGCCGGCGTCCTCTCCACCAGCAGCAGCTCTCCAGGCTTTGACAACAGCAAGAATCAACTGGTTAATCTCACGGCCGCCACACCAAATAACGTTGGCTACATTCAATTCGTTGTAGAGGGTGAGGTGAGGCGTGGTGGAACTCAAGTCTCCCGGGCTACAGTCACGAGAGAGTATCAGGTGGTGCCAAAATGCTGTGAACGCTCCTTCAACGGCCCAGGAGACATCTACGGAAACGACAAAACAACCTGCACCAGCGGCAGCGACAGCACAGGCAAGCTTGGCGTGGTAACCGGCTTCAGTGGTGGTGGAGTCACGAAAGCCAGTGGTTCCGCAGGCGAGATTTTGGGCCCAGACGGTAACAGGCTACAAGCCATCCTCTGCGTCACCTCAGGCACGTCCTGTGGGGGCAGCGTCGATTCGATTAGCACTGCAAATGGCCCGGTTCCGGTTACTCCGATTGCCATTAATCTCGATCCACCACCCACTTTCCCCGGCACCACAACCAACAAAGGCTCTATTTCAAGCGAAACCTATTTTCGAGTCAATCAAGGAAACACGGCCATTGAGGCGTGCAACATCAGCGGAACCACGCTTAGCGGATGCACCACGGTCAATTATTGCGAAAAAGTCACTTCTACGGTTGCCGATTATCATTGTCGAATGTCGGATATCAGCATGGGCAACAAGTTACTGACTGCCGACACAACGGGCGGGCGAATTGCATTTTACTTCAACGACACGCCAGGAACAGTTTCTACGGGCGGGAACGGCGGAATTAGCCATACTAAGTGCTCGACATTCCCCGGAGCCACCACCGCCTGCGCAACACAAGCTCTCGCCTCCGACTTCGATCGACTTTCTTTCTTCGGCAATCAGACTTACAACAGCTTTGACCTTCAGGGCACTCCCAACGCACTTTCGGTCTTTGTCTATTTCCGGCAAGGAACTGTTTCACTTGGAGGAAATGCTGAGCTCGTTGGATCAATCTGGTCCAATAACTTAGAATTAAATGGCAGCTTTGAAATTGCCGCGCCACCCACAGGCTGTCTTACTGGAACCAGCGCATTTTGCACATTGATCGGCGGAGGTGTCTTACCCAACGAAGTTTTGTTTGACTGGGTTGCCCGCAGCACCTCCCAAGGCAAGCAGTATTGAGGCTGATCATGGCGCCACGCTCAACACTCCCTGATCAGCCGCGATCGCATTTCAATGCGCGGTATTCGCGCATGCTGCTATTGAAAAATCAGAGTGTCACGCATACTAGCTCCGGCTCTGGATTTACCATTGTCGAAATCCTCGTAGCGGCCGTCTTGCTGGCAGTTGTTGCCGGTGGTACGGCAGCCACGATGGTGATAGGAAACCGCACATCACAGCGCGCCGGGCTCCAAACTCAGCTCGACGCCCTGATTGATCAAGATCTGTCAGCAATCCGAACCCTGAATGATCGTTATACTTGCTGCCCGGGGAGTTGCACGGCTACAGCAAGCGCTATTTCTGCCGCAGTTTCAGCAGGAGATTGCTCCGTGAACACACCCGGCAACGAAAACTACTACTCTCCAAATCAGGTCAGCACTAATCCAGCAGCGGCGACAACCGCAACAACAGCATTTCGAACAGCATGCGGCAATGGTACAATCACCACTAATTTTATCACCCAGATTCCTGCCCTGCCGACTGCACCAGCTGGTTCTACACTCACACGAACTGCTCCCACTCAGGTCGATGCGGCCGCCCATCGCTTGCAATGGACCTATACCGGCTCAATCAATGGGCAAGTAGCAGTAACCCGAGTAGTTAATCTCACTCCAACCGTAGCTGCGTGGTGCCCCTAAATGGCAACGTCTTCACTGCGGCGGAGGCCAGAAGGCTTCACTCTCACAGAGTTGATGTTGGTTGTCGTCCTGATCGGCATTCTGGGGGCGGTCCTCATTCCGTTAGGGGTGACTTCCTGGCGAAGGGAAAGGCTTAATGCCGTGGTGATTGAGCTGGCTGGCTGGCTCGAGGAAATCTCCAGAAACCCAGAGCGCAACGGAACAGCTTGCAGAGTCACCGTGGATACAGGCAGCAGGACGCCTGGTTCACGGCTGGCCCGAGTGGAGCCCACAAGTTGTTCAGCCAACCCGACATTCAATATCCCAGCAACCTTTGGTGCAGATAACTTCAATGTAGGAGCATCCCAGGCAACATGGGATTTTACGCCACGTGGAGCGATTTCTTCGGGAACAGACGTTCAGATTCGATTAGCCATCACCGGTCAAGTCCCAGTGCGCTGTGTACGCCTCTCAGGAACTCTCGGCTTGATCCGTCTGGGGCGCAACGACGGATCCAGCGATGTCTCCACAAATTGCACTGTGTTTACATCAATCTGAAATGATCAACCATAGAACCAGCTCAATCTTTCTATTACTTCTCAGCAGAGGCAGGAAACCTGGCCTAGGTTTTACACTCGTTGAACTTCTTATTGTATCCGTCATTGGCGGTCTTCTCATTGCCGGTGCGGCATTAGTCGGCGTCACCCACATACGCTCCAGCACCAATCAGTTAACGATTCAGCAACGGCGCAGCGACTGGGGCAAGCTCAGCTACCTGATTGAAACTGAAGTGGGTGAAGGTGAGGCCGTAGCCACTGGCACAACCACAACCGGATGCGCAGATTCAGTGGCGTCGCTTTTGTCAATCACTGTTCCTATTTTCGATTCAACAAGCCCTGCTGCCAACGTGCCCACGCGCCTTATCCACTACTACACCACAGGAGCAGGTGGCGCCACACAGCTATGGCGTTGTGGACCTGCAATACTCGACGGAAGTGGAGCAAACACCCGTGCCGGTCAACTCTCGCCCAGCGGGGGTCTTGTTACATCCCTTCTCATGGATGGAGTGGCACTCACAGCAACCGCTGCAGACGCTACATCACTGACCATTACCCCCACGATTGTGATTCCCGGATCAGTTGAACCTTTCACTGTACGCACAAAAGTTCGCTTGATTCAGTAGAAGCCCCCCTCGCTCGCCAATCTTCATATCAAATCCCGCTCAACCGATGCCACGCTGGGACCATGGATACTTCTCTGACAGCGTCTATACAGCTGGCTTCTATCGAGAGATGGCTCCCAATTGGCTTGATTTCGCCTCCTTGGTGGCTGGTCATCAGGCCCCACGTGAACATGAAGGCGCTTCCTTCCACTACCTGGAACTTGGCAGTGGAATGGGGTTTGGCCTTTGTCTTCAGGCTGCTTGCTATCCAGAAGGAACCTTTATCGGTGTTGATTTTCACCCCGATCACATTGCACATAGTCGCTGGCTAGCCGCTCAGCTAGAGCTGCAGAATATACAGTTTATTGAGGCAGATTTTTGTGATCTTCTGCTCTATTCACTCCCACTTGAGCTACAGCCTGGGGTGAGTGGGCACTACCACTACGTCGCCGCTCACGGGATCGCCAGCTGGGTTATTGAGCCAGTTCAAAATGCACTACTGGCATTAGCCAGCAAGGCGTTAAGATCCGGCGGATTGTTCTATTGCTCATATAACACATTCCCTGGCTGGCTGGGCCGCACAGCATTTCATGTGCTATCTGAACTGGAGCTTAGGCGTTCAGATCAATTCAAGCCTCACGCAGCGTATCTTCGCGCTGCAGCCACACTAAATTCACTGCTTGGATCCGAAGAACAGCCCCATTCACTTGGAATGGCGCAGCCGACACTGAGAGCCGATCTGATCCAGATTCCCTTAAATCCAGTGAACTACCTCACGCAGGAGTATGGATCTAGCGGTTGGGCACCTCTCTACGTCGCCGACATGCACCAGAGATGCAAGAACCACAAGCTGAGCCCTGTTGGCTCCGCAACACTTCCTGATCTCTTTGATGATTTGTTAGTAGAAAACCTACACGGCACGGTGCTGACAGAAGAAAATCCCTTAATCCGCAACACATTGATCGATCTGGCCACCAATAAAGCATTTCGCAGAGATATTTTTACCAAAGGCTTCCTAAATATCACTGAACAGGAAAAAGCTCAGCGCCTGTCCCAAACTCTTATCGCTTTACGAGAAGCACCTGCAGTTACAAGCTATAGCTTCGCAACTCATTTTGGCGAGGTGACAGGTGTTTTTGAGCTTTGCCACCAACTGGAAACTCTGCTCAAGGGACAGAGTCGATCTCTCGAATATCTCCAAGCCGAACTTTTGCAACCACTTCCAGAACTACTGAAGATGATAGCTTTGCTTCTTCATGCCAATAGGGTTGGTCTGTATCGTGGCATGGATGACAGCAAAGTGCTTGAGAGATGTCTGAACGTTAACGCCATTCTAAAGAGCCTAATGCAGTCTGGCCGTTCCTATGGATTTCTTGTCTCGCCGTACTTGGGCACTGCAATAAACGTTTCCATCCTTGAAATCCTGCTCGAAGATGCCTTTGCTCAGGATCTAGATGATCAGAATGTAGCTGCATGCATTCTGCTGAGCGCAGAGGCGCTAGGGGCTGAGCTACGCGATAGTGTCACGAAAGAAATGCTAAACGACAATCAAAAGCTTGAGGCCTTAAAGAGCTTTGCAGAATCCTTTAGACAGCAGCGTCTGCCGACACTGAAGGCGTTGGGCATATTCAAGTAAACCAATTCTCGACCCTAAGAGGATTGAAAATGCAACACTATCACCAAAACAAACACAGAAGTGTGCACCTCTATCAACACCCTGAAGCTTGAAATAGCAATTCTCCTTTTATCCAAGAACAAGTACTGGCAATCCGATTGATAATTATGCACTCGCAACTCTTATCATTGCAAGTTTAACCAGTGATCCGGGCTCCAGCCGTAGCACCTCAAACGGCAAGGCTTCGGATGGTGGATCCTTCCGGAGCAGCCGGATCTCACCATGCTCCCCCTCGCTGAGTTCCAGCTCAGGCGGCAGAGCCAACGACAGCAACCAGCCGCCATCGGCGTACTCAAGAACATCGACCGCGTGGGAGTGGGTGCCTTGCTGCTGCGTGAAGCTCAGCAGCACCTGCAGCGGCCGCTCCAGCCGGTGCTGATCCGGATGCCGGCGAGGGGGGAGATAGGCGTTGCCGGAGGGCGTCAGGTGCCGGGCGCGCTCTTCCGGATCGTCTTCCTCCTCGTCCGCCGCATGCACGGCCGCCAGCAGCTCCGCCACAGCCAGGTCCCGGGGCCTGGCCGCCGGGTTTTGGGCACTGTGTGGAGACATGGCACCATCCCTGTGCGGCACCACGCTAAGCACTCAGCCCGCGCCCGCCACCGTTTCGCTGCTCAGCCGCCGCGGCGCGCCGCCCGGTGCCGCCAGGTTCTGCTCCAGCCGCAGCGCCACCAGCAGCCCACCGGGTTCCAGGCAGGCCGAAAACGGCAGCTGGTCGGAGCCGTTCAGCACCGCCGCGCCGGCCAGGGGCCCGCAGCCCTGCCAGAGCGTGGGCGCGGTGGCCAGCCGGTCAAGCACCACCCGGCTCACGAAGCTGCCGCCGGGTTCCACACCGCCCTCCAGGCCATAGGCCGGCCCGCAACGCACCAGCACCCGCCCCTGCCAGATCCCGCTCGGCGCTGCCCCCACCGAATAGGTGATCGTGGCCTCCGCCTCCCCCACCCGGGTGCGCAGCTGCAGCACGGGCGTACGGCCCGCCAGGCCGCAGCTCACCGGCAACGGCCCCTCCGCCGCGCCCACCACCGCCGTGGCCCGCTCCAGATCGGAGCGGATCAGCGCCAGCGCCCGCCGCTGGTGGGTGCGCTCCCGCAGCAGCTGGGTGAACCGCTGGGCGTTCTGCCCTTCTCCCACCAGCGCCTGCACCACCACTCCGCAGAACAGCAGCCCCAGGGCCATCGCCAGCAGCAGCTCCAGCAGGCTGAACCCGCGCTGCCCTGCCCGTGGCGGCCGAGAAGCCCTCACAGCGAGGCGTCGGGCTGGCAGGCCCCGGCATCGGGCGGTCCCTCGGCCGCACCGCCATAGCGGCCCACCCGCACGAACCCCAGCGGCAACGCCATCACCAGGCAGCGGCGCAGCTCGGTTCCCGCATGGCTCACCACCACCGTGCCGCCATCGAGCACCAGCCCCTCGCTGCTGAAGCGCAGCTGGGGCGGGAAGTTGTGGCGCAGCTCCACCGCATCCCGCCCCACTCCCTCATCCAGCGGCTGCACCGAATCCAGGCAGGGATCGAGCCCCTCCAGCTCCGGTGGCTCCCAGCCCTGGCGGCCCAGGCTCATCCCGCAGGGGCGGCCCCGCTCCTCCGCCGCCGCCCGCGCCCGCTCGATGCCCTGCGCCAGCCGCCGGCTGGCCGCCTCCACCTCCTGCAGCGCCAGCGATTCACCGCCCTCCCGCAGCGCCAGCCCCGCCAGCAGCCCCAGCACGGCGATCGCCACCAGCAGCTCGGGCAGGCTGTGGCCGGCCCCTAGTCCTCCTCGGCCCGCCGAAGCGCGCCGTCCACTGAGCCTGGCTTGCTGTGACATCGGCGGCCACGCGAATCCATCACCTCCAGAGCGTTCCCCGCTTCGCCGCGCAGGCCTCCGATCTCACGCTCTCTTCAGAGGCTGTTCAGCGGCAGAACAGCATCAGGGGCAGCAGGAAGGAGTAAACAATCAGCAGGGGAATGATGATGAGAATCAGGTGAATCCACTCAGATTTCGATCAGGTTCTGCTGATCAGCAGGGGTTCTCGCTCACCGCCATCCTGCTGGTGGTGCTGGGCGTGATGCTGGGCTCGGCGGCCCTGGTCACCCGCGCCACCCTCGGCAGCCTCGGGGCCGCCCAGCAGAGCCAGAGCCGCGAAGCCCGTGAAGCGGCCGAAGCGGGGCTCGCCACCGTGATCAGCGAATTCAACAAGGAACAGAACCGCAAGCTGCTGGTGTCCACCGTTCCGCTCAACAGCTGGAGCACCTCCGCTGTGGGGCTTCGCAATCCCTGCTCGCCCACCACGCCCTCCAGCGCCGCGGTGAACTTCCGCAACGCCACCCCGATCGCCGGCGACAACACCCGCACCTTCCGCCTCACCCGGGTGGAGCTCAAGAACGCCGATCGCAGCCGCCGCTTCGAAAGCACCGCCGCCGGCACCAGCTCCAGCACCACCCCCGCCTACAACGACGGCCTGATCAATCTCTCGGCTCCGGGCAACATCGGCTACATCAGCCTCACGGTGGAGGGCACCTTCCGCGGCGCCACCGCCTCGGTGACCCGGGAGTTCCAGGTGCTGCCCAAGTGCTGCAAGCTCTCCTTCGGCAGCGGCGAGCCGGCCCAGGCAACGACAGCCGCAGCTGCGACGCCAGCTTCCCCCGCCTGCTGGTGGGCCTCAACGGCGGCGGCTTCAACGACCGGGGCAATGCGGCCGAGCTGCGGGTGCTCGACAACAACGGCAACGTCACCAACAACAAGCCCTCGCGGGTGCTCTGCGTCACCCAGAGCACCAACTGCCCCGGCAGCCGCTCCACCGGCCAGAACGTGGATGGGGTGCCCATCACCCCGATCGGCCTCACCCTGCCGGCCCTGCCCCTCTACCCCGGCAACCAGACGGACGGCATCGACATCCGGGCCATCTCCAGCTGCCAGACGAGCAGCGAAGTGATCGATGGCCGCCGCTGCAACAGCTCCAGCAGCAGCTCCGACCGCAATCTCGCCAACGCCAAGGACTACCTGCGGGTGAACAGTGCCGGCCAGGTGCAGCTCTGCAACACCACCAACACCAACACCGCGGCGCCCGGCAGCAATGGCGAGCCGAACCTGTCGGCCACCATCGTGAGCGGAAGCTGCGACAGCACGATCAACAACTTCTGCGTGGCCACCGATGCCGGCACCGCCAACGCCGCCTACCACTGCCGCATCAGGGAACTGATCGTCAGCGACGACACAGTGAACACCGATGAGACCAACCGCAGGCAGAACAACACCTTCGTGATCGACAGCTCCAGGGCCCCGATCTATCTCTACTTCAACCAGGCCTGGAGCTCCGGCAGCGAGGGTGTGAATCTGGTCGATGACTGGGATGACGGCCAGATCCAGCACGTGCGCTGCGCCAGCCCCACCGATGCCGCGGCCTGCACCACCAAGGCCCTGCCCGATGACACGCCGCGGGCCGCCTTCTACAGCGACCGGGCCGGCACCGTCTCGATCGGCGATGACGGCTTCCTGAGGGATGTGTTCACCTACTTCCCCAACGGCACGCTCCAGCTCAATCCCGACCCCGACAGCAGCAACAACGCCTTCGGTCTGCCCAACTACCGGGGCTCCGCCTGGCTGAACACGCTCACCATGGGCAACTCCACCCGCCCCAACAACACCACCCAGATCGCGGTGCCGCCGGCCTCCAGCGCGTTCTTCGGCCTGGGCAACTCCGCCAATTCCCCCTTCTCCCTGCTGATCTACGACTGGGTGGCGCGCAGCACGTCCTCCACCTCGCTCTACTGACGTGACCGTTCCCAGCAGGCGCCCCAGCAGCATCCAGGCGGCAGCCGCTCCGGCGTGCTCCAGCGCCGGCTTCACCCTGGTGGAGCTGCTGGTGGGCGCCGTGCTGCTCACGATCGGCCTCTCGATGGCCGCCAGCCTGGCCACGATCAGCAACCGCTCGATGATCCGCAGTGCCCAGCTGGGCAACCAGGAATCCCTGATCGACAGCGACATCGCCGCCATCCGCAATCTGGCTGAGATCTACACCTGGTGCCCCGGCAGCGGCACCACCAGCGCCGCGGCCGTGAGCGCCGCCGGCGCCAGCTGCGCCAGCACCACACCCCGCACCGAGGCCTACTACTTCCCCAACAATCCCGTTCCCCCCAACACCTTCGCCGCCCGCGTGATTGCCTTCGAAAACGCCTGCGATCCCAACAACAACACCCCGACCATCGACGAGCTCAACATCGCCCTCGTCGCCGCCATCAATGCCCGGGCCCAGCCGCCCGGCATCAGCCGCACTGTCGCCAACGACGACATCGCCGCCCATCGGCTGCGCATCACCTATGCCGGCACCAACGTGAACCGGGTGGTGGTGCTCACCCCCACCGTGGCGGCCTGGTGTCCCTGATGGCGCGCCACCCCACGCCACGCCACGGGGGCTTCACCCTGGCCGAACTCATGGTCACGGTGGCCCTGATCGGCATCCTCGCCTCCATCACGATCGTGGTGAGCGGCAACGCCTGGCGGCGGGAACGCAGCAACGCCGTGGTGTTTGAGCTGGCCGGCTGGCTGGAGGCGATCCGCAACGCCTCCCAGCGGCTCAGCGGCTCCTACTGCGAGGTGAGCTTCGTCACCACCCCGGCCACCAAGGCCGCCGGCGACATCCTCGCCACCGTGCAGCAGCGCAATTCCGCCACCAACGCCGTGATCACCCCCCAGACCTGCTCGCCCGAAGCCAACCTGCGGATCACAGCCTTCGCCACCAGCGCCGACCGCTACGCCGTGGCCCTCAGCCCCGCCACGCCCACCACGCTCGCGTTCAACCCCCGCGGCGCCGTCAGCGCCACCGCCAGCACCGATCTCAAGATCCTGCTCTCGGGCAGCACCCTGCTGCGCTGCGTGCGGATCACCCCCACCGCCGGCCTCATCCGCCTGGGCAGCAACAACGCGGCCGCCGACACCGCCGCCGCCTGCACCAGCTTCACCACCTTCTGACCATGCTCCAGCGTCTGCGGCGAGCACCCCGCGACCAGGCCTTCACCCTGGTGGAACTCCTGGTGGTGGCCGTGCTCGGCGGCGTGGTGCTCGCCGGCGCCGCCCATGCCCTCGTGTCCCACATCCGAAGCGGCATCACGGCGGAGCGGGCCCAGGGCCTGCGCAACGATCTCAACCGCATCGCCTATCTGCTCGAAACCGAGGTGAGCGAAGGCGACACCATCAGCTACGGGCAGCCGATCAGCGGCGCGGGGGCCTGCCCCGGGGTGAGCGGCAATGCCCTGTTCACCATCAACGTGCCCAATCTCGTGGGCACCAACCAGACCCTGGCCACCACGCCGATCCACTACTACGCCACGGGCAGCGGCACCACCGCCAGCCTCAACCGCTGCGGGCCACCGATCACCAATGGCGGCGGGCTCAACTTCAGCGCGGCCCGTTCGGCCTCCGAGGTGAGCACCAACACCACGCTGACGCTCGCCAACACCACCGACCCCGAAGCCATCACCTACAACCTCACCGTGCGGGATCCATCCGCCAGCCAGGCCCTCACCCGCACCAACGTCTCCAATGCCACCAAGGTGTCGCTGATCAACTGAGGCCCCTCTGAGCCTCAGGCCCCCACCTCCGTATCGGTGCCCAGCGGCTGGCAGAGCCCATGGGCCGCCGCGGTGAACAGCCGCCGCCGCTCGATCCCGTGACCCTCCGCCCGCAGCACCAGCCACAGCTCACCGGCCGCCTCCCCCTCCTCCAGGGCCACGTCCTCGGCGGTGCTGGCCCCAGCCAGCTGCTCGCCCATCCACTCCCCCGCCGCGTCACAGGCCATCGGCGCCGCCACGTCGGCCGCGGCCAGCCGCAGGGCCGAGCTGCGCCGCAGCAGATCGGTCTCGATCCGCTCCAGCGCCTGCCGCCGGTCTTCGGCGCGGCGGCTCCAGCTGGCGCTCGCGCCCCACAGCTGCAGCGAGGCGTTCGAGGCCAGGGCGAACACCACCGCCGCCGCCATCACCTCCACCAGGTTCATCGCCCCATCCCCCGCACACTCAGCACCCGCCGGTTCGGTTCCGGTGCCACGATCAGCGCGTAGCGCCGCGCGCCTCCCGCCGCGGCCAGCTCCAGCCTCAGCTCGCCCGGGTTCCCGCCGGCCGCCGGATCCCAGGCCACCAGCCGGTAGCCCACCCCGCCCACCATTCCCTGCTGCAGCGGCGCCGGATCGAGCTCCGGCGCGCAGCCCGGCACCGGCTGCACCCAGGCCGCCGATTCCAGCGGCAGCAGGCAGCTGTACACGCCGCTCAGCTGGGCCGCTACCCGCTGCGCCGCCGAGGCCAGGGCGTCGTCGTGCTGGCGCCGGCTCAGCTCCGCGGCCGCCAGGGTGGTGCCCTGCAGCGCCGCCGTCTGCACCGACAGGCTGGCCAGCAGCAGCACCAGCGCCGTGCCGAAGGAGAGCGGCAGCAGGAACCCGCCCTGGGCCCGGGGAACCGGCGCCCTGCACATCGCCCTGGGCAACGCCATCGGCCTTCTCCGGGGGAACGATGCCCTCAGGGTTCCCAGCCGGGGCGGATTCGCTCAGCAGGCACCGCGTCAGCCTTGCCGAAACCGCTCAGGCCCCTACTGGTTGAGCTTCAGCACCGCCATGAAGGCCTCCTGCGGCACCTCCACCTTGCCCATCGCCTTCATCCGCTTCTTGCCCTTCGCCTGCTTCTGCAGCAGCTTCTTCTTGCGGCTGATGTCGCCGCCGTAGCACTTGGCCAGCACGTCCTTGCGCATGGCGCTGATGCTCTCGCTGGCGATCACCCGGCTGCCGATCGCCGCCTGGATCGGAATCTTGAACTGCTGCCGCGGAATCAGCTCCTTCAGCTTCTCCACCAGCCCCTTGCCCACGTTGTAGGCCTTGTCGCGGTGCACGATCGTGGTGAGCGGATCGGCCTTCTCGCTGTTGATCAGCACATCGAGCCGCACCAGATCGTTGCGCCGGTAGCCGATCAGGCTGTATTCCATCGAGGCGTAGCCCTTGGTGCGGCTCTTCATCTGGTCGAAGAAATCCGTCACCACCTCGGCCAGCGGCATTTCGTAGTGCAGCGTCACCCGGTCGGTGGTGATGTACTTCATGTCGATGAACTCGCCGCGCCGCTCCTGGCACAGCTCCATCAGCGTGCCGTTGTAGGTGTTGGGCGTGTAGATCTCCAGCTTCACATAGGGCTCCTCGATCGATTCACGCTTCTGCGGGTCGGGCAGCGTGGCCGGGTTGTCCACCATCAGCACGCTGCCGTCGAGCATGTTCACCCGGTAGATCACCGACGGCGCGGTGACGATCAGATCGAGATCGTATTCGCGCTCCAGCCGCTCCTGCACGATCTCCATGTGCAGCAGCCCCAGGAAGCCGCAGCGGAAGCCGAAGCCCATCGCGCTGCTGGTTTCCGGCTCATACTGCAGCGCCGCATCGGAGAGCTTGAGCTTGTCGAGGGCCTCGCGCAGATCCGGATACTGGTCGGCGTCGGTGGGGAACAGGCCGCAGAACACCATCGGCTTGGCCTCGGTGTAGCCGGGCAGCGGCTCGCTCGCCGGGTTCGCCACCAGCGTGATCGTGTCGCCCACCCGCGCATCGGCCACCGCCTTGATCGAGGCCGCCAGATAGCCCACCTCGCCGGCATGCAGGCTCTCCACCTGCCGCTGGTCGGGCGCCATCACGCCCACCTCGTCGAGTTCATACGTCTTGCCGCTGGCCATCAGCAGCACCTTGTCCTTGCGGGCGATCGTGCCGCTGATCACCCGGAAGTACACGATCACGCCCCGGTAGGGGTCGTAGTAGGAGTCGAAGATCAGGGCCCGCAGCGGCTCCTCCACCCGATCGGGCGGCGGCGGCACCCGCTCCACGATCGCCTCGAGGATCTCGGGAATGCCCAGCCCCGTCTTGGCCGAGCAATCGATCGCCTTCGAGGTATCCAGGCCGATGATCGATTCGATCTCCTCCTTGATCCGCTCCGGATCGGCGCCCGGCAGATCGATCTTGTTGAGCACCGGGATGATCTCCAGATCGTTCTCCAGCGCCAGATACACATTGGCCAGCGTCTGCGCCTCCACCCCCTGGCTGGCATCCACCACCAGCAGCGCCCCCTCGCAGGCCTGCAGCGAGCGGCTCACCTCGTAGGAGAAATCCACATGGCCCGGCGTGTCAATCAGGTTGAGGATGTAGGTCTCCCCGTCGGCCGCCTGGTATTCCATCCGGGCCGCCTGGAGCTTGATCGTGATGCCGCGCTCACGCTCCAGTTCCATGTTGTCGAGGAACTGCTCCTGCATGTCGCGCGCCGCCACGGTGCCGGTGTCCTGCAGCAGCCGGTCGGCCAGGGTCGATTTGCCGTGGTCGATGTGGGCGATGATGCAGAAGTTGCGGATCCGCGAAGCGGGGGCGTCGGTCATCGAACGGTGATCGGGGATTGCCGCCGGGATCCGCCGGGCGAGAGCACGGGCACGGAAGCCGCCCGATCCTAGGGAGAGAGGCCACCACGGCCTGGCTCAGCTGGCGGACTGCGCCCCAGGAAGGCCGGCGTGCCGATCGCCCGGCTGGTGCCCTGCCGCGAAGGAACCGGCGGCCTGGCGGCGCCCGGCGCCTTGGCCGGTGAAATCGTGCTGACGGACGACTTCGACGCGCCCCTCGACGATCTCTTCTTCCCCGCCTGAGGAGCGGCCTGAGGACTGGCACGCCTGCTCCTCGACACCCATCTGGTGCTGTGGTGGCTGAGCGCCGATCCGCGCCTGCCGGCCTCGCTCTGGGAAATGGCGATCAAGGTGTCACTGGGGCGCCTGTCGGCCGACCTGGCGCGGGTGGAGCGAAGCATCCCGCAGCAGGGCTTCCGCTGGCTGCCCCTGCGCAACGAGCACCTGCTGGCGGTGGGAGCGCTGGAGAGCGTCGACGGTCATCGCGATCCCTTCGATCGCCTCCTGGTGGCCCAGAGCCGCTGCGAGCCCCTGCTGCTGCTCAGCGTCGACCGCCAGCTGGCGGCCTACGGGACCACCGTGCGTCTCGTCTGAGCCGGCCCAGGCCTTCCTAAGCTCCTCGCAGCACCCCGGAGCCCTGCATGACCACCGAAACCGCCAGTCCCGAAGCCACCACGCCGGAAGCCACTCCCGAAGCCTCCGATCCCCGCGCCCTCACGATCGAGAACGTGGAGCGGGTGCTCGATGAGCTGCGTCCCTACCTGATGGCCGACGGCGGCAACGTCGAGATCGTCGAGATCGACGGCCCCACGGTGAAGGTGCGCCTCCAGGGCGCCTGCGGCAGCTGCCCCAGCAGCACCATGACCCTCAAGATGGGCATCGAGCGCAAGCTGCGCGAAGCCATCCCCGAGGTGGACGAAGTGGTGCAGGTGCTCTGAAGCCCCCAGCCGGGGCCCGCCCGGGCTCCGGTCCGTAGGCTGCACGCGCCCCCGCCCCTGGAGCCGTGCTGGATCAGCGCCTGTTGCGCGAGAACCCCGAGCTGATCGTGGAGCAGCTCGGGCGCCGCGGCATGGCCCTCGATCTCACCGCCCTGCAACTGATCGCCCGCCAGGAACGCGATCTCGAGCAGCAGCGCAGCGATCTCCAGGCCGAGGGCAACCGCATCGGCCGCCAGGTGGGTGAGCGGATCCGCGCCGGGGAGGCCCCCACCGATCCCGCCCTGCAGGCCCTGCGCGACGAGGGCAACCGCATCAAGCAGCAGGTGGCGGTGCTGGAGGAGGAGGAGAAGACCCTCGAGGCCCGCCTGCGCGAGGAGCTGCTCGCCCTTCCCAACCTGCCCTCACCCCTCTGCCCCGAGGGCCGCTCCGAAGCCGACAACGTGGAGCTGCGCCGCTGGGGCACCCCCCGCGAGGCCGGCGGGCTCGAAGAGCACTGGCAGATCGCCGAGCGGCTCGGCCTGATCGACACCGAGCGCTCCGTGCGCATCGCCCAGAGCCGCTTCGTGACCCTGCTGGGCCAGGGGGCGCGGCTGGAACGGGCCCTGATCAGCTTCATGCTCGATCGCCACGCCGAGCGCGGCTACCGCGAGGTGCTGCCGCCGATCCTGGTGAACACCGCCAGCCTCACCGGCTCGGGCCAGCTGCCCAAGTTCGCCGAGGAGAGCTTCCGCTGCGCCGACGACGACCTCTGGCTCACCCCCACCGCCGAGGTGCCGCTCACCTCGTTCCACCGCGAGGAGGTGATCCCGGCCGAGCAGCTGCCGCTGAAGTACGCCGCCTACACCCCCTGCTTCCGCCGCGAGGCCGGCTCCTACGGCCGCGACAGCCGCGGCCTGATCCGCCTGCACCAGTTCAACAAGGTGGAGCTCTACTGGTTCTGCCGGCCCGAGGAGTCGGAGGCGGCCCACGCCCAGCTCACCGCCGATGCCGAGGCGGTGCTGCAGGCCCTCGACCTCCCCTACCGGGTGATCGAGCTCTGCACCGGCGATCTGGGCTTCTCCGCCGCCCGCACCTACGACCTCGAGGTGTGGCTGCCCGGCGCCGGTGCCTACCGCGAGATCTCCAGCTGCAGCACCTGCGGCGACTTCCAGGCCCGCCGCGCCGCCATCCGCTGCCGTGAGGGCAAGAAGACCCGCCTGCTCCACACCCTCAACGGCAGCGGCCTGGCGGTGGGCCGCACCATGGCCGCCCTGCTCGAGAACGGCCAGCAGAGCGACGGCAGCGTGAGACTCCCGGCGGCACTGGTTCCCTACTTCGGCGCCGACAGGCTCGCGGCGGAACCCTGAAGCCCTGCGGCGGCTGAGCGGCGGCGCCGCAAGGCCGCCTTCGGGCTTCAGGGTTCCGCCGGGGCGCAGGAGTCCCGGACCGGGAGGCGCAGTGCCCCCCCCGCTCCGGCCCCACCCTGCGGCCCCACCCTGCGGCCCTTCCGTGCGGGGTCGGCCCGGCGCCGTTCCCGAAGGCCGTGTTGCCCGCGCAGCGGGCGCAACGGCCGAAGGGAACGGCGCCGGGCCGCAACCCCCAGAATGAAGGGCCGAAGTTCCTGGCTCGATGGGCGTTCTGGCGGCACTGGCGATCCTGGCGGCCCTGATCGTGGTGCACGAGGCCGGCCACTTCTTCGCCGCCACCTGGCAGGGCATCCGCGTCAGCGGCTTCTCGATCGGCTTCGGGCCGGTGCTGCTGCAGCGCCAGCGCCGCGGCGTGCAGTTCGCCCTGCGGGCGATTCCGCTCGGCGGCTACGTGGCCTTCCCCGACGACGACGAGGACAGCCCCATCCCGGCCGACGATCCCGACCTGCTGCGCAACCGGCCCCTGCACCAGCGGGCCCTGGTGATCGCCGCCGGCGTGCTCGCCAACCTGCTGCTCGCCTGGAGCGTGCTGCTGGCCCAGGGGCTGCTGGTGGGCATTCCCGCCGGCTTCAGCCCCAATCCCGGCGTGGTGGTGGCCGCCGTGCAGAGCGGCCAGCCCGCCGCCGCCGCCGGCCTGATGGCGGGCGACCGCATCCTCAGCCTCGATGGCGTCAGCCTCAGCGGCGGCCCGAAGGCCGTGGCGGGCCTGGTGGCCGAGATCAAGGGGGCGCCGCAGCGGGCCCTGGCGCTCGAGGCCGAGCGCGGCGGCGAGCGGCTCCGCCTCACCCTCACCCCCGCCGAGCAGGGCGGCATCGGCCGCATCGGCGCCCAGCTCCAGCCCGATGGCAGCGAGGTCTACCGGCCTGCCCGCAACCCGTTCGAGGCGATCGGCCAGGCCAACCGGGTGTTCGTGCAGCTCACCGCCCGCACCATCGATGGCTTCAGCGCCCTGCTCACCCACTTCGGCGAAACCGCCCCGCAGGTGTCGGGCCCGGTGAAGATCGTCGAGATGGGGGCCTCGCTGGCCCGCCAGGGCGGCGGCAGCCTCTACGTGTTCGCGGCCCTGATCTCGATCAACCTGGCGGTGCTCAATGCCCTGCCGCTGCCCCTGCTCGACGGCGGCCAGTTCGCCCTGCTGCTGCTCGAGGGCCTGCGGGGCCGCCCCCTGCCCGACCGGCTGCAGCTGGCCTTCATGCAGTCGGGTTTCCTGCTGCTGGTGGGCCTCAGCGCCGTGCTGATCGTGAAGGACACCAGCCAGCTGTCGGTGGTGCAGCAGCTGCTCGGCCGCTGAGGTGCCGCGCTTCCCCACCGCCCGCCGGCGGGCACCGCTGATCCACGAGCGGCTGGGGGAGCTCTACCCCCACGCCACCTGCTCGCTCGACTGGCGCACCCCCTGGGAGCTGCTGGTGGCCACCATGCTCTCGGCCCAGTGCACCGACGAGCGCGTCAACCGGGTGACTCCGGCCCTGTTCGAGCGCTTCCCCGATGCCGCCGCGGCCGCGGCCGTCACCGCGGAAGAGGTGGAGCCGTATGTGAAGTCCACCGGCTTCTTCCGCAACAAGGCGAAGAACATCGTGGCCGCCTCCCGCCTGCTGATCGAACGCCACGGCGGCGCGGTGCCGCGCTCGATGGAGGAGCTGCTGGAGCTGCCCGGCGTGGCCCGCAAGACCGCCAACGTGGTGCTCGCCCACGCCTACGGCATCAACGCCGGCGTCACGGTGGACACCCACGTGCGGCGGCTGAGCAACCGGCTCGGGCTCAGCCGCCAGAGCGAACCGCGCCGGATCGAACCGGAGCTGATGAAGCTGCTGCCGCAGCCGGAATGGGAGCGGTTCTCGCTGCGCCTGATCTTCCACGGCCGCGCCGTCTGCAACGCCCGCAAACCCCTCTGCGCCGGCTGCGCCCTGGCCGATCTCTGCCCCAGCCACCCCGAGCACCGCCCCCCCGCGCGGTAAGCTGGCCGATCAACGCACGAGCCGAGCAGCAGCCGCATGGCGAAGAAGTCGATGATTGCGCGGGATGTGAAGCGCAAGAAGATGGTGGATCGCTTCGCCGCCAAGCGTGCCGCCCTCAAGGCCGCCTTCGAGGCCGCCGCCGATCCGATGCAGCGCCTGGAGATCCACCGCAAGATCCAGGGCCTGCCCCGCAACAGCGCCCCCAACCGCATCCGCAACCGCTGCTGGGCCACCGGCAAGCCCCGCGGTGTCTACCGCGACTTCGGCCTGTGCCGCAACCAGTTGCGCGAACGCGCCCACAAGGGCCTGCTCCCCGGCGTCACCAAGTCGAGCTGGTAGGTCGGATGTCAGGATGGTCGGCGACACCAAAACGGACATAAGCCGACGTGCAAGGACAAACTCAGCTGATCTCCTTCGATGGTCGGGAGATCCGGCTGACCACGGGCCGCTATGCCCCCCAGGCTGGCGGCTCGGTGATGATCGAATGTGGGGATACCGCCGTCCTGGTCACCGCCACCCGCTCCGGCGGCCGTGAGGGGATCGATTTCCTCCCCCTGATCTGCGACTACGAAGAGCGCCTCTACGCAGCCGGCCGCATTCCCGGCAGCTTCATGCGCCGCGAAGGCCGCCCCCCCGAGCGCGCCACTCTCATCGCCCGGCTGATCGACCGGCCGATGCGGCCCCTCTTTCCCTCCTGGCTGCGCGACGACATCCAGATCGTGGCCACCTGCCAGTCGCTCGATGAGCGGGTGCCGCCCGACGTGCTCGCCGTGACCGGCGCCTCGATGGCCGCCCTGCTGGCGAAGCTCCCCTTCCACGGCCCGATGGCCGCCGTGCGCGTCGGCCTGCTGGGCGACGACTTCGTGCTCAACCCCAGCTACCGCGAGATCGAGCGCAGCGACCTCGACCTGGTGGTGGCCGGCACCCCCGACGGGGTGGTGATGGTGGAGGCGGGCGCCAACCAGCTGCCCGAGCAGGACATGATCGAGGCGATCGACTTCGGCTATGAGGCCGTGGGCGAGCTGATCAAGGCCCAGCTCGCCATCCTCAAGGACCTGGGCATCGAGCAGGTGATCCCCGAGCCCCAGCCGGTCGACACCACCCTCACCGACTACCTGGCCCAGGAATGCAGCCAGGCCATCGGCGAGGTGCTCAAGCAGTTCTCCCAGACCAAGGCCGAACGCGACGCCAAGCTCGATGCCATCAAGGCCGAGGTGAGCACCAGGATCGCCGCCCTGGGCGACGACGATCCGATCCGCGCCGCCGCCGGCGGCAAGGCCCTCGCCAACACCTACAAGGCCCTCACCAAGACCCTGATGCGGGGCCAGATCCTCACCGAGGGCAAGCGCGTCGACGGCCGCGCCCTCGACGAGGTGCGTCCGATCCAGGCCGCCGCCGGCGTGCTGCCCAGGCGGGTGCACGGCTCGGGCCTGTTCCAGCGCGGCCTCACCCAGGTGCTCTCCGCCGCCACCCTCGGCACCCCCAGCGATGCCCAGGAGATGGACGATCTCAACCCCTCCGGTGAGAAGACCTACCTGCACCACTACAACTTCCCGCCCTATTCCGTGGGTGAAACGCGGCCGATGCGCTCCCCCGGCCGCCGCGAGATCGGCCACGGCGCCCTGGCCGAGCGGGCCATCATCCCCGTGCTGCCGCCCAAGGAATCCTTCCCCTACGTGGTGCGCGTGGTGTCGGAGTGCCTCAGCTCCAACGGCTCCACCTCGATGGGTTCGGTGTGCGGCAGCACCCTGGCCCTGATGGATGCCGGCGTGCCCCTCAAGGCGCCGGTGAGCGGCGCCGCCATGGGCCTGATCAAGGAGGGCGACGAGGTGCGCATCCTCACCGACATCCAGGGCATCGAGGACTTCCTCGGTGACATGGACTTCAAGGTGGCCGGCACCGAGAAGGGCATCACCGCCCTGCAGATGGACATGAAGATCACCGGCCTGGCCGTGAAGACCGTGGCCGAGGCCGTGCACCAGGCCCGCCCGGCCCGGCTGCACATCCTCGAGAAGATGCTCGAGGCGATCGACAAACCCCGCGACACCCTCTCCCCCCACGCCCCGCGCCTGCTCAGCTTCCGCATCGATCCGGAACTGATCGGCACCGTGATCGGTCCTGGCGGCCGCACGATCAAGGGCATCACCGAGCGCACCAACACCAAGATCGACATCGAAGACGGCGGCATCGTGACGATCGCCAGCCACGACGGTGCCGCCGCCGAGGAGGCCCAGCGCATCATCGAGGGCCTCACCCGCCGCGTCAGCGAAGGGGAGACCTTCAGCGGTTCGGTCACCCGGATCATCCCGATCGGGGCCTTCGTGGAGATCCTGCCCGGCAAGGAGGGGATGATCCACATCTCCCAGCTCTCCGAGGCCCGGGTCGAGAAGGTGGAAGACGTGGTGAAGGTGGGCGATCAGGTCACGGTGCGGGTGCGCGAGATCGACAACCGCGGCCGCATCAACCTCACCCTGCGCGGCGTGCCCCAGCACGACGGCGCCGCCGTGTGAGCGGCCCCGGCCGTTTGAACGGCCACACCGGGGGTATCCAGCTCCGTCCCCGGCGGCGCTGGATCCCTCCCATCCCACTGGCCCGCCGTTCCAGGCTGGCGAGCATCGCCCGGCCGGGCGCGTCGCGGTAACCCCTGTTGCGGGCGATCTGATACAGATCGATCCCAGGGGCGTTCTGGGCCGCCAGCACCAGCGGCCCCGTTTCGCTGAGCGCCAGTTCCCAGCCCAGCACCAGCCCCTGCGGATCCACGCGGTGCAGCCGCTGCACCGCGTCCCGGCAGCCGGCCCAGTCGGGCACCACCTCCACCGACAGCGGCGGCGGCACGGCCATCGAACCGCCGCCATCGAACCGTCGCCAGCCGCCGAGGCGGCCATCGGAGGGATCCACCGGCGCCAGCAGCAGCGTCCGCTGGTCGAGCGGATCAGCCGACGGCAGCTTGAGCACGGCGTAGAGCACCACCACACCCGCCGGGCCCACGGTCGTGACGATCTGCACGGTGGGGCAGCTCGCGCCGCAGGCCGGTCGCAGCAAGGGGTGGGCACTGATCCGCTCCTGCAGCATGGCGCCGCGGCCGCCGCCCCGCATCGAAGAAGCGGCGAACTCACGCAGCGGCCAACGGCTTCCGTCGGCCAGCTGGATCAGGCTGGCCTCCTGCTCGAGCGCTTCCACCTGGACGTCCCCCCGGCCACCGGAGCCGCTCAGGGATTTGATGACGAGGGGATAGATGGCCCTGCGGCGCAGGAAACGCACCAGATCGACCGTGCTGTCGATGTTGGGCACCGACAGCAGCGGCGCATCCACATCCAGCAGAGCCTGGATGGAGGGCCCCCGCAGGCGGGAGCCCTTGAGCAGGCAGGCCAGCAGCAACCTGTCCTGCAGCACCGGAGTCGAACCCTGATTCAGACGCCGGCAGAGCCGAAGCCAGGCGGCCTCGCCGATGTAGTTGAGGCTCGATCCACGGCTCGAATCCCGCCGGTGCAGCCCGAAGAGCATCACCTCCCGGGGCGAGAGGTCGATGGCCGGATCGAGCATCAACCGCAGCAGTTCGAGGCCGAACCGGACGCGGGGTCTGTCGGAGGCGGCGAACAGGGGGCTCAGCTGGCGCGGGTGGAACCGGCCGAGCCATTCCCTGGTCGCGCTCGCCCATCCGTCCGGTTGCCCCATCGTGCCGACCTCGTCGTGTGCGCCCCATCCTGCTGGCCCGCCGATGGGGTTCAAGCCCGCCGGCTGAAGCCGCTCAGACTTCGAAACCCGGATCGATCGCGTCCAGCGCGGCCCGGGCCCGCTCGCAGAGCACGGCATGGGCGGGGCCGTGGCTGGCGATCAGGCAGCCCGCCTGGCGCACGTCGCCGGTGTTGTAGGTGAGCGGGCGGCCGTCGGCATGGCTGAAGGCCCCGCCGGCCGCCCGCAGCACCGCCTCCGGCGCCGCCATGTCCCAGTCCTTCGGGGCACTGCGGCCCGAGAGCGAGATGTAGAGGTCGGTCTCACCGCGCAGGATCGTGGCCACCTTGCAGCCCACGCTGCCCACCGCCAGCGAGGAGCCCGGTCCGAGCGCCGCCACCAGCCGCTCCAGGCGATCGTCGCGATGGCTGCGGCTTGCCACCAGCACCAGGTCGGCCGGGTCGCGCCGCTCGCTCAGCTGCGGCTCGAAGCGCTCGCCAGCGGCATTCTCCCGCCAGGCGCTGCCGCCACCGGGTGCGGCAGCATCCAGCAGCCCGAACCAGAGCTCCTCCAGCTCCGGCAGCACCACCACCCCCAGCACCGGCTCCTCACCATGCACCAGCGCCAGGTGCACGGCGTACTCCCCGGTTCCCTGCAGGAAATCCTTGGTGCCGTCGAGCGGATCGAGGATCCAGAGCCATTCGGCCGCCAGCGGTTCGCCCTCGCGCAGCTGCTCCTTGGCCGTCTCCTCGCTCAGGAGCGTCCAGGGGGCCGACGGGAAGGCCTGCTCCAGGCCTTCCAGCAGCTGGCGGTTCACCGCCAGATCGGCGGCCGACACCGGACTCTCCACGGCCCCGTCGACGGTGAGGAGGGGCGGATGGCCGAAGGGGGGCTGCTCGGCGCGGGCATAGGCCCGCAGGATCGCCGCCGCCTCCCAGCTCAGGCGGCGCAGCACAACCAGCAGCTCCTCCAGCTCGACGCCATCGGGGAGCAGGGAAGAGGAAGCCATCATCGAGCCGCTCAGGGGGAATCCAGAGCAGCATTGTGGGCCAAGCCTGCGGATCCACGCCCCACGCCCCACGCCACTGCCACTGGCCACTGCCACCGTGCTCACCAGTCCAGTTCGGGCAGCTCCCGGAACACCTGGCGAACGCCGTCGCTCCAGGCCTGGCTGAGCGCCGTGAAATAGGCATCACCATCCGGAAAGCGGCGACGCCTGAGGATCCTCAGGCTGTCCCGCTCGTAGCAGATCAGATCGATCGGCATGCCCACCGACAGGTTGCTGCGCATCGTGGAATCGAACGAAACCAGAACGCATTTGGTGGCGTCGGCGAGGCTGGTCTGCGGCGTCAGCACCCGATCGATGATCGGCTTGCCGTACTTGGCTTCGCCGGTCTGCAGGAACGGTGTGTCTTCACCGGCTTCGATGAAGTTGCCTTCGGCATAGGTGCGGAACAGGCGTGGCGGCTCAGGGCTGATCTGGCCGGCCACGATGAAGGAGGCGTTGAACGACACCGCACCCGCCTGCAGGAAGGGCGCATCGCGCTGCTCGACGTCGCGCACGGCATCGGACACCAGCATCGCCACATCGAACATGGTGCGGGCCGTCCAGAGATTGGGGGCATCATCCGGCACATCCATGCGTTGCTTCAACAGGCTGATCACCGCCTGGGTGCCAGCCAGATTGCCCGAACTGAGCAGGATGATCACCCGATCGCCGGGGCGTTCGAACACGCTCATCTTGCAGAACGTGGCGAAGTTGTCGACGCCGGCGTTGGTGCGTGAGTCGGCAGCGAGCACAAGGCCATCCCTGAGCAGGATGCCAACGCAATAGGTCATGATCGGGCCTGCCTCTCAGGGAATGGATTGTGGGTCCGCCCACACCTTGAACCCCACCAGCGTGGAAGGGCCGAAGCTGGTGGTGAGCGCAACGTCCGCCGCATCCCGACCCCTGGCGATCAGGATGCGGCCGATGCAGGGTCTGTTGTTGCGTGGATCGAAGCTGTACCAGCCATCCTCCAGATAGGCCTCGAACCAGGCCGAAAAATCCATGGGATCATCAGGATGCGAACTGCCAGGATCGCTGATGTAGCCGGTGCAGTAGCGCGCCGGAATGTTCATGCAGCGGCAGAAGGCAATCGCCAGATGCGTGAAGTCGCGGCAGACGCCGCCACGCTCCCGGAACACCTGCACGGCTGACTTCGTGGGATTGGAATGGGCGTAGCCAAACTCAATGTGCCGATGCACGAAATCGCAGATGGCCTGCACCCGCCCCCAACCGGCAGGGGCCGAATCGAACAGATTCCAGGCCGTTTCCGAAAGCAGATCGGTTTCGCAATAGCGGCTACCCAGCAGGAACAACAGCACCTCCTCGGGGAGCCGATCCACCGGCAGCTGCTCCAGCCAGGGCAGTGCAGGATCGGGCCTGCCACTGTCGGAAACGACGCTGTTGCTGCTGAGGAGGATCCGTCCTGCTGGGGCCACGATCCGGCTGCAGCGGTTGCCGTAGGAATCGATGTAGCTGGCGACCGGAACCTCAGGAGTGAACGCCAGAGGATCAACCTGAATCAGATCAGGAGCTCGGCTGGCATGAACACTCAGCGTGACCACCATCGGGGTGGGCTTTGGACATTCGTAGATCAACTCATAGCCCACCTGAATCTTCATGAACAACCTCTCTGGTCGCGAACGGTGATGGAACAGAACGGAAATGGAGGCATCATCGGATCACGCTGGAAACAGGATCACGCTGGAAGCAATCGCGGCAATGCCTTCATCAGCACATCGGCCAGGCGCTCAGCCCAGGTCTGTTGATCGGATTCGCTGATCAGCAGATCCTGGCGGATTTCGAGCTCCACGTGGGGGATGCGGCGCCGCTCGCCGTGCACGATGATCGTGTAATCGGATTCATCGCTCACCGCATAGGGCTCATTCTCCCCCACGAGCAGGGCGCCATCGCTCCGCAATCCCTCCCACACCAGCCGTCCCAGGCGTGGATCACGGCCGTACAGCACGCCCACGTGCCAGGGGCGCTCCTCGTCCAGGTAAACGGGCGTGAAGCTGTGCAGGGACACCAGCACGCTGGGCTGGGATCGGCGGCGGCGGGCATCGAGCTCCCCGCCGATCCGTTCGTGGTAGGGCTGGAACACCTCCTGGAAGCGCTGGCGTGCGTGGCGCTGCGGCAGCCCTTCGTTGGCGCTGATCCGGGTGCGCTCGCTCAGGGTGGGGATCGAATCGAAAGCGCCCGGCGGTCGGTTGGCGTCGATGACGAGCCGCGAGTAGTTCTGCAGGATCAGGAAGGCATCGAGGCACTCCGAGAGCCGCGTGGCCAGCCCGTCCACGCCCGGGTCCCAGGCCACGTGGCTGAGGAGTTCCCGCTCGGACAGACCCAGGCGGCCCAGCCGGCGCGGGATGCAGCGGCCGGCATGGTCGCCGGTGATCAGGATGGGCGAACGACCCTCGACTCGCTCCACGGCGTACACCGCCGGATCCCCGGGCTGCAGCAGGGGGTCCATGGTCACGGGGACCTCCCGCGCCGGGCACGGACAGAAGATCCAGCTTGGCACCGGGCCGTCATCATGGGATGGGCCGGGGAAGGCGGAGCAGCAGCGTGAACCAGCCCGCCGAACCGGCTTCCGGCGTTCTCTACCTGGTGGGCACCCCGATCGGCAACCGCGCCGATCTCTCCCCCCGCGCCCGCGCCGTGCTCGAAGCGGTGGATCGGATCGCCTGCGAGGACACCCGCCACAGCGGCCAGCTGCTGGCGGGTCTCGGCATCCGCGCCCGCCTGCTGAGCTTCCACCGCCACAACCAGAGCGCCCGCATCCCCGAACTGCTGGCGGCGCTGGAGGCCGGCGAGAGCCTGGCGCTGATCAGCGATGCCGGCCTGCCGGGCATCTCCGATCCGGGCGAGGCGCTGGTGGCCGCGGTCCGGGCCGCGGGCCGCACGGTGATCTGCGTGCCCGGGCCGTGCGCGGTCACCACCGCCCTGGTGAGCAGTGGCCTGCCCAGCGGCCGCTTCTGCTTCGAGGGATTCCTGCCGCCCAAGGGCGGCCCCCGCCGCCAGCGACTGGCGGAACTGGCCGCCGAACCGCGCACGATGGTGCTGTTCGAGGCCCCCCATCGCCTGGTGGAGCTGCTGAGCGACCTGCTCGAGCTGCTCGGCGATCGCCCCCTGCAGGTGGCCCGCGAACTCACCAAGCGCCATGAGGAGCAGGTGGGCCCCACGGTGGCGGCGGCCCTCGAGCACTTCCGCCGGGTGCCGCCACGCGGGGAGTGCACCCTGGTGCTGGGCGGTGCGCCCGCCGCCGCCGCCGCGCCGGCACCGGCCGAGGCGGAGCTGCGCGCCGCGCTGGAGCAGCGCCTGGCCGGCGGACTCAGCCCCAGCGAAGCGGCCCGCCAGCTGGCCGCCGAGACGGGCCTTTCCCGCCGTGAGCTCTACGCTCTGCTGCATCGGGAGCCAGCCTGACCCGTTCCCCTGCCGCCGTGCTGCTGCGCCTTCGCCTGCTCCTCACCAGCCTCGGCGGCGGCCTGCTGCTGCTGGTGATCCTCTGTCTCGGCGCCCAGAACCTCGAGGATCGCCCCAGCCTGCGCCTCGGCTTCGCCACCACCGCCCCCCTGCCCAGCGGCTTCCTGGTGGGGGTGGCCCTGGTGATCGGGGTGATCAGCGGCGGCAGCACCACCGCGCTGCTGCTGCCCCGCCGCGGGGCCGACGAGGGCCCCTAGGACCCAGGAACAGGAACCGCCCGGCCGCGGATCAGGAACCCGGCAGGGCGTAGACCGCTCCCTCCAGCACCACCCGGGTGATGCCCTGGTTGAGCAGATAGGGGGCGGTGCGATGGATCAGCCGGCTGTCGGGCAGCTTGATCACCCGCTGGGTGCGGCCGCAGTGACGCTTGGCCTGACGGGGGTTGGCGAACACCACCAGGGCCTGCCGCCGCTGCTCGTCGTCGCTGAGGCGGCCCAGTTCGGGGAAGTCGCTCAGGGGGCGGGGCTCGAGTTCCACGGTCTTGTCGACCAGCATGTAGAGGCTGGCCGGCAGGGAGGTGTCCTCCAGCGGCAGGGTGGCCACGGCGGGGCGATCCTCCAGGGTGATCCCCACCGGCACGGCCACGAACACGTCCCCGTCGGCCTCGGCGCCATCGGCGTCGATGTCATCCACCTCGATGTCATCGCCTTCGCTCTCCTCGCCGTCGTCGCCGAAATCGTCGGCGTCATCGATGGCCAGCACGGCCGGGCCGTCCTCCCGGTCGTCGGCCACCTCCACGGCGGGCTCGTCCAGGGCGAGGGCCAGGGGGGCGGGATCCGGTTCGATCGGCTCGGGCGGCTCGATCGCCACGGAGGTGGCCTCGGGCACCGCCTCAGCGGCGGCTTCGGGCGCTGCCTCGCCGGCGGCGGCGGCCCGGCCGCGCTCCTTCTTCAGTTGCTCGTAGAGCGCCGGCTCCAGCGCCCCCTTCACCACCCGGATCACCGTGTTGGCACTGCAGCCGAAGGCTGCGGCCAGCGCGGCACTGGCCTCCCCGGCCTGCCAGCGCTTCACCAGCTCCTGTTTCTGGGCATCGCCGAGCCGGGTGGCCGCCATGGAGCAAGTCTGCGCAGCAGGCCACTCTAGGCTGATCCGGTGGGCCGTTAGCTCAGCCGGATAGAGCATGCGACTTCTAATCGCACGGTCGCTGGTTCGAATCCAGCACGGCCCGTTCAAGAATCCAGGCCTGAACAGGCTTTTCTGTCATCTGGCGGAAAAGTCGCTGAGGCATGCCTCGGCCTGCAGGCGCCGATCTGCGCACGATTCTGCGCAAACTTGAAGGAAGCAATGCATCGCGCCCCGAGATGGGCAAACCCAAGACGCCACGGTGGATTGAGACCCTGCGCCAGGCCATCAAGCAGCAGCACGGGTTCGGATGGAGCGTGCGAGATGTAGGCGGGAAGGTTCAGCTGACCCGGCGCTACGAGGATGGATCTCGCAGCAGCGTGGTTCTGGGCCTGCCCTGGAACGCCGAGAGCACGGCAGACGTGCTTGGACTGCTTCCGCTGATCCGTAGCCGCATGGAAGGCCACGGGCTGGGCCTGAGGGAGGCTTACGACCTGCTCAACAGCCCAGAGGCACCCAAGCCGGGCCAGATCGACTGGAAGGCCGCTGTAGAGCGCTTCCGTCGCCACAAGGTGCAGGAACTGGGAGACCTCAAGGACAGCACGTTCGACGCTGCCTACGGGCCGACTATGCGACAGGTGCTAACACTACTGGCCAGCAAGCCGGTACCCCGTGATGCGAGAGCCCTGCTTGGGGGGTTGCGCGATCGCCACGGCGGCGAGCCCGGAAGTCGCGGCAGGAAGCTGCGTATTCAGTACACCGCACAGCTACTCAGATTCGCCGTGGAAGGTCTGGGGGCGTCACAGCGTTGGATGCCGCCAAGTGACCTCAGGGAATACGTCGGGAAAGCGGGTCCGAACGTGCTGCGTGAAGCCTCAACACCACTCAAGGACTCCCAACTTGTCCGCCTGCTGGAGGGCATCCCAGATCCACGCTGGCGGCTCGCTGTAGGGCTACT
Source organism: Mesorhizobium carmichaelinearum (assembly GCA_943368365.1). GTDB lineage: Bacteria > Cyanobacteriota > Cyanobacteriia > PCC-6307 > Cyanobiaceae > CALRKZ02. The sequence goes on from CALRKZ020000009.1 coordinate 72,460, forward strand.
GGGCTGCTTTGGCCTACGACCAGTGGAGCTGAGGTACTGCCGAGCCAACGGAGACAAGCTGCATGTGGCCTATCGGAAACGGAATGCTCGAGGGGCAACAAAGCCCGGAGACGTGAGTGGGCTCGACCCTGAGGGGTTAGCTGGCGAAAGCATCAGGCTGCTACGGCTACTGGAAAGCGGCCTGATTGAACTGCCGCCCATGGGGAGCTCGGATAGTGTGACCGCCGCCAGCATTGGCCAGTACCTGGATCGGCGTGCAGTCTGGCATTCAATCAAGGCCGAGGCAGCGGCAGCTGGAGAGCGAGTGACGGTCTACTCGCTTCGCCATGGATTCGCACTCAGGGCACACCAGCACTACGACCTCAGCCCAAGGATCACAGCCTCACTGATGAGGCATAGCCTGCAGACTCACCAACTGCACTACGGCCGCTGGACCGACGAAGAGACAGTGGATGCTGCGCTTCAACGTGGGCGAGAGAGGGCCATGCTTGCCGCCAGCGCAAACACCCCCTTGCCATGACTTGCGGTGGCGATATACTGGGGAGACTTGAGACACACTGCCAGCGGCTGGGACCTTCGTCTGTGACGAACGCCTGTGGCGCATCCGCTGATCCAGTGACTTAAGCCGACGGTTCGGTTGTGCCGAGTCGCACCGGGAGGGCTTCCCGGCGCCTGTGGCGAGCAAGGCCATAAACCCAACCGCCGCCTTTCATGGCCGACATTCATGAACGGTGGCTTGCTACTGGGCAAGCCGCCATTGCGCTAGGCGTCAGCAGTGACAGCCTCAAGCGCTATGCAGACAAATACTGCTTCCTGTCTGAAGGGAAGCATTGGCGTTACGGCCCTCACAGCAACAGCCCACGCATTTGGAACATTCCCGCATGTGTTGAGGCACTGGCGTATCGAGGCCGTATGCGTCGATCCCAAGCACTGCAAGCCGATGCATCCGGGAGTAACAGGGTATGAGCTACTACAACTCGCCCTATCGGTGTGATCCGTCCCGCGCATTGGAAATCCTGCGGAATCGGCAGAGGTGCTCTCCTCCCCTGTCCACCCCTCCTAAGACACATGAATGCCTAAAGCTAGATGCGATTGAGGCCGCCACAGCGGAAATCGCCAGCTCGCGCGAACTGACCCTGGAACAGCAACTTGCCATCTGGAGGCCGTTCAGATGACTAACGATGCAATCCAGATGAGAACAGAAAGGGATGCATGGGAGCGTCTCATAACGCTGAAAGTGCTTTCTGTCGACTCTGAATTCGCAGAATGGCGTGCGCAGAATGGGTTTTACTCGGCCCAGCTCAAAGCTGCGTTGAGTGGCCATGCAGAGACGATGCATGGCCCGCCCCAGCACGCTAGGGGGGATGTAGGAAAAGTCACAGCACCTCCCACTAAAACAGTGGTGGAGAGCGTGGCGGACCTCCGTCGTGACCGGACGCCCACGGAATGGATCATCTCCGAATTCGGGGCCAAAGGAGCCGCTGTGATCCTCGCGTCGGAGAGTGGTGTTGGAAAAACCTCATTCATGTACAGAGCAGCCGAGGCTGTGGCACTCGGGGAGCCGCTAATGGGTCAACTCCCCACTCTCAGACAACGTGTCCTGTTCATCCAAGCCGACGAATCACGACGTAACGCAGCCGACAAGCTGCAACTAATGGGCATGGAAGCCAGTTTCGACTTTGTGTTTCCGGATGAGGCTGGTTGGAACGGGCTTGACTTGCAACGCCTGGCATCAATGATTGAACAAGGGCGCTACGGCGCCATCTTTCTAGATTCAATCACCACCCTACTCACTGGCGGCCCCCACTCGATGCGAGATGTTGAGTTTGCCGATCCACTCTACGAACTCAACAGGATGGCATCTGACAAAGGGCTTCTATGTGTACTCTCCGCACACCTTCGAAAGCCGGAGGGTGGATCACGGTCTCGCGTCAATCTGCACGATATTCTGGGAATCACATCTCAGGTCGGAGCGGTATCGGACGTGTGGGGGATGTGGAATCCTCCGAATCCAACCAGTGGGGAGAGCACAGTCCTGGGCTGCCTTGGCAAGCGCAACTGTGAGCAGGGAACCACATGGCTCCTTCAAGGGGACCCGGAGGATTTCAGCTGGACTCTGTTAGCCGTGGGGGATTCTGGTCTTCTACCCTCGAAAAGGCAGGAGCTATCCAGTCAAATCCTCAGCCTGCTCGGATCAGAGTATCCATTGAGCTCAGCAGACATTTCCAAGCGCTTGAGAGCTAATGCCGAACACGTTCGTCGGCTGTGCGCTGTCCTTTACCTCACAAACAAGTTAGCCCGATCAAGGCCGATTAAGGGCACGGGGCGGCCGGCGCATCTGTACGGTCCCATCGTTGAGTGAGGCGCTGCCATGGACTTTTCCTACATCCCCGGAAGCGTGCCAGGGCAGGTGGTCATGGGTTGTCTAGGGAGCACATCGGCACCAGCTCTGGATGCCATGAGTCCTTGAGCGCAACAATCTGCGCAATCTCCTGCAAGCAGGTCATAAGAACCTAGTCAGCACCATGAAAGACCCTGTGCCTATTGAGCACCTGGTCTTGCTCACGGGACTCCATGGCTGCTCATGGGTCTGCCATCAATGGCTTGCATCAGCGGGCGGGAGTTGTGGGGTAATGCCTGACGCCTGCATCCGCAGCAGCAGATCCCGCTGGTCATCCAGGTGGAGCTCACTCTCCCGGATGCACCGCACCATCAACTCCAGAACCTTGAGCACCTCCCGGCGCACGGCGGCCTGATCGGAGAAGGTGTCGCGCCAGGCCGGGCAATGCGTAAGCAGCCACTGAGCGTCACGACCATCCCCGCCCGCCAGCTTCGCCAGCAATGCCTCTGCCCCCTCCATCTGCCCTTCATGGATGGCTTCGGCTAGTTCGCGCTCCAGCTCATCACCGGGGCGGTTGAGCCATTCGCTCAGGGTGCTCTTGTGCACGCCGATCCCGGCCGCCACTGCCTGCAGCGGTAGCCCTCGTGATGCCAGCTTCCGCGCCTTGGCGATCAGCGCTCGATTCAGCTTGCGGTGCTCCACGGCTAATGCGGCCACTCGAGACGGGTCTCGATCTCGCGCAGCAAGGCCAGGCGCTCGGCGGCGCTAATCGTGGTGGCGTTGACCAGCGCGGTGCGGAGCCGGTTTCGCAATTCGCCCAGGGTTTGCGGCGGAGGCAGAGGGTTCGACGGGTTCATCGGCGGGCAGCAGATCGGCGGCGGTCGGTTCGGCTGGGCAGGCGGCCAGGGCCTGCATCAGGCAATGGCGGGCGGGCGTAGATCGGTGCAGGCTCCTCGAGCTCCGGTGCAGGTGGCGTGGGTGGTGGGCCGGACAGCAGGGCCTCGGTCTGGCGCAGAAGTTCCTGGGCCTGCTCCACGGCGCTATCGAGGCGGATCAGCTCGATGCGGCGGTTCTCGACGGCCTCGGCCACTTCACGTTGCTGCTCATCACGCAACCGCCTGAACTGTTCACGGATGGCGTCATCGGTGGCCACCAGCGTGGCGAACCGCTCCTGGGCCCAGGCGGCGAAGTCATCAGGGCTCAGGGTCTGCTGCTGCCGAATGTGCTCGGCGTGCTCCTGCATGTCGATACGGATTCGACCGCAGGAAGGGGCGCTTCTCCACAGCTTGACCATCAGGTATCCTCCAGGATTGATTCCAGCAGGACAGCGAATCGCTCCTCCTTGGCGATCACGTCTGCCGGCTCATTGCGTTCGGCCATGGTTGAAAGCCTGGCTGGAGATTCAGCCAGCAGCGCGACGTATTGGGCCTGGTAGAACGGGTCGGACCCCCACGATCGAAGCTGCGCATCGAAGTCGGCTTCGGTCGCACCCTTCACCAGCATCAAGACCGCAGCATTGCGATCACGGCGGCGACATGCCACCAGGCCCCAGAACGGATGGGGCCGGCACTGCTCTGGGCGGCGACGTTGAGGCATCAGCGGATCATCCCGAGAAGCCTCATTTCACGTTGCGTCAGCGCATCGCCGCGATTAAGGTTCGCCCGTGCCGTCATCCGTTCGCCCTCTTCGATGCGGGCGTAGGCATGGGCCTGGCGTTGCTTCTCACGTTCGGCAGCTTCGATCGCCGCATAGTCCGGGGCAGCGATCCCCTGCCCCACCAGGCCGGCCAGGTACGCGGCGAGCTGTCTATCACTGTGCTCGACGTAACGACGCACCAGGGGGTCAGCGTGGGCGGTGCTCCATGGGTTTGGTACTTCACCCCAGGAGCGTTGGGCGTCGACCTTGGCCAGCCAGGAACGGGCCTGCGGGATCTTCTTCAGGCGCTGGATCGCTAAGACCGCCTGCTTTTCGTCGGCCTCCAGCTTCGCGGCATTGGCCTGCACCTGCTCATCGAAGCCCAGCTCAATAGCCGGGGATTGTTTCTGCTCAGACATGGGGCCTCAGTGAATGATGACGGGCCAGGCTTCACCGCGCTCAGCAGCGCAGCCACCTACATGGTCCTCGTCGGGAAATGTTGCGAGCAGCTCAGCGCGACGAGCACGTTTAGACTGCGCAGACCGGAGACTGTCGAGAAACGTCTCAGGCCATAAATCATCGTCTGGAGATGGAAGAGTCGGCAACCAAGGGGAGGCGTTCGTCTCTATATCTTGCCGGGCAAAAAAATCGAGGCACAGGCGGCAGAGGATGCCCCACCGAAGCCCAAGCGCCGGTCTCGGCCCTGGCTGGCAGATCCGCTCACACCGGAGGAGCAGCGGCGGGCGGCCACCATGTACCGCACGCACGCGGGCCTGCTGCGGACCTGTGGATCAAAGCTGATCAAGAAGTTTCCTTATATCAACAGGGAGGATATCTTCAGCGCGATCAATATTTCATTTCTGCGGTGCGTGCGGGCGTGGGATCCATCAAAGGGTAAGTTGTCGACTTTGCTATGGATATTTGCCCAGGGAGAGTGCCTGCACTTTGTAAGGGATCATGGCTACATGGTGAAGGCGCCTTGCGGGATGCGTCTTATGGGAAGCAAGGCCCGCAAACTCCTGATCAGCGGAACACCGCCAGCGGACGTATGCGACACGCTGCAGTGTACGATGGCAGAACTAAAGGAAGCACTAGAATCAATGCAAGGTGTATATCATGAGCAGATGGATTGGGAAATGCATAATTCCCGCTACATAACACCAGACCAATACATTGAGATTCAGGAGTTATGGGACCGTGCCGATGCGGAAGGGATCGACGTTGCAGCCATTGAAGCTCAGCAGGAAATGGAAGAGTTGAAGGCTAAAGCTAAAGCCCCGAGGATCAACATTGCGAGCATACGCAGATCATGGCGTCGATCAGTAAGCACTGAACCGATGCAAGTTCAGAGGCGAGATGAAGACTGAGACTCCCGGCGTCCGATCCCGAGGCTCCCGCTACTGGTGACACCCAAGTGCAGCCGAAAGCGATTCAGAGATCATCCGGCTGGGCAGGTGCGGTAGCGCGGCAGTCAGGAACGTGAACGCTGACGCCCGATGGTCATGACGAGAGGCGCCAGGATTGATCGAACGTGCGGCGGCGAGCGCACGAACGGTCAGCACCGGAAGAGAACGGGGCATAGGCGAGCGCGCCGGTATTCCGGGATACAACGGACCAGGCGACCTAGCCGGAAATCTGTCACATGTGCTAACTAACGGCTGATACAGGGCAACACCCCACCAGGCCATGGAAGCCCCTTCGAGGGCCTTCAACAGCACAGGGAGGCGACAGCTACCAGGCAAGGCATCACCGCCCGCTCCGCTGAGCCCAGGCACGAGCGAAGAACTGCTCCAGCGGTACAGCCTCTAGCGCTGGTTTGATCCAGTTGCGTGATGGGTAACTGCTGCCTTTACCGCGCAGGATGATCCCCGCGTAGCTGACCACGGTTTCATTGCCCCAGGTAAAGCGCACCTCTGTAGGGCTGATCCGCTCACGCCGCTGCGACCGGAGAAAGGCGCCCGTATCCACGATGTCGCGGGGGCTGGTGACCAGCGTGCCATTCTTCCGCCTTGTGGGCCCCGGCCAACTGAATTGCGGCGCCTTGATCTCTTCCTTGAGCTGGTCGTCCAGCGCCTTGGCGTAGTCGGTGAGGATCTCAGTTACGCGCCGCTTCAGCCGATCACCTTGCCAGCCGCTGATCTTGTAGTCGGCGCGGAACATAAAAAAAGGGGCAGATCGCTGCCCCTAGCTTGCGAGGCTCAGAGTTCTATGGGTACGGGCTCCAGGTCGGATCGCTCGATGCCCAGGGCCTTCCCTGCGCGGGTGATGTTGTGCTCCGCCGTCTCGCGGAGCATCCCCAGCAAGGCGCGGCGAGGATCGCGGACCATGACCGGCGTGCCGTCTGGGTTGCAGCGGGCGGTGAGGTGCAGGCCTGTCGGGACGTGCCGCAGGGCCCAGGCGCGGTGCGGTGAGGGGCTCATGCGGCCTCCGGCAGATCACAGGCAGGCTCGGCAGCGGCCTGCTCCAGCATCCGACGCGCCAGGCGCAGGGACAGCACGGCTTCTTTAATGCACGAGCGTGCCCATGGGCCGAGCTCGCGGGAAGGATCGCTCAGCACCTCCTCCCAGGCAGCAGTGACGTGGGAGGGGTCGCAGTGGTCGCCATGGGCCAGCTCAGCAGCCAGGTCGGCGGGGGTGACAGCGGCGGGAATCATGGATCGCTCCGGGTGACAAAAGCAGCCTAAAGACCGCCAGCGGAGCATAGGACTAATCTGATACATGTTGAGAGGTTTGCTATTGCGTAGCGGAAAGGCTTGCGTTGCCGCTGTGCAGCCGAAGCAAGAAAAAACTGGAGAGAGCGGCGACACTGCCAGAACCGCAAGCAGAGAAATTGGTAGCCAGGAGCACCTTCTCAGCCCCGGCCATCCCGAACGTAACAGTTTAAGACGAGGGCAAAGACAGGCTGCAATCTGATAGCCACCGTGTGAGAAGCGACTAGCTAGAAATGGTCGAGTACGGCAAGCCTTCAGACAAATGGCTTAGGCGTAAGGCGCAACTGCGGGCAATGCGTGAGCGCCAAAACTCAAAGAAAACCAGCCTTCTCGATCGGGCACTTGAGTTCTTCGGTATCAAAGCAGATCAACAGCAAGTCAGCGCGAGCCTGTCCCGTCAATACGCAACAGACAGTAGCAAGATAGGCAGGCTCATATCAGACCTTGAATCGGATCCTGACTGGAACCACCCAGATGGACTGGTGTGGACTGCGGTACTCGACTCTGCCGTATGCCCGATCTGCGTTGGGCTTGATGGGAAGCGCTACCCGCCTGACTACAAGAAGGTCTCAGTGCACCCTGGCTGCCGGTGCGTGCTGCTGCCGTGGAAGTGGTCTCAGGACATGACCGACCCCTCTGGCAAGAAAGTACAGCCCACCAGGCTTAGCCGTGGTGACAAGGGCGGCGATGAGTACATTCCCGCAAGGACAGAGATAGCCGACTGGCTGAAAACCAACCCAAGCACGACCCGCAAGATCTTTGGAACTGAGATTGGCAACCAATTGCTTGGGGTGAGCCTAGAAGGCAATCATGTAGATCAAATTAGCCTTGACGCCGCGATCAAACAATGGACAGACCTGTGGGGTGTGAGAAGCAACGACGCCCTCTCCATGGAGTATCTCAAAGCAGAACAAGAAAAGCTCACGAAGGGGCGAATGCACTACTCCCAGCGAGATTCTGATGACAATCTAAAAGAAGCGGTCGAAATATTCGAGAAAATGCTCAGCAACGCTAAGGAAGCGCACCTCCATTACTCAACTCTTCTGCTCAATCGACCACCCGATTGGCCGGAGGCCTACTTGGATGATGAACAAGAGTGCAAGAGAAACTATGCCAGCGAGATTCATGACCTTAGCTATATCGCAGATGGCTACAGACAACTCGCAATAATTTACGAGAAACAGAACCGCTTCAATGACGCAATCCGAGCATGCCTAGTAGCGCGAGATGGCGGATGGAGCGGAGACTGGGATGCTCGCATGATTCGCTACAGAAAAAAAGCGACGAGGACAGCACAACAAAGTGTGACAACGGACTCCCCCGAGCCTGATTTGGCCGAGAGGCCTGCTAACGACAACATCGCCGCGGAGGCAAATGTGCGCAAGAATTTGCGCAACAATTTGAAATAACGGCCCTAAGCCCTTGGCACGACTTAGAAGTCAGGCTGCCTTCTAATCGCACGGTCGCTGGTTCGAATCCAGCACGGCCCGTTTCTTCCCAGCAGCCCAGGCCCGGCGTGCAAGGGGCAGCGCCCACTGCGCTAGCACACCCTGGCGAGAGGTGTGGCACGGCTAGTCTTCCTTACGACAAGTGACGCGCAGCCACGTCACGCAAAGAAGTATCCAGAGAATCGGAACGGGCCGATCTCACTAGTTTCGCACCGGTGCCCGAACCGGCAGGCCGCCCGCCATGAACGATCAGGAATCCGACAGGCCCGTGGACCCTCTCAATCTGGATCTGGCCAGCGCCAGGCTCCTTCAGCAGTACAAGGCGAGGCTCACCGTGCTGGCCGCCCGCACCGCGGCCACCGAACGGCTGGCCTCGGAGATGCTCCAACGCCTGCAGATGGACAACCGGGCCATCCTCGCCGAACTCGAACGGCTCGAGCGCGACAACCGTTCCCTGCTCGCCTGAGCCGCACCGCTCCACCGGAGCACCGGGGAGCGCTCACCAGCGTGGAGGCCGCACAGCCAGCCGCAGCCGCGCCAGCACCAGTCGCCCCGCCAGCGCCACAGCCAGGCTGTGATGCCCCCTGCGCCAGAGCGGCGCCACGAGCGGGCGAAACAGATTGACCTTGCCGGCGCTCACCAGGGGCAGGCGCAGCAGGGCCAGGGGACCCAGTGAGGTCTCCGCGAAGGTGCGCCCATCGATGGGGAGACCCAGACTGAGCAGGCTGAGCTTGGTGCGCAGGCACTTCTCGCAGCCGCCGCAGTTCAGGTGGCCGTCCCTGGGCAGGCTGATCAGGTGGCAGGGCTGGATCCGCTCCATCCCGGCAGGCCAGCGGGCCAGGCGCGCCAGCTTCTCCTCCCGCGACACCCCGGCCTGATCGCTCAGCACATCCAGGGCGGCACTGCTGCAGAGCGGCACTTCCAGAGCCTCGATGTCCTGCAGCAGCGGTGCTCCGTCGGAGGCGAACAGCACCCTGGTGAAGCGGCTGGTCAGCAGATGGGCCGCCGCGATGGTGGCCAGCTTGAAGCCGATCCGCGTCCAGCAGGCATAGCTGGGTGAGAGCCGGCGCACGTTCGTGATCAGGGGCAGCAACGTGAACCCCTCCTGCCGGCCCAGCTCCTCCAGCCGCTGTCCGTGCTGCCGATAGAAGCGGAGGCGATCCTGATCCGGCCCGTCAGGCCCCATGTGATGGGCATTGGTGCCGAACAGGAACAGGCAGGCCCGGATCGCTCCCGGATGGCTGAGGGGGTAATCCAGGCGGTTCGTCTGCAGGGTGCTCAGGGCGTCCACGCCGCCGGAGAGGAACGAGGCCGTGCAGTCCCGCGGCGCCCGCTCGGGCGCCCGCCAACCCTGGGCGGCCTCGATCCTCAGGCCGGCCGCCAGGCCGTGGTGGGCGGCCCAGAGCTGCACCAGCTGCCCCAGACCGTCGCGCAGCCGCGGACACAGCGTTGCCTCGATGTGCAGCCGCCGCTCCCCATTCCAGAGCGCGAACGGCAGGCAGGCCAGGGCGAACGCCTCCGGACGGGGCAGCAGCAGCTCGGCGACGTCGCGGCCCACCTCGAAGAAGAGGGTGTCGGGCGGGCGGGCGGCCCGCTCCCAGATCACGGTGGCCAGGGCGCGTCGGCCCCCATCACGCTCCTCCAGCCGCAGGTCGATGATCCGCATGGTGCTCGGGATTCAGGGGCGCAGCAGGGCCAGGGCGCGGACGGCCCGATGGCGCCACACGCTGCCCGGACGTCGCCGCCGCTGGCGGCGGAGCAGCCGGTTGACGGTCTCCAGCAGGACCGGATCCCCGCCTCCCTGGGTGAGGTGTTCGCGCAGTTCGAGGAACCGGCAGAGCATGGGCGGCGACTCGATCTTCACCCGCTCCAAGGCCTCCAGGTCGAGGATCGGGGGAAAGGTGGGCCAGTCTTGATCCCCGCAGAACCCCCTCAGCATGACCTGGGTGGTGAGGCACTTGCGGCAGCGGCCGCAGTTGAGCCCAGGGGCATGGGACTGCCAGCACACCCGCAGGTTCTCTCGGGCCAGTGGCCACGAGGCCAGTGCCCGGGCCTTCTCCACGCGACCCTCCACGACGGTGTCGTGGAGGAGCTCCAGCCCCGGCGTGCTCCACAGGGGTTCCAGCCCTGGATGGCTCCCGCGGGGATGGAGAAAGGGGAGGGGGTTGGAGGAGGGGATCCACACCCTGCCCAGGCGCGGCGCCAGCAGCAGGGCCACCGCCGCCAGGGCACAGCCGCACTGGTGCAGGTCCCATCGCACCCAGCGGTCGGTGAAGGCGCGTAGGTTGGTCCGCACCGTGAGCAGCGACGGTCCGGCCTCCGCCGCCACCCGCGCCAGGCGGCCCTGCACGGCATCGGCCTTCTCCGCCTCGGCCAGCGGGATGTCGAAGCCGTGCACGAACAGCAGGTGCCGAAGCTGATCGCGGTGGCACTGGAGAGTGCGGAAGGAATCGAGCCCACCGGAGAAGAAGGCGGCCTGATCACAGGGCGCCGGGGCCGCTGCTGCCGGGCGCGTCGGCGCCGTGGCCTCGAGGCGGAGCTCGCCCCAGTGCGGGTGCCAGCTGGCCAGCACCGTCGACACCCGGCGGGCCGCCGTGAGCACGGCGGTGCTCACGGGGGGCTCGATCTGCAGCCCGAGGCCGGCCGCCATGGCGGCCGGCAGCAGGACGGGGAGGAAGGCATCCGCCCGCTCCTCCAGCGGGCCGGCGTCGGTTTCGAACCAGAGTCGCTGCCGCCGACGGCCTGCCAGCACCAGGGCCTCCAGACGGTTGCTGCGGGGCCGGCTCAGCTCCACCAGGCGGATCCGGGCTCTGGAGGGTGTCAGGAGCATGGGTTCAGCGACGGCGGTGGTCGACGGGGCGGTCAGCTCGCGGCCCGCTCGAGGGCGGCCGGCAGCTGCTCGGCCGTGATGGCCCTGACCTTCGGCAGCCAGGCCGACCAGCTGTCGAGAAACCCATGGATCTTGCCCGTCCGGTTGTCGAGCGCAAGGGAGGGCACCCCCAGCAGGCTGGCGAGGATCACGGCATGGAGGCGGTCGGTGATCACCAGGTCCCGGCCGGCCAGCTGCCGGCAGCCGTCATGGATCATGCCCAGGCTGAGGCGGGTGAGCGGCGACGCCCGGGCGAGCTGCCGCCAGGCAGGGGCCAGCGCCGCCTGCCAGCCGTGACGCGCCAGCGCCCCGCCGGGCATGAGCAGGCGGCGCTGCAGAAGCTCCCGCAGGCCGGTCGCCGCGGTGCGGCTGAGGGGGAGCCTGCTGTCTCCCCAGATCCAGCGCCGTTCCAGGGGCAGCCAGTCGGTGCAGGTCACCCGGCCGTTCCAGCCCGCGAGCGCTCGTGCCCAGTCGGCGGCGCCGCGCTCGCGATCGCGGCGCCGCAGGGCCAGCCAGGATCCGCAGCGGCGGGGCGGGCGAATCGCCCGGCCGTCGAGCCCCAGGTCGGCGATCGGCAGAGCGAAGGCCATGTCGGGCGCCAGCACCAGCCGACAGCCGCTGAAATGCCTCCGGGCCAGCCGCAGGCTCGACCGATCCCGGAGCATCAGGGTCAGATCGGGGTGGCCCTGCAGGATCGAAGCGGCCCTGTTCAGTCGCGCCGGGTCGCGAAAATGCAGACTCTGAGGAAGGATGATCAACGGGTTGCGTGGGTGCTCCAGCACAACCCGCTCGATGAAATCCTGCAGGCGCGGCCAGACATCCCCGATCTGCCCCCCACCGCTGAGCAGAATCGGCTGGCCGCCGATCGCTTGCTGCAGGGCCCGGCCACAGTAACGATCCGGCGAAGCGGTGTAGCCCACGGCGATGCGCCTCATCTGGGCGAGATAGTGCATCTGAGCCACCCAGATCAGATGATCTCCGATGTTTCCGTGTCTGGGATAGTTCAACAAGGCGCAGCTGTGGGCCTCAGCCAGGCAGGGAATCTCCGCCAGCCGCTGATGCAGCAACGCGCCCAGGGCGGCGGTGGGCAGGGCTGACGTCATCTCAGCCCACCGTGCCGAAGCCTCCATCCGGCATCGACGATGACAGGATGGGCTCCCGGTGATGCGACACAGCTGACGACTGGCCCCGACACCCCACGCGCCAGCGTGGTGGTGATGACCTTCAACCGCCCCGGTGGACTCCGCCGCTGCCTCACCTCACTGGCCTCCCAGTCATTGGATCCACGGGCCTTCGAGGTGGTGGTCGTGGATGTTTCCACGCCGCCTGTGGGGGATGTGGTGGCCGCCTTCGGAGAACGCCTTCGAATCATCCATCACGTGGCCCCGAACCTGGGTGTGGCGGCGAACCGCAACGTGGGCGCCCGGATGGCCCGCGGCCGCATGCTGGCCTTTCTCGACGATGACTGCATCGCCAGCCCGACCTGGCTCGCCAACCTGCTCGAGGCGGTGGAACGCGACCCTCGCGCCCTGGTGGGGGCCACGGTGGCGCACCCCGAGCCCAACCAGGCCGCCGCCGCCGCCGGGCAGGTGATCACTGAGGTGGTGCATCGCTTCTTCAATCCCCCGGATCAACCCGCGCGCTTCCTGCCCGGCCTCAACTTTGCCCTGGATCGCGAACGCTTCCTCGCCCTCGGTGGCTGCGACACCGACTTCGGCCGCCTGGCCGCGGAGGATCGGGATTTCGTGGATCGCTGGCGACAGGCGGGCGGGCGGCTCGTGGTCTGCGATGGAACCGAGGTGCGCCATGAGCACCGCAGCTCGCTGCGAGGCTTCCTGCGCCAGTACTTCAACTACGGCCGCGGAGCCTGGCATTACCACCGGCTGCGACGGGAACGGCAACGGGGGCGGATCTGGGAGGACGCCGAACTGCACCTGCGACTGGCAACCCTCCTGGTGAACCCGATCCTCCGGGTGCCTTCGAGGCTCAGGCTCCAGGTGGTGCTGTTGATCGGCCTCTGGCAAGTGGCGAACCTGGCGGGATTTGCCTGGCAGGGAGCTCTGGAGGGGCTGGACTGGCTGCGGATGGCCGCCTCCAACCCCTTCGGCGCCAAACGTCACTGACGGTTCCGCCAACACGGACAGCACGAAGAAACCCCACCGTTACGGCCCAGGCCACCGCCGGTTCCTACGTTGAGACGGAGGGACGCGAACCGGAGGGAAGCGCCCACGCCATGCCCGACGCCATGCCAGCCGGCACGCTTGCCACGGCGCCCCCGGCCGAACCGTTCGCGGCGCTGGAGCCGGTGCTGCGCCAGCACAGGGAGCGACCCGACAGCCTGATCGAAGTGCTCCACCGCGCCCAGGAGCTCTACGGCCACCTGGGCGGCCCCCTGCTGCGCCATGTGGCCGCCCGGCTCGATCTGCCGCTCAGCCGCGTCCACGGCACGGCCAGCTTCTACCACCTGTTCCGCTTCGAGCCGCCGGCCCGCCACAGCTGCGTCGTCTGCACCGGCACCGCCTGCGAAGTGCGGGGGGCCGCGGCCCTGGTGGCGGCCCTGGAGACCGAACTGGGCCTGGCGCTCGGCGAGCGCCGCGCCGACGGCTCCCTCAGCCTGGGGGCGGTGCGCTGCCTCGGCACCTGCAGCGCCGCCCCGGTGGTGGTGATCGACGGGGTGGTGGGGCAGCACCAGAGCGTGGCCTCGCTGCTGGCCTGGGTGCGGGAGCTGGAGCCATGACCACCCCCGAGCCGCCGCTGCGGCTGCGCTGCTGCACCTCCGCCGGCTGCCTCACCAGCGGGGCCGCCGCCCTGAAGCAGGCGCTGCAGAGCGCGGTGGAGCGGGCCGAACTCGGGGATCGGCTGCGGATCAGCGGTGTGGGCTGCCTGGGGCCCTGCAGCCAGGGGCCCCTGCTGGGCCTCGACCCCGACGACACCCTCTACGCCGGCGTGCGGCCCGAGGAGGCGCCGGCCCTGGTGGCGGCCCTGGCCCGGCGCGAGCGGGCGGCCAGCCCGGCCGAACGCCGGGCACCACTGAACTGGAGCCCGGCCCACGGCGAACGGGTCGACACCAGCCGGCCGTTCTTCAGCGGCCAGCGGCGGATCGTGCTGGAGAACTGCGGCCGGATCGATCCCGGCCGGATCGAGGAGGCGATCGAGCGGGGCGCCTACGGCCAGCTGCGCCGGGTGGTGGTGGAGCTGGCGCCGGAGCAGGTGGTGGCGATCGTGCGCGACAGCGGCCTGCGGGGCCGCGGCGGCGCCGGCTACCCCACGGGCCTGAAGTGGGCCACCGTCGCCAAGATGCCCGGCGATCGCCGGCTGGTGGTGTGCAACGCCGATGAGGGCGACCCCGGCGCCTTCATGGACCGCAGCGTGCTCGAAGGCGATCCCCACCGGGTGCTGGAGGGGATGGCGATCGCCGGCTACGCGGTGGGAGCCGATCGCGGCATCGTCTTCATCCGGGCGGAATACACCCTGGCGATCGACAACCTGCGTCGCGCCATCGAGCAGGCCCGCCGTCACCACCAGCTCGGGCACGGCCTCTTCGGCTCGGCCTTCGCCTTCACGGTGGAGCTGCGGGTGGGGGCCGGCGCCTACGTCTGCGGCGAGGAAACGGCCCTGATCGCCGCGATCGAGGGCCGGCGCGGCACGCCGCGGCCCCGGCCGCCCTATCCGGCCGAGCGGGGGGTGGGGGGTGTGCCCACCCTGATCAACAACGTGGAGACCTTCGCCAACGTGCCGCCGATCCTGCGAGAAGGGGCTGACTGGTTCGCCGCGATCGGCACGGCTGGCAGCAAGGGCACCAAGGTGTTCTGCCTCACCGGCAACGTGCGCCGCGGCGGCCTGGTGGAGGTGCCGATGGGCACCAGCCTGGCCACGATCGTGAACCGCATGGGCGAGGGAGCGCCGCCGGGCACCACGGTGAAGGCGGTGCAGACCGGAGGGCCGTCGGGCGGCTGCGTGCCGGCCGCGCACTTCGACACGCCGGTCGACTACGAGTCGCTGCAGGAGCTGGGCACGATCATGGGCTCCGGCGGCATGGTGGTGCTCGACGCCGGCACCGACATGCTGGCGCTGGCCACCTTCTTCATGGGCTTCTGCCGCGACGAATCCTGCGGCAAGTGCGTGCCCTGCCGCGCCGGCACCGTGCAGCTGCACACCCTGCTCCAGAAGCTGATGGCCGGCGGCGCCACCGCCGCCGACCTCGAACGGCTCGAATCCCTCTGCGCGATGGTGCGCGACACCAGCCTCTGCGGCCTCGGCCAGAGCGCCCCCAAACCGGTGCTCAGCACCCTGCGCCACTTCCGCGGCGAGGTCGTGGCCCGGCTGAAGCCTGCCGGCGGGGGCGGGCCGGAGCCCGAGGGCAGCCCATGAGCGTGCTCACCCTCACGATCGACGGGCGCGACGTGGCGATGAACGCCGGCGCCACCCTGCTGGAGGCGGCCCGGGAGGCGGGGGTGGCGATCCCCACCCTCTGCCATCTCGACGGCCTCTCGCCGGTGGCCGCCTGCCGGCTCTGCCTGGTGGAGATCGAGGGCAGTCCGCGGCTGCAGCCCGCCTGCCTCACGGCCGTGGCGGAGGGGATGGTGGTGCGCACCGCCACCCCGCAGCTGCTGGATCACCGCCGCAGCGTGATCGAGCTGCTGTTCACCGAGGGCAACCACGTCTGCGCGGTGTGCGTGGCCAACGGCCACTGCGAACTGCAGGACCGGGCGGTGGAGGTGGGCATGGACCACGCCCGCCTGCCCTATCGCCATCCCCTGCGCTCCGTCGATCTCTCGCACCACCTGTTCGGGCTCGATCACGACCGCTGCATCCTCTGCACCCGCTGCGTGCGCGTCTGCGACGAGGTGGAGGGCGCCCATGTCTGGGACGTGGGCTGGCGCGGCGAGCACTGCCGGATCATCGCCGGGCTGAACGAGCCCTGGGGTGCGGTGGACGCCTGCACCGACTGCGGCAAGTGCGTGCAGGTGTGCCCCACCGGCGCCCTGTTCCACAAGGGCGACACCACCGCCGAGAAGCGCGACGACCCCTCCCACCTGCAGGCGCTGGTGCGGGCCCGGGCGCGGGCGCGGCAGGAGTCGGCGCCATGAGCCGCCTGCGCTTCGCCACCGTCTGGCTGGCCGGCTGCTCCGGCTGTCACATGTCGTTCCTCGACCTCGACGAGTGGCTGTTCGAGCTGGCCGAGCAGGTGGAGGTGGTGTATTCGCCGATCGCCTCCGACGTGAAGCACTACCCGCCGGATGTGGACCTCTGCCTGGTGGAGGGCGGCGTCGCCAACGCCGACAACCTGGCCCTGATCCGCCAGGTGCGGGCCCGCACCCGCCTGCTGGTGTCCTTCGGCGACTGCGCCATCACCGCCAACGTGCCCGGCATGCGCAACCGGCTGGGCGGCGCCGCACCGGTGCTGAACCGCGCCTACCTGGAGCTGGCCGACGGTTCGGCCCAGCTGCCCCGGGCACCGGGGATCGTGCCCGATCTGCTCGAGGGCGTGCTGCCCGTGCACGAGGTGGTGCCGGTCGACCTCTACCTGCCCGGCTGTCCGCCGTCGGCCGGGCGGATCCGCGCCTGCCTCGAACCGCTGCTGCGCGGCGAGCGGCCGCTGATGGAGGGGGCGGACATGATCCGTTTCGGCTGAACCATGGACCGCACGATCCTGATCGATCCGGTCACCCGCATCGAGGGCCACGCCAAGATCACGATCCACCTCGACGGCGCCGGAGCCGTCCGGACGGCCCGCTTCCACGTCGTCGAATACCGCGGCTTCGAGGCGTTCTGCGTGGGGCGGCCGTTCACCGAGATGGCGGCGATCACCGCCCGCATCTGCGGCATCTGTCCGGTGAGCCACCTGCTGGCCTCGGCCAAGACCGGCGACAAGATCCTGGCGGTGACGATCCCGCCGGCGGCCGAGAAGCTGCGGCGGCTGATGAACCTGGCCCAGATCATCCAGTCGCACGCCCTGGCCTTCTTCCACCTCAGCAGCCCCGATTTCCTGCTGGGCTGGGACAGCGACCCGGCCCGCCGCAACGTGTTCGGCCTGATCGCCGCCGACCCGGAGCTGGCCCGGGGCGGCATCCGCCTGCGCCAGTTCGGCCAGGCGCTGATCGAGCGGCTGGGGGGGCGGAAGATCCATGCCGCCTGGGCCGTGCCCGGCGGCGTGCGCACCCCCCTGGATCCGGTCGGTCGCGAGGCGATCCGCGACGGGCTGGCCGAGGCCTTCGCCACCACCCACCACGCCCTGGCGCTGTTCAAGCGGCTGCTCGATGGCCCCCTGGCCCGCGAGGCCACCGTGTTCGGCGACTTCCCGTCGCTGTTCCTGGCCCTGGTGGCGCCCGATGGCCGCTGGGAGCACTACGGCGGCGCCCTGCGCCTCGTCGACAGCGACGGCGGCGTGGTGGCCGACGGCCTGCGCGAGGACGACATCGGCAGCTTCCTGGCCGAGGCGGTGGAGCCCTGGAGCTACCTCAAGTTCCCCTATTACCGCCCCCTGGGCCCGGACGCGGGCAGCTACCGCGTCGGACCGCTGGCCCGGCTGAACGTGTGCGAGCGGATCGGCAGCGTGGCGGCCGACCGGGAGTTGGCCGAGCTGCGCCAGCGCGGCGGCCGCGTGGTGACCAGCTCCTTCCTCTATCACCTGGCCCGGCTGATCGAGATCCTGGCGGCCCTCGAGGCGATCGAGGCCCTGCTCGACGATCCCGGCCTCTGCGAGCCGCACGTGCGCGCCCATGCCGGCGTGAACGCGCTGGAGGCGGTGGGGGTGAGCGAGGCGCCGCGCGGCACCCTCTTCCACCACTACCGGGTCGACCCCGACGGCCTGATCGAGCAGGTGAACCTGATCATCGCCACCGGCCAGAACAACCGGGCCATGAACCGCACCATCACCCAGATCGCCCGGGAGTACATCCAGGCGGCGCCGGCCGGCGCCGGCGCCGAGCCGCCGCCGATCGCCGAGGGCCTGCTCAACCGGGTGGAGGCGGGGATCCGCTGCTTCGATCCCTGCCTCTCCTGCTCCACCCACGCCGCCGGCCAGATGCCGCTCCACCTGCAGCTGCTCGGGCCCGACGGCACGGTGCTGCGCGAGCACTGGCGGGAATGACCCTGCTGATCGCCTGCGGCAACACCCTGCGCCAGGACGACGGCGTCGGCTGGCGGCTGGCCGAGCAGGTGCTGGCCTGGCACCGCCCGGACCTGGAGGTGCGGCGGGTGCAGCAGCTCACCCCCGAGCTGGCGCCGGCCATCGCCGCCGCCGAGCGGGTGCTGTTCGTCGATGCCGCCCACCCCCGCTGCTGGGCGCCGCAGCCGGCGGCGGTGGCGGCGGCGGGGCCGCCACGGCTGCGGCTGGAGACCCTGGCGCCGGCGGAGCGGCCGGAGCTCCCGGGCGGCAGCCACGCCGGCTCGCCGCAGGCCCTGCTGGAGCTGGCCGAGCGCCTCTACGGCCGGCGGCCGCCGGCCTGGCGGCTGCTGCTGGAGGCGCGGCAGCTGGGCTTCGGCACTGGGCTCTCGGCCGCGCTCGAGGCCCGGCTGCCCCAGGCCCTGGCCACCATCGCCCCCCTGCTCGGCCATGCATGAGCTCAGCCTGATGGAGGAGGTGCGGCGGATCGCCGAACGGCGAGCGGCCGCCGAGGGGGCCAGCCGCATCCACCGGATCGGCCTGCGGATCGGCAGCCTCGGCGGCGTCGACCCCGAGGCCCTCGCCTTCGCCTTCGCGGTGGTGATGGCCGGGGGGCCGGCGAACGAGGCCCGGCTCGATCTCGAGGTGGTCGCCACCCGCTGCCTCTGCCCACACTGCAGGGAGGCGTTCGAGCCGGCCGACGTGATCCACGCCTGTCCCCGCTGCGGCAGCCTCTCCAGCCGGATCCTGCAGGGGAAGGAGCTGGAGCTCACCGCCCTGGAGATCTCCTGAGCCATGTGCACCGACTGCGGCTGCGATCGACCCGAGCCGCCGGCGGCCCGGCGCACCATCCGGCTGCAGGCCGGGCTGCTGGAGCGCAACGACGCCATCGCCCGCCGCAACCGCGCCCACTTCGCCGCCCACGGCCTGGCGGCGGTGAACGTGCTCTCGGCGCCGGGATCGGGCAAGACCGCCCTGCTGGAGGCGATCAGCCGCGCCTGGCCCGGCGGGGCGGTGGGGGTGATCGTGGGGGATCTGGCCACCGACAACGACGCCCGCCGGCTCCAGGCCGCCGGCGCCCGGGCGGTGCAGATCACCACCGGCCACACCTGCCATCTCGATGCGGCGATGGTGGAGCGCGGCTTCGCGCGGCTCGACCACCACGGGGTCGACCTGCTGCTGATCGAGAACGTGGGCAACCTGGTGTGCCCCGCCGCCTACGACCTGGGCGAGAGCCTGCGGCTCGCCGTGCTCTCGGTCACCGAGGGGGAGGACAAGCCGCTCAAGTACCCCGCCCTGTTCAAGTCGGCGGATGCGGTGGTGCTCAACAAGATCGACCTGGCGGCGGCCTGCGGCTTCGACCGGCCCGCCGCCCTCGACCACCTGCACCGCGTGGCGCCCCAGGCGAGGCTGTTCGAGCTCTCGGCCCGCAGCGGCGCCGGTCTCGCGCCGCTGCTCGGCTGGCTCGCCGCCGCCCGCGCATGAGCGAGCGGCGCCTGCGGCTCGCCGTCGAGGGGCTGGTGCAGGGGGTGGGCTTCCGTCCCCACGTGCACCGCCTGGCCGGGGAGCTGGCTCTGAGCGGCTGGATCCGCAACGGTGAGGGCGGCGTGCTGATCGAGCTGCAGGGGGAAGCCGGCCAGCTGGAGGCGTTCCTGCTGCGGCTGAGCCGCGATCCGCCCCCCCTCAGCCGGCTGGAGCGGATCGGGCGGCAGTGGTGCGAGCCGCAGGCAGCTGGCGGCGGCTTCCGGATCCTGCCCTCGCCGCCCCCGGGCGAGCGGGGCCGCGCCGCCGGGGAGGCGGTGGGCCTGGTGCTGCCCGATCTGGCCCCCTGCCCCGCCTGCCTGGCCGAGATCCGCGATCCCGCCGGCCGGCGGCGCGGCTATGCCTTCACCAGCTGCGTGCACTGCGGCCCGCGCTACAGCGTCGTGCGGGCCCTGCCCTACGAGCGCGAGCGCACCGCCCTGGCGGCCTTCCCCTTGTGCCCCGCCTGCCGCCGCGAGTACGCCGATCCGGCCGATCGCCGCTTCCACGCCCAGACGATCGCCTGCCCGCACTGCGGCCCCCGCCTGCGCTGGCACGGCGCGGACGGCGGCCTGGCGATCACGGACCCGGCCGAGCCGCCGCCGCTGGATCCGGGCGGGCGGATCTGCCCCACACCGGCCCTGGCCGCCGCCGTCGCCGCCCTGCGCCAGGGGGAGATCGTGGCGCTGCAGGGCCTGGGCGGCTTCCAGCTGCTGGTGCGGGCCCGCAGCGGGGCGGCGGTGGCGGAACTGCGGCGGCGCAAGGCACGGCCCGACAAGCCCCTGGCGCTGCTGGCCCCGGATCTGGCCTGGGTGCGGCGCCACTGCCATCTCGCGCCGGCGGAGGCGGCCCTGCTCAGCGGCGCCGCGGCCCCGATCGTGCTGCTGCGGCGGCGCGAGCCGGCCCGGACGCCGGGCGTGGCCGCGGAGGTGGCGCCAGGACTCCCCTGGCTGGGGGTGATGCTGCCCGCCACGCCGCTGCACGCCCTGCTGATGGAGGCGCTAGGGGAGCCGCTGGTGGCCACCAGCGGCAACCGCTCCGGCGAGCCGCTCTGCTGGCGCCCCGACGAGGCGCTCGAGCGGCTGGCGGGCCTGGCCGACGGTTTCCTGCTCCACGATCGCCCGATCCTGCAGCCCATCGACGACGCGGTGGCCCAGGTGGTGGACGGCGAAGCCATGCTGCTTCGCCATGCCCGCGGCTACGCCCCCACCGCGATCGCCTTGGTGCCCTGCGGCGCCGACCCGCAGGCGATCGAGGGGATGGTGGCGGTGGGAGGCGACCAGAAGGGGGCCTTCGCGCTGGGGCTGGGCGGCCGCGCCCTGCTCGGGCCCCACCTGGGCGATCTCGGCAGCGAGTCGGCCGAACGGCACCGGCAGGTCACCCTGGACGCCTGGCTGGCCTGCCACCGGCTAGGGCCTGGCCGCTTCGCCGCCGACCGCCACCCCGGCTACCGCTCCGGCGCCATCGCCCGGGAACGGGCGGCCACGCCACCGCGGCTGGTGCAGCACCACCACGCCCACCTGCTGGCCTGCCTGGCGGAGCACGGCCTGGCGCCGCCCCAGGTGGGGGTGGCCTTCGATGGCGCCGGCGACGGCGGCGACGGCACGCTCTGGGGCGGCGAGTGCCTGCGGCTGGAGGGCGGCGGCTTCCGGCGGCTGGCAAGGCTGCGGCCCCTGCCGCTGCCGGGAGCCGAGCGGGCGATGCGCGAACCGCGCCGCGCCGCCCTGGGGCTGCTGCACGCCGCCTTCGGCGCCGCGGCCCTGCGCCAGGGGCTCGGCGGCTGGCAGGCCACCCGGGCCGCCTTCAGCGCCGAGGAACTGGAGGTGCTGCTGCAGATGCTGGAGCGAAACCTGCAGACGCCGATCGCCTCCAGCGCCGGCCGCCTGTTCGATGGGATGGCCTCGCTGCTGGGGATCCGCCAGCGCTGCAGCCACGAGGGGCAGGCGGCCATGGAGCTGGAGGCGGCCGCCTGGCGCGCCCTGGAGCACGAGGGGGATGGAGGCGCACCACCCACCGTCGGCGGCGCGCCGCTGGCGTTCGTCCTGCGGGAGGGAAGCGGGGGCGAGCCGATCGAGCTCGACTGGGGCCCGCTGCTCGGGGCCCTGCTGGCGGCGCGGGAGCAGGGGGCCGAGGCAGAGACCCTGGCGCTCGCCTTCCACCGCGCCCTGGCCGAGGCCCTGGTGGCGCTGGGGCAGCGGCTGGGGCTGGAGCGGCTGCTGCTCGGCGGCGGCTGCTTTCAGAACCGGCTGCTGCTGCAACTGAGCATCCACGGGCTGCGGCGGGCCGACATCGAGCCGCTCTGGCCGCGCCGGATCCCCTGCAACGACGGCGGCCTGGCGCTCGGGCAGCTGCTGGCGGCCGGACTGGGCCCCTCTGGCTAGAACCGGAGCAGCCCCCGCCAAGGGGGACCACGGAGCGGGCCGGAGGCTCCCGATGTGTCTGGCGGTGGCGGGTGAACTGATCCGGATCGAGCAGCGGCAACCCCCCGGGCCGCGGCCCGGGTCCCCGGCCGACGACCCCGACCTCTGGCGGGTGGGAGTGGTGGATTTCCGCGGTGTGCAGCGCGAGGTGAGCCTGGCCTGCGTGCCGGAGGCACGGCTGGGCGACCGGCTGCTGGTGCACGTGGGCTTCGCGCTGAGCATCGTGCGCGACGGGCACCCGGGCGGCCACGGCGAGGCGGAGCCGGAGCCATGAGCCGCGCCACGCTCGACGGCAACGAGGCGGTGGCCCGCGTCGCCTACCGGCTCAACGAGGTGATGGCGATCTACCCGATCACCCCGGCCACCCCGATGGGGGAATGGGCCGACGCCTGGGCGGCCGAGGGCCGCCCCAACCTCTGGGGAACGGTGCCCACCGTGGTGGAGATGCAGAGCGAGGGGGGCGCCGCCGGCGTGCTGCACGGGGCCCTGCAGGCCGGCGCCCTCTGCACCACCTTCACGGCGTCGCAGGGGCTGCTGCTGATGCTGCCCAACCTCTACAAGATCGCCGGGGAGCTCACCGCCACGGTGCTGCACGTGGCCTCGCGGGCCCTGGCCGGCCAGGCGCTCTCGATCTTCGGCGACCACAGCGACGTGATGGCGGTGCGGGGCACGGGCTGCGCCCTGCTCTGCTCCGCCTCGGTGCAGGAGGCCGGCGACTTCGCCGCCATCGCCACCCTGGCCAGCCTGCGCAGCCGGCTGCCCTTCCTCCACTTCTTCGACGGCTTCCGCACCTCCCACGAGATCCAGACGGTGGAGCTGATCGGCGACGACCAGCTGCGGGCCCTGATCCCGGCGACGCTGGTCGCGGCCCACCGGGCCCGCGGGCTCAGCCCCGACCGGCCGGTGATCCGCGGCACCAGCCACAACCCCGACGTGGCCTTCCAGGCCCGCGAGGCCGCCAATCCCTTCCACGACGCGGCCCCGGAGCTGGTGCAGCAGGCGATGGACGCCTTCGCCGCCCTCACCGGCCGGGCCTACCGCCTGTTCGAGTACCACGGCGATCCCGCCGCCGAGCGGGTGGTGGTGCTGATGGGCTCGGGCTGCGACACCGCCCACGAGACCGTCGACGCGCTCAATGCCGCCGGCGAGCGGGTGGGGGTGCTGAAGGTGCGGCTGTTCCGGCCCTTCAGCGCCGAGCGGCTGCTGGCGGCCCTGCCGGCCAGCGTGCGGGCGATCGCCGTGCTGGATCGCTGCAAGGAACCGGGCAGCGGCGGCGAACCGCTGCTGCTCGACGTGGCCCACGCCACCCGGGGCCTGGGGGTGCGCCTGATCGGCGGTCGCTACGGGCTGGCCTCCAAGGAATTCACCCCGGCCATGGTGCGGGCGGTGCTGGAGGCGCTCGACCGACCCGGGGCCCCCAGCCCCTTCACCGTCGGCATCGACGACGACGTGACCCACCGCTCCCTGCCGCTCGACCCCGATTTCGGCACCGAGCCGGCCGAGGAGTTCCGCGCGATCCTCTACGGCCTCGGATCCGACGGCACGGTGGGCGCCAACAAGAACGCCATCAAGATCCTCGGCGAGGGCACCGATCGCCACGCCCAGGGCTACTTCGTCTACGACTCGAAGAAGGCGGGCTCGGTCACGGTCTCGCACCTGCGGATGGGGCCGGCCCCGATCCGCTCCGCCTACCTGGTGCGCCGCGCCCACCTGGTGGCCTGCCACCAGTGGGACTTCCTCGAGCGCTTCGCGCTGCTGGACGAGGCCCTACCCGGCGCCACCCTGCTGCTCAACAGCCCCTGGCCGGCCGAGCAGGTGTGGGAGCGGCTGCCACTGGCGGTGCAGCGCGGGATCGCCGCCCGCGGCCTGCGGGTGCTGGCGATCGACGCCTCGGCGATCGCCCGGGACCTGGGTCTGGGGGGGCGGATCAACACCGTGATGCAGGTGTGCTTCTTCGCCGCCACCGCGGTGATGCCGCTGGAGCAGGCCCTCGAAGCGATCCGCGCCGCCATCCGCCACAGCTACGGCGGCAAGGGCGAGCGGGTGGTGCGCAGCAACCTGGCCGCCGTCGACGCCGCCCTGGAGCGGCTGCGGCCGGTGCCGATCGGAGCGATCCCTCCGGAGTCGTCCGCCGCGGATGCCACCGCGGATCCCTTCGCGGCGGCTCCGGCCTTCGTGCGGAACGTGATCGCCCCCCAGCTGCAGCGCCGCGGCGACCTCCTGCCGGTGAGCGCCCTGCCGGTGGACGGCACCTTTCCCTGCGGCACCGCCCGCTGGGAGAAGCGCAACATCGCCGAGTCGGTACCCGTCTGGGACGCCGACCTCTGCGTGCAGTGCGGCAAGTGCGTGATGGTCTGCCCCCACGCGGTGATCCGCGCCAAGGTGATGCCGCCGGCCGCCCTGGCGGGGGCACCGGAGGGCTTCGCCAGTGCTCCGGCCCGCGATCCCCAGTGGCCCGGGCAGCGCTTCACCCTGCAGGTGGCCGCCGAAGACTGCACCGGCTGCGCACTGTGCGTGGAGGTCTGCCCCGCCCGCGATCGCACCGAACCCCGGCGCAAGGCGATCACCATGGCGCCGCAGCGGCCGCTGCGGCAGCGGGCCCGCGCCCACTGGGACTTCTTCCTCGACCTGCCGGACGCCGACCGCCGCGACCTGAACCTGCGGCACATCAACCAGCAGCAGCTGCAGGAGCCGCTGTTCGAGTTCTCCGGCGCCTGCGCCGGCTGTGGCGAAACCCCCTACATCAAGCTCGCCACCCAGCTGTTCGGCGACCGGATGGTGGTGGCCAACGCCACCGGCTGCTCCTCGATCTACGGCGGCACCCTGCCCACCACCCCCTGGAGCGCCAACCGCGAGGGCCGCGGTCCCGCCTGGTCGAACTCCCTGTTCGAGGACAACGCCGAGTTCGGCCTCGGCTTCCGCCTCGCCTTCGACCAGCGCCGCGCCACCGCCCAGCGCCTGCTGCGCGCACTGAGCGGCGCCTGGGTGCCACCGGCCCTCGCCGAGGCCCTGCTCACGGCCGATCAGGGCGATGAGGCCGGCATCCACGAGCAGCGGCAGCGGGTGGCGGAGCTGCGCAGCCGGCTGGAGGGGCAGCTCGGCGCCCCGGGGGCGGAGCTGGCCGGCGAGGCCCGCACCCTGCTGGAGCTGGCGGACGATCTGGTGAAGCGCAGCGTCTGGATGATCGGCGGCGACGGCTGGGCCTACGACATCGGCTCCGGCGGCATCGACCACGTGCTGGCCGGCGGGCACGACGTGAACATCCTGGTGCTCGACACCGAGGTGTACTCGAACACCGGCGGCCAGATGTCGAAGGCCACGCCCCGGGGCGCCGTGGCCAAGTTCGCCAGTTCCGGCAAGGCCACCGCCAAGAAGGACCTGGGCCTGATCGCGATGACCTACGGCCACGTCTACGTGGCCAGCGTGGCGATGGGAGCGCGCGACGAGCACACGCTGCGGGCCTTCCTGGAGGCCGAGTCGTTCCCCGGACCCTCGCTGATCCTGGCCTATGCCCACTGCATCGCCCACGGCATCGACATGGCGAAAGGCATGGCGCACCAGAAGCAGGCGGTGGATTCGGGCCGCTGGCTGCTCTACCGCCACGATCCCCGCCGCGCCGAGCGGGGCGAGAACCCGCTGATCCTCGATTCACGGGCCCCCACGCTGCCGCTGGCGGAGGCGATGGCCGGCGAGAACCGGTTCCGGATGCTGGGTTACAGCCATCCCGAGCGGGCCCGCAGCCTCACACGCCAGGCCCAGCAGGAGGTGGAGCGGCGCTGGGAGCACTACCACCAACTGGCCGCCGCGCCCACCGCCACACCCACCGCCGGCCCGCCCGCCGACCCGTCTGCGCCATGAGCGGCCCCGACCTCTCCACCACCTATCTCGGTCTGCCGCTGGCCTCGCCGCTGGTGGTGGGCGCCGCGGCGCCGCTGAGCGCCGACCCCGACCGCATCGCCCAGCTGGCCGAGCAGGGAGCCGCCGCCGTGGTGCTCCATTCGCTCTTCCTCGAGCAGATCGAGCGCGACTGGCTGGAGTGGGAGCACCACCAGCTGCAGGGCAGCGAGAGCTTCGCCGAATCGCTCACCTACCTGCCCCGCAGCGAACCCCTCCATCTGGGCCTGGAGGGCTACCTGCTCGAGATCGACACCGCCCGCCGCCGGGTCGACATCCCGATCATCGCCAGCCTCAACGGCAACGCGGCCGGCCACTGGGCCGACACGGCCCGGGCGGTGGAGCAGGCCGGCGCGGCGGCGATCGAGCTCAACCTCTACGCCGTGCCCACCGAACGGGAGCGCGGCGCCGCCGAACTGGAGGAGGCGCAGCTGGCGATCGTGCGCAGCGTCTGCGCCGCCACCCGCCTGCCGGTGGCGGTGAAGCTCAGCCCCTGGTACACCAACCTCACCCACCTGGCCCACGGTCTGGAGGCCGCCGGCGCCCGCGGCCTGGTGCTCTTCAACCGCTTCCTCCAGCCCGACATCGACATCGAGACGCTCGAGCACGTGTCGCATCTGCTGCTCAGCACCCCGGCCGACCAGCGCCTGCCGCTGCGCTGGATCGGCCTGCTGCACGGCCGCCTGCCGCTCGACTTCGCCGCCAGCGGCGGCATCGCCCACGGCAGCGACGTGGTGCGCCAGGTGATGGTGGGGGCCAGCGTCACGATGGTGGTGTCAGCGCTGCTGCGCCACGGACCCACCCACCTGCGCACCCTCGAAACGGAGCTGCGCCACTGGCTCGAGGAGCACGGCCACGCCACCCTGGCCGAGCTGCGGGGCTGCATGAGCCAGCAGCGCTGCCCCGACCCCACCGCCTTCGAGCGGGCCCAGTACCGGCGGGCCCTCTCCAGCTACCCGGCCGAGCTCGAGCCGGCCCCGTGACGCACCCCGACCCCTACCGCCACCCGCCCACCGTGCAGCGGCTGGCGGCCGAACTGCACGCCGCCGCCAGCCGCCCCTGGACGGTGATGGAGATCTGCGGCGGCCAGACCCACGCGATCCTGCGCCACGGGATCGACCAGCTGCTGCCGCCGGGGCTGGAGCTGATCCACGGGCCCGGCTGCCCGGTGTGCGTGACGCCGGCCGCCACGGTGGAGCGGGCCCTGACGCTGGCCCGCCGTCCCGAGGTGATCCTCTGCTCCTACGGCGACATGCTGCGGGTGCCGGGCGAGGCGGCGACAGCGGCGCCGGGGGAAGCCGCCGGACCGCGCAACCTGCTGGAGGCCCGGGCGGCCGGGGCCGACGTGCGCGTGGTGGCCTCCCCGCTCGACGTGCTGCCGATCGCCCGCGCCCGGCCGGAGCACACGGTGGTGTTCCTGGCGGTGGGCTTCGAGACCACCGCCCCCGCCACGGCCCTGCTGGCCCATCGCGCCCTGGCCGAGGGCCTGGAGAACCTGGCCCTGCTGGTCTGCCACGTGCGGGTGCCCCCGGCGATGGCGGCAATCCTGGCGGCGCCGCAGCGGCGGGTGCAGGGCTTCCTGGCGGCCGGCCATGTCTGCACGGTGATGGGCACCGCGGAGTACGAACCCCTGGCCCGGCGCCATCGGGTGCCGATCGTCGTCACCGGCTTCGAGCCGGTGGATCTGCTCGACGGGCTGCTGCGCTGCGTGCGGCAGCTGGAGCGCGGCGAGGCGCGGGTGGAGAACGCCTACCCGCGGGCGAGCGGTGCCGCCGGCAACGGCGCGGCCCAGGCGCTGATCGAGCGGGTGTTCCAGGTGGCCGACCAGCCCTGGCGCGGGCTGGGGGTGCTGGAGGCAGGGGGCCTGCAGCTGCGCCCCCCCTACCACGCCCTCGATGCCGAGCGGCGCTGGGGCCTGGCCACCTCGCCTGCGGCCGCCTTGCCCCCGTCCGAGCCGGCCGCCGCGGACGCCTGCATCAGCGGCCGGGTGCTCCAGGGCCTGGCCCGTCCCACCGACTGCCCCAGCTTCGGCGGCCGCTGCCATCCCGATCGGCCCCTCGGGGCACCGATGGTGTCCACCGAGGGGGCCTGCGCCGCCTACTGGCGCTATCGCCGCACGATGGCCCACACCTGAGGACCGATCCGCCGTGGAGCCGCACCCGCTCGAGCCCCTGGCCTGCCCCCTGCCCCCGGAGGAGGGGGACACGGTGCTGCTGGGCCACGGCGGCGGCGGCCTGCTGGGCCGCCGGCTGATCGAGCGGCTGATCGTGCCGACGCTGGGCTCGGCGCCGGGCGGCCTGCTCGATGCGGCGATCCTGCCGGCCGGCGACGACCCCGGCGGCACCGACCGCGGGGCCGGCCGGCTGGCGTTCACCACCGACAGCTACGTGGTGCGTCCGCTGTTCTTCCCCGGCGGCGACATCGGCCGGCTGGCCGTCTACGGCACCGTCAACGACCTGGCGATGGTGGGGGCCGTGCCGACGGCCCTCAGCCTCGCCCTGATCCTCGAGGAGGGCCTGGCCATCGCCATCCTGCGCCGCGTGCTGGCCTCGGTGCGGCAGGCGGCGGAGCGCTGCGGCGTGGCAGTGGTGACGGGCGACACCAAGGTGGTGGAACGGGGCAAGGGCGACGGCCTGTTCCTGACCAGCACGGGGGTGGGCCGGATCGCCCCCGGCCTGGCGATCGGGCCCGCGGCGATCCGCCAGGGGGACACGATCGTGGTGAGCGGCGATCTGGGCCGCCACGGCATCGCGGTGCTGGCGGCCCGCGCGGAGCTGGGGTTCCGCACCGCGCTGGAAAGCGATCTGGCGCCGCTGCATGAACCGGTGCAGGCGCTGCTGGCGGCGGGGATCCGCCCCCACGCCCTGCGGGATCTCACCCGCGGCGGGCTGACGGCGGCCCTGCACGAACTGGCGCAGGACAGCGGCCTGGGGGCCGTGATCCGCGAGGCGGAGATGCCGCTCGAGCCGGCGGTGGAGGCGGCCTGCGAGCTGCTGGGCCTTGATCCGCTCGGCCTGGCCAACGAGGGGCGCTTCGTGCTCTATCTCGACCCGCGGCAGGCCGGGGAGGCGGTGGCGATCCTGCGCCGCTTCCAGCCCTCCGCCCGCCCGATCGGACAGGTGGAGGGCCGTGGCCTGCGGCTGGAGACCGCGCTGGGGGTGCGGCGCCCGCTGGAGCCGGGCCGGGGGGAAACGCTGCCGCGCATCTGCTGAGCGGCCGTGCCGCTTCGAGGGGCGCCGTGGCTGGGATGATGGGGCCGGTTCTCCACCGCAGCGATGTACACCGACTGGACCGCCGTGATCCTGCTGCTGCTGACCGCCATTCCGCTGGGGGTGGTGGTGGCCACCGCCGCCTTCTTCATCTGGCGGCAGAAGAAGCTCACGCGGCGGTGAGATCCTCCGGCGCGCCCAGGGCGTCGGGATCGGAGCGGCGCAGCAGGGCCCGCAGGGCCGGATCGGCCACGGCGCTCGGGAGCGTGCCCTGCCCCAGGCACTCCAGGCAGGTGCGGAAACGATGACCGCCAAGGCGGAGCACGCCGCTGCCGCCACAGTGGGGGCAGGGTTCACCGAGGCGCATCGGCTCGGCCGTATCGGCCGGCAGGGAGGCGGGAGCCGGGGCCGGCAGGGGCAGGGCGAGGATCCTGGGCGGCGCGTGGCCGGCATCCGGCGGCGGGCCGGAGGAATGCGGTCGGGACACGGTGGACGGAGGGAGATCGGTGAAAGTCAGTGTGCCCGCACCGGGGCCATTGGATCCCGAAACCTTCCTTAAGACTCCTGGCGCAGCCGGAGACGCAGGGCCTCCAGTCCTCCCGCCCGGGCCCGTTCCTGCAGCAGCTCGGCGGCACTGAGGCGACTGCCGGGCGGAACCAGCCCCAGGCTGGCGGCCAGCTCACCGATCACCGCCGGCCCGTCGAGGCCCTGCTGCCGCCACGCCGCCAGTCCGGCGCCGCCCTCCCGCTTGGCGATCCGCTGCCCCGACGGCTCGCGCCACAGCGGCACATGCCAGTAATGCGGCGGCGGCCCCCCCAGGGCCGCCATCACCGCCACCTGGGGCGCCGTGGCCTGCCAGAGATCGGCACCGCGCACCACCGTGTCGATGCCGAGCACCAGCTCATCCACCGCCGTGGCCAGGTGGTAGGCGAGAAAGCCATCGGCGCGGCGCAGCACCACATCGCCCACCTGGCTGGGCCCATCGAGCCGGCCCGGGGCCGCGACAGCCTCCGGCCAGCCGAGCGGGCCGGGCCAGAGCCGCAGTCGCCAGCTGGGCAGGCGGCCATCGATCGGCCCCCAGCCGCCGGCCCGCTCCCGGCAGGTGCCCGGATACACGGACCAGCCGCCGTGGGGAGCCGAGAGATCCGCCAGCAGACGGCGGCTGCAGCGGCAGGGATAGAGAGCCCCGGAGCGCCGCAGGGCCGAGAGCACCGTGGCGTAGAGGCCAGTGCGCCCGCTCTGGAGAATCGGCGCACCGTCCCAGTGGAGCCCCAGCCAGCGCAGGTCGGCCTCAATGGCGGCGGCAGCGCCGGCCCGGTTGCGGGGCCGGTCGAGGTCGTCGATCCGAAGCAGGAACGGGGCGCCGCGCAGCCGGGCCTGCAGCCAGGCCAGCAAGGCGGTGCGCAGGTTGCCCCGGTGCAGCGGTCCGGTGGGGGAGGGGGCGAAGCGGCCCGGACGGTCCTGCCGGCGCCGCTGCTGACCCTGCTCCAGCAGCCGTTCGATCCGGCGCGGCAGGGAGACGGAGGAGAGGCTCAGCCCTGAACGCGGTCCTTGAACAGCTTGCCAGCGGTGAAGGCGGGCACGCGCTTGGCGGGAATCTTGATCTTCTCGCCGGTCTTGGGGTTCAGACCCTGGCGGGCGGAACGCTCGCGGGCCTCGAAGGAACCGAAGCCCAGGATCGAGACCTTCTTGCCTTCAACGACCGAATCGATGATGGTGTCGATCGCCGCGTCGACCACCTGGGAGACGTCGGTCTTGGTGAGCTCGGTGCGAGCCGCAACGAGGTTGACGAGATCGGCTTTGTTCATCGGGTACGGGGACCTGCGGGAATGCGGGAGCTTGGTGGGTTGGCTGGGATGACGGGGAGGGTCTCCTTCGCGCCGGTGCCGGAGCGATGCCTGGCGCGTGGCCTGAAGCGCGCCAATCGTATGGGGGAAGGGCGGTCCGGGCAACCGAAAACCCCGTCTCGGCCCTGTTTCCACGCGGATTTCACCAAATTGCGGCGGCCCGATCACCTTCGCGCCGCCTCCAGCAGCTCCCGTCCCCCGGGAATCAGCCGCTCCCCCCGCAGCGCTCCCAGCGCCGCGCCGCTGGCAATCCACTGCGGCGAGGCCGACGGCAGCCAGGCCCGCAGCCGCTCCAGGCTGCGCAGCTGCCGAGGCCAATGGAAGGTGCGCGGGGTGCGCAGCGGCGCCGCCGCCCCGGGGGCGGTGGGCACCAGCAGGCGGCCGCAGAACAGCAGGTCGAGGTCGCCCTCCACCACATGGGCCACACAGGCGCCGGGGCTGGGCCCCGGTGTCCAGAGCAGGCGCAGACCCGCGGCAGGCGCCAGTTCCTCGCCGAAGCGGCTGAGGCGCTCCACTCCCGGCAGCAGGTAGGCCTCCTGCTCCTGCACCAGCACCGGCCAGCCCAGGGCCTCCTGCCAGCGGCGGCAGCGGCCGTGCCCCTCCCGGCCGGTGAGCAGCAGGGTGCCCTCCCCCGTCAGGGGTGAATCCGGCGTCTCGCCCCGCAGGAAGGCCAGGTTGGCCGCGGTCCAGCCGGGGCAGTCGATCAGCAGCGGCGAGCGGCCCGGCAGGGCCAGCAGCCAGGCGGTGCCCCCGAAGCTGTCGCGGCTGGGCGCGAACACCCACAGGCCCGGAAGCACCGGCTGCGGCGGACGGCCCGCCTCGCCGGGAAGCATGGGCCCGGGCCTGGAATCCGCCTGCATCGCCAGCCTGTCGCGTGCCCACTGAACCATGCCGCCTCTAGCTTGAGGCGTCCGGTCCACCGAGCCCTTGTCCTCGATCCTGCCCGGGCAACCCTGGCCCCTGGGGGCGGCACCCACCGCGCGGGGGGTGAACTTCTCGGTGGTGGCACCGCTGGCCACCCGGGTGGAACTGCTGCTGTTCGCCGACGGCGAGGCGCCCGAGCCCTTTCGGATCATCGCCCTCGACCAGCGCCACCGCTCCGGCGACCACTGGCATGTGGAGGTGGAGGGAATCGGGATCGGCTGCTGCTACGGCTACCGGGTGTACGGGCCGCTCCAGCCCGGCAGCCATGGCTTCAATCCCTCCAAGGTGCTGCTTGACCCCTGCGCCCGGGCCATCGCCGGCTGGAGCGTGTACCGCCGCAGCGATGCGGTGGGGGCCATTCCCAACACCGCCAGCTGCCTCAAGGGGGTGGTCACCGACCGCGACCGCTTCGATTTCATCACCGCGCCCCGGCCCCGGCACAGCTGGCATCACTCGGTGGTCTACGAACTGCACGTGGGGGGCTTCAGCCGCGGCGCCGGCAGCCCGGTGGCGCCGGATCGGCAGGGCACGCTGCTGGGTCTGATCGACACGCTGCCTTACCTCAGCAGCCTCGGCGTCACAGCGGTGGAGCTGCTGCCGGTGATGGCCTTTGACCCCCAGGACGCCCCGCCCGGCCGGCGGAACTACTGGGGTTACAGCCCGATCAGCTGGATGGCGCCCCACCAGGGCTACCTGGTGGGCGACGATCCGCTCCAGGCCCGCCGGCAGGTGCGCGAGCTGGTGACGGCCTGCCATCAGGCCGGGCTGGAGGTGCTGCTCGACGTGGTGCTCAACCACACCAGCGAGGGCAACCAGGACGGGCCCACCCTGAGCTGGCGCGGCTTCGCCGACCGCCTCTACTACCACCAGAACCCGCGCGGCGACTATCTCGATGTGAGCGGCTGCGGCAACACGGTGGCGGCCAACCGGCCGCTGGTGCGGCGGCTGATGCTGGAGTCGCTGCGCTGCTGGGCCCTGGAGCTCGGCATCGACGGCTTCCGCTTCGATCTGGGCATCGCCCTCTCCCGGGGGGAGGAGCTCACGCCGCTCGACCATCCGCCCCTGTTCGAGGAGATCGAGGCCGATCCGGAGCTGAGCGACCTCAAGCTGGTGAGCGAACCGTGGGACTGCGGCGGCCTCTACCGGCTCAGCGACTTCCCGGCACGGCGGATCGGCACCTGGAACGGCCGCTTCCGCGACGATGTGCGCCGCTTCTGGAAGGGTGACGACAGCTGCAGCTGGGCGGTGGCCCAGCGCCTGGCGGGCAGTCCCGACCTCTACGGCGGCCGGCCGGCGCCGGTGGGGCGCAGCATCACCTTCATCACCGCCCACGACGGCTTCACCCTGGCCGATCTGGTGAGTTACGACGGCAAGCACAACCTGGCCAACGGCGAGGACAACCGCGACGGCGACAACCACAACAACAGCTGGAACCACGGCGTGGAGGGCCCCTGCACCGATCCGGCGATCACGGCGCTGCGGGCGCGGCAGAAGCGCAACCTGCTGGCCAGCCTGCTGCTGGCGCCCGGGGTGCCGATGCTGCTGATGGGCGACGAGGTGCGCCGCAGCCAGGGGGGCAACAACAACACCTGGTGCCAGGACAACCCGCTGGGCTGGATGCACTGGCGGCCCGATCCGGAGGATCTGGCCCTGCGCACCTTCGTGGCGCGGCTGGTGCGGCTGCGCGGCCGGCTGCACGACCTGCTCAACCCGGAGCTGCCCCTGCAGGAGGGGCCGCCCCTCACCGGCGAGGAGGGCGCCGGACGCTGGCGGGAGTGGCACGGGGTGCAGTGGCGCCGGCCCGACTGGGGCAGCTGGTCGCACACGCTGGCCTGGAGCCTGCACGACGGCGTGCAGGGGCCGCTGCTGTGGTGCGGGATGAACGCCTACCACCAGCCGATCCACTTCGAGGTGCCGCTGGCTGGACCCGGCGGCTGGGTGCGCCTGATCGACACCGCCCTGCCCTCCGGCGACGACCTGCCGGAGCAACCCAGGCCCTGGGCGGCGTCGACTGCCCCGCTCGAGAGCCGCAGCCTGATGCTGCTGCTGGCACCGCACCTGCTGGATGGATCCGTCGAGCCTGCGGCCCTTCAGCCCATCAGCCTGTGAGGTGGCCGCGGCCGCAGGCCGTTGTGTCCGGCCGTTCCTTCGGCTCCGCCTTCCCGGTACGTTGACGACGACCTCACACTGCTCCCCCATGACCAGGGTTGTGCCCGTGACGGCCTGCATGGCCCTGGCGTTGCTGGCGGGCTGTGGCCGCCCCGATGGCCAGGCCCTCCAGAAACTGGCCTGCCAGCAGGTGGCCACCACGATCGATCTGCAGTCGGTGGGTCAGCTCGATGCCCTGCGCAAGGCCCTGGGCGTGGCGCCGGGCGTGGATCCCCTCGAGACCTGCCGCGCCCTTGGGGTTCCGATGGAGCCCGGCTCCCAGGGCGGCGGCGCCACCGGGGAAGGCGGTGCCGAAGCAGAGGGTGGCGCCGAAGCAGAGGGCGGCGCCGAGGAGGGCCAGGGCGAAGGGAACGGGGAAGCGAACGAGCGGGAGAACTGACCCCCGCCGCTGGGATCCGCACCGATGGGCCCGGCGCAGGCCACAGGGCGTGATGCCAGTGATCGCCTGGCGTGAGAGGAAGCGGGCGGCGGGAATCGAACCCGCATCATCAGCTTGGAAGGCTGAGGTTTTACCACTAAACTACGCCCGCATCAGTACATCCGTACCGCAGATCCGAAGCGAAGGTCGGGGTGAACCGCACCTTGGAACGGTGGATCGGCCGGTCAGGAGCCCTGTCGCTGCAGCATTATGACCTGCGCCAGCCCCGCCACCGCTTGACCCCTCCCCAGCCCCATGCGGTCGTGCCGGGCCTGCCTGCCGTGAGCGATGCCGCCCGGCTCACCGGGCTGCCGCGGCTGCGCATGCTCACGGCCTACGGCCTGGGCGACGCAGGCACCGGCATGGCGGCCACCCTGCTGGGCTTCTACCTGTTCGTCTTCTACACCGGTGTGGCCGGCCTGCCGCCCTGGATGGCGGGGCTGGTGCTGATGGTGATCAAGATCTGGGACGGCATCAACGACCCGATCGTCGGCTGGCTCAGCGACCACACCAGGAGCCGCTGGGGTCCGCGCATCCCCTGGATCGCCTGGAGCGCCATCCCGCTCGGCATCAGCCTGGCGGCGATGTGGTGGGTTCCCCCCGGCGGTCCCTGGCAGAAGTTCATCTTCTTCGTGGTGATCCAGCTGGTGGCGATGGGGCTCTACACCTGCGTCAACCTGCCCTACTCCGCCCTCGCCGCCGAGCTCACCACCGACACGCCGCTGCGCACGCGGCTCAACGCCCTGCGCTTCACCGGTTCGATCATCGCCGGCCTGAGCGGCCTGGTGCTCGGGGCGCTGCTGGTGCAGAAGGGCGCCACGGGTTATCTGCAGATGGGGCTGATCTCCGGCAGCCTGATCGCCGCCACCAGCCTGCTCTGCGCCTGGGGGCTGGCCCCCTTCGCCCGCCACTGCCAGCGCCCCAGCGGCCATCCGGAACCGATCGGCGCGCAGCTGCGCCGCATCGGCCGCAACGGCCGCTTCCTGCGGGTGCTCGGCCTCTACCTGCTGCTCTGGTGCGCCCTGCAGCTGATGCAGCCCGTGTCGCTGATCTTCCTCACGGTGGTGATGCGGCTGCCGGAGAGCTGGAGCACCTGGATCCTGATCCCGTTCCAGGTCAGCGCCCTGGCCGGCCTGCAGCTCTGGAGCTGGGTGTCCTATCGGCAGGGACGGGTGCACGCCCTGCGCTGGGGGGTGGGTCTGTGGCTGGTGGGCTGCCTGGCGGCGATGGTGCTGGTGCCGCTGAACGCCTCGGTGTCTCCGCTCGGCTCCCCCGGAAACCTGCTCAACCTCGTGCTGCTGGTGTCCACGATCCTGCTGGTGGGTCTGGGGGCCGCCACCGCCTACCTGATCCCCTGGGCCCTGCTGCCCGATGCCATCGACGCCGATCCGGACAAGCCCGCCGGCCTCTACACCGCCTGGATGGTGATCACCCAGAAGATGGGGATCGGGGTGGCCGTGTTCCTGCTGGGCAACGTGCTGAGCCTGAGCGGCTACAAGGCGGCCCGGGGCCTGCTCCAGCCCGATTCCGCCCTGCTCACGATCCGCCTGTGCATGGGCATCATTCCGGCGGTGCTGATCGTGCTGGGGCTGGTGGTGATGCGGCGCTGGCCGGAACGGGGCGCCCACCTGCGCCACGCCCTCCCATGAAGGCCCCCCGCTGGCTGCGGCGCCTGGGCAGCAGCTGCCTGATCGGTGGTCAGGCCCTCTCGGCCCTGGGCAAGGGTCGCCTCAACCCCAACGATCTGTTCGAGCACATGCTCGAAGCCGGGCCGGGCAGCTTCCTGATCGTGTTCATCACCGCCCTGGCGGCCGGCACGGTGTTCAACATCCAGGTGGCCGCCGAACTCACCCGCCAGGGGGCCGGGTTCTCGGTGGGGGGGATCCTGGCCCTGGGCCTCTCGCGCGAGATCGCGCCCCTGCTCACCGCCACGCTGCTCACGGGCAAGGTGGCCACGGCCTACGCCGCCCAGCTGGGCACCATGAAGGTCACCGAGCAGATCGACGCCATCACGATGCTGCGCACCGACCCGGTGGAATACCTGGTGGTGCCGCGGCTGCTGGCGATGGTGGTGATGGCGCCGGTGCAGTGCCTGCTGTTCTTTGTGGTGGGGGTGTGGTCGGGGCAGGTGAGCAGCACGTTCCTCTATTCCATCCCGCCCACGGTGTTCTGGAACTCGGTGCGCACCTGGATGGAGCCGCAGGACCTGCCGTCGATGCTGATCAAGGCGGTGGTGTTCGGGCTGCAGATCGCCGTGATCGCCTGCGGCTGGGGACTCAGCACCAAGGGCGGGCCCAAGGAGGTGGGCACCAGCACCACCGGTGCGGTGGTGATGATCCTGGTCACGGTGAGCCTGATGGATGTGCTGCTCACCCAGCTGCTCTTCGGCGACTGAAGGCTGGCCAACGGGCCCCGGCGGGCAGCAGCATGGCCCCATGACTTCTCCTTCCTCTGAATCGACCGCCGGCCCGGACCCTGCCGCGGGCGTGATCCTCAGCCCGCGGCCCTGGGTGGGGCTGACGGTGCTGGCGCTGGGGGCGGTGCCGCTGGGCACGGCCCTGCTGCCGCTGCGGCCCCTGGGGGGCTGGGCGCTGCCGCTGGCGGCGGTGGTGGGGCTGTTCGGCCTGTTCCTGCTGCTGCAGACCTGGCTGCTGCGGCTGCAGTTCGGCGATGACGCCCTGCTGGTGTGGCGGCAGGACAGCCTGCTGCGACGGTTCCCCTACGCGGAGTGGCTGGGCTGGCGGCTGTTCTGGAGTCCGCTGCCGGTGCTGTTCTATTTCCGTGAACGGCGCAGCATCCACCTGCTGCCCGTGTTGTTTGATGCGAGCGCCCTGCGCCAGCAGCTGGAACGCCACCTGAGCGGCCTGTGATGAGCGACGACACCCCCTCCCTCGCCCCGGATGCCGGCACTCCGCCCGCACCGGAGCCCGCTGCCCAGCCCGCTGCGGCGCCGGAACCGACCCGGGAACTGCTGGACCTCGCGTTGGCCGAACTGCGGCAGCGCCGCGATGCCCTCCAGGAGGAGATCCGCGGCCTGGAGCGACGCCAGGCCCAGCTGGAGCAGGAGCTGGCCACCAGTCTTGCCGGCGGCCAGGACGCGATCGCACGGCGGCTGAAGGGCTTCCAGGACTTCCTGGTGGTGGCGCTGCAGGACCTGGCCAGCCAGGCGGAACGACTGGAGCTGGTGGTTCAGCCCCTGCAGGTGCAGCCCTCGCCGCTGGATCCGCCGCCCCAGCCCGCGGCCCCAGCCGCCCCGCCACCGCTGGCGGTGGCCGGCCAGTTCAGCCAGGACGAGCCGCTGATCCGCTCGCGGCTGGAGCGCTTCCAGGGCCAGCCCGACTTCTATGCCGACCCCTGGAAGCTGCGCCGCAGCCTGGAGGCCTCGGCCGCCGCCCAGCTCGACGACTGGTTCCTCAACCAGGGTGGCCGCGGCGCCCAGCCCAGCACCGGCAGCCGCAACCGCAATGCCCTGATCGCCGCCGGAGCGATCGCGATCCTGGGCGATCTCTACGGCGACCGCTTCCAGACCCTCGTGCTCGCCGGCCAGCCGGAACGGCTGGGGGAATGGCGCCGCGGACTGCAGGACTGCCTCGGGCTGTCCCGCGAGGATTTCGGCCCCAACAGCGGCATCGTGCTGTTCGAGCGGCCCGATGCGCTGATCGAGCGGGCCGACCGGCTGGAGGAGCGCGGCGAACTGCCGTTCATCGTGGTGGACGCGGCCGAGCAGGTGGTGGACATCCCGATCCTGCAGTTCCCACTCTGGCTGGCCTTCGCCGCCACCCCCGACGAACTGGCCCTGGAGGAGGAACTGCCGTGAGCACCCTGCTGACGCCCCTGGCCCTGCTGCTGGCGGGCTACCTGCTGGGCTCGATTCCCAGCGGCTGGCTGGCGGGCCGCTGGCTGGCGGGCGTCGACATCCGCACCCTGGGGTCCGGCTCCACCGGCGCCACCAACGTGCTGCGCCAGGTGGGCAAGGGTCCGGCACTGGTGGTGTTCCTGGTGGACGTGCTCAAGGGCACCACAGCGGTGCTGCTCGCCAAGGCGGTGCTGCAGCCCCTGGGTGGCGACCCTGGCACCGACTGGTGGGTGGTGGCTGCGGGTCTGGCGGCGCTGGCGGGGCACAGCTGGCCCGTGTGGCTGGGCTGGAAGGGCGGCAAGGCGGTGGCCACCGGGCTTGGGATGCTGCTGGGCCTGGTGCCGGCCGTGGGGCTGGCCTGCTTCGGCATCTTCCTCACCAGCCTCAGCCTCAGCCGCATCGTTTCGCTCTCCAGCGTGCTGGCGGCGCTGAGCCTGCCGCTGCTGATGCTGGGGGCCTTCGCCAGCGAGGGCACCGGCCTGCGGCCGCCCTATCTGCTGCTGGCCGTGATCACCAGCGTGCTGGTGATCTGGCGCCACCGCAGCAACCTCCAGCGTCTGCTGGCCGGCACCGAACCGCGGCTGGGCGAGAAGAAACCGGCGAGCTGACCAGGCTCAGGCCAGCTCCCGGCTGCGCTCCGCCGCCGCCAGCACCGCCTCGATCAGGGCCGAGCGCACGGCACCGACCTCGAGCCGGCGCAACGCCGCGATCGTGGTGCCGGCAGGGCTGGCCACCATGTCCTTCAGTTCGCCGGGGTGGAGGGACTGCCCCCGCAGCAAGGCCACCGAGCCGCTCAGCATTCCCTGGGCCAGCTCCAGGGCCAGGTGCCTGGGCAGGCCGGCGGCCACGCCGCCGTCGGCGAGGGCCTCGATCAGCACCGCCGCCAGGGCGGGACCCGAGGAGGCCAGGGCCAGGAAGCCGTCGAGCTGGCTCTCGGGCAGCTCCTTCACCTCGCCCACCCGGGCGAAGAGGTCCTCAACCCAGCGGCGCCGCTCGGGCTCGGTGCCCTCGCCCCAGGCCAGGGCGGTGAGGCCGGCGCGCACCAGGCAGGGGGTGTTGGGCACGGCCCGCACGCACACCCAACCGGGGAACAGCCGCTGCAGCCGCTGCAGCGTCACCCCCGCCAGCACCGAGATCAGCAGCGGGGCGGGGCCCTTGCCGCCGGGCGGTGGGGCGGTGGCGGCGAGCGGCTCGAGCTGCTGGGGTTTCACCGCCAGCAGCACGGCCGGGCAGGCCCAGGCCTCGGCCGGATCGGTGCTCACCGTCACCCCCAGTTCCTGTCGCAGCCGCTCGGCGGAGGCGTGGCTGCCCACCACGCCGCGCACGGCGCCGGGGGAGAGGTGGCCCTGCTCGAGCAGAGGCACCAGCAGAGCCCGGGCCATGCGGCCCAGGCCGATCACCCCCAGACGGGACGGGGTGGGGAAGGCGCTCAAGGGCTGGTCAGCCGCCGAAACCGGAACCGGCTTCCTGACGGCCCCAGGCGGGGCTGGGGGCGGCCTGCGACTCCGCGGCGGGCTCGCGGCTGGGCACGATCGTGGGGGAGGAAGGCTCCTCGCTGGAGGCGGTGGTGACCGTGACGCAGCTGGGGGCGAACAGGAAGATGCTCTCGCCGACCCGTTCCTGATGGCCGTCGATGGCGAAGGTGCCGCCGGCCACGAAATCCACGGCGCGCTGGGCCTGATCGGGCTCCATCATCGTGAGATTGAGGATCACGGTCTTGCGGTCGCGCAGGGCCTGGATGGCGCGGGGCATCTCGTCGAAGCTGCGCGGCTCCATCAGGGTGACCTCGGCGGCCGCGGCGGTGAGGCCGGGCATGCCGATCACGTTGCTGCCGAGAAACGGATCCTCGCTGCTGAATTCGCTGCTCAGGGCCAGGGCACCCCCGCTGCGGCCGGCCGTGGCAGCCGGTGCCGTGGTGGCTTCACCGGGGTCGTAATCCAGATCGTCGTCGTAGTCACCGTCGAGGTAGTCGTCCCCGGAGACGACGGCACGCAGGCGGGAGAACAACGACACCGTGGGATCCTTCGCGTTGGTTGTACCTGCTTAGCGTCCCACGTCCTGAGTTGCAACTGGTCGCAATCAGGACACTCCCGTTTCGCAACACCCTGCGCTACAAGTCCGGCCTGGCGCCGAACAGGGCTGAGCCCAGCCGCACCCAGGTGCTGCCGGCGGCCACCGCCTCGGGCCAGTCGCCACTCATGCCCATCGAAAGCTCCTCGAGCCCCAGCCGGCCGGCCAGAGCGGCGCACTCACGGAACAACCGCTGCCGCTCCACGGGATCCAGTCCCAGCGGCGCGATGGTCATCAGCCCCACGATCCGCAGCGGCGCCAGTTGACGCAGCCGCGGCCAGTGGCGCTCCAGTTCGGCGGCGTCGAAGCCCGTCTTGGCAGGATCGGGCCGCAGCTTCACCTGCAGGAACAGCCGCGGGGCCAGACCCTCCTCAGCGGCGATGCGCTGCAGCCGTTCGGCGAGCGCCAGGCTGTCCACCGAGTGGATCGTGCCGAAGTGGCGCAGAACGCCACGGGCCTTATTGGCCTGCAGGCGGCCGATGAAATGCCAGTCGAGCGGTTCGAGATCGGCCAGGGCGGCCTGCTTGGCCTCCGCCTCCTGTAGCCGGCTCTCACCGAAGCTGCGCTGGCCGGCCGCCACCGCCTCCCGGATCCGTTCGACGGGCTGCCCCTTGCTCACCGCCAGCAGGTGGGTGGTGGCGGGCAGACGCTGGAGCAGGGCCCTCAGCCGCGTCGCCGTCGTGACGGCGGGATCCGGCACCGCCACGCTCAGATGAAGGTCTGATCGAAGAGCTGGCGCCAGCGCTCCAGGTGGACGCTGCCGTCACGGCGGGCCCGGGCGAGGTTCTGCTCGGCGTAGTGGCGCGCATCCATCAGCGGGATCACCTCGAACTGGGCGCCGCGGGGCTGCAACGTCACCAGAAAGAACATGCGCTGGGCATAGAGCGTCGCGAAGAGATCCCGGCCCTCACCGGCAGGCGCCACCCGGTAGAGCAGTCCGAAGGTGGGATGGTTGAGATAACGCTCTGCGCTCGCGTCTGCGCTCACGGAAGGATGCAAGGGATACCAATCACAGCGCACCGTACTGCCAGCGCAACCCGATCAACAGAAGCAGGAACGCCGCCACGGTGAGGTTGAGCCAACGGACGCTCCGCCCGGGCAGCCGCAGCTGGCGGGGGGGCAGCCAGTGGCCGCCGCGGGCCAGCAGCGCCTCGCCGCCCTGTTCCGCCCGCAGCAGCACGTTGGCCAGCAGCCGCTCGCTCACGGCCAGTCCCAGCCCCAGACTCCCCTTCCAGCCCAGCCGGCGCAGGTTCACGGCCCGGGTGGCGATCGAGCGCAGCAGGTTCTGGAACTCTTCCTGCACCAGCGGCAGGAAGCGCAGCGCCAGCAGCAGCGTGAAGCCCAGCCGCTCCACCGGCAGGCCCAACGCCGCCAGTGGCGTGATCGCCCAGCTCAGAGCCCACACCAGCTCCTCCGGAGGGGTGCTGAGCAGCAGCAGGTTGGCGCTGTGCAACAGGGTGAACAGCAGCGTGGCGCTGTTGAGCCCAAGCTCCGCCGAGCGGCGGCTGATCACCAGTGGACCCAGCGGCACCGGGCCCAGCCGCACCGGGCCCAGGCGCACCAGCTCCCAGGCTGCTCCGGCGCGCTCGGGCGGCGGGGCGCCGGGGGGGGCGGGCGCCAGCCGCAGCTCGGCGGGGGAGCGGCTGAGGCTGGCGGAGGCCACGGCGCCGGCCGGCACCAGGGCGGAGAGCAGGCCGATCAGCAGGCTGAGCGCGAGCAGCACCGGCAGATTGCGACGCCACAGGCGCCAGGGCAGGCCGCACACGGCGGTGACCAGCAGCAGCACACCCACCAGGCCAAGCCGCCAGCGGGGGCCGGCCAGGATCGGGGTGACCAGGAACGCCAGGGTCCAGGCGAGCTTGAGCCGGGGATCCACCCGGCGCAGCCAGCCGCTCTCGCCATCGACGTACTGGCCGATGGGAATCTGCCGAAGCCAGTCCATCAGGAGCGCTGCATCACGGCCGGGGGCATCGGCAGCGCGCCATCAGCGGGATGCGGAGCGGGCCTGCTGGCGCGCCAGATCCCGCTCCGCATCGCGCTGCTGCTTGCCGCGCCAGAACAGCCGGATCGGCGAGCCCTCGAAGCCCAGACCCTCGCGGATCTGCCGTTCCACGTAGCGGCGGTAGGTGTCGCCGAAGAGCTTGGGGTCGTTGACGAACAGCGTGAAGCTCGGGGGCCGCACGGCCACCTGGGTGCCGTAGTAGATGCGGCCCTGGCGCCCGCCGCGGCTGGCCGGTGGCGAACGCCAGCTCACCGCCTCCTGCAGCACCTCGTTCACCACCGAGGTGCTCACCCGGCGGCGGTGCTGCTCCACCGCCACCGCCGCGATCGCGAACAGGCTCTGCACCCGCTGACCGGTGACGGCGGAGGTGAACAGCATCGGGGCCCAGTCGAGGAAGTAGAGCTTGGCGCGCAGCTCCTTCTCCATGGCCGCCATGGTGTGGCTGTCCTTCTCGATCAGGTCCCACTTGTTCACCACCACCACGCAGGCGCGGCCGTCCTCCTCGATCCGGCCCGCCAGGCGCTGATCCTGCTCGGTGACGCCGTCGAGGGCGTCGATCACCAGCACGCACACATCACTGCGTTCGATCGCCTTGAAGCTGCGGTTGATGCCGAAGTACTCCGGCCCGTAACTGACGCTGCGGCGGCGGCGGATGCCGGCGGTGTCGAGCAGCTTCCAGGTGCGGCCCTCCCGCTCAAGGGTGGTGTCAATCGTGTCGCGGGTGGTGCCGCGGATCGGGCTCACGATCGCCCGCGGCTCGCCGCAGATGGCGTTGAGCAGGCTGGATTTGCCCACGTTCGGCCGGCCCACGATCGCCAGCTGGATCGGCTCCTCCGCCTCCACCGCCTCGGTGGCGGGCAGGAAGCCGATCACCGTGTCGAGCAGATCGCCCGTGCCGGCGCCATGGATCGCCGAGATCGGATGGGGCTCGCCCAGCCCCAGGCGCCAGAAGTCGGCCGCCATCGCCAGGCCCTGATCCGGCGACTCGCACTTGTTCACGGCCAGCAGCACGGGCACCTTCTGGCCGCGCAGCCATTCGGCGATCGACTGGTCGGCGGCGGTGAGGCCCTCCTGCCCGTCGACGATCACCACCGCCACCGCGGCCTCGGCCAGGGCGAGGTTGGCCTGCTCGCGGATCTCCGGCAGAAACTCGCTGTCGTCATCGAAGACCAGGCCGCCGGTGTCGACGACGCGGAACTGGCGATCACCCCAGAAGCCCTCCTGGTAGGTGCGGTCGCGGGTGACGCCGGGCTGATCGTGCACGATCGCCTCCCGGCTGCGGCAGAGCCGGTTGACCAGGGTGGATTTGCCCACATTGGGTCGCCCGATGATGGCGACGACGGGAAGTGCCAAAAGACGACTTATCGCAACGACGTTGACCTGGTTCAACCCTACAGAGGGGCCCCGCGCGGAGCGACTCGCTCCGGGGCCCTCAGCCCACCGGCGGATCGCCCGGATGACCCGCCACCGGATCGACGGGCGGCGGCAGCGGCTCCGGCAGGGGGCCGGCCTCGGGCAGGGGATCGCCGCGCTCGGCCAGGTGGGCCAGCAGCCAGTTCACCGCCGTGGCACGGCGGGTGCGGCGGGGATAGAGGCCGCCGATGCGGTAGCCCGCGAAGCCCAGCTGCTGCTTGAGCAGCTGCTTGTGGGGCGGGGCGATCGAGCGGGTGAGGCGCACGCTGGCGGGGCGCTCGGCGATCAGCTGCGGCGCCTCGGGGAAGGCCTCGGCCCAGTCGGGCGGGGTTTCGGGGCCGGCGACCCAGAGCGCCCCGTCCGGGGAGCCCGGGGCGGGGCCGTAGCCGAGCCGCTCCCAGATCCGCTCGCAGACGAAGCGATCGCTGAGCCGGTCGTCGAGGATCCACTGGAGCAGTTCGCGGCTGAGCGGGAACGGGGCGGACGGCATCGCGATCGCGGCGGTGGGACCGGTGGATCGCCCGTCAGGATGGCAGCAGGATGACCCTCACCCCAGCAGCCCCGCCAGCAGCCCCGCCCACGGCGCCGGACCTCGGCCGGG
Source organism: Mesorhizobium carmichaelinearum (assembly GCA_943368365.1). Taxonomy (GTDB): domain Bacteria; phylum Cyanobacteriota; class Cyanobacteriia; order PCC-6307; family Cyanobiaceae; genus CALRKZ02. The sequence continues at coordinate 116,915 of CALRKZ020000009.1, forward strand.
AGCTGACCTTGCCGGGCCGGGGCACACCGCGCCGGCTCCGCTGCCGGGTGCTCCAGTCGCCCCTGGCGGGGGTGAGCGACCGGATCTTCCGCGGCTTCGTGCGGCGCTGGGCGCCGGATGCGCTGCTGTTCACCGAGATGGTGAACGCCACCGGGCTGGAGCTGGGCCACGGCGGCCACAAGCTGGCGGACCTGGCGGGCGAGCAGGGCCCGATCGCCGTGCAGCTGTTCGATCACCGGCCCGCGGCGATGGCGGAGGCGGCACGGCGGGCCGAGGCGGAAGGCGCCTTCCTGATCGACATCAACATGGGCTGCCCGGTGCGCAAGATCGCCCGCAAAGGCGGCGGCAGCGGCCTGCTGCGCGAGCCGGCGCTGGCGGCGCGGATCGTGGCGGCGGTGAGCGCCGCGGTGCGGATCCCGGTCACGGTGAAGACGCGGCTGGGCTGGTGCGGCGATTCGGCCGATCCGGTGGGCTTCGCGCTCAGCCTGCAGGAGGCCGGCGCCCAGGCCCTCACCCTGCACGGCCGCACCCGCGAGCAGGGCTTCTCCGGCCATGCCGACTGGGAGGCGATCGGGCGGGTGAAACGGGCCCTGGCCATCCCGGTGATCGCCAACGGGGACATCACCGGCCCCGAGGAGGCGCGGCGCTGCCTGGCGATCAGCGGCGCCGACGGGGTGATGGTGGGCCGGGGCACGCTGGGCGCCCCCTGGCTGGTGGGCCGGATCGACGCGGCGCTCTCGGGCCGCCCGCTGCCGCCGCTGCCGGATGCCGCCGCGCGGCTGGCGCTGGCCCGGGAGCACCTGGAGGCGCTGGTGGCGGCCCGGGGCGAGCAGGGGCTGCTGATCGCCCGCAAGCACCTGGGCTGGACCTGCCAGGGCTTCGCCGGGGCGCCCCGGCTGCGCCATCAGCTGATGCGCGCCCCCACCACGGAAGCGGCGCTGGCGCTGCTGGACGGGGCGGCCGAGGCGCTCCTTGCCGCAGGGCAGACGCGCTTGGTGAAGTCGCAGGCGTAGATCGCCGGCTTCTGCCAGCTCAGCGGGATCTCCAGCAGATCGCGGGTTCCGGTGATCGCCATCACGGCGAACAGCACGGCGGCGAGCACGTTGGCGCTGATGTGCAGGCGGCGCATCCGCAGCGAACGGAAGATCTCCGGCCGACTGGCGAAGGAGAACAGCAGCAGGCCGGTGAGCAGCACGCCGCTCCAGTAGTGGGAGCTCCAGAAGGCGCCGCTGAAGGGGTTGTCGCTGAGGCGCCAGATCTCCGGCTGGCTGCCCAGCCCCAGCAGGCCGGCCCAGGTGAGCAGGGTGAAGGCGGCGCGCAGGGCGGGTTGCTTCGCCTTCCAGAGCGCCGCCAGGCTCAGGGCGGTGCCGGCCACCACCACCAGCAGCAGGGTGAGGCGCTGGGCCCCGCCGGCGAAGGGGGGTTCGGGAACGATGAACTTGCTGATGAACGAGTAGGTCAGGGCGATCAGCACGGCCACCACCACCCCGCTCACCAGCCAGCGGCCATGGTCGGCATGCTCCACCCCCACGGTGGGGGGCTGGGGATGGATCTTGAGGCGCCGCTCGCGGGCCAGCAGCCCCAGCCGCACCGTGGCCCCCACCACGGGGTACACGAACAGGATCACCAGGACCGGATGGAGCACGGCGAACCAGTCGATCGGCGTCATCGGGAGGGAGGCGGGTACGGGCGCGGCACCAGGCAAGCACCGGAAGGGAACCGCGTGCCGCTGCCGCGGGCACAACCGGCCCGGCGACCCGGCACGGCGACCCGTCCCGGTGCCTTCAGGGGAGGACCGCCGGGCGGCCGCAGCGGATCAGCAGCAGGGTGAAGTAACGGCCGGGTTCGGCGGCGGGGCCGGCTTCCGTCCCCTCCAGCGGGTCGGCCGGCACCGCCAGGGCCGGCCGCACCTGCTGCTCGGGCCAGCCCACCCGACGGGCGAACAGGGCCTGCTCCAGCAGCCCGCGGCGCTCCAGCAGGGGCCGCACCCAGCTCCAGCGCCGGCCCAGCTTGAGCAGGGCCAGGACGGGACGCTCGTCGGCCGGCAGCGCCAGGCCCTGCTCGAGCAGGGCCTCCAGTTCGGCCGGATCGTCGGGGGTGGGGCGCACCAGCAGCGGCTGGCGCTGCAGGCTGAGCGGCCAGGCTCCGGCCGCCGCCGCGGCCGCCACGGCGGTGACGCCGGGGATCAGCCGCAGCGGACAGCCCGGATGGCGCTCCGCCAGCGCCAGCAGCACATAGGACGCGCTGGCGTAGAGCGACACATCGCCCTCGCAGAGCAGCACCACCGCATGGCCGGCGGCCACCTCGGCGGCCAGGGCGTCGGCGGCCGCGTGCCAGGCCTGCCGCCGTGGCTCGGCCTCCGCCACCATCGGGAACAGCAGCGGCAGCCGCCGCTGGGTGGGCGAGAGCCAGGGGGCGGCGATGGCGGCGGCCATGCCGCTGCCTCCGGTGCGGGCCACCGGATAGGCCACCACGGCGGCGGCGCGGATCGCACGCACGGCGGCCACCGTGCAGAGTTCGGGATCGCCCGGGCCCACGCCCACCAGGGTGAGACCGGCGGGCGGCAGGGGGGCGTGGGGCAGCGGAACGGGGAGGTCGGTCACGGCAGGCGCTCGGCAGGTGCCGGCCACCACCTGGGGCCGTCGCCACGCTTTCTAGGCTGTGGCACGACGCCCTCCGCCGCTCTGCCACCGTGAGCCGCCTGCTCATCCATGCCGCCCACGAGGGCGCCCCTTCCGCCCCGCTGCTCGACAGCGACGACGGCGCCGTGATCGCCGCCGAACTGCAGGCGCGCGGCATCCGCTTCGAACGCTGGCCGGCGCGGGCCGCGCTGCCGGCCGAGGCGGAGCCGGCCGCGATCCTGGCGGCCTACGCCGCCGAGGTGGAGCGGCTGCAGCGGGAGGGCGGCTACGCCACGGTGGATGCGATCCGGCTCGGTCCCGACCACCCGGAGCGCGCCGAGCTGCGCCGCAAGTTCCTCGCCGAGCACACCCACGGCGAGGACGAGGTGCGCTTCTTCGTGGAGGGCCGGGGCCTGTTCTGCCTGCACCTGGGCGAGGAGGTGCTGCAGGTGCTGTGCGAGCGCGACGACCTGATCGCCGTGCCGGCCGGCACGCGCCACTGGTTCGACATGGGCCCGGCTCCGCGGTTCACCGCCCTGCGCTTCTTCGACAACCCCGAGGGCTGGGTGGCGAGGTTCACGGGCGATCCGATCGCGGAGCGCTTCTCCCTGCTCGACGGCCTGCCGGACCCCGTGGCCGCCTGAGCCGCGCCCTCAGCTGTGCAGGCGCGGCTCCGGATGGAGCGAGGCCAGCACATCCGCCTCGGCGGCGGCCAGCTCGGCCAGGCGCTCCATCACCTGCTGCCGGGGCCAGCGGCGCTCGCAGAGCACCCAGTAGAGGCCGAAATGGCGGGCCTCGCTCACCAGCAGATCGCCGTAGAGGCCGCGCAGCTCGGCATCGGCAGCGTGGGCGGCCAGCAGGGCCAGCCGCTCATGGCTGCGGGCCTCGATCAGGCCGGCCACCAGGAAGCTGTCGAGCTGGCGCAGGGGCTCGTGGCGCCGCACCAGGGCCGCCAGCGCAGCTCCGTAGGGGGGCGCCGCCAGGGGCCGCAGGGCGATCCCGCGGCTCTGCAGCAGCGCCAGCACCCGCTCGAAGTGCTCCAGTTCCTCGCGCGCCAACGGGCTGAGCACGGCGGCCAGCTCGGCATCGGCCGCGTAGCGGAACATCAGTTGCAGGGCCACGCCGGCGGCCTTGCGCTCGCAGTGGGCGTGATCGATCAGCAGTTCGGCGGGATGGGCCAGGGCCTGGGCCAGCCACCGGGGGCTGCTGGGAGCCGCCAGCCAGCGCACCCGCGCCACCGCTGCCGGCGTGGCCGCCGCCGGGGAGGCTCCGCTCAAGGCCGGCTGCGCAGATGGTCGACCAGCCCCTCGAGGGCGAGGCGATAGCTGGTGGTGCCGAACCCGGCCACCACGCCCACGGCGCGGTCGGCCAGGAACGAATGATGCCGGAACGGCTCGCGGGCGTGGATGTTGCTCAGGTGGAGTTCCACGAACGGGATGGCCACGCCCAGCAGAGCATCCCGCAGGGCGATCGAGGTGTGGGTGTAGGCGCCGGCGTTGATCAGGATGCCGTCGGCCACGCCGGCCGCGGCGTGGATCCGATCCACCAGGGCGCCTTCATGGTTGCTCTGGAAGCACTCCAGAGCCGCCCCGAGCGCCGCGGCCCGCTGGAGGAGGTCGGCCTCGATCGCCGCCAGGCCGGCGCTGCCGTAGAGGCCGGGCTCACGGCGCCCCAGCAGGTTGAGGTTCGGGCCGTTGAGCAGCAGGAGATGCATGGGATGGAGGGCCCGGAGGGGGCCCCCCCGGCTGGTAAGTTGTCGGGGTGTGGTTCGGGTCGGTGCCCGAGTGGTTAATGGGGGCGGACTGTAAATCCGCTGGCTCTGCCTACGTTGGTTCAAATCCAACCCGGCCCACCTTCCACATGCCCTTGTAGCTCAGCGGTAGAGCACTCCCTTGGTAAGGGAGAGGTCACGAGTTCAAGTCTCGTCAAGGGCTTTACCGGGCAGCTGGGCAACGTGTCGGCGAGGGCGTCCGACAGCTGAATCCAGAACAGTGAAGGGTGGAAGGGATGGATGCTTTCTTCCCGCCAGAGATGTTCCGGAAGCCGCCTAAGCTCATGCGAGTCCACCTGGCGCCATCGGGGGATTTCATCCCGCCCAACCATGCCCGGGAGTCTCACCGACCAGGTTCGCGGCGGCACCGCTTTCCTGCTGGTCCTGGCCCTTCAGTCACCGCTCTCCGGGGCCGTTCCAGGTTCACCGGCTGCGAATCCGAGCCGTGCCGTGCACTCCCCTCACGGCGGCATCGCCAGGGGTGACTACGTGCTCGGGGCCGGTGACCTGATCGACCTGCGACTCCTTGCCCCCCAGAGCCGGGAGCTGGGCGGACGGTTCGAGATCCTCGACGACGGCAGTGCCCGCCTGGCCCTGCTGGGCTCCGTCGTGCTGGAGGGACTCACCCTTGCGCAGGCCTCCCAGTGGCTCCGGACGCTCTATGGCCGTCACCTCGAGCATCCCCAGCTGGAACTCCACATCCTCCGCCCCCGCCAGGCGGCCCGCTCCCCTGCCGGCAGCAGCACGGGGCCCTCACCGCCCTCAGCCCCCGGGCGTCTCCAGGCCCCCTCCACGCAGCGACCGCCGTTCTCCCCATGAGTGCTCCCCCCTCACCCGTCCCATGCGGCACCGAGACCCTGACCCAACCACGGGCCATGGCTCCCAGCCGCAACGGATCACCGTCGCTCCGACCCATCCGCTGGCTCGGTTCCGGTCTCCTGCTCACGACACCCTGGCTCGGATGGGCACTGGGTGAGCGCTGGAGCCGCCGGGCCGATGCCAGCCCCGCCCCCTTCGGCCGGTCGCACGACGCACCCCCGGCCACCGACCAGGCCAGCATCGACGCCGCATCCGGTCTGGTATCCATCAGCCGGGGCCTGCCGGTGATCCGCCTGCCGGGCTCGCCCGATCCGCGAGACATCCTGGCCGTGCGGGCCGGCTCCGGACTGGCCGCATCAACCCTGACCACCAACACGATCCCCGCCCAGGGTCGCTTCAGCCTGGGCGGCGCCGGCGGGCGGGCGGAAGAGCCCGGGCAGCAGCCCGAGGCGGGAATCGACCAGCCCGCCCCCTGGCTGATCACCGCCCTCAGCGGCGCCGCCGGCCTCGGTGGCGAGATCAACCTCGACAACCTCGCCGAGAAGGCGATGCCGGCGGCGGCCCGGGCCGAGCGGCTGCGTTGGCAGCGATCGGGCGATCCCCTCGCGGCCCTCCCCCGCCACTGGCGCGATGCCCTGCGTCTTGAGGTCGGAACCGGTTCCCAGCAGGTGCAGGCCGACGTGGTGCGTCTGCCGGCTCCCCACCTGCAGAAGGCGGAGGAGGTGCCCCTGGCGATCCGCAGCAATGGCCAGGCCCAGAGCCTGGTGCCCCCGCCCTCGGCCCAGTCGCAGAAACTGGTGGAGACCTGGGCCAGCCGGCAGGCCCCGCTGCAGGAGGGTTCGGTGCGGGCCGTGGTGGTGACGCTCGAGCCGATCAGCCTCACGCCGTCGCCAGCCCCCGCCACCACCGCCCCGGCGCCCCTCGCGGAGCCAGCCCCGGCCGGGCCAGAATCCGCACCCGCCCAGGCTTCCCCGCCGGCGACCCCATCGCCCTGAGCCAACCCTTGGCCCCCATCCCGGTGTCCTCGCCGGCCCGTCCCCCCGCGGCGGCCGCGCCACCCCTGCCCGCCGCCCGTCTGGAGGCGATGCGCGATCGCGTGGCCTCCGGCCACACCCGGCCCGAGGCCTGGCGGCGCCAGCAGCTGCGCCGCCTGGAAACCCTGCTGGCCGAGAACGAGGCCGCCGTCCTCGATGCCCTCGCCGCCGATCTGGGCAAACCGCCCGTGGAGGCCTACTTCGAGGTGGTGGCCGTGCGCCAGGAACTGACCCTGGCGCAGCGCAGGCTGCGGCGCTGGATGGCGCCGAGCCCCGTGCCCGTGCCCCTCGCCCAGCAGCCCGGCCGCGGCGAGCGGATCGCCGAGCCCCTCGGCTGCGTGCTGATCATCGGCCCCTGGAACTACCCCTTCTCGCTGGCCCTCCAGCCCCTGGTGAGTGCCCTGGCGGCCGGCAACACCGCCGTGCTCAAGCCCTCCGAGCATGCGCCCCACACCTCGGCGCTGATCGCCCGGCTGGCCGCGCACCATCTCGATCCGGAAGCGGTGGTGGTGGTGGAGGGCGATGGGGATGTGGCCCGCGCCCTGCTGGAGCTGCGCTTCGACCACATCTTCTTCACCGGCGGCGAACGCATCGGCCGGCTGGTGATGGAGGCCGCCGCCCGGCACCTCACCCCCGTGACGCTCGAGCTGGGCGGCAAGAGCCCGGCCCTCGTGCTGGCCGATGCCGATCTCGGGGTGAGCGCCCGTCGGCTGGCCTGGGGCAAGGGGCTCAACGCCGGCCAGACCTGCGTCGCCCCCGACCACCTGCTGGTGGAGGAGCCGGTGCGAGAGGAGCTGGTGGAGCGCCTGGCGGCCGCGTTTCGCCGCGCCTACGGCGACGACCCACTGGCCTCCCCCGACCTGGCGCGGATCGTGAACCGCGCCCAGTTCGATCGCCTCGCCGCCCTGCTGGAGGGCGCCCAGCGCCGGGGTCAGGTGCTCTGCGGCGGCCAGCTGGATCCGGAGCGGCTGCGGATCGCCCCCACGCTGCTGGCGGTGACAGAGCCCGACGATCCCCTGATGGCCGACGAGCTGTTCGGCCCGCTGCTGCCGGTGCTCTCGATCGGTTCGCTGGAGGAAGGCCTGGCCCAGATCCGGAAGCGCCCCAAACCCCTCGCCCTCTATCTCTTCAGCCGCAGCGCCACCGCCCGGAGCCAACTGCTGGCCGGCACCAGTTCCGGCGGGGTCTGCCTCAATGATGTGGTGCTGCAGGTGGGCGTGCCGGAGCTGCCCTTCGGCGGCGTCGGTGCCAGCGGCATGGGCTCGTACCACGGCCAGGCCGGCTTCGACACCTTCTCCCATCAGCGCAGCGTTCTGCGGCGCGGCTTCCGCTTCGATCTCCCCTTCCGCTACCCCCCCTACGGGGAGCGGCTGGCCCAGATCAAGCGGCTGATGGGCTGAGCGCCCGAACGGGGATTTTCCCCGGGGGACTGGCACAGCGTGGGGATCTCCTTAAGGTTCACCCAGCCGTCCGCCATCCATGCGCCCCTCGCGTCGTGCCCTGGCCGCACTGGTCTTCACCCTGCTGTTGCCCCTGGCCCTGCCGGCCAACGCGCAGTACGTGGTGAAGCCCGGCGAGACCCTCTCCGAGATCGCCGATCGTTACGGGGTGTCGGTGCAGCGGCTGATGCAGCTCAACGGCCTCACCAACGCCAACCTGGTGGAGGCCGGGCAAAGGCTGCGCCTGCCCGGCGGCGGGGCGGCCCCCTCCCGTGGCGGCGGATCCGGCGCCGGCGGCTACACGGTGCAGCCCGGGGAAACCCTCTCCGAGATCGCCGATCGCTTCGGGGTGTCCGTGCAGCGGCTGATGCAGCTCAACGGCCTCACCAACGCCAACCTGGTGGAGGCCGGCCAGCGGCTGGTGGTGCCGGGCGCCGCCAGCGCCGCCGCCCGACAGGCGCCGGTGAACCGCAACGCCCGGGAGCACAAGGTTCAGCCCGGCGAGACCCTCTCCCAGATCGCCGAGCGCTACGGCGTGCCGATGAGCCGTCTCGTAAGCCTCAACGGCCTCGAGAAACCCGATGATCTTGAGGCGGGCACACGCCTGATCCTGCGGGGCACGGCAGCCAAGCCCACCGCTTCGAAGCCGGCCGCGCCCAAAGCGGCGGCGCCCAAACCGGCCGCAGCCAAACCGGCCCCGGCCCAGCCGGTGGCCGCCAAACCCGTTCCGGCCAAACCCGTGCCCGCCAAGCCAGCGCCTGCCAGCACTGCGGCGCAGCCGGCGCCGGCGCCGGCCAGGCCCGCGGCCGCGGCTGTGGCCGTGGCCCGACCCCAGCCCCAGCCGGCCCCCGCCAAGGCCGGCCCACCCGACTGGCGCACCTACGGCCCGCTCCAGGTCGACTTCTCCAACTGGCAGGCCATGGGCGGCAGCCAGGTGGCCCCGGCCCTCAACAGCGCCGGGCAGCCCATCTTCCTGGCCGTGAACTGCGCCGCCCGCCGGATCAACGCCACCGGCGAGGCCGGCGCCTGGAAGAGCTGGGATCCCCCCCAGTCCGACTTCGAGAACCAGCTGGTCACCGACGTCTGCCGCTCGGCCGCCCGCTGAGCCCTCAGGCGCACCAGCGCAGGGGCCAGGGGCGGCGCAGGTAATGCCGACCGGCGCCGCGCAGCCACAGTCGCTGGCTGCCGTCGTCGCTCTCGCTGATCAGCTCCTCCTGCACCAGCCGCCGCACCAGCCAGCCCCAGCGCTCCTCGTCGCTGCCGTGGAGGGTGGCCAGTTCATCCGCGAGGCGTCGTAGATCCACCCCGTCACGCCGTTCCAGGGCCGCCAGCACCTGGGCCGCCTGCTCCGACCAGTCGAGCGGCTGCGCGCTGCCGGCACAGCCGTCGCAGCGGCCGCAGGCGGGCACCAGCTCCCCCACCGCCAGCAGCAGCGCCTGCTCGCGGCAGCCGCCGCCCTCCGCCACCGCCTCCATCCTCCGCAGCTGCTGCTGGGCCAGGGCCAGCCGCTGCCGCTCCTGCTCACGAACCTCCGCGGGGAGCTGCCGCTCCGAGGCTCGCATCGCCCAGCCCAGCGTGAGCCGGTCGGTGGGATCGAACAGCACCAGGCACTGGGCGGGCAGGCCGTCGCGCCCCGCCCGGCCCGACTCCTGCAGATAACCCTCCGGGCTGGCCGGCAGATCCAGGTGCAGCACGAGCCCCACATCCGGCCGGTCGACCCCCATGCCGAACGCCACCGTGGCCACCAGCACGGGGCGCTCGGCCCGCTGGAAATGCTCGAGCGCCAGCACGCGGCTCTCCGGATCCAGGCCGGCGTGGTAGGTGATCGCCTCGATCCCGGCCCCGCCCAGCCGCGCCGCCCAGGCCTCCACCGACCGGCGCGTGCGGGCATAGAGCAGCACCGCACCCCGCGATGCCGCGATCGCCTCCAGCACCAGCGGCAACGGGTCCTGCGGCCGCCGGCGCATGGTGTAGGTGAGGTTCCCTCGGCGGGCGGAGCGCACCTGGATCAGCGGACGCCGCAGCTGCAGCAGCCGGATGATGTCCGCCCGCACCCGCGGCGCGGCGGTGGCGCTCAGGGCCACCAGCGGCACCCCCGGACAGAGGCTGCGCAGCTGCCCCAGCCGACGGTAGTCAGGGCGGAAGTCGTGCCCCCAGGCGCTGATGCAGTGAGCCTCGTCCACGGCCAGGGCCACCAGACGCCCCTGCTCCTGCACCTCCTCCAGCAGCCGCCGCGTGGCCTCCGCCTGCAGCCGTTCCGGCGCCAGATAGAGCAGGCGCAGCCGGTTCTCGCCGAGTCGGCGCAGCAGCTGCCGCCGCTCGGCGGCCTCCAGCCCGCGGTGCAGGGAGGCGGCCGGGATGCCGCGGCGATGGAGCTGGCTCACCTGGTCCTGCATCAGGGCCACCAGCGGTGACACCACCAGCACCAGCCCCTGGCGCACCAGGGCCGGCAACTGGAAGCAGAGCGACTTGCCGCCGCCGGTGGGCAGCACCGCCAGGCAGTCGCGGCCGGCCAGCAGGGCCTCCACCACCGGACGCTGCCCCGGCCGGAAGGCGGACCAGCCGAAGTGGGTTTCCAGCGCCTCCCGAAGCGGATCCGCCGCCACAACCCCCACAGCCCTGGTGCGGGCCGACCCTAACCCCACCAGATCTGGCGGTCAGCCCAGGGGTGGCGCCTCCAGCCGGTCGGCCGCTTCCTCCACCAGCTGCAGCCGCACCCGCTTGCCCCCCGCCAGCTCCCCCAGCGACACCCGCAGCGTGCTGCCGCTCAGGCTCTGCAGGGCGGTGAGCAGTTCGCGCAGGTGGGGCGTGCTGCTGCCGCTCTCCACCCAGAGCCGCTCCTGCAGCCCGCCGAGCCGCCGCCAGCTGGTGTGCAGCTTCAGCACGGCGCTCTCCAGCTGCTGGGCCTGGCCCACCGCATCGGCCAGCAGTCCGAGGGCATCGAGCCGCTGGGCTTCCTGCATGGCCTTCTCGAGGTTGAGCTCCCCCTGCTGGAACGCCCGCACCGCCAGCCCGGCCTCAGCCGCCTTGCTCAGCCAGCGGGCCGTGCTGGTCACGTCCTTCACCCGCTCCAGTTCGGGCTCCTCGCGCAGCGCCCGGCGCAGGTCGTTCTGCTGCTCCTCCGGCAGCTTGGCCAGCTCCTTCACCAGCGGCGCCACGGCCCTCGGCGGCAGCAGGTTCTCCTGGGTGCGCTGGCGGATCTCCTCCGGCAGCAGCGGGCTGGTGGCGGCGGTGAACTCGTCGGTGAGGCGCCGCACCTGCTTGCGGGTGATCTGCTGGCCGTCGTTGGCGGCCTCGCTGATCATCAGCTGCACTTCCGGATCGGCCTGGGCCGTCTCCAGGAAGGCCCGCTTCGAGAAGTTGTTCACGCTCCCCTGCTCCAGCAGCCCCTCACCGATCAGGCCATCGGCCGACTCCGCCAGCTGGATCAGGCCGTAGGCCCGGGTCTTGCTGATCTCCCGTTCGCGCAGCCATTGCAGGAAGCCGGTGCCGCGCCCCTCGCCGCCGCGCTTCTCCCGATCCCGCACGGCCCGCAGGATGCGACCACGCCAGATTTCGGTCTGCAGGTCGAAGCGGTCGCACACGGCCCAGGCTTCCTCCAGCCGGGCCAGGAACTCCATCGTGCTGAGGTCGTCCCGCTCGGGATCGGGCAGATCCAGCTCGAGGGCGGGGGCCTCCATCGGCACGGCGGGCGGGGGATGGCGATCGTGCCACGGCAGCCGGCGACGAAACGTGACGCCTCCGTCGTGGCCCCCCGGTGCCGCAGGTATCTTCCGACAGGCAGTCACCCAACCCTCTTCAGCGCAGCGATGGCGATCTCCCGCGGCGACAAGGTGCGCATCAAGCGGCCCGAGTCCTACTGGTTCAACGAAGTCGGCACCGTGGCCTCCGTCGACACCTCCGGCATCCGCTACCCGGTGGTGGTGCGCTTCGAGAAGGTCAACTACAACGGCTACAGCGGCTCCGAAGGCGGCATCAACACCAACAACTTCGCCGAGGCCGAGCTCGAGAAGGCCTGAGCCTCCCCGTCCGTGGCAGCCTGTGGGTCTCCAAGCCTCGCCTGAGGGATGCCCGAGCTGCCGGAAGTGGAGACCGTCCGGCGAGGGCTGGAGCGCCAGCTGCGCGGTTTTCGCATTGATCGCCTGGAGGTGCTGCGGCCGCGTGTCGTGGCATCCCCACGCGATCCTGCCCTGTTCTGCGCCCGGCTGAGCGGCTGCAACGTCGAGCAGTGGCGGCGGCGTGGCAAGTACCTGCTGGCAGGGCTGAGCCGCGACGGCGAGCCGGCCGGCGCCTGGGGGGTGCACCTGCGCATGACAGGCCAGTTCCTCTGGCTGGAGCAGCCTCGCCCCCCCTGTGCCCACACCCGGGTGCGGTTGTGGAACGCCGAGGGCCAGGAACTGCGCTTCGTGGATGTGCGCAGCTTCGGCACGATGTGGTGGATCGCCCCGGGGATCCCACCGGAGCAGGAGATGGGCGGGCTGGGGCGACTCGGCCCGGAGCCCTTCAGTGACGACTTCGACCTGGCCTGGCTGCGGCAGCGGCTGGCCGGCTCGAGCCGGCCGATCAAGAACGCCCTTCTCGATCAGAGCCTGGTGGCCGGAGTCGGCAACATCTATGCCGATGAATCCCTCTTCGCCGCCGGCATCTCCCCTCACCGCCGCAGCGGCAGCCTGCGGCCCCCGGAACTGGAGAGCCTGCGGCGAGAGCTGCGGAGCGTGCTGGAGATCAGCATCGGTGCGGGCGGCACCACCTTCAGCGATTTCCGCGACCTGAGCGGCACCAACGGCAACTACGGCGGGGTGGCCTGGGTGTACCGCCGGGGCGGCGAACCCTGCCGCCGCTGCGGCACCACCCTGCGGCGCGATCGCCTGGCGGGCCGCAGCACTCACTGGTGTCCCACCTGCCAGAGCTGAGGCCGCCGCAGACGGCAACCCGCAGGAGAGGATGGGGCCAACCCGCCTGCCCGAGCCCAGCGTCCCGGGCCCTGCCGCCATGACCGCCCCCGCCGACCTCGCCACGGCCCTCAGCGGCACCATGGCCGCCATCCACCGCCGGGGCTGGTGCGATGGAACCGGCGGCAATTTCAGCTGTGTGCGGCGCCGCGAACCGCTCGAGCTGCTGATGGCCCCCAGCGGGGTCGACAAGGGCTCGGTGCAGCCCCACGAGCTGATCGTCGTGGATGCGTCGGGAACGGTGATCGAGGGGAAGGGGAAGGCCAGCGCCGAGACCCGCCTCCATCTGGAGATCGTGCGTCGCACGGGTGCCGGAGCGGTGCTGCACACCCACTCGCCCTCGGCCACCCTGCTCTCGCGCCTGGCCCTGCGACACGCCGGCGGGCCAGGCTTCGCGACCGTGCGGCTGGAGGGTCTGGAGATGCTGAAGGGCCTCGAAGGGGTGCTCACCCATCAGGCTGAGGTGAGGCTGCCGGTGCTGGCCAACGACCAAAACCTCGAGCGGCTCAGCCGACTGGCCTCGCCCCATCTGCCAGCGGCGCCCCACGGTCTGCTGATCGGCGGCCACGGTCTCTACGCCTGGGGACGGGACCTGGACGGGGCCCGCCGCCACCTGGAGATTCTGGAGTTCCTGCTGGAACAGCGCTGGCGCGAGCTCCTGCTCCTGCGGCCGGAGACCGGCGGAGGAGCCTGGCGGGAGATCTTCCCAGCGGAGGCCCCGGCCTCCGGATCGCCGCCGGTTCCCGGATCCCCACTGGCCGGTCCAGCCGCCCTGAGGTTCGACGTGAGCCACATCCTGCTGGACATCGAGGGCACCACCTGTCCGGTCAGCTTCGTGGCCGACACCCTCTTCCCCTACGCCAGGGAACGAATGGAGGCGTTCCTGCTTCAGCACGGCGCGAGCGAACCCGTGGCAACCCTGCTGCTCGATGTGGAGGCCTTCAGTGCGGCCCATCGACTGGATGGGGGGGTGGTGGATCCCGGTGGCGGCTCCGAGGCGGCGCCTGAGCGCCTGAGCAGGCTGGCCACCGTCCTGCGCAAGCTGATCGAGCAGGACCGCAAGCTCCCTGCCCTCAAGGAACTGCAGGGCCTGATCTGGGAGCACGGCTACGCCATCGGCGAGCTGAAGGCACCGCTCTATCCGGATGTCGCCCCCGCCCTGGCCGACTGGTCGGTGCAAGGGTTCACCCTGGCGGTGTATTCCTCCGGATCGGTGAAGGCCCAGCAGTTGCTCTACCGCCACAGCGATGCCGGTGATCTCCGCGGTCTGTTCCGGGGTTGGTTCGACACCCGCACCGGGCCGAAGCAGGAACCTCGCAGCTACCACGCCATCGCCGGCCAGCTGGAGGTGGCCCCATCCCACATCCTCTTCCTCAGCGATTCCCTGGCCGAACTCCAGGCCGCCAGTCAGGCGGGCCTGCAGGTGGCCTTCAGTGACCGCCCCGGCAATCCCCAGCGTGAGCCGGGGAGCTTTGCGCGCTTCAGCGCGCTGAGCGAACTCCAGCTGCGCGATCACCAGCCCGCCAGCCAGGCCCGGGACGTGGCAGCAGCCGTTACCCCCTAACCCCAGCCACCACAACAGGGACAAAACAGACACAAAAAAAGCCACCTGCCGGTGGCTTCCTCTCGCTTCACTCAACTCATCCACATCCCGCAGCATTGACTGCCGGATCATGCATGGGCTGATCATGCGATCAGTTGGATCAGCAAATCTGGACCAACCACTGTGGATAAACAAGAGTTTTATCCTGGCATTGAGCTATTTTCGCGGGAAGCTACCCTCCAACTATCGTCGCCGCTACTGCGTTTCACAACCGAGTTCGAGATGGATCGGAGTGGGACCACAGCGCCATGAACACCAGGAAAACCCTCATTCATCCTC